>JAWVFJ010000001.1:0-12849 GCA_033856275.1 Solirubrobacterales bacterium
GAGTTCGCCTTTTGTTTCGCAAAACGAAAAAAAAGGCGAACACATCCGGCGGTGGCGCGGGGGTGGGAGTTGAAGTAGACCGTCTTGAGCTGCTCGCCGGAGAGGTGGGTGTACATCTGGGTGGTCGAGATATCGGCGTGACCGAGCATCTCTTGCACGGCGCGCAGATCGCAGCCACCGGCGAGCAGATGCGTGGCGAAGCTGTGGCGCAGCGTGTGGGGGCTCATCTGGCCCGCCAGGCCCGCCGCGCGGGCATTGCGCTGGACGATCTTGTAGAGGCCTTGGCGGCTGAGCGGACCGCCGCGAAAGTTGACGAAGAGCCTGGCCTCGTGGCGCTCGCCGATCAGCTTCGACCGGCCGCCGCGCAGGTATGAGGAGGTCGCCGCGATCGCCTTGCGGCCGAGTGGGACCAGCCGTTCCTTGTTGCCCTTGCCACGGGCACGGAGAAAGCCCTCGTGCAGGTCGATGTCGGCAAGATCCAGCCCGATCGTCTCTGAAGCGCGCAGCCCGCAGGCGTACATCACCTCGAGCAGTGCCCGGTCCCGCAGCGATGTCGGCTCGTCGCCGCTCGGGGCGGCCAGGAGCTTCTGCACCTCGGCGTAGTTGAGGACCTGCGGCAGCTTCTTGGCCCGGCGGGGGGCGCTCAGCGCCGCTGTTGGATCGTCGCCAATCAGCTCATCCCGGCGTAGCTGCTTGTAAAAGGAACGCAGACAGGCGGCCTTGCGATGGACCGTCGCCGAAGAACAGGCGGGGCGGCCGTTTCCGGTCGCCAACTCGGCGAGGAACTCGCTGATGTCGGCGGGACCGGCGGTCAGCGCATCGATGTCGTGGGTCATCAGGTACTCCCCGTACTGGTGCAAGTCGGTGCGATAGGCGTCGAGCGTATTGCGAGAGAGTCCGCGCTCCAGCTCCAGGTAGGAGAGGAAATCGAGGACGAGGGACTCGAAGCGGGACTCGGTGCGCGGGGGATCGGCAACGACCATGGCGGGGTGTTCTCCCCGCCGAGCCTCAACCCTTGCGGCGCAAGGCGGCGCCCGCGGCGAGGGCGGCGGCGAAGAAGAGCGGGTCTTCCTCGAGGCTGCGCCCCATCGTCTTCGCCGGCAAGCCAGTTGCCGCATAGCCCGCGAGGTCAACCGGAGCTTCGCGCAGGTGATGACGCCAGCCCGCGGCGGCGGCGAGCACCGCGATCGGCACCGGCTCGTTGGCGGGCACCGGGATCTCAACAGCGCCCAGAAGGAGTTGCAGAACCGCAAGGGTGTGGTGGCTCACCGGTTTGTGGCGCTCTCGAGGATCGGCATTGGAGAGGCGGGGCGAGAGGAGCGTCGGAAGGCCCAAAGCCAGGGAGGCGTGGGCGGTGTCAAGGGCGGCAATGCCACCATGGCCGAGGCGTGTGTCAGAGCCGATGATGCCGGGACCTGGCCCGGCGATCGCCGCGTCCCAGCCAAGTCTCTGAGCGGCGGCATCGAGAGCACCGGCGACGGAGATCGCCTCGTGCTCACCGCCGTAGGAGGGCGCGGCGGTGATGTGGCCACAGAGCAGTCCACGCTCGCGCAGTTCGGCGACGTCGCGGCTGAGCGAGCCGGGGAGAGCCCCCCCACCGGTCTGCACGTAGCCCACCTTCAGAACGGGCGAAGCCTGAGCAACCGCCCAAGCGGCCGGCGCCAAATGCCCGTGCAGCGGCAGCACCAGGACCGGCACCTTCGTCGCTTCCCTCTCCGCTGTTCCTTCGCCGGCGATATCGGCGGCAGGGGACAGCGGAAGCTCGACCGGCTCGACGGTGTGCTGGATCGAGCTGTAGTTGAGCTTCATCACATGCTCGCCCGCGGATCCGCCACCCTCGAGGCCGCGGGTGAGATTGACGTGGACGATGTCGAAGCCACCGGAGCCGAGCCCCCGATCGAGTGCCTCGACGTTGACGATGACCTCGTCGCCCTCGTGCATCTCGCCGAGCAGCAGCTCATCGGCCCAAGCGGGGCGTCGCTCGCCGTCGACCTCTACCGTCAGTGGCTCCTCGGCGACGACAATTCCGCGGCGCAGCTTCAGCCGGCCGTTCACCGCGCCACTAGCCTGCGCTTGCCTCGGCGACGATGCTCTCGCACACTTTGAGCATCGCATCGAGGTTGCGAGCGCTCACCGACTCGTCGGGCGTGTGATTCGCCTCGGTGCCGTTGGCAAGCAGGACGCAATCGAAGCCATCGACGATCAGCGCGTTGGCATCGCTGCCACCGCCCGTAGCGGTGCGCTCGGGCTCGAAGCCGGCCCGCCGCAACCCCGCCTCGGCGAGCGCCAGGGCTGGCGAGGACGGAGCGATCCTGTAGCCGCGGAAGAGCTCTTCGATTCGCACATCGGCGTCGCAGCCGTGCTCGCTTGCCCCCCAGGTACAAGCGTCGCTCAGCGAACCGGCGACTTCGGCGGCCCGCTCTGAGTCGAGGCTGCGTGCCTCAGCGACGATCTCGCAGTGCCCCGGAACCACGTTGCCCGAGGTGCCGCCGGCGATCACGCCGACATTGGCGGTCGTCTCCTCGTCGAGGCGTCCCAAGTCCATGCGCGAGATCGCAGCGGCCGCCGCCGCGATCGCGTTGTTGCCGTCCTCGGGGCGGATGCCGGCATGCGCCTCGACACCGACGAAGTCGGCCAGCACCCGCTGCTGGGTCGGTGAGCTGACGATCACCTCGCCGATCGCGCTGGCGTGATCGAGGACGAAACCGCACTTCGAGCGCAGTAGGCTCGCGTCGAAGGCCTTGGCGCCGCGCAGTCCCTGCTCCTCGGCCACGGTCAGTACCAACTCGATCCCGACCGGTGGGGGCTCAGCCGCGTGCCGCGCGACGAGTTCCATGAAAACCGCCACCGCCGCCTTGTTGTCGGCGCCAAGGATCGTCTCGCCGGCGCTGCGAAAGACGCCGTCGGATTCGACCACCTCGATCTGACCCATGTGTGGGACCGTGTCGATATGGGCGCAGAACATCACCCACTCGTCCCTCTGTCCAGGCAGCCGGGCAAGCAGGTTGCCGGCGCCCGCTTCTGCCGGCCCGGCGGCATCGTCCTCGCTCACCTCGAGTCCAAGCGCGCGCAGCTCAGCGGCGATCGTGTCCGCCACCTCGCGCTCCTCACCCGTCGGGCTGCGAATCTCGCACAACCGAACGAACGTCTCGTGCAACCTCTCCACGGCCGACAGGCTAATGGGCCAGGAAATGATGTCCCAAGATCACAGCTATACGGCGTCCTCAGTCGCCCGAATAGCGCTGCTATTCGGGCTCCCTGCGTCCTTGCCTAGCTGCGTCTGGACCTCGTCATTTCCTCACCCATCGAGGTCTCTTCGAGGTCGATCTCGCCGCCGTCCGCGGGCCGCTCACCCGCATGGTGGGCCCCGGCCCCGACGAAGTCGCGGAAGAGCGGCTCCGGGCGGTTTGGACGCGAGTTGAACTCGGGGTGGAACTGCGAAGCGACGAAGAAGGGGTGGTCGGGCAGCTCGACCATCTCGACCAGGCGCTCATCCGGCGAGGTACCGCCGCAGACCAGGCCCTCGTCTTCGAGCCGGCGCCGCAGTTGGTTGTTGACCTCGTAGCGATGACGGTGACGCTTGTAGATGACGGCCTCGCCGAAGATCTCGCGCGCCCGCGTGCCCTCGTGGAGCTTGACCGGGTCGGCGCCGAGCCGCATCGTGCCGCCCATTTCGGAGACCTCCTTCTGCTCGGGCAGCAGATCGACCACCGGGAACGGCGTCTCTGGATCGAACTCGGCTGAGTTGGCGCCGTCCATTCCGACCACCGTCCGAGCGAACTCGACCACGGCGATCTGCATGCCGAGGCAGATCCCCAGATACGGGATCGAGCGCTCGCGGGCGATCCGGGCCGCAGCAACCTTGCCCTCGATGCCCCGCTCGCCGAAGCCGCCGGGAATAAGGATGCCGTCAACACCCTCGAGGCGCTCCGGATCGAAGTTCTCGGAGTCGACCAGTTCGACCTCGACGTTCACCCCGTGATAGATGCCGCCGTGCTCGAGCGCCTCGATCACCGACTTGTAGGCGTCGGCGAGCTGTACGTACTTGCCGACCAAAGCGATCCGCACCGTGCCGTCGGCCTCATCGGCGCGTTTGACCATCGCCTCCCATTCGGAGAGGTCGGAGGACGGTGCCTCCATGCCGAAGTGGTCGAGCACGAGGTCATCGACGCCCTCGGCACGGAAGACCAGCGGCACCTTGTAGATGTTGTCGACGTCGTTGGCGGAGATCACCGCGTCGACGGGAAGACTGGCGAAGAGGGCGATCTTCTCGCGAATCTCGCGATCGAGCCGGCCCTCGGAGCGGCAAACTAGCGCGTGCGGCTGGATCCCGATTCGGCGCAGCTCATTGACCGAGTGCTGCGTCGGCTTGGTCTTCAACTCGCCGGCGTGGCCGACGTAGGGCACCAGGGTCAGATGCACGAACATCGAGCGCTTCGGCCCGAGATCCGTGTAGAGCTGGCGGATCGACTCGAGGAAGGGCAGCGACTCGATGTCGCCGACCGTGCCGCCAATCTCGGTGATCACGAAGTCGACCGACTGCGACTCGGCGACGA
Organism: Solirubrobacterales bacterium; assembly: GCA_033856275.1. Taxonomy (GTDB): domain Bacteria; phylum Actinomycetota; class Thermoleophilia; order Solirubrobacterales; family 70-9; genus VRUE01. Next base: position 4,557 of record JAWVFJ010000001.1, read on the forward strand.
TTCGGATTCGGTTCTTGATCTCGTTGGTGATGTGGGGAATCACCTGCACCGTGGCGCCGAGATAGTCACCGCGACGCTCGCGGTTGATCACCGAGTTGTAGACGGCGCCGGCGGTGACATTGGAGGCGCGCGAGGTGTTCTCGTCGGTGAAGCGCTCGTAGTGGCCGAGGTCGAGGTCGGTCTCGGAGCCATCCTCGGTGACGAAGACCTCGCCGTGCTGGAAGGGACTCATCGTCCCCGGGTCGACGTTGATGTAGGGATCAAACTTCTGCAGTTGGACCCGGTAGCCACGCGAACGGAGCAGGCGGCCGATCGATGCAGCCGCGATCCCCTTGCCGAGAGCCGAGACCACGCCACCGGTGACGAAGATGAAGCGAGTATCTCCTTGCGAGGGCCTGCTCATGCGAGATTGAGTCCCGCGAACGTCACAGTCTGATTCTCTGTGAGCGGGAGTCGATCGAGCCGTTTACTCATCTGCCGAGCGAGTCTAGCCAGCGCAGTGGCGGAACCGATTCGATCGTCGTCGAGATCGAACGCAACTCTCCGTAAATGGTCAGTCCGGCGACCACGGCGAGAGCGATTAGGCGAGCATCGGGGCCGAGTGTCGTCAGTAGCCAGACTCCGCCAACGGCGCCGAGTAGGTTGGAGCCGGTGTCGCCGAGCATCGCCCGCTCGCGCAGGGTGAAGGGAGCGCCAACCAGCGCCGGCCCGGCGAAGATGCCGAGTAGTTCCAGCGGGGCGAAGGTCCAGGCGCCGAGGCAAAGCCCGATGCCGAGCAGAGCCAGTCCCTTCTCCGCCCGCCCGGGCCGCAGATCGAGCAGGTTGAAGAGGTTGGTGGCGAGGATCAACAAAGCCACGTCGGCGATGTAGCGCCAGGATTCGAGCCCGCGGCCCGAGACCACATAGGCCGCCAGCGCCAGCGCCCCCAGCGCCTTGACGGCCCCGGTCGAGAGGTTGCCGGCGCGCAGCGCCTGGGCGTGCCCACGCCAGCCCCGCGGGGCGTCCGCGGCCTCACCCTGCCCCAGAGCATCGTCGAGGAAGCCGAGGAACACGATCCCGAGCAGATAAGGCATCCACTGGCGTAGGTCGGGACTGAGCAGGTCGAGGTCGGCACGATCGTTGAGGAAGGCAAGCGGTGCCAGCGCCGCCAGCGCCGCCGTCGCCAACACAGCGCCAAGCGGAAAGGCGAGCCGGGCGCCGCGGTAATTGGTCCGCACCAGCCCGGCGTCGACCAGCCCACGCACTCCTGCCGGCACAACCAGCAGGGCGACGGCAATCGAGACCGGGAAGCCGACCCAGGTCACGCTCAGCGCGACCCCGCCGGCGGCAGCAGATCGGGCAGCAAGCGGTCGGCCGAGCTCTTGACGCCAAAGCTGCCCTCGGCACCGAGCAGGGCAAACACCGTCGCCACCTTGCCTGCGGTGACATCGATGTCGTCGACGCTCGAGAGGTCGTTGCCACCGAAGAAGGAAACCGACGACGGTTCCGCGGTCGAAGTCTCTACCCCGACCGCCGGCGTGCGTGTGCCGGTGATGCCGGCCATCAGCGCCGATTCAAGCGCCGCCGCCTTGGCACGCTGCACCGCGCCCATCCCTTCCGGCGTCTGGCGGACGACGATAACTCCGTCAAGCGCGCCGAAGTTGCCGCTGGCACGTGAGAAAAGGTGACTGCGGACGCGATCGAGCAGGGTGCCGCCACGGACGAGCTGGCGCCCGGTGCCGGTGCCGAAGGCGGTCAGCGTGTCTTCATTGGCCCGAATGTCGGCGAAACGAGTTTTCGAGAGGTCGCCAGCCAGCGCGCGCAGGTCGACGGGCTCCCGCACCACCCCAATGCCGACCAGGCGCGCCCCGGTCGGCCCGAGCGCGTCCTCGATCGCCGCGGTCGTATCGCCAGGAAGGTCGCCCAGCGCGATCACGCCGATCCGGCGACCGGCGAGGCGGTCTCGCACCAGCGCCGGATAGACGCGGCTGGCGAATTCATCGGAGCGCGACAGTTTGCCGTTCAATTCGTCGGCCCGTTCGCGCGCGTCCTGCAGGTTGCCGGTCAGGCTCTGCTCGAGGTTCTTGCGTGTGTTGGTCAAAGCGTCGCCACCGAACTCGGCGCCGATCAGGATTCCGATCGCAAGGGCGAGGAAGACGGCGATCAGCGAAATCGCGTGGTATCGGGCGCTGTAACCCATCGGCGGGAGAGGCTAGATGCTGGCCTGCGCCAGCGCTACAGCCCGAGCCAGATCTTGATCTTCAGCCAGACCAGTTCGACGAGGTCGCTGAGCGCCGGGGAAGTGATCACGACGATCGCAAGCAGCACCATGAAGGCAGCGAGAAAGAGAACCATCGGGCCGAACGGGGAGCTCGGGTTGTAGAGCCGGCTCACCCCCTTGGCGTCGACCAGCTTCTCGCCGATTCGCAGGCGGGTGAGGAAGGTCGAGGACATGCCGCCGCGCTTGCGGTCGAGGAACTCGATCAAGTTGAAGTGAGCGCCGACGCTGACGATCAGCGTCGCTCCCTTCTCGTAGGCCATCAGCATTGCCACGTCCTCGCTGGTGCCGGCGGCCGGAAGCAGCGTGTGGTCGAGGCCCATGTCGAGCAGCCGCTGGCGCCCCGGAGCACGACCGTCGGGATAGGCGTGGACGATCAGCTCGGCCCCACAGCGCAGCGCTTCGTCGCCGGCCGAGTCCATGTCGCCGAGGATCACGTCGGGCTTCATGCCAGCCTCGAGCACACCATCGGCGCCGCCGTCGACGGCGACGACGATCGGGCGGACGTCGCGGATGTAGGCGCGCAGCGCCTTGAGGTCGCGCCGGTGACGGTCGCCGCGGACGACGATCAGCACGTGGCGGTCACGAAAGGACGCCCGCGTCGGCGGGAACTCGACGCTTCCGGTGAGCAGGTCCGTCTCCTGGCGCACGTGGGCAACCGTGTTCTCGGCAAATTCAGCCAGCGCCTCATCGACGCGTTCGAGCTGCTCAGCACGCTGGCGCTCGAGCTCCTCGACGTCGCGCATGCGGCCGCGCAAAAGCTCGCGCCCACCGCCCAGGACTACACCACCGGCAACGGTCACCCTGTTGCCGTCGGCAAGCAGCTCGAACGGATCGCCGTCCTCCGCATCGACTAGCCGTATCCCCGCCTGCACCAGTAGAAGCGGCCCGGCGTTGGGATAGCGGCCGTCGGATGAGGGCGAGGCGTTGATCACGACGCGAACGCCGCTGGCGATCAGCTCCTCGGCGGCGATCCGGTCGATGTTGACGTGATCGATAACGGCAACGTCGCCGGGGACGAGACGTTTGACGAGGTGCTTGGTGCGGCGACCCAGGCGCACCCGTCCCTCGATCGTCTCGACCTGTCCCACTCCATTGCGGCGCGAGAGCAGGGCGGGAAAGCGACGGCGACTGGCGGTTGCCATCACACGACTTTCGCGCTTCGCTCGCGGCGCATAGAACCAGAGATGCTTGCTTGCTCGCTCCGCACTCTGAGCAGGTTATCCCGCCTGGCAAGCGGGATGGAGCGGGTTGCAGGTGACGTCAGGCAGCGGCAAGGAGCTCGCGGGCGTGGCGCGTGGCCGCCTCGTCGCTGTGCTCGCCGCCGAGCATGCGACGGATCTCCTCAACCACGCCCTCGCCGTCAAGCCGCCGCACGCTGGCGCTGGCGCGTTCGCCCGCAACATCCTTTTCGAGGGTGAAATGCGTGCTGGCCAGGGAAGCAACCTGGGGCAGGTGGGTGATGCAGAGGACCTGGCGATCCTCGCCAAGGGCGCGTAGCCGCTCGCCAACTGCGCGCGCCGTCTGACCGCCGACCCCGGCATCGATCTCGTCGAAGACCAGGGTTCCAACACCCGCGCCACCGTCAAAGCCGCTCAGCGCCAGCATCACGCGCGAGAGCTCGCCACCAGAAGCAGCATCGCGCAGCGGTGCCGGCTCCAGGCCCGGATTTGGCGCCAGGCGCAGCTCGACCCTCTCAGCACCATTCGCCCCGAAGCCGTCGGCGTGCGGTTCGAGCCCGACTTCGAGGCGCGCGCCCGGCATCGCCAGTCGCTCCAGCTCGCCGGCGAGCTCTCGCTCCAATACCGGCGCCGCCTTCGCCCGGGCCTTGCCCAGCTTCTCGCCGAGCTTGGCGCGCCGCGCCTCCGTCTCGGCCAATGCAGCCTCCGCCTCCGCACCGCGCCCCTCCGCGTTCTCCAGACGGGCGATCTCGGTCCTGCAGCGCTCGGCGTGAGCGAGGACCGACTCGACGCTGCCACCGTGCTTGCGCTGCAAGCGATCGAGGGCATCGAGCCGTTCTTCGATGACGGCAAGACGGCCGGGATCGGCCTCAAGGCCATCGAGGTAACCGCGCAGCTCGCCAGCAACGTCCGCCAGTTCGATCGCCAGAGCGCTGAGTCGCCCCGAAAGCGCATCGAGCTCCGAGTCCACGCCGGCGACTCCCTGCACGAGGGCCTCTGCTTGGGCGAGGGCGCCGGCCGCACCGCCCCCGTCCTCGTCGGCTCCCAGCGCCGCAGCATGAGCCCCCGCCACGGCTTCACGCAGTGCCTCGGCGTGGCGCAGCCGCTCGCGCTCGCTGCCCAGTTCGGCCTCCTCGTCTGGATCGGGAGCGACTGTCTCGATCTCAGAGAGCTCGTAGCGGTAGAGATCGAGGTCGCGCTCACGCGAGCCGTCCCGCTCGTGGAGTTCGGCCAGTTCGGCCTCGAGCCGCACGCACTCACGGTGCGCTTCCCGATATTTCTCGCGCAACTCCAGGTGGGCCGCCCCAGCAAAGCCGTCGAGCACGTCCATCTGTGCCGAGGCGATCGTCAGCTTGCGGTGCTCGTGCTGTCCATAGAAGGAGAGCAATCGCCCACCCAGCAGTTTCAGATCCGCCGCCGAGGCCGCGCGCCCGGCCACGAAGGCGCTCGTTCGCCCGCTCGCCGAGACGCGCCTTCCAAGTACCACCTCGTCGGCCTGCTCCGGCAGGCGATCGGCGATCTCCACCATCTCCGGCTCCGCCAGCAAGCCCTTCGGGAGATCGAAAACGCCCTCCACCCAAGCCTCCTCGGTCCCGGGCCGAACGATCTGCGGCCGGGCCTTGCCACCCATCAGGAGGTCCAGCGAGTGAGCGAGAACGGTCTTCCCGGCGCCTGTCTCCCCCGTGATCGCATTGAGCCCTTCGCCCAAACGCAATTCTGCCTTCTCGATCAGCAGCAAATTCTCGATCCGCAGCTCTCGCAGCACGGAGTCTGTGTACCACCTGGCGCGGCGGGTCCTGTCGCCGCAGGGGCGTTAGGCAGGGACGGGCTCGGTTGCGGTCTCGCCTTCAGGTGGGGTGGCTTGGACGAAATCGCTGGATCTGACCAAGAAGAAACCTAGGGCGGCACCGAGGAAGGAGAGGACGGCGGCGATCAGGATGATCTCGTTGAAGCCGCTGGTAAAGGCCACTGCGGAGGCGTGGGCGACTTCAGCGCGGGACCCCGGCGGGGAGACGGCGACGGCGGCCTTCGAGCCGCCCGAGGCCACCAATTCACCGAGACCGGCCGGGGCGTTGGGCAGCAGTTCGGAGAGCTTCGAGTCGACCCGCGACTGGAAGATCGCTCCCAGCGAGGCGACCCCGGTCGCGATCCCGACCTGGCGAAAGGTCGTATTGATCCCCGACCCCATCCCCGCTTTCTCGACCGGCACGACGGCGATCGCGGCCTGACCGATGCCAGGATTCGTGATGCCGATGCCGACGCCGGCAATCAGGAAGCCGGCCAACAGCGTGGTCCACTTCGAATTGACATCGACGCCGTGCATCAACAGCAGCCCGACTCCCACGGTCGCGAGACCGACCCCGAGCAAAACCCTGATCGGGATTCGGTGCGATAGCGAGCCGGCAATTGGCGAGGCGATGAAGGAGAGAACCGTCATCGGCAGGAAGCGCAGGCCCGCCTCCAGCGGTGAGAAGCCGAGCACCCCCTGCATGTAGATCGTCAGGTAGAGAAACATCGCAAACATCCCAGCCGAAAGCCCGAAGGCGACCGCGGAGACGCCGTTGAAGGCGGGCTTGCGGAAAAGCGTCAGGTCGAGCATCGGATGGGTGCTGCGGGCCTCAATGACAACGAAGGCCGAGATCAGGACGACTGCCGCGCCCAGCGAGGCGACGATCTCGGCGCTTCCCCAACCGTCGGGATTGCCGCGGATCAAGCCGAAGATGAGGAAGAAGAGAGCAAGGGAGAAGGTAATCAGGCCCGGCACGTCGATCCGCTCGGGGTCCTGAGCGGCGACATTGGCCAGCTTGCGCTCGGTCAGGCCGATCGCCAGCAGCCCGATCGGCACGTTGACGAAGAAGATCCACTCCCAGCCGAGGTGCTCGGTGATCACGCCGCCGACCAGTGGGCCGATCGCGACGGCGCCGCCGATCGTCGCCCCCCAGACGCCGAATGCCGTCGCCCGGTCTTTGCCGTGGAACTCCTGTCCGATCAGCGCCAGCGAGGTGGCGAACATTCCCGCCCCGCCGACGCCCTGCAGACCGCGGGCGAGATTGAGCAGCGTCGGGTCGCCGGCGATGCCGCAGAGGAACGAAGCGAAGGTGAAGACGCCAAAGCCGATCGTGAAGACGCGCCGTCGCCCCAGTCGGTCGCCCAGCGAGCCGGCAGTCAGTAGGAAGGCGGCGAGGGTGAGCGCGTAAGCATCGACGACCCACTGCAGGCTGGAGAGGCTGGCGTGCAGTTCTCGCTGGATGTCGGGCAGGGCGACGTTGACGACCGTGATGTCCAGCAGCAGCATGAACGTAGCGATCGAGATCAGGACGAGGGTCCACCACTTGCGCTCCATGGAGCGCAAGCCTAGACAACCGCCCTCCTCGGCTTACACGGTGAGATGTGCCGGCGGATTCTCGCTTGCTTCTGGCGGCGTTGGTGGGGTCAGCCGCGCACGTAGCTGAGGGCCAGGAGACCGACGTCGCCAGAGGCGTCCAGCACCGCTTTGCGCAATGCGAGTGGTTCGAAGCCCTGGGTAGGCGAGAGCCTCTTCGGCAGTGCGAAGAGGGCAAACATGTACGTTTCACTCCCGCCTTCGGGGCAGATTGCATAACCCGTCTTGCCAAAGCTATTGCGCCCGACGATGGCGCCCTTGGGCAACTTTCCGACTTCGATTTCTTCCAGTTCGGGACTCAGCCCGGCAACGGCCCAGTCAAAGAAGAGCTTGCTGTCCACCGGCTGGATGTTCATCGCGAAGAGGGCCAGTTCGGCGGTTCCCTGCGGCACCCCCCGCCAACGAAGGGCCGGCGAAGTGTTCTTTCCGTCGCAGGTGTATTCAGCCGGTAGCGCCTGCGGGCCGCCGGTGGATTGCTGGCTCGATGGGCTCTGCAAACTCATACTGGCCACCGTCGCTTCCCTGCGCTGCTTTGGGGTGATCCCCGGCTCCGGCGCACCCTTGGGCTGCGGAACAGGCGCGCCGTGCTTGGCGCCAGGGGAAGACTGTTCGCCTCCTGCTGCCGAGCCGCCCCCGGTCAGGTCCCTCGCCGAGGGAAGAACGCCGCTGCCGCTGCCCCCCCTCGCGTCCCTCGCCGAGGGAGCGCCGCTGCCAACTCCGCCTGCGGCACCGCTCGAAGCAGCGGTCGAGCTCGAGCTGTCGGAGGACCCTCCCCCGCAACCGGCGAGCGCGAGCGCCGCGACCGCGAGCGCCAGGAGGGTCCTGGCGCCCGCGGTCTTTGCGGACTTGACTAGGAAACGCTTATCGACTGGCCTCTGTGCCATTCGAATGCTTCGGTGGGGAAGACCCCGTTCCATTCGACTGATTCGCCGAGCGCTTCCAGTTCGGTTCCGGTCGCTTTGAAGCTCGACGGGCTGAACGTTGCGCTTTCGGTGGTGTTGTTGATTAGGCCGCCGGCCGATCCGGTGACGTTGGCCCAGACGCCCCACAGCGGGCAGAACCAGCCGCCGTAGAGGATCCAGACGTCAACTTCTTTAACCACGAGGTAGTTGCTGCCGCTGACCGTGGTCAGGTTGGCAGGCCAGGGAAACGATTCGGCTTCGATCGCTTCCACCGTGCAGGTCGAGTTGGTGTAGCAGTTGAACAGGGGCAGGCTGGTGATGTTCCCTTTGCCCGTCCCTGCGCTGTTCCAAATCGACACTTCATAGAGGAAGTTGTCGCAGGTGGTCGTCATTCCCCACATGCCGAGGCCGCTTTTTTGGGCCCCCCCGAGGATCCTTTCTTCGCCTTCCAACGCTTTGCTTTCGAACTTCCAAGCCGGCGCCGCGCTCGCTTGGGTGGCGAACATCGCGCAAAGCACCGCCAGGGCCGCCAGAGTGGCGCCGATAGCTGTTTGCTTGCTTCTCATCGTCT
>JAWVFJ010000002.1:0-63979 GCA_033856275.1 Solirubrobacterales bacterium
CGTCACGCTTTCGCGCATTGCGCAAGATTCCCCACTGCTGCCTCCCGTAGGAGTCTGGGCCGTGTCTCAGTCCCAGTGTGGCTGATCGTCCTCTCAGACCAGCTACCCATCGTTGCCTTGGTGGGCCATTACCCCACCAACAAGCTAATGGGCCGCGAGCCCCTCCCAATGCGGAGGCCGAAGCTTCCTTTAGTACACAGGCTTAAGTCCATGTACCACATCCGGTATTAGCCCGAGTTTCCTCGGGTTGTCCCGGTCATCGGGGCAGGTTACTCACGTGTTACTCACCCGTTCGCGGCTTTGCCCCAGGGCAAGCCCTGGTTCGTCGCACCACTTGCATGTGTTAAGCACGCCGCCAGCGTTCGTCCTGAGCCAGGATCAAACTCTCCGTGAAAGGTACTTCTTACAGAGAGCTGTCATGCCTGGCAAATTGCAAATCGCCGGGTACACATACTCGGCGACCGGCATGACGGGTAAATCAGACCACCCGGCGCGCTGGCGCACCGAGTGGATCGGGCTCAAACATCCCACGAACACGAATGTCCGCGGGGTGCACGCTGCTCAGTTTTCAAAGACCGCTGCGCCCTGAAGCGACGGGACTCGCCGCTCTTCACGCACGGGCCAGGCACCAGGCCTTGCCCAGAGGGACGTAGGAGTATAGCGCTGTCGCGGTGCTTTGCCTAGTGCCCGACGCGGAGGCGGCGGAAGCGGCGCTTGCCGACCTGCAGGATGCGGCCGTCGAGCTCGGATACAGCTAGGTCCAGGGTATCGGATGACAGCGGCTCCCCATCCAGCTTTGCTCCGCCCTGGCCGATCAAGCGGCGAGCCTCGCTTGAGCTGATCTCGAAGGCGCCAGCCATCAGCAAGGGCAGGTGGACCTCGCTCCCGTTGTCAGCAATGAAGGGGGCTAGATCCAGCTCCTCTACCTCGTCCGGCGTGCCACGCTCGACGAAAAGGCGGTTGAAATGGTGTTCGGCCGTGCTTGCCGCGCTGGCGTCGTGAAAGCGCTCGACAATGCCCCGTGCCAGGGCTCGCTTGGCCTCGTTAGGAGGCAAGTCAGCGGGCGGCTCAGCGCCAAGCACGAGGCGGTAGTAGTCCGGCATCGCTTCGTCTGGCACGCGCATCACCTTGCCGAACATCTCCTCCGGCGCCTCGGTAACGCCGACGTAGTTGCCGAGCGACTTGCTCATCTTCTGCCTGCCGTCGGTGCCGACCAGGATTGGCAGAGTCATGATCGATTGTGGCTTCTGATCGTAGGCGGTCTGGATGTCGCGCCCGAAGAGCAGGTTGAACTTCTGGTCGGTACCGCCGATCTCGACGTCGGCCTCGACCGCCACCGAGTCGTAGCCCTGCAGCAGCGGGTAGAGCAGCTCCAGCGCCGCGATTGGAGCGCCGGAAGCGAGGCGCTTCTGGAAGTCATCGCGCTCGATCAAGCGAGCCACCGTTGTCTGCGCCAGTAGCCCGAGCAGCTCCTCCGGGGCCATGCGCAGCCACTCGCTGTTGAAGCGGACCTCAGTGCGATCGCGGTCGAGCACCTTGAAAGCCTGCTCCTGATAGGTCGCCGCGTTCTCCTCGATCTCCACGGAAGATGGCATCGGGCGCTGGGCGGAACGACCGCTGGGATCGCCAACCCGAGCGGTGAAGTCACCGACGATCAACACGACCTGGTGCCCGGCCCGCTGGAACTCGCGCAGCTTCTCGAGCACGACGGTGTGGCCGAGATGGATGTCGGGCGTCGTCGGGTCGATTCCCAGCTTGACCCGCAGGGGCCGCGCACCGGCTAGCTGCTCTTGCAGCATCTCCGCCGGCAGCACGTCGACCGCGTTGCGCGTCAGGTCCGTCGCCATCACGCATCGCGCCGACCTCGCGGCGCGAAGAACCAGAGATGCACGCTTGCTCGGTCGGCGCTCAAGGCCCCAATGCTAGACTGCCGCACTCTCTTGGCGGGCGAACGCAGCAAGCCGCGCCTCAAGAAGCTACGCATCCTCTTCGTCGTAATGGGGCTAGGCGTGCTGGGGCTTGTCTCGATGGTCTTCGGGATGATGGCCGCTGTCTCCCAGGACCTGCCGGCAATCTATAACTTCGCCCAATACAAGGCATCGAAGAACAGCGAGGTATTCGATGCCTCCGGCGAGGTGATCGGCACGCTGACCAGCGACCAGAACAAGATCCTGCTCACCTCCGGCCAGATCTCGCCGAACATCAAGAACGCGGTGGTCTCGATCGAGGACGCCCGCTTCTACGAGCATAACGGCGTCGACTTCCAGGGCATCGGCCGTGCCCTGGTCAAGGACATCCTCAGCCAGAGCGCCGCCCAGGGCGCCTCGACGATCACCGAGCAGTTCGTCAAGAATGCGCTCGAAGCCGAAGGCAGCCGCACGGTCTTCGAGAAGTTCCGCGAGGCCGCCCTCGCCTACCGACTCGAGCGCCACTGGAGCAAGGACAAAATCCTCACCGAGTACCTCAACACGATCTACTTCGGCGAGGGCGCCTACGGGATCGAGGCCGCGGCGCGCACCTACTTCGGCAAGGCCCACCCCGGCTGCGGGACGCCGACCGAGCCCTGCGCCTCGGTGCTGGAGCCGTGGGAGGCCGCGACGCTTGCCGGGATCATCGCCTCGCCCTCTGCCTACGATCCCAAGGCCTATCCCGAAAACGCCCTTGGCCGGCGCAATCTCGTGCTCGAAAAGATGTACGAACAGGAATACATAACCCGCGAGCAGTTCGAAGAAGGCAGCCAGCAGGCGCTTCCCTCTCCCAATGACATCGAGCCTCCCAAGCTCGATTCCAAGGCTCCCTACTTCACCGCCTGGCTGCGCCAGCAGTTGGTCGAACGCTACGGCGCCTCAAAGGCCTTCTTCGGCGGGCTAAAAGTGAAGGCGACGCTCGACCTGCGCCTCCAGGGTGCCGCCGAAGAAGCGGTCAACTCCTACCTTGGCTATTCGCCGGCAACGGCCTCGGTGGTGGTGCTCGACAACCACAACGCGGGGGTCAAGGCAATGGTCGGCGGTCCCAACTTCGAAACCAAGCCCTTCAACCTCGCCACCCAAGGCCACCGCCAGCCGGGCTCCTCGATCAAGCCATTCACCTTGATCACGGCCTTGGAGGAGGGCATTTCGCCTTACACCACCTATGAATCCGCACCGCAAGAATTCCATTTCGGCAAGCACGACGAAGAAACGTTCGTCGTCCACAACGACGAGGACTCCTACCTCGGCTCCTGCGACATCGTCTGCGCGACCACTTATTCCGACAACTCGATCTATGCCCAGCTCGGCCTCGAAGGGTTGAAGGGAAAGACGATTGAGGACCGCACTCGCTCGATCGCCTCGACCATTCACAAGATGGGCTACGACGACCCAGTTTCGACCAATCCGGCGATGGTGCTGGGCGGCCTGACCGAAGGCGTGACGCCGCTCGGCTGGGCCTATGCCTACACGACGATCGCCAACAGCGGCGATCGGATCAGCGGCACGCTGGCGCCCCGTCCCGGGGACAGCCCGGTCGCCTATACGAAGGTGACCGACCGGGACGGCCACACGATCAAGGGCGGCGACAACGGCTCGATCCACCACCAGGTGATCCCCGAAGGCGTGGCCGAAGAAGCAAAGAGCATCCTCGAAACGGTGGTGAGCAGCGGTACGGGCACCAACGCCCAGATCGGCGCCACCGGGCAGTGGGGCAAGACGGGAACGACCGAGAACAACGGCGACGCTTGGTTCTGTGGCGGGATCGAAGAAGTGACCGCCTGCGTCTGGGTCGGCTATGCCGATACGACGACGCCGATGACGACGCTCTACAACGGCGGCCCCGTAATGGGAGGAACCTTCCCGGCGCTGATCTGGGCCAGCGTGATCTCAGCCTGGCAGGAAATCAAGGCAGAACGTGCCACGGAAGCCAAGGAAGGCAAGCAGGGTTCCAGCTCCTCGCCCCCGGGCTCGACCTACACGCCGCCCGAATCGTCCGGCGAAACCGAATCCGAAGCGGCGCCCGAAGAAAGTGAACCGAGCGAACCGGTCGCGCCCGAAGAAGCGCCCGAAGCGGCCGAACCCACGGAACCAGCGCCAACCGAACCCGCAGCGCCTTCCGGCGGCGGCGGCGTTACCGCCGGATAGCGGGCTTCGAGACGTTCGGGTTGCCCGCCGCGCAGAAGCGCCAGGGCCGCTCGACTGCTTTAGTGATGCCGATTCTCGGGCCTGTCAACACTTCGGCGTCCCAGTCCTCCGCGGGTCCCAGCAAGAGGAAGGGATCCTGAGTCAAGTCGGCGTTGTTCTGCTCGAGGCCGATACCCAGCGCTTCGGTCAGCTTGCCTGGGCCCGAGCAGAGTTCATGGTCGGGACGCTCACCGCGGCGGCCTCGCATCGCCTCGAGGCCGATGGTCGGTTCAAGCGCGCGAATCAGCACCGCCGCTGCCTCACCGTCGGGTTCGGCGACGAAGTTGAGCAGGCTGTGGATCCCGTAGGAGAGGTAGACGTAGGCCCGCCCGGGCGGGCCGAAGAGCACCTCCGTGCGATCGGTGAGACCAACGTAGGCGTGACAGGCCGGATCGTCGCGCTCATAGCTCTCGGTCTCGACGACCACGCCGCCGCAGCCAGCGAAGAAAAGCCGGCAGCCGATCAGTTCGCGGGCGACGGTGTGGACAGAGCGGTTGAAGAACTCCGCCGGCAGGCGTTTTGTTGAAGGGTTGTCAGAGCTCTGGGCCCTCAAAGGCTTCAATGAGGGCGGCGGCGCCATTTGCTCAGCCGCGCTCCTCCTGGACGCGTGCTTTGACCGCCGCGATGGTCTCGCTCGCCTGCTCGATCTGAACCCCGAGTGCCACCGAGCCGGTCCCCCCCTCGATCCGCTTCGACTCGAGCCAGTTGCTGCGCTGGAGCACCTCGTAGAAGGAACTATCCAGGGCATCCGAGCGCTCGCCCAGCTCCGCCTCACTGAGTTCGGAGAGCGACTTGCCCCGCTCGACCGCGTCGCGGACCAGACCGCCGACAATGCCGTGGGCCTCGCGAAATGGAATGCCACGCCGCACCAACAGGTCGGCGATCTCGGTGGCGGCGAGCATCTCGTCGCCGGAGGCCGCCTCGAGGCGCTCTCGGTCAAACTCGATCCCGGCCAGCATTCCGTCGGTCGCATCGAGACAGGACTCAATCGTGTCAATCGCGTCGAAGAGCGGCTCCTTGTCCTCCTGCATGTCCTTGCCGTAGGTGAGCGGCAGGGCATGCATCGTGCCCAGTAGCGAGGCGTAACTGGCGACGACGCGCGGGCTCTTGGCCCGCAGCAACTCAGCCGAGTCGGGGTTCACCTTCTGCGGCATGATGCTCGACCCCGACGAGAAGGACTCGTCGAGCTGGCAAAAGCCGAACTCGGCGCTCGACCAGATCACGATCTCCGAGCCGAGCCGCGAGAGGTGCATCGCGCAGGTCGAAGCAGCGGCCAGGTAGTCGAGGACGAAGTCGCGGTTGGAAGCGCCGTCGATCGAGTTATGAGTGACGTGCTCGAAGCCGAGGTCAGCGGCGACGGCGTTGCGGTCGATCTCCCAGTTGACCCCGGCGAGGGCACCGGAGCCAAGCGGCATCACCGAGGCGCTGTCGAGGGCGAACTGGAAGCGCAGCACGTCGCGGGCGAGCATCCAGAAATATGCGAGCAGGTGGTGACCGAGGTAGACCGGCTGCGCCCGCTGCAGGTGCGTGTAGCCCGGCATCGGCCAGTCGCGGTGGCGCTCGGCCAACTCCAGCAGTCGCTCCATCGCCGCCCCAGCCAACTCGATCGCCCGCAAGGAATGAGCCTGCACGACCATTGCCACGTCGGTGGCGACCTGGTCGTTGCGCGAGCGACCGGTGTGAAGCTTGCCGGCCAGCGGACCAATCTCCTCGCCGAGCAAGCGCTCGACCGCCATGTGAATGTCCTCGTCGACATCGGCGAACTCGAAGCCGTGTTCGCCCATACGGGCGCGCACGCGCTCCAAGCCCTGATCGATCTGCTTCAACTCATCAGCGTCGAGCACACCGATCTCGCAGAGGCCGCGTGCGTGCGCCTGCGATTGGTCGATGTCGTATGGCGCCAGCCGCCAATCGAACTCAATCGAGCGGTTGATCCGCCAGAAGCGGGGGTCTGGGTCTTTGCGGAAGCGCGACATCAGCGGGTTGATTCGGCGAGAGCCTCGCATACCCGCGCCACCTGGGACTCGCTCATCGCCGGGAAGAAGGGGAGCGCCAGCGAGCGAGCCGAGGCCGCTTCGGCGACCGGGAACTGACCCTCGCGGTAGCCGAGCTCGCGCAGCTGCGGGAAGAGGTGGATGCAGGGCAGGTAGGCCTTGCTGGCGATGCCACGTTCGGCGAGGCGGTCGATCGTCGCGTCGCGGTCGATCCCTTCGGCTAGCTGCACTGTGTAAACGAACCAGCTGCGCCGCTCGGCGCCGTTGCCCGCGGTGGGCACATTCACCTGATCGAGGCTCGCCAGGTTCCCCTCGTACAGCGACGCCACCCGCGCGCGATTGGCAAGCATCGTGTCAAGCTTCTCGAGCTGGGCGACGCCGAGCGCAGCTGCGATGTCGGAGAGCCGGTAGTTAAAGCCGAGGCCACCGTGATCGAGCCAGCCCATATCGGCAGCGCGGCCCTGGTTGCGCTCGCTGCGCAGCCGCGCGGCGAGCTCACGGTCTCCGGGAATGACCATACCCCCCTCCCCCGTCGTCATCTGCTTGTTGGCGTAGAAGGCGAAGGTGGCGACGTTGCCGCGTGCCCCCACCTTGCGTCCTTCTGAATCGATCGCGCCGAGCGCCTCGCAAGCGTCCTCGAGCAGGCCGAGATTTTGCTGGGCGGCGAGAGCCTCCAGCTCCGGCATCGCCGCCGGATGGCCAAAGATATGGACCGGCAGAATGCCCACCGTGCGCTTCCCCACTGCCGCGGCCGCCCCAGCAGGGTCAATGTTGAGGCTGACCGGGTCGACATCGCAGAAGATCGGCTGTACGCCCTCGTAGAGCAGACAATTGGCGGAGGCAACAAAGCTAAAGGGGCTGGTGAGAACCTCCTCGCCGGCCGACCAGCCGAGCGCCCGCACGCCAAGGTGAAGTCCCGCCGTGCCGCTGGAGACCGCGACCGCGTCCTCGACGCCGAGCCACTCGGCGAATCCGCGCTCGAAGCGCTCCCCCATCGGCCCCAGCGAGAGCTGGCCGGAGCGCAGGACCTCGCGCACGAACTCCTCCTCACGGGCCCCAACTTCAGGCCGAGCGAGCGGGATCGGCTCGGTTTCGGGCGAGGCGGTCACGGGGGCGGACCCTATCCCGCGGAGCGGGGCTGGAAGGCGTAGGCCAGCGAGTCGACGAGCGCCTCCCAGGAGGCCTCGATGATGTTCTCGGAAACGCCGATCGTGCCCCACTCGCGCTTGTTGTCGGTGGAGTCGAGGAGGACCCGGGTGATCGCGCCAGTGCCGTGCGCCTCGTCGAGGATCCGCACCTTGTAGTTAGTCAGTTCGATGTCGGCGAGGTGCGGGTGGCGGGCACCGATAGCGGCCCGAAGCGCACGGTCGAGCGCGTTTACCGGGCCGTTCCCCTCGGCGACCTCGACGTAGCGCTGGCCGTCGACGAGGACCTTGATCGTCGCCTCCGTTTCGACCTGGCTGCCCTCGCGCTTCTCGGTGGTGACGCGGAAGCTCTCCAGCTCGAAGAGGGGCTCGTAGACCCCGGCCTCGCGGCGCAGCAACAGCTCGAAGGAGGCCTGTGCCGCCTCGTAGTGGTAGCCGCGGTGCTCGCGCTGCTTGAGCTGCTCGACCGCCCGCGTGGCGGACTCGTCGTCGAGCTCCAACCCGGCGCGTTCGGCGGCGCTGCGGATCGTCGCTTTGCCGGAGAGCTCGGAGGCGAGGATGTCGCGCTCGTTGCCGACCTGGGCGGGATCAAGGTGCTCGAAGGTGCGCGCGTCGGTGGCGACCCCAGCGGCGTGCATGCCGGCCTTGTGGGCGAAGGCGTTGCGACCGACGTAGGCGCGGTCGGGGTTCGGCGTCATGTTGCAGAGCTCATCGAGGTAGTGCGAAGTCGGCGTCAGGCTGCCGAGCTGCTCGGGCGCGACCACGTCGAAGCCCATCTTCAGCTGCAATGCCGGCAGGATCGAGGCTAGGTTGGCGTTGCCACAGCGCTCGCCGTAGCCATTGACGCAGCCCTGGACGAGGCGAGCGCCGGCGCCGACGGCGGCTAGCGAATTGGCGACGGCGCACTCGGCATCGTTGTGGGTGTGGATCCCCACCTCGACCGTGCCGCCAAGGTCGGCGACCACGGCCGCGGTAGCTTGGGCGACGAACGCGGGCAGGCTGCCGCCGTTGGTGTCACAGAGAGTGATGTTTTCGGCGCCGGCCTCGGCGGCCGCGCGCACGCATTCGAGCGCGTAGGCCGAATCGTCGTGGTAACCGTCGAAGAAGTGCTCGGCATCGAAGACCGGCCGCTTGCCCTGCCCGTGCAGGAAGGCGAGTGAGTCGGCGATCATCGCCAGGTTCTCCTCGGTGGAGACCTTGATCACCTTGTCGACGTGCAGGCGCCAGCTCTTGCCGACCAGGGTTACCATCGGCGCGAAACACTCAGCCAGGATGGCCAGCGCCTCGTCGTCCTCGGCGACGACGTCGCGCCGCCGGGTCATGCCGAATGCGGCAATCGTCGCCTGCTCCAGGTCGAGATCAGCGAGCAACTCGAAGAGCTCGGCCTCCTTGGGGTTGGAACTGGGGAAGCCGGCCTCGATGAAGTGGACGCCGAGGCCGTCGAGAGCCTGCACGACCTTGAGCTTCTCGCCGACCGAGAGCGACATGCCCTGACCACCCATGCCGTCCCGCAGGGTGGTGTCGTAGAGCTTTACCTGTTCCATCTGATGCCTTTCGCTTCGAGAGATCGGGGTGAGGGCCTATCGGCCCGCTCACACGGCATCGCCGCGCCAGCCGCTAGGCGGCTGCGGTAATTCGCCCGATTGCCTCGAAACGGTGCTGCATCAGGAACTGACCTTACTGGGTTCGTCCGCGCTGGCCTGAACCTCGACGAAGTCGAGCCACTCCAGATACTCCTCGGCGCGGCCGTAGAGGGCATCGACGAACTTAGCCTGCACGTGGCGGGTGATCTCGCCCGGCTCTCCGATCGGGTGGTCGTCGATCTCACGCACCGGCACCAACTCGGCGGCGGTGCCGGTGAGGAAGATCTCCTCGGCCAGGTAGAGCTCGGCGCGGGCGATATCGCGTTCGACCACTGTGTAGCCGAGGTCGCGGGCAATCTGGATCACCGACTTGCGATTGATCCCGTCGAGGATCGAGGCGACATGCGGTGGCGTAACGATCTCCCCGTCACGGACCAGGAAGATGTTCTCGCCGGAGCCCTCGCAGACGAAGCCGCGCTCGTCGAGCAGGATCGCCTCCTCGTAGCCGGCGTTGGTCGACTCGGTCTTGGCCAGAATCGAGTTGAGGTATTGACCTGAGGCCTTGGCATGGGGGATCAGCCCACCGGGACCGATCCGGCGCCAGCTCGAGACCTTGGCGCGAACGCCGTGCTTCTGGCCCTCCTCGCCGAGATAGGCCCCCCACGGGAAGGCGGCAATGATCAGGTCGACGGGCGCGTCGGTGGCGTAGAGGCCAAGGCTGCCGTAACCGCGGAAGGCAAGCGGGCGGATATAGCAGGAGCCGAGGCCGTTGCGGCGGATCAGCTCGCGTGTCGCCTCGCCGATCTCCTCGGGCGAGTAGGGCAGGCCCAGGTAGTAGAGCTCGGCCGACTTGGCAAGTCGATCGAGGTGGTCGGCGTGCCTGAAGACCGCCGGACCGCGCTCGGTCTCATAGCAGCGAATTCCCTCGAAAACACCGGTTCCATAGTGCAGCGCGTGGCTGAGGACGTGCACTTTGGCCTCATCCCAGGGCACGAACTCACCGTTATGCCAAATCAACTCCGCCGTATCCATGTTCGGGGAAGTATGCCCGATACCGCAAGGTCATTCGAGCCAAGTCCAGAAGAGAACCGCGTCAACCGAAAAGGAGACCTTTCATGCTCACCGCAGTTCGCCAGAGACTCAGCTATTCGAACGTGATCGCCACGATGGCGCTCTTCATCGCCCTCGGCGGCGTCGCCGTCGCCGCCGGCCTTCCCCGTAACAGCGTCGGGCCCAGGCAACTGAAGCGAGGGGCGGTCACCGCGGCCAAGATCCGCAAGCAGGCCGTGACCAGCGCCAAGCTGGCGCCGCAGTCGGTGATTAACGGCAAGCTTGGCCCCAACTCGGTCGGCCCCGGCAACATCGGTAACGGCGCCGTGACGACGGCCAAGCTGGCGAAGGGCTCCGTGATCGCGGAAACGATCAAGAACAGTGTCGTGACGACGGCCAAGCTGAACAACGAAGCGGTGACGACCCCGAAGCTTGGCAACGAAGCCGTGACCAGCGCCAAGCTCGGCAAAGGCTCGGTGACCGCGGCGAAGCTGAGTGACGAAATCGGACCGCTGATCGGTTCGCTGAAGAGCGGCCAGACCCTGCGAGGCACATTTGACGTGGGCGGTGAAGCGAAAGTCTCCCACGGGGGCGTGACCTTCCAGTTCCCGCTCGTGAACCCGCCGAGTGCCCCCGAAGCGAACATCCTCGCGGCGGACGCGTCAAGCGCCACCTGCCCCGGCCTCAAAGGCGGTAGCCAGCAGACGCCCGAAGCCGCCGCTGGACAGCTCTGCGTCTACGTCAAGTCGACGGGGGGGACAAGCCCGGTACTGACATTCGATGCCGGCAGCGTTTCCAGGCTCGGGTTTGGATTGCAGGCGACGTTCGGCGCCGCCGCGGAAGCCAATCTGATCCAGGGCTTCTGGGCGGTAACCGCGCCCTAAGCGCTGAGCTCGGCCAGCACGGCTTCGGTCACCTCGTCGGTGCCGACCGCGGTCTCCCCCTCGCTCGCCAAATCGGGAGTGCGGAGGCCGCGGTCGAGCACCGCATCTACCGCCGCGTCGATCCGGGCGGCATCGTCAGCCCGATCGAGCCCGTGGCGCAGCATCATCGCCGCCGAGAGGAAGGTGGCGAGCGGGTTGGCGATTCCCTGCCCCGCGATGTCCGGGGCCGAGCCGTGGACCGGCTCGAAGAGGCCGGGCTCGCCGTCGGCGCCGAGGCTGGCCGAAGGCAACATCCCCAGCGAGCCAGTCAGCATCGCCGACTCGTCGCTGAGGATGTCGCCAAAGAGGTTCTCGGTGACGATCACATCGAAGTCGGCCGGGCGGGAGACGAGTTGCATCGCGGCGTTGTCGACCAAAAGGTGGTCGAGCGTGACATCGGGATAATCGGGGGCGACGCGACCGACGACCTCGCGCCAGAGGCGAGAGGTCTCCAACACGTTGGCCTTGTCGACGGAGGTGACATGGGGCCGGCGGTCGGAATCGCCGGCGCGTCGCCGGGCGGCCTCGAAGCCGACCCGGGCAATTCGCTCGATTTCGGCGGCGGAGTACTCGCAGGTATCGTGAGCGGAATCCCCCTCGCGACCGCTGTCGCCGAAGTAGATGCCGCCGGTCAGCTCGCGGACGACGAGCAGGTCGGTGCCGGTGATGCGATCCTCGCGCAGCGGGCTGGCCGAGACCAGGGCTGGGCTCGGCCGTACCGGGCGTAGGTTTGCGTAGAGGCCCATTCCCTTGCGCAGGCCGAGCAGGCCTTGCTCGGGACGCGCGGCATCGGGGTCGGTCGTGTCCCATTTCGGCCCCCCGACCGCACCGAGCAGCACGGCGTCGGACGCCCGGCAGGCTTCGAGAACCTCTTCGGTGAGAGCGGTGCCGTGGGCGTCGATCGAGCAGCCACCCATCGGGCGCTCTTCGAACTCGAACTCGCCGAGCGCCTCGAGTAGCCGCCGGGCGGCGCTGACGATCTCGGGCCCGATGCCATCGCCGGGCAGCAGGACTATGTGCGGCCGATCGCTCACCGGCCGCGCACTCTAGCCACGCCGGCGCCTAGCGGGTACAACGCGCGCTGTCCGTCGTATTCCAGACAAGACGTTTTCATCCGGTGATCAGGCGGGGACGCGGGCCTCGATGTTGAGGCGGATGTACTCGAGCGTGACCGGCTTGCGGGATCGCTCGAGGATCGCTTCAGCGAACGGGCGGCGCAGCTCCTCTGGCAGCCGATCGAGGTGGGCGCCGAGCGTCGCCGTAATCGTGAACTTGAGCGGATCCGCGGGCGTCACCGGCCTCGGTTCCAACCAGCAGCGGACATCGCTGAAGCCCGCGGTCAGCAACCTCGCTTCAGTGTCCTCCGGACCGGCGTAGTTCCAGAGGGCGGAAGCGTCCTGCAGGTGGGGCGCGAACTCGGGCAGAGCAGAGACCTCCCCCAGCGCCTTCGCGTGCTCTTCGATGTTCCCCCGCCCACCGCATTGGGCGACGAGCCGGCCGCCCGGGCGCAGCGCGTCGCGCAGCCGGGCGAAGAGGCGCTCATGGTCGGGAATCCAGTGGAAGGTCGCGGTCGAGAAGACGAGGTCGACCGGCTCGGCGAGGCTGAGCTCGGCCAGGTCGGCGACGAGGTAGGAGGCTGTGTCGCCGAGTCGCTCGCGGGCCTTGCGGACCATCGCCTCGGATCCGTCGACAGCCAGGATGCTCCCCGCCGGTACCCGTTTGGCCAGCTCGGCCGTCACCCTGCCGGAGCCACAACCGGCGTCGAGCGCGTCCTCGTCGCCGGCCAACTCCAGCCGCTCGAGCACCTCCGTCCCCCAGCTGAACTGAGGATCGGAGACCTCGTCGTAGGTCTCGGCGTCCCACTCGACGGGACCGTAGCGTCCCTTCGCTTGCACGGCGGCCTAGAGCGCCGTCGTGACCGGGCCGCGGTCGGCCCCGCCCGATTGCTCGAAGGAGTCGATCGCGCCGGCGTTCTCCAGCGTGATGCCGATGTCGTCGAGCCCGTTGAGCAGCCGGTGCTTTACGGCGGGCTCAACCTCGAACTCGAAGACGCCCGCCGCGCAGGTGACCGTCTCGTCATCAACGTCGATGCGGGCCTCCCCCGCGTCGGCGACGACCTTGCAGCGCTCCTCGTCGAGAATCGCCGGCAGCAGGCCAATCTTCGTGCAGTTGGAATAGAAGATGTCGGCGAAGGACGGCGCGACGATCGCCTGGAAGCCGAAGTCCTCCAACGCCCAGGGAGCATGCTCGCGCGAGGAGCCGCAGCCGAAGTTTCGGCCCGTGACCAGGATCGGGTTCGGCTCCAACTCGATCTCGCCGTCGCGGATCCAGTCATAGAAGAGGAACTCGCCAAAGCCGGTCCGCTCGACTCGCTTGAGGAACTGCTTGGGGATGATCTGGTCGGTATCGACGTCGGCACGGTCCAGCACCGAGACCTTGCCCTCGATCACGTCTATCGATCGCATCTCTAGCTCCAATCCCTGATGTCGACGAAGTGACCCTCGATCGCCGCGGCAGCGGCCATCTTCGGGCTGACCAAGTGGGTCCTGCCGCCCTTGCCCTGGCGGCCCTCGAAGTTGCGGTTCGAGGTCGAGGCGCAGCGCTCGCCCTCGATCAGGATGTCGGGGTTCATGCCGAGGCACATCGAGCAGCCCGCCTCGCGCCATTCGAAGCCGGCGGAGCGGAAGACGTCATGCAGACTCTCGGCTTCTGCGTCGGCCTTAACCTGTTGGGAGCCGGGCACAACCATGGCTCGCACCGAGCCCGCGACCTTGCGGCCATCGACGATCTCCGCCGCCTCGCGCAGGTCCTCGATCCGCGAGTTGGTGCAGGAGCCGATGAAGACGCGTTCGGGCGCCACCTCGGTCATCGGCGTGCCGGCGTTCAGGCCCATGTACGCGAGGGCGCGTTCAGCCGACTCACGATCGGCCGGCGAGTCCATCGCCGCCGGATCGGGCACCGAGTCCGTTACCTGGACGACCATGCCCGGGTTGGTGCCCCAGGTCACCATCGGCGAGATCGCCGCGGCGTCGACCTCGACCTCGGTGTCGAAGCTGGCGCCGTCATCGGTCGGCAGTTGGTGCCAGCGCTCGACCGCTGCGTCGAAGTCTCGCGGGGCGGCGGGGCGACCGCGGACCCACTCGAAGGTCGTCTCGTCGGGGGCGATCATGCCCGCTCGGCCGCCGCCCTCGATCGTCATGTTGCAGATCGTCATCCGCCCCGGCATCGAAAGCGCCTTGATCGCCGGGCCGGCGTACTCGACCGCGTGGCCGACCATGCCACCAGTGCCGAGGCGACCGATCGTCGCCAGGATCAGGTCCTTGGGGGTGACACCCGCTCCAAGCTCGCCCGAGTAGGAGATCCGCATCGTCTTCGGTCGCTTTTGCACCAGGCACTGGGTTGCCAGCACGTGCTCGACCTCCGATGTCCCGATGCCGAAGGCCAGCGAGCCGAAGGCACCGTGGGTGGAGGTGTGGCTGTCGCCGCAGACGATCGTCATCCCGGGCTGGGTGACGCCCAGCTCCGGCCCGATCACATGGACGATGCCTTGGCGCTCGGAGCCCAGCGAGTAGAGCGGGATGCCGAACTCCTCGCAGTTGCGCTCCAGGGTTTCGACCTGAACGCGCGAGAGTTGGTCGGCGATCAGGCGCGCCGCCATCGTGCCATCGGTGGGGACATTGTGGTCGGCGGTGGCGATCGTCTTGTCGGGCCGGCGCACCGGGCGACTCGCCAGGCGCAGGCCATCGAAGGCCTGCGGCGAGGTGACCTCGTGTACCAGGTGCAGATCGATGTAGATCAGACCGTCGGAGACCTCGTGCACCTCCCAGAGCTTGTCGAACATGGTTTGCGGCATAGCTAGCCCCTCCTCAGGCCTGCGGCGATTACGGCGAAGAAGCGGGTCGATTCCTCGCCTTCGTTCTCGAAATGATGGGGAAGATCGGCATCGAAGGTGACGCTGTCACCCTCGCTCAGTTCGTGGCGGGTGCCATCGACAACCAGCACCAGGGTGCCGTCGAGAACCACGGCGGTCTCGCGACTGCCGGGCTCGTGCATCGGCGGATCGTCGCGGCCGCCGGTGGTCCCCCCCGCGTCGAGCGTATGCAGCGATACATCGGCACGCTGACCGGGCAGCGGCGGGGTCAACTCCTCGAAACGGTGCCCGCCACGCTCCAGGGTGCGACGGTCGCCGGCACGGCTGACCGCGACGTGCTCGCCCTCGTCCAGCCGCAGCAACTGGGAAAGCGTCAGCTCCAGCCCGGCGGCGATCTTCGCCGCTACCGCCAGCGTCGGGCTCGTCTCCCCACGCTCGACCTGCGAAAGCATCGGCGCACTGACCCCCGACCGCTCTCCCAGGTCTCGCAGGGACAGACCCATCGCCTCGCGCAGTGCCCGCACGCGATCGCCGATGGCAGGTGCCTCGCCGGAGGTGGTGCTGAGCTTGCGGGAACGCTTGTCAGTGGCTATGACGATTTGCGTACGTTATCACATACATTTGTAATT
The DNA here is from genome assembly GCA_033856275.1 of Solirubrobacterales bacterium. GTDB lineage: Bacteria > Actinomycetota > Thermoleophilia > Solirubrobacterales > 70-9 > VRUE01. The sequence continues at coordinate 15,350 of JAWVFJ010000002.1, forward strand.
AGGAAGAACGTGAAAGGAGTCCTCGCAGGTCCGATGCGATGGCTTCGGGTTCATCGTCTAGCTGCGCCCAGGCAATGCGGGTGACGTCGTAGCCGGCAGCCCGCAGGATGCGGTCGCGAGCGCGGTCTTCGCGGAAAGCGGAGCGCGTCCCGTGTGCTGCCCAACCGTCGAGCTCGACCACCTGCCCGGCGCCCGGCCAGTGGCAATCGACCTGGAATCGCCTCTGCCCGACCACGATCCAATCGTTGAGGCGGGGACGCGGAAGTCGATGGCGTCGAAGGAACGGCAGAAATCGCTCCTCCAACGGGCTCCGGGTATGGCCGGCCGGCAGACTTTCGATACGGGACAAAGCCATCCGCAACCTCCCTATCCCTCGTCGTCCGGGATAGCGATCGATCATGTCGACAAGCGAGAGTCGGTCGTGGAGCCGCCGGTATTCCGCCTGGCGAATCGCACTCTCAACTCGATCGACCGAGGAGGTGGCCGCCGTGTCGAGGATCGTCCGCGGAACGGTCGTAACCGGGATCCCTTCGTGCGCGGTCACCTCGTCGTCAGGCAGAGCGGAGAGGTGGCGCCGGATCAGCCTCGACGAGGTGCTCCTGTGCGAAACGGTGACGTGGATCGGTCCCGGCCCGAGATCACGAATACCCCAGAGCGCCGCGGCAGAACGATGGCTCAGAACCGCAGCCGAACCGGATGAAAGCACCGAGGCCATCCATCTCCCCTTCGGCGAGAGGGCCCGATGGCCAACCGCATAGACGCCATGGGCCACCGCGTACAGGCGGCCGCTCGCAAGCCGGTGGTCCACCGCGTCTTCTCCAAGCCCCCGTTCCACCAACTGCCATCGTGCAACCACCCCGTGCTGCCCCTCCGCCAGCTTCGCCACGGCGGCGTCGTCGCTCGCGCGAGTCCGTCTCAACCCGCCTATATCGCGGGTTGAGACGGACTCGGCGGGCATGCGCCGACGGTGGCAGCTCGGACGTTACGGGTGGTGCGCAGCGTCTAAAGGATCTGTGACGTTATGGGCCGGTGGTGCGCTCGACGGCAGCCTCGGCTGTGGCCGCCTCGGCCTCGCGGATTGCGGCGCCCTCCAGGGCGTTCGAGAGGGCGCGGACGTAGGCGCGGGCCGATGCCTCGAGGATGTCGGTGGCGACTCCTTGGCCGGTGGCCAGGCGGCCGGCGGCACGCAGCATCACGGTCACCTGGCCGAGGGCGTCCTCTCCCCCTGTCACGGCCTCGACCGTGTACTGGCGCAGGTCGCACTTGGTGCCGGTGGCTCTCTGGATCGCGTGGAAGATCGCGTCGACAGGGCCATCGCCGCTGGACTCGCCAACGGCCTCCTCGCCGGAGGGCATCTTCACGGCGACGCGGGCCAGCGGCTCGCGACGCGAGCCGGCCTCGACCTCGAACCAGGCCAGTTCGTGGGCGTCGGCCTTATCGCGCATCTCATCGGAGACGATCGCCTCCAGGTCCAGCGCGGTGACCTGCTTCTTGCGGTCGGCGATCTCCTTGAAGCGCTTGAAGGCAGCGTTGAGGGCGTTGCCCTCGACCTTGAAGCCAAGCTGGTCCAGCGCATCGCGCAGAGCGTGGCGGCCGGAGTGCTTGCCCAGCACGATCGAATTCGACTCCAGGCCGACCTCGGTCGCGTCCATGATCTCGTAGGTGGTGCGCTCCTTCAGCACGCCGTCCTGGTGGATTCCGGACTCGTGGGCGAAGGCGTTGCGGCCGACCACGGCCTTGTTGGGCTGGATCGCGTAGCCGGTCAGGCGCGAGACCATGCGACTGGTACGGGCCAGCTCGCGGGTGTTAATGGCAGTGGTCAGACCGTGAACGTCCTCGCGGGTGCGGAACAGCATCACGATCTCCTCCAGCGGGCAGTTGCCGGCTCGCTCGCCGATCCCGTTGACGGCGCACTCGACCTGGCGTGCGCCGGCCAGCACACCGGCATAGGAGTTGGCGACGGCCAGGCCCAGATCGTCGTGGCAGTGGACCGACAGCTCGACTCCGCTTAGGGCAGGCACCAGCTCGTAGAGGCGGCGGAAGTACTCTGCGTACTCCTCCGGAGTGGTGTAACCGACCGTGTCGGCGATGTTGACGGTGGTGGCGCCCTCCTCGACCGCGATCGCGCAGACCTCGGCGGTGAACTCGATGTCGGCGCGGGTCGCGTCCATCGGTGAGAACTCCACGTCCTCGCAGTAGGACTTGGCCAGGGTCACGGCCGCCCGGGCCTGGCCCTTGACGTCCTCGCGGTCAGTCTGCAGCTGGTACTGGATGTGGATGTCGGAGGTAGAGATGAAGGTGTGGATGCGGGGGCGCGCGGCGTCCTTGATCGCCCCCCAGGCGGCATCGATGTCGGCCTTGTGGGTACGGGCCAGGCCGCAGATCACCGGGCCCTCGACGCGGCGGGCGATCGCCTCGACCGCCTCGAAATCGCCGGGCGAGGTGATCGGGAATCCGGCCTCGATCACATCGACACCCAGGCGGGCGAGTTGCTGGGCGATCTCGACCTTCTCCCCCATGTTCAGCGAGATGCCGGGCGACTGCTCGCCGTCGCGCAGTGTCGTGTCGAAGATGTGGACGCGGTTTGCGTCGTCTATTGGTGCCACGGGGTCCTCCTCCTTCTCTGCTGCTCTCGAATGACCTTTTCTCTCGCGGCTATCGCGCCGCCCAGCGCTATTCCCCCCGGAGGGGGAGGAGAAGGAGAAGCGCGAGGCTGTCGAGCCGGTGCGTCATTCGGTCGCCTCAGCTTAGCGTAGGCTGCCGGCATCGCAAGCGAGGCATCTTCAAGCTCGATCCCCCGCTCGACCTGGTTCGCCCTCTTCGCGATGGGCATCGCCGTGGTGGTAATCGCCAATGACTTCTCCGCGATCAACGTCGCCCTGCCGACGATGGAGAAGGACTTCCACACCAACGTCAACACGATTCAGTGGGTGGTCAACGCCTACGCTTTGACCTTCGGCGTGATGATCGTCACCGGCGGACGGTTGGCCGACATGTTCGGACGGCGCAACGCCTTCTTCCTCGGCACAGCGATCTTCGCCTCGATGTCGGCACTGGGCGGCGTGGCGCAGACCGAGACATGGCTGATCGCGACGCGGACGCTGATGGGGATCGGCGGGGCACTGATGTGGCCGGCGATCCTCGGCATGACCTACGCCCTGCTGCCTGAAGACAAGGCCGGGCTGGCCGGCGGGATCATCGTCGGCGCCGCCGGGCTCGGCAACGCGATCGGGCCGCTGATCGGCGGCGTGCTCACCGACGCGCTCAGCTGGCGCTGGATCTTCTTCCTCAACGTGCCGATCTCGGCCTTTGCCGTGCTCGTCACCTACCGCCTGGTCAAAGTCGCCGAGCCGGACTCGGGCCGCCAGCGGATCGACTACCCCGGGATCGCGGCGATCTCAGTCGGGCTGGTCTCGCTGTTGGTGGCGCTCGACCAGATCGACGACTGGGGTCTTGGCGACCCACGGGTTTTTGGCTTGCTAATTCTCTCCGCGGTCCTGCTGATCGCCTTCGTGCCGATCGAGCGACGCGCCGGCAAGAGCGCACTCGTGCCGCGGGAAGTGATGGCCAACGAGAGCTTCCGGGCCTCCTGCCTGGCGATCCTGCTGATGTCGGCGACCTTTTTCGCCGCCCTGCTCTACCTGCCGCAGTTCATGCAGCACCAGTTGGGCTACTCGCCACTGGAAGCGGGCCTGGGAATGCTTCCCTTCCTCGCCACCTTTGCCTGCGTCTCCTTCGTGGCCGGGCCGCTCTACGAGAGGCTGGGGGCAAAGGTGCTGGCCTCGGTTGGGGCACTGTGCATCACGATTGCCCCCTTTGTCTTCTCTCTCGTCGGCGACCGCTCGCACTACAGCTCGCTGATCGTGGGGATGGTCGTGCTCGGGATCGGGATCGGCAGCTTTTACCCAACCGCGACCACCGCCGGGGTGACGTCGGTCGACGAATCGCAGACAAGCCTCGCCGGCGGCATCGTCTACATGTTCCAGATTGCCGGGGGCTCGATTGGATTGGGACTGACGACGGCAGTCTTCTCGGCTCAGGAATCCTTCGCCGACGGCATCCAGGCGGCATTCCGACTCGACGCCGCGCTCTCGCTGGTCGGGTTCCTGATCGCACTCTTCTTCGTCGGCGGCCGCCTTCTGGGAAGGAGGAGCCCGGCCGAAGAAGCGTCAGCTTAGAGCGCTGGACGCAGCGACGAGCGAATGACGTTTTCGCCGCTGCCGCCGCTGAGTGTGTCGTGGCCACTGCCGCCGCGCAGGACGTCGTTGCCGCTACTGCCAAGCAATTCGTCGTTGCCGAAGCCGCCAAAGAGCGAGTCATCGCCCCCTCGACCGGCAAGCCTGTCGTTGCCTTCGCCGCCGATCAGCTTGTCAGGACCGCTGCCGCCGATCAGGCTGTCGCGGCCCGGCCCACCGCGCATCGTCACCGGCAGGTCGATTGCACCGGCGACAAAGACGGTGTCATCGCCTTCGCCGGCATTGACCTCAAAGCCCGCGACCAGTGGCGCCTTGCAGACCAGCTCGGTCGGCACGCCGGGCGTGTTTTCGCAAATCGTGCCGCCGACTTCCAGCGGCACGGCCGAGTCGATCACGTAGCTGTGGCCGTCGGGCGTCAGCCAGATGCGAATCATGTTTTGGGCCGAGCCACCCGCTAGGACGACCGTGTAGGTCATTTCGGCGTTCGCGAGCGAAGCGGACTGCGCCGCCAGGATCGCCAACATGATCAGGATCGCCCTCTTCATCAGGAATACCCCGCGCCGCACCGCAGGCCTAACTTGGAAACAGCACTACCTTGCCGACGTTGCGGCGTTGAGCAATGAATTCATGTGCCTCGCCTGCGCGCTCAAAGGGAAATGCCTCGGCGACGACGGGCTCCAGGCGTCCGGCCTCGAGGTCTGCCATCAACGGCTCGGTTACCCGATCGAGACTGCCCTCGCGATCCCACCACTTGAGCATGTTGAGGCCGAAGATCCCCTTGTTCTCGTTCATCAAGGCCAGGCTCTTCCACCAGGGGATCGTCGCCAGTGGCATCTTGGCGAGGCTCTTCAGGGCCGCGGGAATGTCGCGGCCTCCCTCCTTCGTCGCCTCGGAGAGGCCGTACATCACGAGCCGCCCGCCGGAGCGCAACAGGCGGTAGTCCTTGCGAAACGAGGTCGGGCCCAGCGCGTCGATGACGAGGTCGACTCCCTCGCCACCGGTAATTCGCATCGCCTCAGCCTCAAAGTCCTGGCTGCGGTAGTCGATCGGGTGCGTAACGCCTTGGGCGCGGATCGCCTCGTGCTTTGAGGGCGAGGCGGTGCCGAGGATCTCAGCGCCGGCATTGCGGGCGATCTGCGTGGCGGCAATGCCCACCCCTCCGGCGGCGGCGTGGATCAAGACCCGGTCTCTCTCGCGCAGGCTGCCCATGATGATCAAGGCCGCGTAGGCGGTGCCGTAGTTGACTGGAAATGCAGCCCCTTGCTCGAAGCTGAGCCGCTCGGGCAACGGCAGCACCTGAGCGGCGGGCACCGTGACCAACTCGGCCTGACCGCTGAAGCGGGTACCAGCCATCACCCTGTCGCCAACCGCGAAGTCGTCTACTCCCGCGCCGAGGGTCTCGATGACGCCGGCCACCTCGTAGCCCATCACGCAAGGAGGTTTCGGCGCGTCCGGATAGAGGCCGAGGCGCGCCATCGTGTCGGCAAAATTGATTCCCGCGGCCTTGACCGCGATCCGAACCTCGCCCGGCCCCACGGGTGGATCTGGACGCTCGAGGACCTGCAGCACCCCCGGCTCACCGTTCCCCGTCTGCACCAGCGCCTTCACGGGCACAAGATTAAGCCCTGAGGCCGTCAGACCAAGCAGAGCAAGGACGCAGGGAGCGTGGCGTGCTCTGCACGCAAGCGACCGAGGACGCGGCTATCCGCCGGTCAGACGGCCTCAGAGGTCGACCGAGCGGCCGACGGAGAAACCGTCGACCTCGAGGATCTTGGCGATCGTCTCGCCGTGCACGGGCGCATCGGTCGTCAGTGCCATGACCGCACGCTCGCCATCCTCCTCGGCGCCGACCGCGGCGGAGACGATGTTGACCCCCTCCTCGCCGAACATCGTGCCGACCCGGCCGATCATGCCGGGACGGTCGGCATAGCGAAAGACCGCGATGTGCTCGGCGAAAGGCAGGTAGAAGCTCTCGCCCCAAACGGAGACCAGGTAGGGCTCGTTGCGGGGACCGACTCCGGTGCCGGCAACCTCGACCTCTTCCTCTCCAGAGCGCAGCCGCACCGCGACCAGCTCGGTGAAGTCCTCGGAGCCCGACTCCTTCGTCTCGACCAGGTCGACGCCGCGTTCTTCGGCCATCTGCGGAGCGTTGACGAGATTGACCGGCTCCTCGGTATGGCCGGAGAGGATGCCGACCAGGACGGCGATGCCCAGCAGGCGGGTGTCGTGCTGGGCGAGTTTGCCGCGGAACTCGACCGAGACCCGGTCGACCGGGCCCTGGCCGAGGCCCTCGGCCAGCCGGCCGAGCTTTTCGCAAAGCGGCACGAACGGCGAGAGTGCTTCCATCTCCTCCGGCCGGACCGCGGCGATGTTGACCGCGTTGGTGACCACGGCCCCGGTCAGCGCGGCGGTCACCTGTTCGGCGGTGACGACCCCGGCGCGGTCCTGCGCCTCTGCCGTCGAGGCGCCCAGGTGCGGGGTGACGACCACGTCGGGGCGGGCGAAGATCGGGTGGTCGGTAAAGGGCTCAGAGGGAAAGACGTCGAGCGCGGCACCGCCGACCTTGCCGGACTCCAGCCCAGCGGTGAGCGCGTCGAGGTCGACCAGCTCGCCGCGGGCGCAATTGACGATCCGCACTCCGTCCCTCATCGCGGCGATCGCGTCAGCGTCGATCAGGTTGATCGTGTCGGGGGTCTTTGGCACGTGGACGGTGACGACGTCGGCGCGGCCGAAGAGGTCCTCGAGGCTCTCGGCGCCCTCCACCCCCAATTCCCGGAAGCGCTCCGCCGAGACGAACTTGTCGAAGGCGATCACGTCCATCTCAAAGGCCTGGGCGCGCTTGGCGACGAGCTGGCCGATGCGGCCGAAGCCGACGATGCCGATCGTCTTGCCGTAGAGCTCGGCGCCCTTGAACTTGGCCCGATCCCAGCGCCCGTCGACGAGGGCCCCATGAGCCTGCGGCACGTTGCGGAATAGAGCGAGGGCCAGGGCCAGCGTGTGCTCGGCCGCGGCGACCGAGTTCGATTCGGGCGCGTTGGCGACGACGATGCCACGGCGCGTGGCGGCGGGAATGTCGACGTTGTCGACACCGGTGCCGGCGCGGCCGATCACCTTGAGGTTGGTGGCACGCTCGATCAGCTCGGGGGTCAGCTTCGTCGCCGAGCGGATCAGGATCGCGTCATAGCCGCCGATCGCCTCTGCCAACTCTTCGTCTGACATCTCAAGGCCAAGGTCGACTTCGAAGTTCTGCCGCAGCAAGTCGACGCCGGAGTCAGCGATCTTCTCCTTGACCAGCACCTTCATCGGCGGGCCTCCCCCACGTTCTCGACTATCCACCCGATGCAAGCCGTCAGCGCTTCGACGTCAGCCGGCTCGACCGCCGGGAACATGCCGATCCGCAGCTGATTGCGGCCGAGCTTGCGGTAGGGCTCCGTGTCGACGATGCCATTGGCGCGCAGGGTCGTGGCGACCATGGCGGCGTCGATGGAGTCGTCGAAGTCGATCGTGCCGACGACGAGCGAGCGCTTTGCCGGGTCGGCGACGAAGGGCGTCGCGAAGTCCGACTGCTCGGCCCAGCCGTAGAGGTGACCCGAGGAGGCCGAGGTGCGCTCGACGCTCCACTCGAGCCCGCCACCGGCGAGCATCCACTCGATCTGGTCGGCAAGCAGCAGCAGGGTGGCAAGGGCGGGTGTGTTGTAGGTCTGCTCCTTGCGCGAGTTCCCCAACGCTGTTTGCAGCGAGAGGAAGTCGGGCTGCCAGCGGTCGGTGGCGCCATCGAGCTCACCGATCCGCTCGATTGCCGCGGGGCTGAGCAGCGCCAGCCAAAGTCCACCGTCAGCCCCAAAGGCCTTCTGAGGAGCGAAGTAGTAGACGTCGGCCTCGCTCACGTCCACGGGCAGTCCACCGGCGCCCGAGGTGGCATCGATGAGAACCAACGCGTCGCCTGCGCTCTCTGGACGCTGGACCGGGATCATCACCCCGGTCGAGGTCTCGTTGTGGGCCCATGCGATCGCGTCGGCAGCCGGGTCGGCGACCGGCGTGGGCGCGTCGCCTGGATCGGCTTCGATCAGGATCGGATCACCGAGGAACGGCGCCCCGGCGGTCGCCTTGGCGAACTTCTGCGAGAACTCGCCGTAGGTCAAGTGGAGAGCGCGATCACGCACGAGCCAAGCACAGGCGGCGTCCCAGAATGCCGTGGTGCCGCCATTGCCGAGGGCGATCTCGTACCCGTCGGGCAGCCTGAAGAGCTCGGCCAAGCCTGAGCGCACCCGCCCAACGAGGTCGCGCACGGGTGCCTGCCGGTGGGAGGTGCCCATCAACGAGGACTGCGCGGCAAGTTTCTCCAACGCCTTTGGCCGCACCTTCGAAGGCCCGCAGCCGAAGCGGCCGTCGGCCGGCTTGAGCTCGGCGGGGATCTGGGCTGTGCTTGTTGCTGAGGTCATTGGGATATCCAGGTCAGATGAACGCCGTACGGCGCGGCGGCCTAGGTTATTGACCGTCGCGGGTGGACCTCGGGCAGGCCTGCCGCATAAGCTGCCGCTCATGAGCGAGACCAGCGAGCAATCAATCAGCAAGGGCGACGGTTACGCCGTCGCCAACCTCAGCGACCTCGGCGAAGGCCCCGGATTCCGCAAGATTCGCAAGGGTCTTGGCGTCACCGCCTTCGGGGTCAACGCAATCGTGCTGCCGCCCTCCTATGCCACCGGCAGTCACTACCACGACGAGCAGGAGGAGCTGTACTTCCTGCACCGAGGACACGTCGCGATCGAGTTCGGCGACGGCGCCAGCCACGAGCTCGAGCCCGGCGGCCTGGCCTGGGTCGACGCCTCAACCGTCCGCAAGCTCCGCAACCTCAGCGACACCGAAGAGGCCATCTACGTGATCGTCGGCGGCAAGGACGGCTACGTCGGGCGCGACGGCAAACTGCCTGAGGGCGAGACGCGGTTCGGCGGGGACGGGCCTCCGGGTGCGTAGCGGTATCGGTTGAGCAGTCCGGTCGGCCTTCTGTCGAATTGATGTCGCACGCGCCCGCTCTGCGGGCGCTTAGCTCCGGAGCTCGAGCGCGGCTACGCCGCGCAATAGACAGATTGCATGTCGCCGCTTCGCGACATTCGCCAGAAGGCCGACCGGACTGCTCTCTCGACACAAGCTCAGACCCGAAAGCGTGAACTCGAAACCTCGCTCACATGTGGCGTGAGCTCATCAGATCCGCCTTCACTTAGAGCAACATCGCGCGTTCCGCTGGGGAGTACTGGGGGCCGTCGAGGGGTCGGTAGCGGTGCCCCTCTCCGGGAATGTCGCGAAGCGGCGGAAATGCAATCCGGTGAATGTGCGGCGTAGCCGCGCACCTTCTTCGGAGCTAAGCGCGCGAAGCGCGCGTGCGACATCAATTCCCGGAGAGGGGCACCGCTACCGACCACACCACACGCCTAGAACTCTTGGTCGATCCAGGGCATCGTGTCGCGAAGGTCCTTGCCTACCTTCTCGACTTCGTGACTAGCGCCCTCCTCGCGCATCCGCGCAAGGTTCTCGCCACCGGCTCGGTTCTCGGCGATCCACTCGCGGGCGAACTCGCCGGATTGGATCTCGCCGAGGATCTCTTTCATCGCCGCCCGCGACTCCTCGCCGATGACGCGCTTGCCGCGGGTCATGTCGCCGTACTCGGCGGTGTTGGAGATCGAGTAGCGCATGCCCTGGATCCCCTTCTCATACATCAGGTCGGCGATCAGCTTCAGCTCGTGCAGGCACTCGAAATAGGCGAGACGCGGGTCGTAGCCGGCCTCCACCAAGGTCTCGAAGCCGGCGCGGACCAGCTCGCTGGCGCCGCCGCAGAGGACCGCCTGCTCGCCGAAGAGGTCGGTCTCGCACTCGTCCTTGAAAGTGGTCTCGATCACCGCGGCGCGGCCGCCGCCGATGCCCGAGGCGTACGCGAGAACGAGGTCGTGAGCGTTGCCGGTGGCATCCTGCTGGACCGCCATCAGGCAGGGGACGCCGCGGCCTTCCTCGTACTGACGGCGGACCAGGTGACCGGGACCCTTGGGGGCAATCATGCCGACGTCGACGCCAGGGGGCGGCACGATTTGCTCGAAGTGGATGGCGAAGCCATGAGCGAAGAGCAGCAGGTTGCCAGGGGCGATGCCATCGGCGATCTCGGCCTCCCAGACCTCGGCTTGCTTCTCGTCGGGCAGCAGGATCATCACCGCGTCGCCGCGGCTGGCGGCTTCGGCGATGTCGAGCACCTCGAGCCCGGCCTCTTCGGCTTTGGTTCGGCTGGAGGAATCCGGGCGCAAGCCGACGACGACGTCGATCCCCGAGTCCTTCAGGTTCAGTGCGTGCGCGTGCCCCTGGGAGCCGTAACCGAGGATGGCGACGGTCTTGCCCTGCAGCAACGAGAGGTCGGCGTCCGAGTCGTAAAAGATGTCCTGTTTCTTGTCGTCTGGCATGCGCCGCAGGCTATCGGAGCGCCCTGCGCATCAGCTTCCCGGAAGGCGTGCGTGGCAGGGCCGCCGCCAGCTCGACTCGCTTCGGCACCTTGAAGTCCGCCAGCGACTCGGCGCAGTGGTGGCGCAACTCGTCCGGGCTGACCTCGGAGCCCTCTTGGAGAACGACGATCGCGGTCACCGCCTGCTGCCACTCGGGGTCGTCGCGACCGACGACGGCAGCGTCAGCGACCTCGGGATGGCGCAGCAGCACTTTCTCGACTTCCGCCGGAATCACGTTCTCGCCACCGCTGACGATCATGTCGTCGATCCGGTCCTCGACGTAGAGGAAGCCTTCCTCGTCGATGCTGCCGAGATCGCCGGTGTGCAGCCAACCGTCGGCGTCGGCACGGCCGGGAGCGACGGTCGGCCCCTGGACGAGGATCTCGCCGTCTTGGATTCGCAGGTGGGTGGTGAGCAGCGGCCGGCCGGCGGAGCCGAGCTTGCGGCGCGCATCGGCAGGGGCCAGCGTCGTCACCTGCGAGCAGGTCTCGGTCAAGCCGTAGGTCTGCACGACCGTGGCGCCGCGCCCGAGCGCCTCCTCCAGTGGATCCTCGGGAACAGGCCCGCCACCCACTAGGATCGCCCGCGGGCCGGAGAGATCAGCACCGGCCTCGAGCAGCCGGGTCAGCATCGTCGTCACCAGCGAGACCACGGTGATCTGTTCACGCTCGAGCGACTCGGCCACGCGATCGACGTCGAAGCCATCGTGGATCACCGCCGTGGTCCCGTAGATGACCGAGCGCATGACGATGCCGAGGCCAGAGATGTGGCTGAGCGGCAGACAACAGAGCCAGCGGTCTTCGGGCTCGACCCCGATGTTGAAGGCCGAGGCGACGGCGCTCCAGAGGAAGTTGCCGTAGGTGAGACCGACTGGGTCGGGGGCACCGCTGCTGCCGCTGGTCATCACGTGGCTGGCGATGTCATCCATGTCGTGCTCTCCCAGCAGCGGCAGATCGGCCTCGGTCTGGGTCAGCTCTCCCGCGTCGTCGAGGTCGACCGCCGGCTCCTCCGCCGCGATCACCGCCGCCCGCTCCTCAGCAGAGAGACGGGGGCTGAGCGGCAGGAGCACAGCCCCCACCTTCATCAAGGCGTGGACCATCACCACCTGCTCGCGGCGCGGGTGCATGGTCATCGCCACGGTTGAGCCCCGCCGCACGCCGTGGGCGATCAGACGACGAGCGACCCAGGTCGCCTCGGCCTCGAGCTCGGCATAGGTGACGGCGGAGCCGTCCGCCACCAGGGCGGGACGCTCGGGACAGCTCTGCGATCTCTGGGCCAGCCAGTCATCGAGTTTCATCGGCGGGATATCGTGCCCATCATGCCCAAACGCCACAAGGAAGCCCCGCCCGAGGAGGCCCTCTACGCGCCGATCGCGTGGCAGAGCGCCGCCGAGTACGGCGACATCCGCTACGAGACGGCGGACGGGATCGCCAAGATCACGATCGACCGGCCGGAGGTCCTCAACGCCTTCCGGCCCCAGACGCTGATCGAGATCTCCGCCGCGCTCGATCTGGCTCGCGAGGACACCGAGGTCGGCGTGGTGATCCTCACCGGCGAGGGACAGAAGGCCTTCTGCTCGGGCGGCGACCAGCAGGTTCGCGGTGACACCGGATACATCGCCGAGGGGGGTTCTCTCGGCCGCTTCCACGTCACCGACCTACAGGTGCAGATGCGGCGATTGCCGAAGCCGGTGGTTGCGATGGTGGCCGGTTATGCGGTTGGCGGCGGCCACGTCCTTCACGTCTGCTGTGACCTCACGATTGCCGCCGAGGGCGCCCAATTCGGGCAGACCGGGCCACGGGTCGGCTCCTGGGACGGGGGCTTCGGCGCCTCTCTTCTTCGGGACCTCGTCGGCACCAAGAAGGCCAAGGAGTTCTGGCTGTTGTGTCGCCTCTACGGCGCCGAGGAGGCAGTTGAGATGGGTCTGGTCAATACAGTCGTCCCACTCGACGAACTTGAACGGGAGACGATCGCCTGGTGCCGCGAGATGCTCGCACTCTCACCCTTCGCTTTGCGCTTGGTCAAGGCCAGCTTCAATGCTCATGAGGACGGCTACGCCGGTATCCAACAGCTTGCCCACGACACCAACTTGCTCTTCTACGGCAGTGAGGAGGCACGCGAGGGTCGCGAGGCCTTCAAGAGCAAGCGCCCCCCCGACTTCTCGAAGTACCCTCGGCGGCCATGAGCGCGGTCACGACAGGAAACACTCAATGAGGATCTGGCTGATGGCGGCGCGTCCGCGCACGCTGCCGGCGGCGATCGCGCCGGTGCTGGTCGGCACTGCCGCGGCTGTCGAATGGGCGGGCAAACTGCCGCGGGTCGGCGCCTTCCTGGCCGCGTTGATCGGCTCGATCTTCATCCAGATCGGCACCAATCTCGCCAACGACTATTCCGACGCGCGACGGGGCGCCGACACGGCCGACAGGCTGGGACCCGTGCGAGTGACCTCAGCGGGACTGGTGACGCCGCGGCGTGTCCTCAACGCGACCTGGATCGCGTTCGGGGTGGCGATCGTCTGCGGGATCTACCTGGCAGCGGTCGCGGGCCTCGTGATCCTGTTGATCGGCGCGCTCTCGATCGCCGCCGGCGTCCTCTATACCGGCGGCCCCCGTCCCTATGGCTACGCCGGCCTAGGCGAGGTCTTCGTCTTTCTCTTCTTCGGGCTGGTCGCCGTCAACGGCTCCTACTACGTGCAGCTCGAGCGGCTCGACGCGCTGCCGCTGGGCCTCTCGATCTCGGTCGGCTTCCTCGCCACGGCGATCCTCGTCGTCAACAACGTGCGCGACATCGAAACCGATCGGCGGGCCGGCAAGATGACGCTTGCGGTGCGGATGGGCCGCCATAACGCCGTCGTCCTCTACCGCATGCTCGTGCTCGGCGCCTTCGTCGCCCTGCCGATCGCGTTGATCGCCGGTGGGGGCAGCCTGCTCCCCCTGATCGGCCTGCTCGCCCTGCCGATGGCAATTGGGCCAATGCGCACAATGACCAACCGCACCGACGGACCTGCGCTCAACGGCGCCCTCGCCGCCACCGGCGCCCTGCTCGCCGTCTTCAGCCTGCTGGTTTCGGCCGGCCTCTTGCTGGCCAGTTAGGGGCGAACTGCATCAGATTCTCAATCTGGCAGGTAGAGAATTTGATGCAGTTCGCGTAGACCTATGGGTATGAAGATCGCCGACGTTGAGGTCGTTCCGTACGCGCTGCCGTTCCGCGAGCCCTACGTGACTGCACGTGGGCGGATCGATCGGCGAGAGATGGTGCTGCTGCGACTGCGCACCGACGACGGACTAGTGGGGTTGGGCGAGGCCGTGCCACTCTCGATGCGGGGCGGAGCAGGGCTGGCACAGGTCGTGGAGGAGCTCGAGCGGCTTAGAGAGCGGGATGCACTCGACGAGGAGACGCTGCGTGGCGATGCAGTCGTGCTCTCCCCTCCCGCCCGCTGCGCGGCCCTCACCGCACTGCTCGACCTGCGCGGCCGCCGGGCGGCTGAGGAAGGAACCACCTCGCCGGCCGGGTCGGGTCCGATCGAGTGCAACGCGACGCTGGTCGCGGCAGATCCAGCGGCGGTCGCTGTCGACGCGACGGCGTGGGCCGAGGAAGGCTTTGAGACCTTCAAGCTGAAGCTTGGCGCCGGCGATGACTTCGGTCAGGTCTATGCGGTGCGCGAGGCGGTCGGGCCGCGAGCGCGGATCCGCGTCGACGCCAACGCGGCCTGGAACGTGGAGAACGCGAAGCGCATGCTCGGGGCCCTGGAGCCGCTCGAGGTAGAGCTCGCCGAGCAACCCGTGGCAACGCTGGAGGAGGCCGCCGAGGTGGCGGCCTCGACGTCGATTCCGATCGCCGGCGACGAGAGCATCCAGAGCAGGGCCGACGCCGAGCGGGCGGTGACGATGGGGGCCTGCTCTCTTACTGGGGTAAAGCTGTCTAAGGTCGGAGGGCCTGAGATGGCAATCGAGATTGCTGAAGTGCTGCCTACCTACATCTCGAGCGCCCTCGATGGGCCCGTCGGAATAGCGGCCGCCGCTCAGGTCGCGCAGACGCTCTCCGCGTCGGCAGACGCTCGCATCCCGAGCCTAGCCCACGGCCTTGCCACCCAGCGTCTCTTCGCCTCGACCATTGCCTCGGTTGAGTGCGAACTGCATGACGGCATGCTCTACCCGCCCACTGGCCCAGGCCTCGGCGTCGAGATCGACGAGGAGGCGCTCGCCGCACACCGGATCTGAGCGTCGTGTGGCGACTTTCCCGCCATATAGACGGGTAAGTCGCCAATAGTCTCCTGGCGATGGACCCGACAAACACAAACACCGCGCTTGCCTCGGCTTTCGTCGAGGAGCTGGCGTGGGGTGGACTCCGACACGCCGTGGTCTCTCCCGGGTCTCGCTCGACGCCGCTCGCGGTTGCGCTCTGGCGCCAGCCCGAGATCGAGGTGAGCGTGATCGTCGACGAGCGCTCGGCGGCGTTCTTTGCGCTGGGGGCGGTGCAGGTGAGCGGGCTGCCGGTCGCGATGCTCTGCACATCGGGCACGGCGGCAGCGAACTACCACCCGGCTATCTGCGAGGCAGATGAGTCAGGCCTGCCGCTGATCGCCCTTTCGGCCGACCGGCCGCCGGAGCTGCGCGGGATCGGCGCCGGACAGACGATCGACCAGATCAAGCTCTACGGCGACTCGGTGCGCTGGTTCTGCGAAGTCGGCACGCACAGAGCCGATGACGACGGACTGCTCCATTACCGCTCGGTTGCCTGCCGGGCCTTGGCGGCGGCCCGGGGAGAGACACGGCCAGGACCCGTCCACCTCAACCTCCCCTGGCGTGAGCCACTGGCCCCGACCCCGGTCGAGGGCGCCGTGACCGCCACCGATCCGCTGGCACTGAAGGGGCGTGAAAAGCGCCCGCTCACCGCGGTCACCTCGATCGACCTCGAGCCTTCGGCTTTCCTGCTGGATGAGGTGGCGGGACACATCGGCGACGCGATCTCGGGGGTGATCGTCGCCGGCCGCCAGCTCGACCCCGAGCTGCGCGAGCCGCTTGCCCATCTCGCGAGCGCCTCGGGCTTTCCGATCCTCGCCGAGCCGACATCACAGCTGCGATGCGGGCCGCACGACCGCTCGAACGTGATCTCGGCCTACGACCTGCTGCTGCGCGACGAGCACTTTGCCCGCAGCGTCGCACCCGATCTGGTCCTGCGCTTCGGCGCGATGCCAACCAGCAAGCCGCTGCGCGACTGGTTGACGGCGAGCGGTGCCGACCAGATCGTCGTCGATCCCTACGCAGGCTGGAATGAGCCGACGAACCGGGCGGCGGCCATATTGAGAGCAGACGCGACGGAGTTGGCGGCCGGCTGGGCGGTTCGCCTCGAAAAGGAGGAACGCCCACCACCGCGGCGCTGGCTCGACGCCGATCGCAGGGCACGGAAAGCAATCGAGTCCGTGCTGGCAGGCGATGAGATCTCCGAGCCCGCACTGCACTTTGCGCTCGGCCAGGCCCACGGGGATGGCGAACTCGTCTACACGGCTTCGAGCATGCCGATCCGCGACCAGGAGGCGTTCCTGCCGTCGACCTCGGCCGACGCGACCTTCTTCTGCAACCGTGGCGCCAACGGCATCGACGGCCTGATCTCCTCCGGCATCGGCGCCGCCCACGCGAGCGGCCAGCCGACCACGATCGTCAGCGGAGATCTTGGTCTCTTGCATGACCTCGGTGGCCTCGCCGCCTTGCGCGACGTCGCGACGCCCGTCCGCATCCTCGTCATCGACAATGACGGCGGGGGCATCTTTGGCTTTCTGCCGCAGGCACAGGTTCTTCCCGATGAGGAGTTCGAGACGCTCCTCGGCACCCCACGCGGAGTCTCGGCCGCCAACGCCGCAGAGCTCTTTGACCTGCCTCACCGCACGCTGGAGACGCTCGCCGAGCTTCCAGGCGCCTTGGCTGCCGGGACCGGCCTGATCTCGGTCGAGACCGACCGCTCCGGCAACGTCGACCTGCACCGGCAGCTGAGCACTGCGGTTGCTCAGGCGATCGGCGGATGAACTCCGAGCGGCTGCACTACTTGGATGCCCTGCGTGCACTGACGATGCTCCTCATCCTGCCCGCGCACGCGCTGGCGCTGGTCGGGTTGCGCGGCGGCTGGAATGACGTTGAGGCCTCCGTCTACTGGACGATCCACGTCTTCCGCCTGCCTCTCTTCTTCCTCATCGCCGGCTTTTTCGCGGCTCTGCTGGCGAGAGCTCGCGGGACCCGAGGCCTCGTGCGCAACCGCGTAATCCGCATCGGAATTCCACTGATCCTGGGCGTCCTCGTGGTGGCACCACTAATCACCTGGGAGGTCCAGGCACTCTCCGAAAGACCGTATCGCCCGCACGCGCAGGGGCTGACCGCATTCGTGGACCCTCACCCATCCTTCCTCTGGTTTCTCTGGTACCTGGTGCTGATCTACGCGGGCGCCCTGCTGATCCGCTGCCTGCTCGCGAGGATGCCCGTAGCCCGAGGGGGGCTCCTACGGGTGGGAAAGCGACTGCTCTCGCGCCGGTCCGCGCCAGTCCTGCTCGCCGTCCCGGCCGCCCTTTGCCTGTACTGGCAACCGACCTGGCTCGCCGATACTCCGGCGGAAAGCTTCGTGCCGCACCTTGATCTGCTCGGCTACTACTCCCTCTTCTTCGCCAGTGGCTGGCTCCTGCACGCGGTCCCCGGCCTGCGCGAGTCGATCGAGCACCGGTACCTGCAGCACTTGGCACTCGCCGCGCTCGCCCTCCCGGCAGCGCTGGCTCTCTACCTCCTGCAGAGCGAGCCAGCGGTCGGAACGAGGTCGGTCTTTCACCTGCTCGCCCTGCTGCTGCTCTCGGTCGCGACGTGGTCGCTGTCGTTTGGCTTGCTGGGACTGGCTCGGCGCTTCGGCCAGCAACCGCATCCGACACTGCGCTACTGGACCGACGCCTCCTACTGGATATACCTGAGCCACTTCCCGGTGATGGCGGCCTTCGCCCTGGCAATCTCCGGGCTTGCCATGCCGGAGGCACTGCGCCTTCTCGTCCTCGCCACCGCCACCCTTGCCCTGATCTTCCCCGCCTATGGCGCTTTCGTCCGCCACAGCGCGATCGGCCGTGTGCTGCACGGGCCCCGACCCCGGGACACAGTCCACATCACCCGCTGGAAACTCACTCCGCCAACAGCGGCAGCAGAGCGCCGAGCTTGATCTCGGTCTCGGCCAACTCGGCCGCCGGGTCTGAGCCTGCGACGACGCCGACGCCGGCGTAGAGGCGGGCCTCGCGGTCGCGGAGGAGGGCACTGCGCAAAGCGACGCAGAATTCGCCATCTTCGGTGGCGTCCATCCAGCCAACCGGGCCGGCGTACCAACCGCGGTCCATTCGCTCGAGCTCATCGATTGCAGGCGATGCGGCTGCCCAGGGCTCGCCGCCAACGGCAGGGGTGGGATGCAACATGCCGGCTAGCTCGACCGTCGAGCGGGGCTCGGTCAGCTGGGCAACGATCGGCGTCGCCAGGTGCTGGATGTTGGCGACCTTGACGATCTCGGGCTCCGGCGCGGTCTCAACCCAAACCGCGTGCTGTCGCAGAGCGCGGGCGATGCGCTCGGCGACGATCGCGTGCTCCCGCCGGTCCTTGTCGCTGCGCAGCAGTTGCTCACCGAGGTGGTCGTCGACTGCTGGGTCGGAGCTGCGGCGGGTGGACCCGGCAAGGGCCACGGTCGAGACGCTAGCCCCCGTACGGCGCAACAGCAGCTCCGGACTGGCACCGATGAAGGCCGCCTCGGGCGTACCGCAGCAAAAGCAGAAGCAGGACGGGAACTGCTCGCGCATCGCACCGAAGACGGCCGCCGGGTCATGAGCCGAGCCAGCGGACACGAGCACCTCGCGGGCCAGCACGATCTTCGACATCTCCCCCGCCCTGATCCGCTCCGTGGCGCCGGCGATCATCCGCTCGAAGTCGCCCGGTGGGCGAACGCTGCTGATCTCGACCCGAGATGTCGGGTGGGGATCGAGCAGCGGCAGCGGGTCGTCACGCAGGCCGACGAGACGAGCCTCCATCGCGGCTACCTTCTCCTCGGAATCGTCGCCGGGCCGGACCACCGCGTTGAGGGTCAGAAAGGTGTCCGCGCCGCTGCGACAGATCGATAGCTCTGGCAAGACCAGCGAGGCGGGCGCAAGCGAGGACCAGGCCGAAGAGCCGCCACCCTCGGGATCGAAGGCAAAGCCACCGACCCAGACGGCTCCAGCGCCCGCCGGAAGCCCCGGTGGCTCATCGGATACGACCTCGCCACCCAAGCACTCGCGAGCGACGTCGTCGAACCGACCCGGCCCCCGCGAGGTCGCCTCGTGCGCGACACCTAGCGAGGCGAGGGCAAAATCACGATCGGGCTGCTCCCAGCAGAACCAGCGATCAGAGGCGCGTCGGGAAGCGAACACCGCGGCACATGGATCGACGGGCTCAACGGCGGCAGTGAAGCTGACGAGAGTTCGGCGCTTCCTGGCGACTGCCCGCTCGATTCCCGCGACGAGACCGGGAAATGACGAGGTCCAGACGTTGCCAGACAAGGACGCAGGAAGCCCGAATAGCAGCGCTATTCGGGCGACCGAGAACGCCGTATGGCAGCGTCTGGGGCCGTCATTTTCAGTCTCCCCCGCGACCGATCGCGATCTCGCCTGTCCGAACCATCTCGACGAGACCGTGCGGGCGGATCATCCGCTCGAAGGCCTCGATCTTGTCGGCGGAACCGGTCACCTCGATCGTCATCGTGCGCCGGGCGACGTCGACGATCTTGGCCCGGAAGATCTCGGCGAATTGGATGATCTCGGCGCGGTTCTCGACCGCGGCGGAGACTTTGAACATCGCCATCTCGCGAGCGACAGTCTCTTCCGGCTCCATGTCGCGGATCTTCAGCACGTTGACCAGCTTGTGCAGCTGCTTGGTCACCTGGTCGATCGGGTGTACGGCGCCGTCGAGGGTGAGAGTGATGCGCGAGATGCTCGGGTCGTCGGTCGGACCGACGGCAAGCGTGTCGATGTTGAAGCCGCGCCGTGAGAAGAGTCCAGCCACTCGGGCCAGGACACCGGGCTTGTTCTCGACCAGGATCGAGAGGATGTGTTTGCGGCCGCTGAGCTGGCCCGGCACGCGCAGCTCCTCGAGCTTGACCACCTGTGGGGTGCCGGCCTCCATCAGCCCACCATGTCCCTGGCGGCAGCCCCAGCCGGAATCATCGGGAAGCAGTTCTCCTCGGGCGAGACACGCACGTCGAGGAGGACCGGCCCATCTGTTTCCAGCGCCTTCGTCATCGTCTCCTCGAGGTCGGCTGAGTCCTCGCAACGCATGCCGGTCGCGCCGAAAGCCTCGGCCAGCTTGACCCAGTCGGGGCTGGGTCCCATCTCGACCGAGCTGTAGCGGCGGTCCCAGAAGAGCTCCTGCCACTGGCGGACCATGCCCATGTAGCCGTTGTTCATCAGGAAAACCTTGACCGGGATATCTTCGGCGACGCAGGTCGCCAACTCCTGGCAGTTCATGATCAGGCTGCCGTCGCCGGCAAGGCAGACGACCGTCTCGTCGGGGCAGGCGATCTTGGCGCCAACCGCGGCCGGCAGGCCGAAGCCCATCGTGCCGAGCCCGCCGGAGTTGATCCAGCGCCGCGGCCTCTCGAAGCCGTAGTACTGCGCCGCCCACATCTGGTGCTGGCCGACGTCGGAGGTGATGATCGCGTTGCCACCGGTCACCCGGTGCATCGCCTCGATCATGTACTGGGGCTTGATCTCGCCGTCGGTGCCCTCCTCGTAGCGCAGCGGGTACTCGTCCTGCCAGGCCTTGATCTGCTTCCACCAGCCATCGAGGCGCGAGGCGTCGGTCTGCAGCGCCCTGTACTCGCGGGTCAGCTCGGGCAGCACCAGCTTGGCGTCGCCGACGATCGGGATGTGGGCGGGGACGTTCTTGGAGATCTCCGCCGGGTCGATGTCGATGTGGATGAACTTGGCGTTGGGAGCGAACTCGGAGAGCTTGCCGGTGATGCGATCGTCGAAGCGCGAGCCGATCGCGACGATCAGGTCGGCCTCGTCCATCGCGTAGTTGGCGGCGCGGGTGCCGTGCATACCCAACATCCCCAGCCACTGCTCGCCGGACGCCGGATAGGCGCCGAGGCCCATCACGGTCGAGGTGATCGGGAAGCGGTCGGCGGCGGCGAACTGGCGCAGCTCCTCGGAGGCGTTGGCGTTGATCACGCCGCCGCCGGTGTAGAGGATCGGCCGGCGCGCGTTGGCGATCGCCTTGGCGGCGATGCGGATTTGCTTGATGTTGCCGCCGTGCGGTGGTTTGTAGCCGGCCAGCTCGACCGGCTCGGTGCGCGGCGCATAGTCGATGTCGGCGCGAGAAAGGTCCTGAGGAATGTCGAGCAGCACTGGACCGGGTCGGCCGGTCGAGGCAACGTGAAAGGCCTCGTGGACGTACTCGGGGATCTGGCGCGGATCGGTTGCCTGGAAAGAGTGCTTAACGAAAGGGAGAGTGGCGCCGAGGATGTCGGCCTCCTGGAAGCCGTCGGTGCCGATCAGCTCGGTGCGCACCTGGCCGGTGATGAAGACCGTCGGCACCGAATCCAGCATCGCGTCGGCGATCGCGGTGACGAGGTTGGTCGCCCCGGGCCCGGAGGTGGCGAAGGCGACCCCGACTTTGCCGGACGCCTTGGCGTACCCCTCCGCGGCGTGACCTCCCCCTTGCTCGTGGCGCACCTGGATGTGGCGAAACTCTGCGTCGACCAGCGCGTCATAGGTGGGCAGGTTCGCCCCACCGGGAATCCCGAAGACGTGCTCCACGCCCTCGGCCTTGAGGCTCTGCATTAGTGCGTCCGCTGCTCTCATCTGAGAGGCGATGCTACCAGCGACATCGTGCCTGCCGACCAGGGGTTTCCGTCGGCCACAGCCGTTGCTCGCGGGGGGTGGCGCCGAATGGGGGGCCACCCCCGAGGACGCTTTAGCGACCGCAGGGGGTGGTGGGCCCCATTCGGTGACAGGACCCGCCGCGCCTACCGCTGCAGCTGAACGGGTGCGCCTGGACTCCAGCGTGTTTTGGGATCGATGGAAGCCTCGATCACGCGCCCCTTGTGCCGCTCGATCACGTGGATCATCGACTCGACCAGCTCCTCGCCGAGCAGCGTCGGCTCGAGGCCGAGGTCGAGCAACTTGGTGTGGACCGCGTTGTAGTAGTGCTCTTCCTTCTCGACCCGCGGGTTCTCGCAGTGCTGGATCTCGACCGAGTAGCCGAGGTGCTCGCCGGCGTGCTTGACCAACTGGGCCAGCTCGAGCACCGAGAACTGCTCGGTGAACTGGTTGAAGACGCGGAACTCGCCGGCCTCAGCCGGGTTCGCCGCCGCCAGTTCGACACAAGCGAGCGTGTCGCGAATGTTGAGGAAGCCGCGGGTCTGGGTGCCGGCGCCGTAGACGGTGAGCGGATGGCCGATGACGGCCTGCAGGCAAAAGCGGTTGAGCACTGTGCCGAAGATCTCGTCGTAGTCGAAGCGGGTAACCAAACGCTCGTCGCTGGCGCTCTCCTCGGTCTCGATCCCGTAGACGACACCCTGGTTGAGGTCAGTGGCGCGCAGGCCCCAGGTGCGACAGGCGAAGTGAATGTTGGTCGAGTCGTGGACCTTGGAGCAGTGGTACAGCGAGGCGGGCAGCTTCGGGAAGGGCAGGGTGTCCTTGCGCCCCTTGTGCTCGATCTCGATGTAGCCCTCCTCGATGTCGATCTCGGGCTGTCCGTACTCGCCCATCGTGCCGAGCTTGACCAGGTGGCAATCGGGCACGTGATCGCGGATCGCGAAGAGCAGGTTGAGGTTGCCGATCACGTTCGCGTACTGCGTCTCGACCGCCTTCTCGCGCGAGGCCATCGAGTAGGGCGCGGAGGCCTGCTGACCGTAGTGGACGACCGCTTCGGGACGGGTCTCGGCGACGACGCCATCGAGGAAGTCGCCATCTTGAACCGGACCGAGGAAGCTGCGGATCTCCTCGCCCGAGAGGTCCTTCCAGGCGGCAATGCGCTGCTCCAGGCCCGCGATCGGTGTCAGCGAGCCAGTGCCCGCCTCCTCGTGCCAGCGACGGCGGGAAAAATCGTCGACGACCGAGACCTCGTGGCCGCGAGCCGAGAACCTCAAGGCCGTCGGCCAGCCCAGGTAGCCGTCGCCCCCAAGAATGAGAACGCGCATAAGTCGCGGCAGCGTAGCGGACAAGGCTGACGCGGCGCGGTCGGAGACGCCCGCAGAGCGACATAGCATCACGGCGATGAGCGGCTTGGCAGAGCGCAATGGCGGGCGAGCGGGCATCGTTGCCCTTGTGGTGATCCTCGCCCTTGGGCTGGGCCTGCGGGTTGGCGAGGCATGGGACGGACGGGCGCCTGTCTTCGACGCCGCCTCCTACGCGAAGATCGCCGCGAATCTCGATCGTGGCAAGGGGTTCACTCTTGGGACTGGCGCGACCCAGCCGGCGAGCAATTACTCCCCCGGCCTGCCGCTGCTCGTGGCCGGCATCTACAAGGTGACGGGGGGCGTCCACGAACGTACCGCCCGCCTGGTCCTCGCCTTGCTCGGCACGCTGACGGTGCTCTTCACCTATCTGATCGGGCGCCGGCTTTCCGGGCCGATCGCCGGATTGATCGGTGCCGGGGCCGTGGCTATCTACCCCGGGCTGCTCGAGTACCAGGGGATGCTGATGGGTGAGCCGCTCGCCGCCACGTTGTTGTCGGGGGCAGTGCTGGCGGTGCTTTGGGCGACGAGGGCACGAGAGAGATGGCTGTTGCCCGGGGCCCTATTCGGGGCTTTGGCACTGGTTCGTCCCGAGTACCTCGGCATCGCATTGCTCGTAAGCCTCGTTGTGCTCGTCAAGGATGCAAGGGATGAATGGCGCGGGTCCGTGGCACGGGCGCTGATCTTGCTTGTCGGCGTGACGATCGTGGTGGCGCCGTGGACGGTGCGCAACGCGATCACGCTGGATCGGTTCGTGCCGATCTCGACCGGGGGTGGGCAGGTGCTCTTCGCCGGGACCTACCTACCTTCGGACGGCGACCCGGAAAAGGTCGGAGCCGAGGTGGTCGAACGACACCCGGAACTGTTCGGCCCTCATGCGGTGCAGCGACTGCGGCTCGAGCAGATCCTGGCGCGGCTGGCAGCTCAGCGTTACCCCGAACTCGAAACGGACAAGGCGCTTTCGAAGATGGGGCGGGAACAGCTCTGGGACGACATCAGCGAAGAGCCGCTCGAATACGCGGGGTTCATCGCAACCAAGGTTGGACGGATCTGGTCGCATGGACCGCGGGACGTGATGCGCGAGCCTGGCTGGGAGCTGTTGCACTGGGCGCTCGTTGCCTTCGGGCTGCTAGGGCTCGTAGTGCTGGCGGTGCAATGTCGCTGGGAGGCGTTGTTGCTGGCGACGATCTTCGTCGCGATCACGGCAATCAGCGCCCTGCTGGTGGCCTCGCCGCGGCGGGTGCTGGTGATGATGCCGCTGGTCGCGGCGCTGGCCGGCGTCGGTGCGGTCGGCAGTCAGACGTGGGTACGGCAACGCATCCGACCTTGACCCCACTCCAATGCGGTGAATGCCGGATGCGTTCGCTGCGCACCTCGCCGGATAGCCTGCCGCGATGGATTCGCTGAAGGGCTGGCTGCGCCGGCTACCGGAGCGCCATGGGCGCAAGACGCTGGCTCTGCTCGCGGCGATCCTCGTGATCGGCTTCGGCCTGCGTGCCTACCGGGTGGTCGAGCCACTGCCGAGGCCCGGCGACGACGCTCACGCCTACTACGCGCTTTCCAAGTCGCTCTACACCGAAGGTAGCTTCGGTGGCCCGAGCTTCGAAAACTCCAGCGACTGGTCACCGGGCGCGCCGCTGCTCTACGCGGCTAGCTTTTATGCCACCGGCGGCGCCCGCGAAGGAACGGCGCGCATCGTCGAGCTCTTGTTCGGCCTCGCGACCATCGTCGTCGCCTACCTACTGGGCCGCCGCATCGCCTGCCGTCCCGCCGGGCTCACGGCCGCCTTCGCCGTGGCGGTCTATCCCCCGTTTGTCCACTCCGTCGGCGCCCTCTACAGCGAGCCCCCGGCAATGTTCACGCTGCCCGCCGCGGTCCTGGCGTTCCTCTGGGCTTCTGACGGCCTAGGAAGCAGCACCTCGTCGCGCACCAGGTGGCTTGTTCCTGGTCTGCTGTTCGGCCTCACAGCCCTGATCCGTCCCGAGTACCTCCTGGTCGGTGCCGCCTTCGCGGTGCTGGCCTTGATCCGCATCGGCCGCGAGCGGGGATGGAAGCCCGGCCTCGCGGGCGCGGGATTGTTCGTTCTGGCCCTGCTCCTGCCGATCATCCCGTGGACAGTCCGCAACCAGGTCGTGCTCGACCGCACCGTGCCGATCTCGACCGGCGGCGGCAAGGCGCTCTACGTCGGCACCTTCCTGCCGGCCGACGGTGAATACCAGCGCGTCAAGGCAATCCTCGCCCGTCGCTACTTGCACCGGGACCTCGACCCCCACTCCCAGACGCTCGAAGAGGTCGACCCCACCCCGCTCTTCAATCGTGTCGCCGCCCGTTACCCCGACCTGCCGCGCGACTCGGCCTTGGGCAAGATCGGCAAGCAGAACTTCTCCCACTACTTCAACGAAGATCCGACCGGCTACCTGGCGATGACCGTGCGCAAGGCATGGCGAATGTGGACCGCTGGGGTTGGCGAAGCGATGAGCGGCACCGCCGGGCGGGTGATCCAGACGCTGATCGTCGCTTTGGCCTTGGCCGGCCTTGGCGTGCTCGCCTGGCGCCGCTGGTGGTGGGAGTTGGTCGCGATGGCGACGCCGCTTGCCCTCGTCACTGCCGTCGGCGCGGTCTCGCTGGCGGCGAGCAGGCGCAACGAGGTGCTGATGACGCTGATCTTTCCGCTTGCCGCCGCGGCGCTTACCCGGGGGGCGGCGGCCGTATTGTCCAGCCGGACATGGTCCCCACAGCAGGCATCTTCCCCGCCGAACTGACGGCGCTGCGCAGCTTCGGCTTGCTCGCGGCGATCGTGATTGTCGCCTACGCCCTGTTGCGGCGGCGCTCGCTGCGCAATGCCGACGTCGTGATCCTGCTCGTCGCAGGACTTGGCTTGGCGATCGTCTCCGGCACGGAAATCACCGACAAGCTCCTCTCGGCCTTCTCCTTCGAAAGGGGCAACGGAGGCCGCATCCTCGGACTCGCCGTCTTCGCCATATTCATCCTCTTCCTGCTGATCCTGCGGGCTCTCTCGCAGGCGGCCCGCAATACGCGCCAGCTCTCCGCCGTACTGGAGGGCCTGGCCTGGGAGGAATTCCGTCAGGCGACACTGCCCGAGCGCTTTCGCGGCCAGATCGCGATCCTCGTCCCGGCCTACAACGAGGCCGAGAACATCGGCTACGTGCTCGACCGCATGCCAAAAGAGGTCTGCGGCGTGCCGACCGCGGTGCTCGTGGTCGACGATGGCTCGCGCGACGGTACCGGCGACGTGGCCGCCGAGCATGGGGCCGTTGTCGCCCGCCACCTGATCAATCGCGGTGGCGGCGCAGCACTGCGTACCGGCTACCGGCTGATGGTCGAATCGGGCGCCGAGATCGTAGTGACGCTCGATGCCGACGGCCAGCACCTGCCGTCGGAGATGGAGCGCCTGGTCAAACCGGTGTTCGACGGCGAAGTCGACGTCGCCCACGGCTCGCGCGTGCTCGGCCACGCGGATCGCAACCACTTCACTCGCGAGCTGGGCATCGTCTTCTTCAACCGCCTCGTCTCCGCGATCACCCGTACCCACGTCACCGATTGCTCCAACGGCTACCGGGCCGTGCGCACTACAGTGCTGCCACAGCTCGTCCTGCGCCAAGAGCAATTCCACACCTCGGAGTTCATGATCGAGGCGATCAAGCGCGGAGTCCCGGCCCGCGAGGTGCCGATCACGGTCGAGCGGCGCCTGCACGGCCACTCGAAGAAGCCCGCGGTCGTCCGCTACGGGCTCGGCTTCGCCAACGCGATCGTCCGCACCTGGCTGCGTTAGCCGGCGGCGCGCGGCTCGATGGTGAGGCGGAGCGAGCGAATCGTCTCGCTTCCTGCCAGCAACGCCCTGAAGGTAGCGGCCCCATGAAGGCGGACAAGGAAACGGGCGACACAGCTGCGGTCGAGGCGCTTTGAGCCGAACGGCTCGCCACCGCGGTTGAGCTGCACCCGATCGCCCTCGTGGCCAACGCATGGAGCCACCTGGGTGACGATCTTCAAGCGGGCGCCCGCGGGGCGGGCATGCAGTTGAAGGCGAAGGGGCTGAGGCTTTCGCCGCGGGACAACGATTTGCTCCGGGACAAGTCCAGAGACGGCTGGGGCGGTTGACGTCTCTGGCGGACAGGCCGATAGCGTCACTCCGATCAGGCGATAGACCGTGCCGTCACCCGAAGCCACGTACAGACGCCCGCAGGCGTCTTCGCCAAACGAGCTCGGCCTGCTGACGCTGAGTCCCTCGGAGCGGTCATCATTGACAGGTTCGTCCACACTCGCCGGCAGGACGAGCGAGCGAATTTCCCCGGAGCAGAAGTCCGAGTAGAGGTAGCGGCCGAAGAGATTGCCGAGGGCCGGGTCACGGACGACGTAGCCGCCGATGACCGAGCAACCACTCGGCGAGCCGTTCGCGTGGGGATAGTCGAAGACAGGGCCGGTGAACGCACCTGCCGATTTGCAAGCCGGCTCCGGTTCGGGGTAAGCGATGAAGCCCTCCCGACAGTTCCAGCCGTAGTTTGCGCCGGCGCCGCCGACCGCGCCGCTGGCGGGGCTGGGCGCGAAGTCGATCTCCTCGCGGGTGTTCTGGCCGACGTCGGCGATCACCATGTCGCCACTGGCTCGGTCGAAGGAGAAGCGCCAGGGATTGCGCAGCCCGTAGGCCCAGGCCTCGTCACGCCCCATACCGCTCGCGAAGGGGTTGCCTGCCGGGATCGAGTAGGCCGGCGCCCGCCCAGGGTGCGGATCAATGCGGAGGATCTTGCCGAGCAGCACTTCGGTGTCCTGGCCGCTTTCGAGCGGGTCGCCTCCGCCACCGCCGTCGCCGAGTGAGATGTAGAGGTGACCGTCGGGCCCGAACTGCAACTGGCCGCCGTTGTGGTTGGCGTTCGCGGCGTGCCCGACGCTGAGAATCGGTTCACGGATCGGCGCGCCACCGCCAGGGCCAGAGCGGAAAGAGTCGACGTGGACATCGCCTTCCGCTCCGCCAGCCGCGACTGTGCCGGTATAGGCGGCGTAAAAGCGACCAGAGCTATCGAAATCCGGCGCCGGGGCGATCGAGAGCAGGCCGCGCTCGACTTCGCAGCAGCTCACCAGGGAGCTCAGGTCGGCAAGCTGGGTCGTCGCGCCCTGGCTGACTTCCTCCACTATGCCTTCGCGCTCAGCGACGAGCAGGCGTTCGCCATTGTCGGGATCGGAACTGATGAAGATCGGCTGTTTGAATTTGCCGATCGGTTCGAGTGCCGCGGCCGCCGCCGAGCCCGGCAGTGCGCAAAGCAGCGCGGCGAGCGCCCCAACCCAGATCAAGCGATGCACGCAACCTCCCCGTAGATGGCGCTCCCTCTCTACCCGCCTGAAAGACCTAGCCAACGCCGGGGTGCCGCACCGCCGCAGGGTCGGGCAGGTAGAGGTCGGCACCGCAGCGTGGGCAGACCTGGACGTAGAGCTTGACCACCTTGTGGCAGTTGGGGCACTGGCGTTCGGGTTCGTTCTTCTCGGTGCGGTAGAGGATCACAGCGACCAGGCCAAGCAGGGGCAGCACGGCGCCGATCGCCAGCCAGAGCCAAAAAGAGCTGCCCTTGCCCTTGCCGATGAAGGCGGTGGCTAGGCCGAAGAAGAAGGCGATGACGAGGTACTCGAATCCCACGTCCCTATTGTCGCCTCCAGCGGCTTCGGGTGCCCGATCGAGCCCACCTCGGAAATGTCGCGGCGGAAGGGCAGGCTGGCCGTCCAATCGATCACCGCACGGGCCTTGCGCGCGGCGCCGGGGATCTGGCTCATGTGGTAGGTGCGGGCCATCCACCAAGCTGGGAAGCCGCGGAAGGTGCCGCTGCCGACCTTGCCCACCGCCTTGTAGCGGCCGAGGTTGACAAAGGCGGCATTGCCCTTGTACTCGAACGGACGCGGGCTACCGACACCGAGCTCGGCGGCGAGGTTGCGGGCGGCAACCGGGCCCTGGCGCACAGCGTGCTGTGCGGTCGGTGGGCAGAGCCCGCCTCGGGGGTCCGGCGCGGCCGCGCAGTCCCCGACCGCCCAGACCGAATCCAGCCCTTTGACGCGCAAGTGATCGTCAACCGGCACGCGACCGCGCTCGTCGAGCGGCAGTGAGAGCTGCCGCAGACTGGGGTGCGGCGCGACCCCCGCCGTCCAGACCACGGTGCGAGTCGGCAGCGTCTCACCGGTGGCGATGCGGGCGCTGTTGGCGGTTACCTCCTCCAGCGTCGTGCCGAGGCGAATGTCGATGCCGCGGCCGCGCAGCTCGCGCAGGGCGTACTCGGCAAGCTCGGCGTCGATCTCGGGCAGCACCCGGTCGCTTGCCTCGACCAGTACCCAGCGCATCCCGTGCAGACGAGCCCGTGGATAGCTCTCGATCGCGTCGGCGGCGAAATCCTGCAGCTCGGCGAGGGCCTCGAGTCCGGCATAGCCGCCGCCGACGAAGACGTAGGTGAGCAGCTCGTCGCGGCGGGCCGCGTCCTCGCTCGCGTTGGCCGCCTCCAGGGTCTCGATCACGTGATTGCGCAGCCAGATCGCATCGGCGAGGCTCTTGAACCCGATCGCGTGCTCGGACAGGCCCGGCACCGGCAGCACCCGTGAAACCGAACCGAGCGCGAGCAGCAACTGGTCGTAGCGAAGCTGCGCGGATTCGCCCTCGCGCGTGCGCAGCTCGACCGTCTTGGCGACCGGATCATGAGCGGCGATCGAGCCCAGCCTCAGGTAGGTGCGACTGAGGATCTCGCGCAGCGGAGTGACGACGTGCCGCGGCTCGAGCGTGCCCGCCGCAGCCTCGGGCAGGAACGGTGTGTAGAGCATGAAGTTGGTGTCGTTGACCAGCACCAACCGGGTCGACTGCCGCGGCATGATCCGCTCCAGCTCCCGAGCAGCCATCGCTCCGCCGAACCCTCCACCGGCGATGACGACGTTCCAGGCCATAACCTGAAGTTAGCACTTTGTAACAAGCTGTCACAAAGTGCCAGACCGCACTACTCAGGCGTCCAACTTCTCCCTGATCAGGCGATTCACCTCGCCGCCGTCGGCGCGGCCCTTGGTCTCCTTCATCACGGCGCCGACGATCGCGCCGATTGCCTTCTGGTTGCCGACGCGGATTTGTTCGGCTGCCTCGGGGTTGGCGTCGATCGCGGCGGCGACGATCGACTCCAGCTCGCCGCTGTCGGAGATCTGCGCGAGACCCTCGCGCTCGACGATCGCGGCGGGATCGCCGCCCTCGGCGACGAGTGCGGAGAGGACGGTCTTGCCGCTGCCGTGGGAGATCTTCTTCTCCTGAACGAGACCAATCAGGGCGGCGAGGGCACCTGGGTCGACCTTCGATTCGGCGGCGCTTGCCTCTCCGCCGCCTTGACGCAGGGCCGCAGCCAGCTCACCGGTGACCCAGTTGGCGACGATGCGTGCCTCGACGCTGGCTGCCTCCCTGGCCGTCCGCTCGAAATAGTCCGCCGTCTCGGGATCGGTCGCCAGCAGGGCGGCGACGTCCTCGGCCAGGCCGAGTTGGTCGCGATAGCGCTCGCTCCTTGCGGCGGGCAGCTCCGGCAGCAACTCCCGCGCTTCACGCAGCATCTCCTTGGTTGGCGCAATCGGGACAAGATCAGGCTCCGGGAAGTAGCGGTAGTCGTGCGCTTCCTCCTTCGAGCGCAGCGGGTGCAGGGTGCCATCCTCAGGGTGGAAATGGAGGGTCTCCTGCTCGACTGCCCCTCCCGCTTCGATCAACTCGCGCTGACGCGCCAGCTCGGCTTCGATCCCGCGCTCGAGGAAGCGGAAGCTGTTCATGTTCTTCAACTCGGTCTTGGTCCCCAGCTCCTCGCTCCCGGCTGGCCGCACGGAGATGTTGCCGTCGACGCGCAGGCTGCCCTCCTCCATGTTGACGTCGGAGACGCCGAGCTGGCGCACGGTCTCGCGCAGCAAGCGCGCCCAGGCAGCGGCCTCGGCTGCGCTGCGAAGGTCGGGCTCGGTGACGATCTCGACCAGTGGCGTGCCGCCGCGGTTGAAGTCGACCAGCGAAGCGCCGGAGCCATGGATCCGCCCCGACTCGCCGACATGGATCATCTTCGCCGCATCCTCCTCGAGGTGGGCACGGTGGATGCGCACGTCGCCGAGCCGGCCGGCGCCGGCGATCGGAATGTCGTATTGGCTGATCTGGTAGGCCTTGGGACTGTCGGGATAGAAGTAGTTCTTGCGGTGAAAGATCGAGCGAGGCGCCACCTCGCATTCCAGCGCGGCGGCGATCTGCAGGGCGAAGTGGACAGCCTGCTCGTTGACGACCGGCAGGACCCCGGGATGGGCGAGGCAGACTGGGCAGGTGTGCACGTTGGGCTGATCGCCGAAAGAGAGCTCGCAGCCGCAGAACATCTTCGTCTTGGTGGCAAGCTGGACGTGAATCTCCAGTCCGATCACGGCCTCGAGCTCAGCCACCGGGCACCCCCTGCGGGCGAGCCGTGAAATCGATCGCCTGCTCCAGCGCATGGGCGGCGTCGAGCAGCTTCTGCTCGGCGAAGGCCGGGGCGGCGATCTGAAAGCCGACCGGCAATTGCGGGCCCCCTCCCGCCGGCTCGGCCAATCCGGCCGGAATTGAGATCGCCGGGATACCGGCGAGGCTCATCGGCACGGTGAAGAAGTCGTTGAGGTACATCGCCAGCGGATCGTCGGTCTTCTCGCCGAGGCCGAAGGCCACCGACGGCGAGGTTGGCGTGACGACGAAGTCGTACTCCGCAAAGGCGCTCTCGAAGTCGGCGGCGATCTTGGTCCGCACCTTCTGCGCCTGGCCGTAGTAGGCCTCGTAGTAGCCCGAAGAGAGCGCGTAGGTGCCGAGCATGATCCGCCGCTTCACCTCGGCGCCGAATCCCTGCGCCCGCGTCGCCTCGTACATCTCGATCACATCGCCGCTCGACTCGGCCCGCATCCCGTAGCGGACGCCGTCATAGCGGGCGAGGTTGGAGGAGGCCTCGGCCGGCGCGATCACGTAGTAGGCGGAGATGCCGTGCTCGGCGTGCGGCAACGCCACCTCGGCGATCTCGCCGCCGAGCCGCTCGATCGTCGCCAGCGTCGCCTCGAACACCTCGCGCACGCCTGACTCGATCGCGTCGTTGGCCAGATCGGCGGGAACCGCAAAGCGCAGGCCGGCAAGGTCCTCGCGATCGGGAAGGCGAGGCGCCTCCGGCAGCCCCACCGAGGTCGAATCGCAGGGATCGTGGCCCTGCAAGATGGCCAACATCAGCGCGGCGTCGCTGACGGTGCGGGTGAACGGCCCGCACTGGTCGAGCGAGGAGGCGAAGGCGATCATTCCGTAGCGCGAGATCGCACCATAGGTGGGCTTAAGGCCGACGATGCCGCAAAGCGAGGCGGGCTGGCGGATCGAGCCTCCCGTGTCGGTGCCGATCGCCCAGGGCGCCAGGCCGCCGGCCACGACTGCCGCCGAGCCGCCTGAGGACCCGCCTGGCACCCGGCTGCGGTCCCAAGGGTTGAGCACCGGACCGTAGGCCGAGTTCTCGTTCGAGGAGCCCATCGCGAACTCGTCCATGTTGGTCTTGCCGAGGATCGGCGCCCCCGCCTCGATCAGCCTGCTCACCGCCGTCGAGGTGTACGGCGGACGATATCCCTCGAGGATGCGCGAACCGGCCGTGGTCGGCACACCCTCGGTGCAAAAGATGTCCTTGACCGCGACCGGTGCGATGCTCGGCCGCTCTACCGTGATCGCACTGCCATCGCCGTCCCGATCGCGCCAGAGATAGGCATTGAGCTCATCGCCGGCCGCGGCCTGTCTCCAAGCCTCTGCGTACTCGGCGGCATCGAGTTCACCGGCGACCATCGCCTCGTGGGCCTCGAGGGCCGTCAGCGCCAGAAGATCGGTCATCTAGTCCTCGGCCTGCGGCGAGGGCACCCGGAACATGCCGTCGACCGGCTCGGGCGCCTGCGCAAGAGCAACCTCCGGCGACAGGCTCTCATGCGGCACATCCGCCCGCAACACATTCTCCAGCTCGACCACATGCGAGGTGGGCTCCACGTCATCGAGGTCGAGCTCGGCGATCCGATTGACGTGCTCCAAAATCCCCGACAGCTCTCCCGCCATCGTCTCGACCTCTTCTTCGGAAAGGCCAAGGCGAGCCAGCTTCGCCACGTGCAATACCTGCTCCCGCTCGATCACGCGCGTGATTCTAGGAGTTAGAGTCCGGCGCGATGCAGGGAGAGACGGCAGAGAAGTTCGTGGTGCTGAATCTGCGCCTGCTCGCGGCCAGCTTCGCCGTCGTCGGTATCCTCTTCATCGCCGTCCCCAGCGGAGTCCTCGACGTGATCTCCGACGTCGGCAAGTGGTTCGGCAACGACACGCGGGCGCCGCACACGCAGGAGGACCTCTGGCTGGCGCTGGCCTTCGCCTACATGGTGGTGATCACCGGCATCTGCCTGGTGGCGCAGATGGACGTGGTTCGCTACCGCCCGCTGCTCTTGGTGCTGGCGGCGGGCAAGACCGCGTCCTCGCTTGGCTCGCTTGCCTTCTTCCTGATCGACGAACGAGTCTTTATCTACCTGCTCAACTTCCTCGTCGATGGCTTCCTCGCTCTGCTCGCGCTCTGGCTTTTCTCGCTCGCCGGCCGCACCGGGCGGGCGGCGGCGCCTGGCTGACAGCGCCGGCCGGGGCTCTCCGCCGCCGAGCAACGCACCCTGGGCGCGATCTGCGCGGCGATAGCGCCCGGCCTCGACGGGCTGCCAGCGGCGGAGCGTGACGTCGACGTCTCCGGCCCGGTCGCGGAGTTCCTGCGCTCCGCATCGCCCCGAGCGCTGACGCGGATCAAGCTCGGACTGCGCGCCTTTGAGTGGCTGCCCTTCCCCTGGCGCTTCAGCCACCTCGACGCCGCCGCCCGAGATGGCTTCCTGCGGGGCATGGAGGAGTCGCGCTTTGGCCTGCACCACGAGTTGCTGCTGATGGCCAAGGTCCTCTCGACGCTCGGTTACGCGGTCGTGCCGGAGGTTGAAGAGCGGATCGGATTCACCGCGAGCTGTCGCACTGCCGACGGCTCCAAGCCGGAGCCCGCCGGCTCGCTCGGAAAGACCACCCCCAGCGGGAAGGATGAGGAATGCGACGTCGTCATCGTCGGCTCGGGAGCTGGAGGGGCCGTTGCGGCGGCGACGCTTGCCGAGGCAGGCCTCGACGTGATCGTGCTCGAGGCGGGCGAGAGCTTCAACCGCGAGAACTACCCAGGGGAGCCGCTCGACGCGATCGCCCGCCTCTACCGCGACAGCGGCCTGACCATCGCCGAGGGGCGGCCGCCGATCCCGGTGCCGGTCGGGCGCGCCGTCGGTGGCACCACCGTCGTCAACTCCGGCACCTGCTTCCGCGCGCCCGAGCCAGTGCTGGCGGACTGGCGGCAGCGCTTCGGCGTCGAGTGGGCCACGGACCTGGACTCCGAGTTCGTCGAAGCCGAGGAGTTCCTCGAGGTGACTCCAGTCGACGTCGAGCGAATGGGCCGCAACGGCCAGTTGGCGATGGAGGGAGCAGCGGCGATCGGAGCCTCCGGCGGGCCGATCTCCCGCAACGCCGGCAACTGCGTGCAGTGCAGCTCCTGCCCCTTCGGCTGCGAGATCGATGCCAAGCGCGGCATGCACGTCAGCTACCTGCCGCGTGCCGTCGCGGCGGGTGCCCGCCTGCGCACCGGCGTCGATGCCCGGCGTGTGCTCGTCGCGAACGGCCGCGCCATCGGAGTGGGCTGTAGCGCCGCTGCAGACCGAGGGACGTACACCGTGCGCGCCCGCCGCGCCACGATCATCGCCGGGGGGGCATTCGGCACACCGGAGCTTTTGCTCCGCTCAGGCCTCGGTGGCCACCAGGTCGGACGCAACCTCCATATCCATCCCGCCTGCTGGGTCGGCGCCCGCTACGAGGAAGACGTGCGGGGATGGGATGGCGTGATGCAGAGCTACTACATCGACGAGTGGGGGCCGCAGCGGCTTCTGCTCGAGGCCACCTTCACGCCGCTCGCCTTCGGCGGCGCCTGGCTGCGCGGCGCCGGCAGAGAGCACCAGCGCTCGATGCTCGAATTCGGCCACGTCGGCTCGATCGGCGTCCACCTCTCCGACAGCTCCAGCGGCCGCATCGGCCTAACGAGCGACGGCTCCCTCCGGGCCCGCTACACCCTCACCGACGACGACACCGACCGCCTCATCTACGGCATCGCCCGGGCCGCCGAAATCCATTTCGCCGCTGGCGCCACCGAGATCTACCCAAACATCGCCCGCGCGGCAGTGCTGACACCGTCCCACCTGCCCGAGTTCGAAGCCACCCGCTTCAAGCCCTCGGAGCTGCGCCTAGAGGCCTTCCACCCAATGGGCACTGCTCGCATTGCGCCTGAACGCAAGGGAGTTTGCGGCCCCGATGGCTCGGTCCGCGGCATCCACGATCTCTACGTTGCCGACGCCTCCCTCTTCCCCACCTCTGTCGGCGTCAACCCGATGTTGACCATCGTCGCCTTCGCCAGTCGCATCGCCTCCGAGCTAGCGCAGAGGCCTGGGTAACCCAGCCCTCCCTACGCCAGGTTCAGCTATTCGGCGGTGGCGGTGCTGGCGGAGGCGGAGGACCCGATGACGGTGGCGGAGGCGGCGGGGGCGCCTGCGAAGACGGAGGTGGCGGTGGAGGTGCGCTGGCAGGCGGCTGCGACGATGAACCGCCGTGGCCGCCGCCGCCTGAGAGCCTGTCGGCGGCGTCGCCGAAGGTGATCCCTTCCTCACGCATCGCCGTGTAGCCGCCGTAGGCAATCCCGGCCGCCGAGATCAGTCCGAGGAAGATGCCGACCTTGAGCGTGCCGTCGACCGAGACCCCGCCGAAACTGCCGAAGCTCGGCGGATCGACGATGCGGAAGAGGATGAGCAGGACGGAGATCACGCCAAGCACGGTGACCACGGTGCTCAGCGGAACGACCGGCTCAGCGGCCGAGTCGGCCAGCCGCAGGCCCACCATGACCAATGCCGCGATGATCGTGATCACGAGCACGATCGGGATGAAGTCGAGCGCATCCCAGGCGCTTCCGGCTGCCCCCGGCACACTGCCCGAGAAGCCACCAACGCCGGATACTTCCGCACCGAACCAATCGAAGAACATGAAGATGAAGAGCAGGATCGCCGAGCCGCCCGCGATCTTCTCTCCCGTGCTGAGCTTGTCTAGATGGTCCATCTATGCATCCTCCGGTCGGGCTAGGGGGTTGGGCCGACACTACACCCGGGCTCGGGCGGCAGCCAACGTATTGACAAGCAGCATCGCGACTGTCATCGGACCCACTCCCCCGGGGACGGGAGTGATCGCTCCGGCGACCTCGGCGACCGCCTCGAAGTCAACGTCGCCAACCAGACCATCGTCGGTTCGATTGACGCCAACGTCGATCACCGCGGCGCCTGGCTTGACGGCATCGGCGCCGAGCAGGCGGGGCACGCCCACCGCGGCGACGAGCACGTCGGCACGACGGCAGGTGGCAGCAAGGTCGCGGGTCCGCGAGTGACAGACGGTCACCGTGGCGTTGGCAGCGAGAAGCAGGCGCGAGACCGGCACGCCGACCAGCTTCGAACGCCCCACGACTACCGCCTCGGCGCCCTCGAGCTCGACCCCCTCGTGGCGCAGCAACTCCATCACGCCGGACGGCGTACAAGACACCAAGCCCGGCATCCCGTGCGCGAGCAATCCGGCGTTGACTGGAGTCAATCCATCGACGTCCTTGGCCGGATCGATCACGGCGACGATCCGGTCGGGATCGATCTGGTCAGGGACGGGAAGCTGGACGAGGATGCCGTCGACGTCGGGGTCCCGGTTCAGCTCGTCGACCAGGCCCAACAGCTGGTCCTCGCTCGTCTCGGAGGCGAGGCCATGATGAGACGACCGCATGCCCACTTCTTTGCTGGCCCGGTGCTTGCCGGCGACGTAGACCTCGGAAGCCGGATCGTCACCGACGATCACGGTGACGAGGTGCGGAACTCGCCCGCGCTCGGCCTCGTAGGCCTTGACCTCGACGGCGACGCGCTCGCGCACCGCCGCCGCAACGGCTTTGCCGTCGATGATTCGTGCGCTCAACTACCGCCTCCGGATCGGTGCGTAATCGGCCATCAGCTTGCGCTCGCTGCCATCGCCGGCGAAGCGCACGACCACGACGCCACCAGGCTCGACCGCGGTGACCACCCCGTCGCCGAAGCTGGCGTGGACGACATCGTCGCCGACGCGCATTTCCAGGGTCGGGCCTGAATCGATCGGTGCCACGTCACTACCCTCACTCGAGTCCCAGCCGATTCCCACCGCGGAGCCAGGCGCGCTGGAGTGACGCTCGGTCAACTCGGCCGGCAGCTCATCGACGAAGCGCGAGGGCAGGTTGCGCTCGGCCCGGCCGAAGAGGCGACGTTCGCGGGCCCAGGTCATGTAGAGACGCTTGCGCGCCCGGGTGATACCGACGTAACAGAGGCGCCGCTCCTCCTCTTCACTGCCCTCTTCCAATGCCCGCATGTGGGGGAAGGCGCCGTCCTCGCAGCCGACGATGAAGACCGTGTCGTACTCGAGCCCCTTGGCGTTGTGCAGGGTCATCAGCGTGATCAGCGACTCTTCTTCGCGCAGTCC
Organism: Solirubrobacterales bacterium; assembly: GCA_033856275.1. Lineage (GTDB taxonomy): Bacteria > Actinomycetota > Thermoleophilia > Solirubrobacterales > 70-9 > VRUE01. The sequence continues at coordinate 52,840 of JAWVFJ010000002.1, forward strand.
GTCCTGCTCGGTGTAGAGGGAGATCTGCTGCAGGAACTCCTCCAGAGGCGAGACCTCAGCCTCGCCCTCGAGCTCGTGGTTGGCATCGAACTCGGCGGCAACTCCGACCAGCTCCTCGAGGTTCTCGGCGCGGCCCTCGGCCTCGATCGTGCGCTCGGCGGCGAGCGCGTCGAGGTAGCCGCTCTCGCGCAGCACTGCCTCGAGCAGCTCGGCGACCGGCGCTTCGTCCGCGCGCGAACGCAGTCCCTCCATCATCTCGTGAAAGCGCGAGACCGCCTTGATCGCCGCGGCGCTCAGACCCGGCACCTCCTCCACCCGTTCGGCGACCTCCCAGATCGGCAGGCCGGTGGTGTTGGCGTGCGCGGCGAGCCGGCCTTGGCTGGTGTTGCCGATGCCACGCCGGGGCGAGTTGACGATGCGCGAGAAGGAAACCTGGTCGGCGGGGTTGACCAGCAAGCTGAGGTAGGCGACCGCGTCCTTGATCTCGGCCCGCTCGTAGAACTTGGTGCCACCGATCACCTGGTAGGGAAGCTCGAAGCGGACCAGCGTGTCCTCGAGCACCCGGCTCATCGCGTTGGTGCGGTAGAAGACCGCGACGTCCTCGCGCTTTATGCCCTCCTCCTCGGCGAGGCGCTCGATCTCCCCCGCCACCCAGCGGGCCTCCTCGTGCTCGTCGGAGAGCTCGGAGAGCCGCACCGGCTCGCCGCCAGTGATCTCGGTCCAAAGCTGCTTCGGTCGCCGCTCGCGGTTGCGCTCGACCACGGCATTGGCGGCGGAGAGAATCGTCTGGGTCGAGCGGTAGTTCTGCTCCAGCTTGACCACCTCGGCCTCGGGGAAGTCCCGCTCGAAGTCGAGGATGTTGCGGATGTCGGCATGGCGGAAGCCGTAGATCGACTGGTCCTCGTCGCCGACCACCATCAGGTTGCCGTGCTCGGCGGTGAGCAGCTGCAGGAGACGGTACTGGGCGTGGTTGGTGTCCTGGTACTCGTCGACGAGGACGTGGCGGAAGGTGCGGCGCCAGCGTTCGCGCGCCTCGTCGGAGACCTCAAGCACGTTGACCGTGCGCACCAGCAGGTCGTCGAAGTCCATCGCGTTGGCCTCGAGCATGCGCTTCTCGTAAAGCTCGTAGACGGCCGCGGTCGTTTCCTCGAAGACACTGCCCTGCGCCTGGGCATAGGCAGCGGCGTCGACGAGCTTGTTCTTGGCGCCGGAAATCTGCGAGCGGACCGCGCGTGGCGGGTAGCGTTTCGGGTCCACCCCGAGCTCGACCATGCAGCGCTTGAGCATCCGCAGCGAGTCGGACTCGTCGTAAATCGTGAAGGTGCGGGCGTAGCCGAGCTTCTCCGCATCGGCGCGCAGCATCCGCGCGCAGGCGGAGTGGAAGGTGGTCACCCACATCGCCCTGACCGAGCGGCCGACCAGCGCCCCGACCCGCTCGCGCATCTCACTCGCCGCCTTGTTGGTGAAGGTGATCGCGAGGATCTCCCCGGGGCGAGCGGCGCCAGTCGCCAAGAGGTAGGCGATGCGGTGGGTCAGAACGCGGGTCTTGCCGGAGCCGGCGCCGGCGAGGACGAGCAGCGGTCCCTCACCATGGACCACGGCTTGGCGCTGTGGATCGTTTAGGCCAGCGAGCAGCCGCTCCGCCCGGTCGGCGCCAGCTTCGATCGGCGCTCCGTCGTGACTCGGCGCGCTCTCAGAGTCCATTTGCAGCATCGCCTCCGAGAATAGCTTTGGGCGCGGCCGGGTCGGGAGGCTCAGCCCCCGGCCGTGGAGCGACCGGTGCGCTCGTGCAGCTCAGCCGGCGGCGGGCTGCCCGCCGGCCCCTCGCTGCCATCGAGATCGCCGAGGCGGCGCTCGAGCTCGCCGATCCGTTGCGAGAGCGATTTGATCGCCTCGGCGATCGGATCGGGCAGGTGAATCCAGTCCGCATCGGGGCCCTCCACGCGCTTGCCGTCGACTTTGACCGGGTGGCCGGGGTTGCCGACCACGGTTGCATAGGGCGGCACGTCCTCGATCACGACCGTGTTGGCGCCGATCTTGGCGCCGTCGCCGACGGCAATTGGGCCGAGCAGCTTGGCCCCAGAACCAACCGTGACGTTGTCGCCGAGCGTCGGGTGCCGCTTGCCGCGCTGGAAACCGGTGCCGCCGAGCGTCACCCCCTGGTAAAGCGTCACTCGCTCGCCGATCTCAGCCGTCTCGCCGATCACGACCCCGGAACCGTGGTCGATGAAGAACTCGCGCCCGATCCTCGCCGCGGGGTGGATCTCCACCCCGGTAACCGAGCGGGTCAGGTAGGCGAGGACGCGCGGTGCGATCGGCACGCCGGCCTCCAGCAGCGCATGAGCAAGCCGGTGGGCGAGCAGCGCCTGCACCCCGCCCCAACTGAGCAGGATCTCCAGGCTCGAGACTTCCTGCGCTGCCGGGTCGCGATCGCGCGCCGCCTTGACGTCGGCGTGCACCTCGTGGACCAGACTCTTCCAGCGACTCATGGTGAGAAGAAGGGTAGGGACACGTAGCGCTCACCCGAGTCACAGACGATCGTCACCACGCGCTTGCCCTTCATCTTCGGCCGCGCCGCGACCTCCAGAGCCGCCTTCACGTTCGCTCCCGCCGAGATGCCAGCCAGCACCCCCTCGCGCTGGGCGACCAGTCGCGCCGTCTCCAGCGCGTCCTCGTCGCCGACCGAGAAGACCTCGTCGATCACGCTGCGGTCGAGGACCTCGGGGACGAAGCCGGCGCCGATGCCCTGGATCTTGTGCGGCCCCGGCGCGCCGCCGGATAGCACCGGCGAGGTTGCCGGCTCGACCGCGACGATCAGCGTCTCGGGACTGCGCTCGCGCAACACCTGGCCGACCCCGGTGATCGTGCCGCCGGTGCCGACGCCGGCGACGAAAGCGCCGACCTCCCCGTCGGTGTCGCGCCAGATCTCCTCTGCCGTGGTACGCCTGTGCACCTCCGGATTGGCTGGATTGGAGAACTGCTGTGGCATGAAGCCCTTGCGCTGCTTGCAGATTTCCTCGGCCAACTCAACCGCCTCGGTCATGCCACCCAGCGAGGGCGTCTCACGCACTTCGGCACCGTAGGCACGCAGAAGCTTGCTGCGCTCGCGGCTCATCCCCTCCGGCAGGGTGAGGATCAACTCGTAGCCCCGTGCCGCACAGACCATCGCCAGCGCGATCCCCGTATTGCCGCTGGTCGGCTCGACGATCACCGAATGCCCCGGCTCGATCAACCCTTCGGCCTCGGCCGCATCGATCATCGCCACCCCGATCCGGTCCTTCACCGACCCGCCCGGATTTAGCTGCTCGAGCTTGACGCAGACTTCCCCCGCGAGCCCCTCGCCGAGCCGGGAGAGCGAGACCATCGGCGTCTCGCCAACGACCGCTGCGGCAGTGAGACCGATCCTCATCCGCGTGATCGTACTTCCGGCTGGCCCACACGCCCTGCCGACCAGGCCTGCGAAATATCTCGTCGAACGCTAGTTGGCCTCAGATGGAGTGCATCCCAAGCCGGGGGATGTAAAGCCGCATAGGCAAGCGGCTTGCCGCCATCGTGTGCCACCTATGCGCCAGTTGGCACGCCAGTCATGCGGCGGCTTTCGCTTTTCTCGGTGCGTTGACTCCATGACCTCCACCACCTTAAGCGCGGGCGAGGATTGGCGAGCCAACCTCGGCCTGGCCTATCTGGCGCTAGTCAGCCCACCAGTCGCGCTGGCCATCTACGTCTTCGCGCGGAGCCTCGCCGAGATTGGGCGCGCCGATGACGAGGATCTCAAGGCCCTCCGGCCCGGCCTCGTAGCCTCGCCACGTACCGGGCGGGACGCGCACCGCGTCCCATTCCTTGAGCTCGACGATCTCGTCGTCGAGCTTCATCCGGCCGCTCCCGCGCAGGACCACGTACACCTCCTCCTGCTTCTTGTGCGTGTGGCCGTACGGAAAGCGATAGCCGGGTGGGACGCGCTGGTAGCTCAGGCCGGATTTCTCGAGCTCGAGCGCCTCGGTCGCCAAGCGGAACTCCAGGTCCGGCGCGCCGTCGAACTTGGACCCGAGGTCCTCCAGGTCCTCCTTGAGGTTCCTGAGAGTGAACGGCACGGCGCAATTCTATGGCACCCCGGCGCCATCGGCCTGAGCACCTTCGGTCCATTGCAGCAGCGTCCCACTCACGAGATAATGCGACCGCTGCGGTGAATCAGAGCCAGAGCGACGGCACCGTTCACGACCGACATTGATCTCGGGGTGCCAGTCAGACCGGAAATAACCGGATTCAGCCGAACTGGAAACCGCTTGAACAAGCGGAGTCGCAGTCCCGATGTGGCCCGATCTAAATGAAGTACATGCCGCTGCCGGCGGCCTCGGCTTCGCGGCGGGCGATTTCGGCGATCGTGGTCTGGCTGAAGACTTTGCGCAGGGCGGTGACGCCCTCGGCCCAGATGCCGCCGGCCTCGTCGGCCTCCTGGCCGACCTTGCCGTCGAGGGCCTGGACGACCTCGAGTACGGAGATCTCCTCGGGTGCCCGCGAGAGCGTGTAGCCGCCGCGCATGCCGCGGTGGCTGGTCAGCAGGCCGGCGCGGCGCAAGGTCGAGAAGAGCTGCTCGAGGAACTGCTCGGGGATGTCGCGGCGCTCGGCCAGCTCCTTGATTGGGACGGGCCGCTCGCCCGAGCGTGCCAGCTCCGCCATCGCGACCACGGCGTAGCGCGACTTCGAGGTAATCGAGATCACCAGAACTTTCTACCGCACCGCTCGGACCCGGCTCGGTTAGGATCGGGGGCACCGGCTCCAGGGCTGACGATGGAGCCATCGCCGAACCCCCCAATATCGGAAGCAGTCCTGAGCGAGCGTCCACAGTGCCTTGTCGTTGACGGTCACCCGATCGTTCGGATCGGCGTGCGCCGTGCGCTGCAGAATCGCTTCGAGGTTCAGGAGGCGACCAGTCGCGAGGAGGCGGTCGACCTCGTGCGCGACATCGGCAGCTTCGACGTCGCAATCGTCGACATGCGCCGACGCCCCGACGGGCTGACCCCAGCTCCGCTGGGCGCCACGGAGACGATCCGCACGATGCTCAAATCCGAACCCGGCCTCGGCATCGTCGCCCACGGCGAGCGGGCCGAGCGCCATCTGGCCAGCGCCGCGCTGCAGGCCGGCGCCAGCGCCTACATATCGCGTACCGCCAGCATCGAGCTGCTGCTGCGGGCTGCCCAGGCGGCGCTCGCCCAGGAACGCTTTGTCGACCCCGACGTGCCGCCACGCGGCAGCCGCGGCAAACTGACCAAGCGCCAGCGCGAAATCCTCCAGCTTCTCGCCAACGGCGAATCGACCACCGTCGCCGCCCGCGAGCTCGATCTCAGCGAGGAAACGATCAAGACCCACACCAAGAACGCCCTAGCGCGGTTGGAAGCCAGGAACAGGACCCACGCGGTGGCGATCGCGCTGCGGGAGTCGCTGATCGAGTAGCCGTCCCCGGACGCGGGAGGGCGGGCGCGAGATCGCCGGGTGTGATGAGCGCGCTCGCCCGGGAGCGGAGAAGGCGGCGCCCGGCTCTAGATCCAGCCGCGATCGCGCGCGGTAAGGACGGCCTGGGCGCGGTCTACAGCGCCGATCTTGCCGTAGACGTTGTGAAGGTGGGTGCGGATGGTTGAGACCGAGAGCTGCATCTCGCCGGCGATCTGCTTGTAGACCATGCCCTCGGAGAGATGGCGGAGGACGTCGAGCTCGCGGGCCGACAGCGGGCAGGGCTCGGAGACGCGCGGCACGTCGCTGCGGGCGTACGGAAGCTGGTAAAGCAGGTCGCGCAAGGCATCGGGGCTTAGCCCAGAGCTCTTGGCCGAGGCATGCAGTCGCTCAGGCGAGACCGACTCGCCCTGGCTGTAGTGGGCGATCATGTCAGCGGTGGCGACCAGGGCCGCAAGGCCCTCGGCATCCTCAGCATGGTGGCGCTCGATCGCCACTGCGATGCGCTGCGGCAGGTTCCAGCGCCGGGCGAGAACGCCGCCGACGAGGGCGTGGTCGATGCCAAGGCGGTCGCGTTCCTCACGCAGGCGCTGCTCCGGGGTTTTTGCGACAGCATCGAAATGGCCACGGTCACCCGGGTGCAGGTTGGCGATGACCAGCCGGCCGACATCGTGGAGAAGCGAGGCGACAGCAAGTTCGTCGCGGTCCTCCCAGCCGACGGTGCGACCGATCTCGTCGGCAGCCTGCTGGGTAGCGAGGGCGTGGACGCGGAAGCGCTCGGGCCGCATCTCGCGGCCACCGTTGGTCTCGAAGAAGTCGAAGACTGGCGCCGTGCCTGCTATTGCGAGGACACCGGAAGGCTTGAGGATGTCGATTGCGGCCGGGACCGAGCCGATGCTCGCGACCGGCACCGAGGCGCGGTTGGCAAAACGCAGCACGGCGATCGAAAGCCCGACATCGGCCTCGACCGCTTCGATCAACTCACCGACGCGACCGGTCTCGGCGGTAGCGGCTTGCATGACCCGAGCCCGCGACTCGAGCAAGACCGGGAATTTCTCGACCGCCTCGAATGCGGCCGCAAGGCGGGCGCCCGGCGCTGGGCGGCCGCTGCCGTCTTTGCCGGCAGCACCGGCCTTGGCCTTGCCGTTTGTTTGGGACGTGGTGGTCTCCATTGCGCGAAAACTCCTCGACTGCCTCATCGGCAGCAAAGGACGCACGGTTTAGCCCCGCCATCCCCAAAATTAAGGTGCAGAAAAGGGTTATTTGTCCATTTGGGTAGATATCAGCGGCGGCACTTGTCCGTCAAGACCGCAGCCGGGCCAGGGCCGCATCGATTCTTGAGAGCGATTCCTCGCGCCCAAGGGCTGCCAAGGACTCGAAGATGCCAGGCGAGACCGAGGTGCCGGTTATCGCCACGCGGATCGGCTGGTAGACCTTGCCCGGCTTGGCGCCGATTCGGTCGGGAATCGGGCTCAATGCCGCCTCCACCGCCTGTGGGTCGAATGTGCTCAACCCCTCCAAAGCCGCGTGGGCAGCCTCGAGCGCCGCCGGAGCGCCGTCCTTCATCACCTTGTCCCAGGCCTTCTCGTCCTCGACGGGTGGCTCGAACAGGAAGCGGATCAAGTCCCACACCCCAGCCAAGGTCTGGGCTTTCTCCTGGGCGATCGCGCAGGCGGCGCGCAGCCGCTCGTCTGGGTCGCGACCCAGATGCCGGGCTACGGCAGCCGTGTAGTCCTCCAGCGACATCTCGCGCATGAAACGACCGTTCAGCCAGCGCAGCTTCTTCTCATCGAAGATCGCCGCCGAGCGGCCAACGTCCTCGACTCGGAAGCGCACGACTAGCTCCTCGGTCGGCATCACGGTCGTGTCGTCGTCGGTCCCCCAGCCGAGCAGCGCCAGGTAATTGCGCACGGCCGCCGGCAGATAGCCGGCTTCGCGCAGCTCCTGCACAGAGGCGGCGCCGTGGCGCTTGGAGAGCTTCTTACCGTCGGGGCCGTGCAGCAGCGGCAGGTGGGCATAGTGCGGCGGCTCGTGCCCGAGCGCAGCGAGGACTAGGAGTTGCTTCGGCGTGTTGGAGAGATGGTCATCTCCCCGCACCACCTCGGTGATGCCCATCTCGGCGTCGTCGACGGCGACGGCGAAGTTGTAGAGGACCGAGCCGTCCCCGCGGGCGATGACAAAGTCGTCGTAGCTGCGATTTGGAAATCTGACTGGGCCCCGTATCAGATCTTGGACCACAGTCTCCCCCTCATCGGGCACGCGCAAGCGCACGGCGGCGCCCGCGTCCTCGACCGGCTCGCCACGGTAGCCGCGACCGGCCCCGTGCTCGGCCTTCCAAGCCTCGACGTCCTTGGCGGTGGCGGAGTCGTGGTAGGCGGCACCGGAGTCGAGCAGCCGCTGCAAGGCCTCTGCGTGATGGCCTGCACGAGAGGCCTGCGATACCGGCCCCACGTCCCAGTCGAGCCCCAACCACTCCATCGCGTCGAGAATCTGAGCGACGTTCTTCTCGGTCGAGCGCTCCCGGTCCGTGTCCTCGATCCGCAGCACCAACTCGCCGCCACCATGGCGAGCCGCGAGCCAGTTGTAGAGTGCCGTCCGCGCCCCGCCGATGTGCAGCGCCCCGGTCGGGGAGGGGGCGAACCTAAGGCGGATTGGAGAGTCTTCAGACACGATGCTGATCGGCGCGCATGTTTCCACAGCCGGAGGACTGGACAAGGCGATCGAGCGCGGCACGGAGCGCGGCTGCGAATCGATCCAGATCTTCAACCAGAGCCCGCGCATGTGGCGGCCGACGAAATATGGGCCGGACGACTTTGCCAAATTCAAGGAGGCGATGGCAGATTCGCCGGTCGAAGCGGTGGTGATCCACGCCGTCTACCTGATCAACTGCGCGAGCAAAGACAAAGAGCTGCGCAATAAGTCGTTGGCCTCTCTCACGCACGCGCTGCGGATCGGCGACCAGATCGGTGCTTCCGGCGTCATTCTGCACCCGGGCGCGCAGGTTGGGGAGCCGCTAGGACCATCGATCAAACGCGCGGCGAAGACGATTGCGGCGGCGCTGAAGGACAGTGAGAGGTGCCCGCTGCTGCTCGAGCAGACCGCCGGCCACCAGGGTCTCCTGGGCCGTGACTTCGATCAAACCGCGGAGCTGATCGAGATCGCCGGAAGCGGCAAGCGCCTCGGCCTCTGCCTCGATTCCTGCCATCTCTTCGTGCAGGGCTACGACATCACCGACGAGGCCCACCTGGCGAAAGTCGTCGACGAAGCAGACGCCAAGGTCGGCCTCGACCGCCTCCAATGCCTCCACGTCAACGACGCCGCCGCTCCACTGGGCTCCTGCCGCGACCGCCACGCCAACATCGGCAAGGGAGAGATGGGCAAACGAGGCCTCTCCGCGTTCTTGTCGGAGCCGCGCTTCGAGAACCTCCCCGCCACCCTCGAGACCCCAGGCCCGATCAAGAAAGGCCCCGACAAGAAAGAAGTCCAGGCAGCGAAGCGCCTACGCAAAGCTGGCCTCAAAAGACGCAAGGGGTAGGGACGGCGGGAGCGCATTCGAACCAAGCTCGTGTCCCGATCTGCCTGTCGGGAGAAAGCCCATCAGAGCGCTCGGAGCCGGCGCTATTTGACGTGGACGCCCGAGATCGCCCGGGAGATAACCAGCCGCTGGATCTCGGAGGTCCCCTCGAAGATCGTGTAGATCTTCGCGTCGCGGTGCATCCGCTCGACCGGGAACTCACGTGTGTAGCCGTTGCCGCCGAGAATCTGGATCGCGCGCTCGGTCACCCAGGTCGCGACCTCGCCGGCCTTGACCTTCGACATCGAGCCCTCGGCCTTCGTGAACGGGACCTGGTTTCGCCCCATCCAGGCGGCGCGCCAGACGAGCAGTTGGGCGGCGTCGATCTCAAGTTTCATGTCGGCGAGGGTGAAGGCGATCGACTGGTTCTCGATGATCGCCCGGCCGAACTGGCGTCGCTCTTTGGCGTACTCGAGCGCGTACTCGTAGGCCGCCCGGGCGATCCCGAGGGCCTGGGAGCCGACCACCGGCCGACTCGACTCGAAGGTCTGCATCGCCGCCTGCGATTTCGATTTTTTGCCTTCGCGCACGCGCGCCAGGCGCTCGTCGAGCTTCTCTTTGCCGCCCAGCAGGCAGGAGCCCGGGACGCGGCAGTCGTCGAGGTGCACGTCGGCGGTGTGGGACGCGCGCAGGCCGTGCTTCTTCATCTTGGCGCCCTGCTCGCAGCCCGGCGTCCCCGGCGGGATCACGAAGGCGGCGTGGCCGCGTGAGCCGAGCTCACGGTCGACCGAGGCGATCACCACGTGGACGTTGGCGATGCCGCCGTTGGTCGCCCACGCCTTCTGGCCGTTCAGCACCCATTCGTCCTTGGCCTCGTCGTATTTGGCGACCGTGCGGATCGCCGAGACGTCGGAGCCCGCGTCCGGCTCGGAGGCACAGAACGCGGCCAGCTTGACGTCGTCGGGCGTGCCGAAGCACTGCGGGATCCACTCCCCCATCTGCTCCGGCGTTCCCTGCCCGAAGATCGCGGCCACGGCAAGCGAGGTGCCCATGATCGCCATGCCGATCCCGGCGTCGCCCCAGAACAGCTCCTCGTTGGCGATCGGCAGCGTCAGCCCGGTGTCGTCGGCCCAGAACTGGCCCATCGCTTCGAAGCTGTAGAGGCCGATCTTGGCGGCCTCCTGGATTACCGGCCAGGGCGTTTCCTCGCGCTCGTCCCACTCGTGGGCGGCGGGCCGGACGACGCCCTCGGCGAAGCCGTGGACCCAGTCTTTGATGTCCTTCTGGTCCTGGGTGAGCTCGATCGTGAAGCCGCGACCCTCCTCGGCGACCGGCGGCTCACCGGCCATCCCGGTCAGGATCTCTTCCGAGTCCGCCTCGGGAACAGTGGTGGTGGCGTCACTCACAGCGGCGAATGGTACATCAATCCGTGTCAGCTTTTTCGGACGCGCGTGATGAGAAAACGTGTGCGCAGATGGAGGGCGGGTGGATGCGGAGGACGGATCAGGGTTGGGAGGGATGCGGGCGTGGTCACGGGACGAGAAGGGTCGCGGCCATTTCAGAGGCGACCCTGGCAGGCACCACTGTCGAGTGACGACTTGACCCCGCTATGGCGTGGTCAAGTCGTCACTCGGCTGAAGGGCGTTGTGGAAACGTCACGGATCGCCGCCCCGCACTCCAGGCGCACCCGGCCCGCGAATCTAGATCGCGTCGCGGAGGTCGAAGGCGCGCAGGCCCTCGGCGCCGTCGTCGGTGCAGTCGAAGAAGCGGCGATTGACGCAGTCGTAGGACTCGCCCCGCCCGTTGTAGGCCTGCTCGACCGTGAACGGGCAGTGCGGCAACGGGGCGCCGGTCATCTTGACCCCGCCGACGCCGCCCTTCTCCTGCAGCGCGGCAAGATCAACCTCGGCGCCGTACACCCCCTGCATACAGCCGACGTACTGGCGGCCGGTGAAGCGGTCGACGTGGCTGTAGACGAATTTGCAGCCGAGCTCGATGCAGCTGCGCGGCTCGACCATCTTGTCGCAGAAGGAGCGGCACTGGCGGCACTCGCCGACCTCGGTACGGGTTACTGACATAGACAAAGTCTAGGGAGGTGAGGACGCGAAAACCAAGCCGGAGGGCGGACGCAGGGAGCGCCGTGTGCTCTGCACACACGCGACCGAGGACTCCGGCCAA
>JAWVFJ010000003.1:0-49347 GCA_033856275.1 Solirubrobacterales bacterium
GACCATCCGGGCACCGCGACCCAGCAGCTCATCGGGGTATTTCTTCTGTCGTGGCATGGCTTGGGAGTTCCCTTCTTCCAGGTAGGAATCCTGGTTTCTGGGTCTCCGTCAAACCTGGCCTGGCTCACCGTCAAGTTGCAGGCGGTAAAAGGCAGCGTCCGACTCAAATTCCGCTGGGTAGACCCTGTAGTCCGCGTGCTCGCCAATTTCCAGGGCTTCAAAGACCTGCAGGATTGGATCGGGTGCCGTTCCCTCGGCTTCTCCGATCCGGGCAAGCTCGCCGTTCATCAGGCGCTTTTCTACGACGAACATCATCGCGAAAAGGGTAGCGGGCTAGCAATGCGCTACTGGTGCGCCAGTTGTGCGCCAGCGATACCGGCGACAACCCGGACTCAGCCGGACTCGGCTCCGCTTGACCAAGCCAAATCGGCTTAGCTAAGCGAAGCCCCGTCGATGATCAGCATCCGCTTCTTGGCGGAGCGGCGGGGCTTTCTGGAGAGGATTCTGTTGGCCACGGACCCGGATGCTATGGTCGGCTGGCCTTGGCGTGCGCAGTCGTTTTGCGTGGCGTCATCGTGGCGTTCGATCGACGAGTACGTTTCTGGCGGAATGGCCGGGCCGGCTTGTCGGACCCTGATTTTGCTGGGAGGGCATGTTGGGATCCGCGAGCGCTTCCGCGCTGGGTTCGAAGGCGCTGGTCCTGCGTTGGGTAAATGCCTTCAATGCGCGAAACCTCGATGGGCTGATTTCCTGCCTTCACCCCGAGGTCGATTTTCACCCCCTGAAGCTGATCGGGGTCGATCGCTCCTACAGTGGACACGACGGCGTGAGGATCTGGTTCGGTCGGCTCGAGGCATTGCACTACCGGCACCGGATCGAGCTCTCCGAGGTTCGCGCCGGAAGCCGAGGGCAACTCCTCGCAATCGGCGTATTGAACGTGGCCGGGCACCGCGCGGTTGTGCCGTTTTGCGCATCCCACTGGATCAAGGACGAGCTGATCGTTCTGGTGCGCCATTACCCCCGCGAGCCGGACCTGGTCGAACGCGCCGACGTTTTTGGCAAAACGGCAGCAACGTGATCGCAGCGAGCCAGGGCCTGCCACCTGCAAGGGCTACACTGAAATCGCGACTGCTCGCTGGGTCCTCTATCGGCCAACTCTCAATCCTCCGCGCAGGACACACCGCCCGAGAGCGCCGGACCAGGAATATCTGATGCCCACCTCTGTCCCTCTCAGGGGCGGCGAGCTGAATGCCGCTGTGACCAGTGCCCTGGTCGGCATCCAAAACAAATACCTGGGCCGCGGCCCGAAAACCGCATCGACCTTCCATCACCAAAACGTCTTGGTGACGCTGATGCACGAGGTCCTGACCCCGGCGGAGGTGTCGCTCACGGAGACACACCGCCGCGACGCCGTAACCAACATTCGCCACCTCTTTCAGCAGACGATGGAGGCCGATTTCAAGGAGGCCGTCGAGAGGCTCACCGGACGATTGGTGGTCGCCTTCATCAGCGGCAACCATGTTTCCCCCGACATCGCCGCCGAGTTGTTCATTCTCGACCAGCCGCTCTAGCCGCCGATGGCTTCGTAGCGGATCACCTCGCCGTCGCTTGCTTCACGAATGCGATCCTCGTTGACGAGCAGGTCGGCGTGGCCGATCACCTCTGAGAGAGTGAGGAAGGCTTGGGTGACGGCGACGTTGCCCCAGATCGCTTGGGCGATGTCGAAGCCGCTGCGTGGCTGCTCGGCAATCAGCTTGTAGATCTTCTCCTTGCGGCGTTCGTGCTTGGCGATGCGATCGTCGATCAGGTCAGCGTGGTTCGTGATCGGCTCGCCGTGGCCGGAAAGGACGATCTCGGCTGGCATCTCGCGGGTCTTGCGCATCGACTCGATGTAGGCGACGAGCGCCTGCGGGCGCTGTGCGGAGCCGTCGAGCGGGCGGCTGATCAGCGGGTTGGAGGAGATGTGGGCGATCAGGTGATCGGCGGCGATCAGGATCTTCCGCTCCTCGTCCCAGAAAACGGTGTCGGAAGGGCTGTGGCCGGGACGGTGGATCGCCCGCAGGGTGCGGTCGCGGAACGACAGCGCCTGTCCGTCCTCGAGCGGGTGCGTCACCTCTACGTGAGAGCCCCAGCCGCGGAAGCTGCGCGAGACGCTGCGCAGCGCCACCGTCACCTCCTCGGGGATGCCGTTGCGCAGCATCAATTCGACCGCGAAGCGATCCTCGGCCTCGGCGTCTTCGTCGAAGTTGGCCAGCCTCTCCGTCGCGGCGCCAAGCGCGGCTACTTTTGCGCCGGAACGCTGCACGACGATCTCGGCCAAGCCCAAATGGTCGATGTGCTGGTGGGTGATGATGAGCAGCTCGAGGTCTTCGATTGAGTGGCCGCGCTCGGCCAGCTGCGACTGCAGTTCGTCGAGAGCCTTGCCGGAGTTCGGCCCAGTGTCGACCAGGGTAAGCGGCTCGTCCTCGATCAGGTAACAGTTGACTCGCCCGACGGCAAAGGGCGTGGGGATGCGCAGCCGGTGGATCCCCGCCAGCGCCGCCTGCTCGAGTGCCTGCTCGGGGGTGAGGCTCATGCCCGAATCAGCGCTAGGACTTCATCCCTCTTCTCTTCCATATGCTCGCGTGAGATCAGCGACTCTAGGTTGAGCCGCAGCAACGGCTCGGTGTTGGAGGGGCGGACGTTGAAGTGCCACTCGGGATAGTCGACCGAGATGCCGTCGAGGTGGGTCTGCTCGCCGTCGCTGTAGCGCTTGGCGATCTCGGCGATCTTCGCCTCTGGATCGGCAACCTCGGAATTGATCTCGCCGGAGATGAAGTAGCGGGAGCGGAACTCAGCCATCAGCTCGGCCAGCGAGCGGCCGTCGGCGGAGAGCAGCTCGAGCATCAGCAGGGCCGGGATCGTTCCCGAGTCGGCGTTCCAGAAGTCGCGGAAGTAGTAGTGGCCGGAGACCTCGCCGCCGAAGGCGGCGCCCGTCTCCCGCATCCGCGCCTTGAAGAAGGCATGGCCGACGCGGGAGAGGTCGGATCGGCCTCCCTCGGCAGCCACCACGTCGGGCACGGCGCGGCTGGAGCGCGGGTCGTAGAGGATCGTCGCGCCGGGATTCTTTGCCAGGGCAGCACGCGCAAGAAGGGCACAGATGAAGTCGCCGTCGCAGAACTCGCCGTTGCCGTCGATGAAGAAGCAGCGGTCGGCGTCGCCGTCCCAGGCGATTCCGAGGTCGGCGTCGGCGCCGCGCACTCGCTCCATGATCAGCGCCCGGTTCTCCGGCAGCAGCGGATTGGGCTCGTGATCGGGAAACTCGCCGTTGGGTTCGAAGTACATCTCCTCTAGGTCAAGCCCCAGCTTGTGCAGGATCGGGCCGACCATCGGCCCCGCCATGCCGTTGCCACCGTCGACCACCGCCTTCATCGGCTTCACCTTTTCGGGATCGATGAAGGACAGCGCGTGCTCGCGGAATTCGTCCCAGATGTCGACCTCCTCGAGCGAGCCGCCGCCGGGCGCGTGGCCGAGCCCGGCTTCGATCTCGCGCTTGACATCCCCGATACCAGCATCGCCGGAGAGTGCCAAGGCGCCCTCGCGGACCAGCTTCACCCCGGTGTAGGCCTTGGGGTTGTGCGAAGCGGTCACCATCGCGCCGCCATCGAGCTTGCGCGAGCCGACAAGGTGGTAGAGCATCTCGGTGGCGACCATGCCGGCGTCGAGCACCGTGGCCCCCTCGAAGATCAGCCCGTCGCGCAGCTCCGCCGCCATCGAGGGAGCGGTGAGGCGCATGTCGCGGCCTAGGCCAACGCGCAGATCACTCGGCTGCTTGCCGCGCAGCCTGCTGAGCACACGGGCGAAGGCGCGCCCGATCGCGTGCGCGGTGGTCTCGTCCATTTCCGTGCCGTACAGGCCGCGGATGTCATAGGCCTTGAAGATGTCTGGATTCACCTCCTCTGCTCCCGGCCGGGCGCCCTCATGATCACCGGAAGTCACGCGCCCGCCCTCCCGCGTCCGGGGGTGAATCGACTTACCTTGGTCGTCAAAACGCTCCCTTCAGCGCTTCGTAGCTCTGCTCCAGCGTCTGTGGCATCACTCGCGTGTCGGCGATCACCGGCATGAAGTTGGTGTCGCCGCCCCAACGCGGCACGACGTGCATGTGGATGTGGTGCTCGACGCCGGCGCCGGCCACCCGACCCTGATTGAAGCCGACGTTGTAGCCGTGTGGTTTGTAGACGTCCTCGAGGCGGCTCATCGCTCGCTGCGCAAAGCCCATCATCTCGGCGACGGTCTCGGCCGGCAGCTCCTGGATCCGGCCGACGTGCTCGTAGGGAGCGACCATCAGATGGCCGTTCGTGTACGGAAAGAGGTTGAGGATCACGAAGCTGCGCTCGCCGCGGTGGACGATCAGGTTCGCCTCATCGTCGTCTGCCACCGGCTTGGCGCAGAAGATGCACTCCTCCTCGTTGTCCTTTGCTGCGTCCTTCACGTAGGCGAGGCGCCAGGGCGCCCAGATGCGGAAATTTGCCACGCCACGCATCCTATGGAAGACCAAGCCGCCCCCGGACGCGGAAACACAGACGCGAGATCGCCGGGTGTGATGAGCGCGTCTGTGTGAGAGCAGAGGAGGCGGCGCCTGGTTCAGAGCCAGCCGCGCTTGCGGAAGTAACCGACCATTCCGACTAGGAGGGCGACCATCACGCCGACGACGATCCAGAAGGCGGTCATGCTCTGCTCGCCGGGGACCCGCACGTTCATCCCCCAGATGCTCGCCAATAGGGTCAGCGGCAGGACGATGACGCTGATCGAGGTAAGCACGCGGAGGATGTCGTTGACCCGGTGGGAGATCACCGACTCGTTGGTCTCGGCCAGCGAGTCGACTACCTCCTTGTAGTTCTCGAGCATGTCCCAGATCCGCTCGTGGGCGTCGACGATGTCGTCGAAGTAGATCTCGAGGTCGAGGTCGGTGGCGAGGTAGCGCTGCTTGACCTTCTCCAGGTCGCGCAGCACCGGCCGCTGCGGGCGGATCACCTTGCGGAAGTTGATGATCTCCTGCTTGACGTTGGAGATGTCGCGCACGACCTCCTCCGAGCGCCCCTCGAAGATGTCGTCCTCGAGCGCGTCGAGCTTGTTGCCGATCTTGCGCAGCATCGGGAAGCAGTAGTCGAAGCTGTCGTCGACGAGGCGGTAGAGCAGGTAGCCCGAGCCGCGCGAGAAGAGCTGCTCGCGCAACTCCTCCTTGGCGCGGCAGCGCTCGAAGAGGTACTCGACCGGCTGCAGCGGCTGGTTGGGGATCGTCACCACGTAGCCGGGCCCGACGAAGAGGTCAAGCTCGCCAGTGCCGAGCCGGCCGACGGCAGGGTCGAAGACGGGGAAGTGGAGGACGATGAAGAGGTAGTCGTCGTAGACGTCGATCTTCGGTCGCTGATTGCGCGAGAGCACGTCCTCGAGGTCGAGGGCGTGGAAGTCGAAATTCTCCTCCAGCCAGGCGCGCTCGAGGGCGCCTGGGTGCTCGATGTTGACCCAGCGCAGGCCGGAGGAGTCGATCTGCTCGACGTTGGGCGTCTGCGGCTCAGCTTGTGGCGCCGCGGAGATGAGCTCGCCGCGCCGGCCGACGCGCCGCAGCCTCGGCTTCGGAAGGTTCGGCATCGTTCACGCTCATCGTCTCGTCGGGCATGGGTGGACAAGGTTAGCCGCCGACCATTTCGCAGGCCGGCCAGGCGCAAACTGAACGAAACTTCCCCTCGGCTACCCCTGGTAGTCTTTCCACTACATAACGCCACATCTAGAGGGGTGGAGGGACTGGCCCGAAGAAACCCCGGCAACCGCCCCGGACCATCAGGTTCGGGGGAGGTGCCAACTCCAGCAGGTCAAGTCAAAGGCCTGGAAGATGTGGGGGATGTCCGACTCGGACCTCTGCCCCACAAAAGGCGGAGGTTTTTTCGTTGGCGACGAAAGAGAGATCGGATGGCAATTGAAAATTTGAAGTGCAAGGAGTGCGGGGCGAGCTATGACCTCGGCGCGCACTTCGCCTGCGAGAACTGCTTTGGGCCGCTGGAAGTCGCCTACGACTATTCCGCGCTCGACCCAGCCGAGACCAAGCGCAAGATCCAGGCTGGCTCGCAGGGGATCTGGCGCTACGCCGATTTCCTGCCCTTCGAGGGGCGCCCCGGCGATCCGCTCGAGCCCGGACTGACGCCGCTGCTGCGCGCCGACCGACTCGCGGAACGGCTTGGGGTCGACGCTGAGATTTGGATCAAGAACGATGCCGCCAATCCGACCCACTCCTTCAAGGACCGCGTCGTCGCCGTCGCCGTCGCCAAGGCGCAGGAGTTGGGCTTCGACACCGTTGCCTGCGCTTCCACCGGCAACCTCGCCAATGCCGTCGCCGCCCACGCTGCCGCGGCTGGCCTGCGCTCCTACGTCTTCGTCCCCGCCAACCTCGAGGAGCAGAAGCTGCTCGCCACCGGTATCTACGGCACCAACCTGGTCGGCGTGCGCGGCAACTACGACGACGTCAACCGCCTCTGCACCCAGCTTGCCGAAACGCGGCCCTGGGCTTTCGTCAACGTCAACCTGCGTCCCTACTACGCCGAGGGCTCGAAGACGCTCGCCTACGAGACAGCAGAGCAACTCGGCTGGAAACTCCCGGATCGGGTTGTCTGTCCGATCGCCTCCGGCTCGCTCTTCACCAAGGTTGGGCGCGGCTTCCAGGAGTGGCTCGACATCGGCCTCATCGAGGGCTCTCAGCCCGTCTTCAACGGCGCTCAGGCGGAGGGTTGCAGCCCTGTCGCCACCGCTTTCGCCGAAGGCTGGGACGTCTGCAAGCCGCAGCGACCGGAGACGATCGCCAAGAGCCTGGCGATCGGAGATCCTGCCGATGGCCCCTACGCGGTGGAGCACGCCCGTCGCACCAAGGGCGCGATCGACTCGGTCACCGACGAGGAGATCCGCAACGGGATCAGCCTGCTGGCCGAGACAACCGGAATCTTCACCGAGACCGCCGGCGGCGTCACCGTCGGCGTGTTGAAGAAGCTGGCGGAGCGCGGTGAGATTGGCAGCGGCGAGCGCGTCGTCGTCTATATCACCGGCGAGGGGCTAAAGACCCTCGACGCGACCCGCGATAGGTTCCGCATGCATGAGATCGACCCCGACCTCGACAGTTTCGAGACCGAGTTCGCCCAGGAGGTAAGCGTCTGATGCCAGTCACCGTGAAGATCCCGACCCAGCTGCGCGCGGCGACCGGGGGGGAAGCTGAGCTAGAGGTGGGCGGCTCCACAGTCGGCGAGGTGCTCGATGCGGTCTTCGAGGCGCACGGCACGCTGCGCGAGCGGATTACCCAGGACGGCGACCTGCGCCGCTTCGTCAACGTCTACGTGAGTGGCGAGGACATCCGCTTCCAGGACGGGTTGCAGACCAAGATCGATGACGGGGCCGAGGTAACGATCTTGCCTGCGGTCGCGGGTGGTTGAGCGGCCATCCAGGCAGGGGTTCCACTTAACTTTTTCGGTGGAGAGTCGGTCGCTGGCGCCGCAGGGTTGGTGACGAAAAAGTACAAGACGTTCCACCCTTGCCCGGATGGCCGCTAAGCCACCGGTCGTCATTCTCTGTGGGGGTCGCGGTACTCGTCTGCGGGAGCGGACGGAGACCGTGCCTAAGGCGCTCGTGGAGATTGGGGCAAAGCCGATTCTTTGGCACGTGATCGGGATCTACGCGGCGCAGGGGTTCGAGCGGTTTTTGCTCGCCACCGGCTACCTGGGTGAGATGGTGGAGGAGTTCGTCGCCGGAGAGAGCTGGCCGGGCGGGGTTGAGGTCGAGTGCGTGGACACCGGGCTTGACACGCCGACGGGCGGGCGGATCGCCCGGATTGGCGAGAGGCTGGACGGCGGCCCCTTCTGTGTCACCTATGCCGACGGCGTCGCCGACATCGACCTGGACGCATTGCTCACCTTTCACCAGGTGCAGGAGGGACTCGGCACGGTGACGGTCGTGCAGCCGCACCTGCAGTGGGGCGTGGCCGAGATTGGCGACGACCACAAGGTCGAGGGCTTTGTGGAGAAGCCGCGCAGCGAGCACTGGATCAATGGCGGCTTCTTCTGCTTCGAGCCGGCCGCGCTCGACTACATCGGCGAGGACAGCGTGCTCGAGCGCGAGCCGCTGCAGCGCCTGGCAGCGGACGAGCAGCTCGCCGCCTACCGGCACGATGGCTTCTGGGACTGCATGGACACTTATAAGGACGCGGTCGAGCTCAACGACCTCTGGGCGGGCGGCGCGCCACCATGGACCGTCTGGACCGCGGCAGCGGGTGCACGATGAGCCGCTCGCTGGTCACCGGCGCGCACGGTTTCGTCGCTTCGCACTTGGTACGGGCTCTGCTCGAGCGCGGCGACGCGGTACGGGTCCTCGATCGGCCCGACCCACGCATTGCCGACGTCGGTGGTCCGCGCCGCTCCGGCCTTGATCTGCTCGATCTGCGCAGCCAGGTGGAATTGGCGGAGGGCGACCTCCGGGACGCCGATGCCGTTGCTGCAGCGGTAGTCGGTTGCGACTCGGTCTTCCATCTGGCGGCCCAGACGATCGTCGGTGTCGCCCGCGAATCGCCCCTCGACACGCTCGAAGTCAACGTGCGCGGCGCCTGGAACGTCTTCGAAGCGTCTCGTGAGCACGACGTTGCTCGGGTCGTCTTCGCTTCTTCCGACAAGGCCTATGGGTCGAGCCCGGAGCTTCCCTACCGCGAGGACTTCCCCTTGCGCGGGACCAATCCCTACGACGCCAGCAAGGCTGCCGCCGACATCATCGCGCGCAGTTATGCCAACGCTTACGGGCTGCCGCTGGCCGTCACCCGCTTCGCCAACATCTACGGCGGCGGCGACCTCAACTTCTCGCGCCTGGTCCCGGAGACGACGATCGCCGTGCTCGACGGCCGCCCGCCGGTGATCCGCTCCGACGGCAGCCCCGAGCGTGACTTCCTCCACGTCGACGACGCCGTCGCCGCCTACCTGGCAATCGAGGCCGCACTCGACCAGGGCAAGGCCAGGGGAGAGGCCTTCAATGCCGGCGGCGAGCGCCCGCACTCCGTTCGCGAGGTCGTTGACCTGATTGCCGCGGCCGCCGGCACCGGAATCGAGCCCGAATACCTCGGCGATGGCACCCCTGACGGTGAGATCGACCATCAGTTCGTCGACTCGACCAAGCTGCGAGAGCTGACCGGCTGGTGCCCGCAAGTCAACCTCGCCGACGGCTTGCGCGACACGCTCGAGTGGTACCGCGCTCATCCCGAGGCACGGCCTGCAAAGCTGGCCGTCTAGCTATGTGCGGGCGCTTCACAGTTACGGCAAAGGACACGAAGAAAATCGCCGATCGCTTCCAGGTCGAGCTGGAGAAGGCGCTGGAGCGCAATCGCGAAGGAGATGCGCCGCCGCCGACGGCCGAGCGGGTTAAGAAGGTCGAGAAAACGCTGGGGCGCTTCAACGTCGCGCCGACCCAGGAGATCCTGACCATCCGCTCCTCGCCCGATCCCGAGGAGGCCGCCCGAGGCGAGCGGGAGGCGCGGCTGATGCGTTGGGGGCTCGTTCCCCGCTGGGCCAAGGACCTCAAAGTCGGTTACCGGATGATCAACGCCAAGGCCGAGAACCTCGCCTCCAGCCGCGCCTACTCACCCTTGGTCGGCAAGTTCCGCCACCGCTGCTTGATCGTCGCCGATGGCTTCTATGAGTGGATGGTGGCGGAGGATCCCAAGCAGCCACGCCAGCCATGGCGCTTCACGGTGGATGGCGGCGAGCCGTTCGCCTTTGCCGGCATCTGCACCCGCAAGGAGTGGGAGGACCCCGAGGACCGCGGCTTCGACGATGGCTGGCTCTACAGCTGCACGATCGTCACTACGACGCCGAACGAGCTGGTCGCCAAGGTGCACGACCGTATGCCGGCGATCCTTCCCGGCCCCGAGGCGGAGGCCGCCTGGTTGCGCCCGGACCTCGAGCTCGAGGACGCGATCGCGATGTGCGGTCCGCTGCCCGCCTCGCGTATGGACAGCGCCCCGGCGAACCCGAAGCTGAACAAGGTCGGCAAAGGGATCGAGGGCCCCGAGCTGCTCGTCGCCCCCTAGCCGGGCAGCGAACCGGCAGTGCGGACTGTGGCCGAGCCGGCCGCGGTCTCGATCGTGCAGGCCATGCGGGCCGCCGGTATTGCGGTCGTGCGCCAGATCGAGACGAAGGGCAGCTTCAGGTCGTCCTTGGGCCGGCCGCTCGGCAGTCCCAATTTCCAGATCTGCTGTCCGATCCGGTAGGGCGCCCACTCGACGACGATGCCTTTTTCGTCGGTGTAGCGCTTGCCGAAGACATCGCTGACTTCGACCGAAGCGAGGTCGGTGCTGTGCGAGCTGAACTCGACCAGGGAGGTTTCCGGCGTGTCCTGTTCGAACAGGTCTTCGCTGGAGCGGGGATAGGCGGCGCGGCTCTTCGAGGTCTGGGCGACGATCGTCCGCGACGGCACGTGGACCGCGCAGCTGAGACGACCGTGCCCGACGGCCGAGCCGGCGTCGATCGTCAGCACCGCTGAGACCCGGAAGAGCGTGTATTCGCTGACGTTGGCTTCGGTCGAGCGAATGGCCGCGTCGGTGAGCTGCATCTTGCCGCCGCCTGGAATCGGCACTCGTTTCGAGTCGGGCATCGGCGCTTCTTCGATCCATTCGAGCGTTGCCGCGCCGATCGGCTTGTCGGTGCTGAGCAGCGCCGCCGTGACCGTAGCCAACAGCCCGATCGCAACCACGAGCAGGGCGCCGCGAGGAGGCCGAATCTTTCGCTGGTCGGGCATAGGGTGGCCGCAAGCTACCGTTTAGACGTGGCCAAGCGCGCAACGTCGCCTCCTCCGACCGATGTCAGCTTCAAGACCGTGGATCTGCACGGCCGCGAGGTCGGCTACCTCGGCGGCGGCAAGGGTCCGGTGCTCTTGCTTATCCACGGCATGGCGGGCAGCTGTGAGAACTGGCGCGATGTGATCGAGCCGCTTGCGCGGCGGCACACAGTCGTCGCTCCTGATCTGCCAGGCCACGGCATGTCGGCGGGCGGTCCGGGCGACTACTCGCTAGGCAGCCTCGCCTCTGGATTGCGCGACCTGCTGCTGGCGCTGGGCCATGAGCGGGCGACGCTCGTCGGCCACTCGCTCGGCGGCGGAATCGCGATGCAGTTCTCCTACCAGTTCCCCGAGATGGTCGAGCGGCTGGTGCTTGTCTCCAGCGGCGGTCTTGGCCCGGAGGTCAGCCCGGTGCTCCGTGCCGCGGCCCTGCCTGGCGCCGAACTCTTCATCGCTGCGACGGCGAGCACGGGCCAGAAGATCGGCGGCGCGATCGGGCGCGGCCTCTCGATGGTGGGAATGAAGCCCGGCGCTGACGTCGCCGAGGTCGCGCGTGGCTACGCCTCGCTTGCCGAGCCGCAACGTCGCAAGGCCTTCCTGGCAACCCTGCGCTCGGTGATCGGCACCGAGGGCCAGCGCGTTGCCGCCTCGGATCGTCTCTACCTGGCCGAGGAAGTTCCGGTGCTGATTGTCTGGGGCGCTCGCGACCCGATCATTCCCGTCCGCCACGGCGAAGATGCCCACCGCGCCCTCCCCGGCAGCAAGTTGGAGATCTTCGAGGGCGCCGGCCACATGCCCCAGCTCGAGCAGCCTGGTCACTTCATCGCCGTCCTCGAGCGCTTTCTCTCCGAGAATGAGCCCGCCCGGTTCGACCGTGACGAGTGGCGCGCCCGTTTCAAGATCGCCTGACGCAATCCGGCGCGCCAAAAACGCGCCCGACAGGATTCGAACCTGTGGCCTCCGCCTCCGGAGGGCGGCGCTCTATCCAGCTGAGCTACGGGCGCTCAATCGCCCAGTCTAGCTTCGGGTAATCGACGCGCCCGGTCGCGTAGGCTCGCAGGCTCGCATGGATCTCTCTGCGGTCTTCCTCGGCACCGGTGGGTCGGTGCCTTCGGCGCGGCGCTCGACCGCGAGCCTGATGCTGGTCCGGGGCGGCAAGCGGCTGATGTTCGACTGCGGGGAAGGGACGCAGCGCCAGTTGCAGCGCTCGCTTGGCCTGAGCCAGGTCGACGAGATCTACCTGACTCACTTCCACGCCGACCACATCCTCGGCCTTCCAGGCCTGCTCAAGACCTACGACCTGACCGCCCGTGAGGAGCCGCTGATGATCTACGGACCGCGCGGCCTGCGCGACCTCTTCAAGACGCTCGGCCGCCTGATCGGACGCACCGATTACAGCATCGACCTGGTCGAAATAGACCCCGGTGAAGCCGTTCGGCACGACGGCGCCGAGGTGCGTGCCTTCGCCGTCGAGCACAGCGTGCGGGCAAACGGCTACGTGCTGATCGAGGAGGAGCGGCCGGGGCGCTTCGATCCAGAGGCGGCGAAACGCCTCGGGATTGCCGAAGGCCCAGCGTTCGCTGCCCTGCAGCGTGGGGAGGAGGTCGAGGGCAGCGCCGGCCCGGTGCGTCCCGAGGACGTGATGGGCGCGCCACGACCCGGTCGCACGATCGCGCTCACCGGCGACACAGCCCCATGCCATTCGACCGTCGCTGCCGCTGCCGACGCGGACCTCCTCATCCACGATGCGAGCTTTTCCGAGGAGGAGGTCCAGCGCGCCGCCGATACCGGCCACTCAACCGTCGGTCAGGCCGCCGCCGTCGCCCGTGAGGCCCACGTCAAGATGCTTGCCCTCGTCCACATCTCCTCCCGCTACCACGTAGGCACAGTCCTAGACGAGGCCCGGGAGGTCTTCGAGCCCTCCTTTGCCCCTCGGGACTTCGACGTCATAGAGATCCCTTTTCCAGAGCGTGGAGAGCCGAAGCTCGTGCCGAACGGTGCGCGGAGTCAGGATGAGACAGAGGGTGCCTCGACGGTGCCTCCCCCCGGCACCGCGGAGTGATTCTTGCCCCGAAGGGGCTTTATGGTCGGGTTCAGGCATCCGGCGAGGCACCCTCTGTCTCATCCCATCCCAGTGGTACTGTGAGGCCGTCCTTTAACCCGGCCCTGTGAGGCCAGGAAGGAAGCAAACGAAGTGAGCGAGACGGTCGTGCTCGAGCGCGACGATTTGAGGCGGACGCTGCGGCGGATCGCCCATGAGATCGCCGAGAAGAATCCGGATCCCGATGGCTTGGCGATCGTCGGCATTCATACGCGCGGTGCCCTGCTCGCCCGCCGGCTCCACGCCCTGCTTGGCGAGTTGACCGGGTCTGAGGTGCCGATCGGCGACATCGACATCTCCTTCTACCGCGATGACGTCGGCACGAAGTCGCCGGCCACTCAGCCAACCGTTCACGCTTCGCACATCGACTTCGACCTCAGCGGCCGCACCGTTGTGCTCGTCGACGACGTCCTCTTCACCGGCCGCACCGTGCGCGCCGCGATCGACGCGCTCTTCGACTACGGCCGCCCGCAGCGGGTGCAGCTGGCGGTGCTCTGCGATCGTGGCCATCGCGAGCTGCCGATCCGGCCCGACTATGTCGGCAAGAACCTGCCGACTTCGCGCGATCAGCGGGTCAACGTCCACCTCGAAGAGTTGGACGGCAACGATGCGGTCGCGATCGCCGATCCGCAGCCGGCGGGGGTGGGCGCGTGAAGCACCTGCTCTCGATCGAGCAGCTCTCCAAAGCCGAGATCGAGGCGATCCTCGACCGCGCCGAGAGCTTCGCCGAGGTTGGCCGCCGTGACATCAAGAAGGTGCCGACCCTGCGCGGCCGCACCGTCGTCACCCTCTTCTACGAGGCGAGCACACGCACCAGCTCCTCCTTTGAGCTCGCCGCCAAGCGCCTCTCCGCCGACCTCATCTCTGTCAAGGCCGCGGGCTCATCGGTTGACAAGGGCGAGTCGCTGAAGGACACCGTCGCCACCCTCTCGGCATATGACCCGGCGGCGATCGTGCTGCGCCACCCCTACGCCGGCGCCGCCCAGATGGTCGCCGGGTGGGCAGACGCAGCTGTCGTCAACGCCGGCGATGGCAAGCACGAGCATCCCAGCCAGGCGCTGCTCGATGTCTACACGCTGCGCCGTCGGCTCGGCTCGCTGGAAGGCAAGCGGATCTGGATCGTCGGCGATGTCCTGCACAGCCGCGTCGCCCGCTCCAACCTGATCGCGTTTGCGGCAATGGGCGCCAAGCTGACGGTTTGTGGCCCGCCTGCACTGATCCCGCGCGGGCTGGAGCAGCTCGGCTGCTCTGTCACGCATTCCCTCGAGGGAGTGGAGGATGCCGACGTCATCTATGCCCTGCGCCTGCAGCACGAGCGCATGTCGGAGAGCTTCGTGCCCTCGATCCGCGAGTACGCGGCGCACTTCCAGATCGACTCGCGCCGCCTTGGTACGCGCCAGCTGCTTATGCATCCCGGCCCGGTCAACCGTGGGGTCGAGCTCTCCGGCGAGGTGATCGACTCGCCGCAGTCGTTGATCAACGAGCAGGTGGCCTCGGGCTTGGTCGTTCGCATGGCGATCCTCTACGAGCTGCTTGCCGCCATTGACGAAGAGCCTTCGCCCGTCGCCGGCAATGGCCTCGCAACACCGATTGGGCAGCCAGCGTGAGTGTGCCTCAGCTTGAGATGCGCGCCGGGGCGAGCGCGGATTTGGTCCTGCGTGGCGCCACCGTGCTCGACCCGGTCGCGGCGATCGATGCGGTGCACGATGTTGTCGTCCGCGACGGCAAGGTCACCGAACTGGTCGCCCCTGGCGACGCCGATGCCGACGGTCTCGAGGAGATCGACGCTGGCGGCCTGCATGCCTTTCCTGCCTTCTTTGACCCGCACGTTCACCTGCGCACCCCCGGTCAGGAGCACAAGGAGGACATCGAGACCGGCTCCCGAGCGGCGGCTGCCGGCGGCTACTGCGGAATTCTCGCCATGGCCAACACCGAGCCGCCGGTCTCAACCCCCGCTGACATCGAGGCGCTGCTGGCAGCTGCCAGCAGCGCGGCGTCGGTGCGCGTTGGCTTCCTCGCCACGGTGACGCGCAGTATGGAGGGACAGGAGTTGACCGAGATGGCCTCGCTGCGCGATGCCGGTGCCGTCGGCTTCAGTGACGATGGCCTGCCGATCCGCAGCGCCCGTGTACTGCGTCGTGCTCTTCAGTACCAGCAACTCTGCGGCGGCACGATCGCCCTGCACGAGGAGGATTCGGAGCTCTCACGCGGCGGCGTCATGCACGAGGGCCCTGTCTCGGCGGCGCTGGGGCTAGAGGGAGTTCCTTCGATCTCCGAGTCGACGATGATCGCCCGCGACGCGGCGATCGCCGGCTATGAGGGGGGGCGCATCCACGTTCAGCACCTCTCCGCCGTTGAGTCGGTCGAGGCCGTGCGCGCCGCCAAGGCCGCTGGGGTGCAGATCAGCTGCGAGGCCTCGCCGCACCACCTCTGCCTCACCGATGAGGCGGTCCGCAGCCTCGATCCGCAGCGCTTCAAGATGAACCCGCCGCTGCGCAGCGAGGCCGACCGCCAGGCCTTGATCGATGGTTTGCGCGACGGCACGACCGAGTGCATCGCCACCGACCACGCTCCCCACGCGGAGGAGGAAAAGGAGGTGCCCTTCGAGCAGGCCGCGATGGGTGTGACCGGACTCGAGACCGCCTTTGCCGCGTTGTACACCCACCTCGTCCTGCCCGGCACGATCGACCTTGCCCTCCTCGTCGAGCGAATGGCTGGCGGCGCAGCGCCCTTCGGGATCGAGCGGCCGACGTTGGCCCCCGGCAGCGAGGCCAACATCGCCCTCTGCAATCTCTCCGCCCGCTGGACGGTGGGCGAGGACGGCTACGAGAGCCGCTCCTCCAACTCCTGGTGCGCCGGAGAGGAGCTCACCGGTCGGGTCCAGATGACGCTCGCGGGCGGCCAAGTCGCCTACAGACTTCGCTCCTTCTCGTTGGGGATAGCCGCGTGAGCGCGGGCTTTTTGCTGCTCGAGGATGGTGCCCGCTTCGACGGGATTCCCTGCGGCGGCGATGGCCCGGTCACCGGCGAGGTCGTCTTCAACACGGCGATGACCGGCTACCAGGAGTCGGTCACCGACCCTTCCTACGCGGGGCAGATAATCGTCTTCACCTACCCACTGATCGGCAACTACGGAGTTTCCGCGGCGGCGATGGAGTCCGATCGTGTCCACGCCCGTGGGGTGGTGATGCGCGATCCGAAGAACGGAGAGGACGTGGTCACCGCCGAGGGCGGCTGGCTCGATTGGCTCGCCGACCGCGGTATAGCCGGGATCGGCGGTGTCGACACCCGCGCTGTCGTCCGCCACATTCGCGACGGCGGCGCGATGCGGGGCGGCATCTTCCCCGCCGGCACATCCGATGCCGAGGCTCGCGAACGCGTAGCGGCCGAGCCCTCGATGGACGGCGCCGACCTCGCCCGCACGGTCACCCCGGCAGAGCCGATCCGCTTCGAGGGCCAGGGTGGCCCGCACGTCGTCGGCATCGACACCGGCGTCAAGCTCAACATCGTGCGGCAGCTGCGCGAGCGCGGCTGCCAACTGACCCTGCTGCCCTGCACCTCCTCACCCGACGAGGTGCTCGCCGAGGAACCCGACGTCGTCTTCCTCGCCAACGGCCCGGGCGATCCCGCCGCCCTCGGCTACGTCGTCGACACGGTCCGCCAGTTGGTCGGCCGCAAGCCGCTCTTCGGCATCTGCCTCGGCCACCAGTTGCTCTGCCGTGCGGTCGGCCTGGAGACCTTCAAGCTCCCCTTCGGCCACCGCGGCGTCAACCACCCGGTCAAGGAGCTGGCGACGGGGCGGATCGACATCACCTCGCAGAATCACGGCTTCGCCGTGCAGGGCCCTGGTGGGGAGCCCCGTATCGAGGCCGACGAGCCGGTGCGCTGGGAGACCGACTTCGGTGTTGCCGAGCTCTCCCACCTCAATCTTTATGACCGCACCGTCGAGGGCCTTGTGCTCAAGGAGGTAGCTGCGGCGACGGTTCAGTACCACCCCGAGGCTGGGCCCGGCCCGCACGACGCCCGCCATCTCTTTGACTCATTCTTGGAGTTGGTGCATGCCTAGGCGCACCGACATCGAGAAGATCCTGCTGATCGGCTCGGGACCGATCGTGATCGGTCAGGCGGCCGAGTTCGACTACTCCGGCGTGCAGGCCTGCAAGGTGCTGCTCGAGGAGGGCTACGAGGTCGTCCTCGTCAATTCCAACCCGGCGACTATTATGACTGACCCGGAGTTCGCCTCCGCCACCTATATCGAGCCGCTGCTGCCCGGTCCCGTGACCCGGATCATCGAGAAGGAGCAGCCGGACGCGCTGCTGCCGACCCTGGGCGGGCAAACCGCCCTCAACCTGGCAATGACACTGCACGAGGACGGCACGCTCGAGAAACACGGGGTCGAGTTGATCGGCGCCGACCACGCCGCGATCCGCCGGGCCGAGGACCGCGAGGAGTTCCGCCGCACGATGAACGAGGCCGGCCTGCGCATCCCCTGGTCAATGACCGTGGAGAGCCTCGGCGAGGTCGAGGCGGGGCTGGCCGGCGGCCGCATCACCCTGCCCGCGATCGTCCGCCCGGCCTTCACCATGGGCGGCCACGGCGGCGGCGTTGGGGAGACCGAGACCGAGTTGCGCCAGGTCGTCTCCGAGGGCCTCGCCGCCAGCCCAATCAACCAGGTCTTGGTCGAGGAGTCGGTGATTGGCTGGGGCGAGTTCGAGCTCGAGGTGATGCGCGATCGCAATGACAACGCGGTGATCATCTGCTCGATCGAGAACGTCGATCCGATGGGCGTGCATACCGGCGACTCGGTCACGGTCGCACCGGCCCAAACGCTCACTGACGCTCTCTACCAAGAGCTGCGCGATCAGGCGATCGAGGTGATCCGCGCGGTCGGCGTCGAGACCGGCGGCTCAAACGTCCAGTTCGCGGTCAACCCCGAGAACGGCGAAATCGCAGTGATCGAGATGAACCCTCGCGTTTCGCGCTCCTCGGCGTTGGCCTCGAAGGCGACCGGCTTCCCGATCGCCAAGATGGCGGCAAAGCTGGCCGTCGGCTACGCCCTCGAGGAGATTCCCAACGACATCACCCGCGCCACGCCCGCCTCCTTTGAGCCGACCATCGACTACGTGGTGACGAAGATCCCGCGCTTTGCTTTCGAGAAGTTCCCCGGTACCGATGGCAAGCTCTCGACCCACATGCAGAGCGTCGGCGAGGTGATGGCGATCGGCCGCACCTTCCGCGAGTCCTTCGCCAAGGCGATGCGCTCGCGCGAGCTTGACGCGCAGGTCGAGGTGCCCGAGGGCAAAGAGGCGCTGTTGCGGTCGTTGGAGAAGCCATGCTCGGAGCGCTTCGACCTGATCCTCGCCGCCTTCGAGCGCGGCTTCGATGTCGATGCGGTGCACGAGCGCTGCCTGGTCGACCACTGGTTCCTGCGCGAGCTGCAGATGCTGGCCCTCGACGGTGACGGCACCGATGGCCTCTCCCGCGTCTACAAGGCGGTCGATACTTGCGCCGCCGAGTTCGAGGCGGCGACGCCGTACTACTACTCCGCTTATGAGCGTCCATCGGCTGGCGCGGCTGCCTCGGAGATCCGTCGCGGCGAGCGCGACTCGGTCGTCATCCTCGGCGCCGGTCCCAACCGGATCGGTCAAGGAATCGAGTTCGACTACTGCTGCGTGCACGCTGCGATGACGGCGCGTGAGCTCGACCGCGACGCGGTGATGATCAACTGTAATCCGGAGACGGTCTCCACCGACTACGACACTTCCGACCGGCTCTATTTCGAGCCGCTCACCGCGGAGGACGTGCTCGCCGTCTGCGAGCAGGAGCGCCCCGAGGGTGTGATCGTCCAGTTCGGCGGCCAGACACCGCTGAAGCTGGCTCGCGCCCTGGAGGAGGCCGGCGTGACACTGCTCGGCACTCCGGTCGACGCGATCGACCTGGCCGAGGACCGCGGCCGCTTCGGCGCTTTGCTGCGCCAGCTTGGCATCAAGCATCCGCCTTACGGCACGGCGCTCTCGGCCGATGAGGCCGCCGTGATCGCCGAGAAGGTCGGCTTCCCGCTGCTGGTCCGCCCCTCCTACGTGCTGGGCGGTCGGGCGATGGAGATCTGCTACTCGACCGATGATCTTGGCGCTTACCTGGCGGCAAATGTCAAGGCCGACCAGGAGCACCCGCTGCTGCTCGACCGCTTCCTCGAGAACGCGATCGAGGTCGACGTCGACGCACTCGCCGACGGCAGCGACGTCCACGTCGCCGGAATCATGCAGCACGTCGAGGAGGCGGGAGTCCATTCCGGCGACTCGGCCTGCGTGATCCCGCCGATGAGCCTCGGCGTCGAGATGCTGGCGGAGATCCGTGCGACGACCAAGCGGATTGCGCTCGAGCTGGGCGTCATCGGCTTGATCAACATCCAGTACGCGGTCGCCGCCGGCGAGCTCTATGTGATCGAGGCCAACCCGCGCGCTTCGCGGACCGTGCCCTTTGTCTCCAAGGCCACTGGCGTGGCCGTCGCCAAGCTGGCGGCGCGGTTGATGCTCGGCGAGAAACTGGCGGATCAGGAGCTGCGCGACCCGCCCACGGGAATGGTCAGCGTCAAGGAGGCGGTGCTGCCCTTCGCCCGCTTCGCCGGCGCCGACTCGGTGCTCGGGCCGGAGATGAAGAGCACCGGCGAGGTGATGGGCATCGCCGCCGATTTCCCCGCCGCCTTCGGCAAGGCGCAGGCGGCGGCCGGTGTCTCGCTGCCGACCGAGGGCTCTGTGTTCATCACGGTCACCGACACCGACAAGCCGGCGGCGACCCAGATCGCCGCCCGCTTCCACGACCTCGGCTTCGAGTTGATCGCGACCGGGGGCACCGCTCAGGCGATCTCGGCGATGGGCGTTCCCGTCACCCCGATCAACAAGATTGCCGAGGGCTCGCCGCACGTCGTCGACTTGATTCGCGAGCGTCGTTGCGACCTGGTGATCAACACGCCAACGGGCTCCGGCGCCCGCGCCGACGGCTATGAGATCCGCACCGCCGCCGTGCGCCACAACGTCCCCTGCGTGACCACGATGACCGGCGCCACTGCTGCGGTTCGCGCGATCGCGGCCAAGATCGAAGGCGATTCCGATGTTCGCTCCCTCCAGGAGATCCACGGCCTGGAGAGGGCGAAGCAGACTCGATGACCGCCCCCTTCGGGCGCCGCCTCTGCGAGGTCTCCGAGAGCCGTGCCTCGGGCGGCTACAGGCTTTTCTCGCTGATCGATGGCGAGGGGCCCGAACCTCAGCCGGGCCAGTTCTACATGCTCGCCACCGAGCGGCACTGGGAGCAGCGGGAAGGGCGCCCCTTCTTCCCGCGCGCTCTCTCCGTAGCCGAAACCGGCCCAGCGGCGGGCGGCGTACGCCTCGACTTCCTGATCGAGGGCATCGGCCCCGGCACCGATCGCCTCTGCGAGCTGGAGCCGGGCGAGAGCATCTGGGTCAACGGTCCCTTGGGCAACTCGTTCTCGGTCCCCAAGGAGCTGTCGCAGGACGCTGCGGGCGCAATCCTCGTCGGCGGCGGCATCGGCATCGCCCCGCTGGCGCTGCTGCGCCGCACCTTCGCGACCAGGAACGTCCCAACCCGGGTCCTGCTCGGCTTTCGCGACGCGGGTCACTCCGGCGGCCTCGACGACCTCTTCGCCTGCTGCGAGGTGCGACTGGCCAGCGACGACGGCCATGCCGGCCACCATGGCTACGTCACCGACCTGCTCGCGTCAATGCTCGAAGGCAACGACGCCGCCAGCGCCGCCGTCTACGCCTGCGGTCCACCGCCGATGCTGGCCGCAGTCGCCGCGCTTTGCGCTGAAGCTGGCGTCGCCTGCGAGCTTGCCATGGAGTCGCCGATGGCCTGCGGCTACGGCGCCTGTTTCGGGTGCGCTGTTCCCCGCTCTGGTGGCGGATATCTCCGCCTGTGCGTAGACGGTCCAGTAGTGCGATCCGACCAGGTGGTTGCCCATGCTTGATTTCTGCGGCATCGAGCTTCGGCACCGGGTGGTGAATGCGTCTGGCACCTTCGACGCGATCTCCGCCCGCCGCACCTACGGCAACGCCCTGTTGGAGAATTTCCCTTTCTCCGCCTTTGTCTCAAAGACGATCACGCCGGAGCCGCGGGCCGGGAACGAGCCCCAGCGGATCTGGGAGACCCCGACGGGGATGATCAATTCGATCGGGCTGCCAAACAAGGGACTGGAGGGGTTTCTGGCTGAAGACCTGCCCCAACTGGCAGAGCTTCCGGTACCGCTGATCGTCTCCGTGATGGCGACGAATCACGAGGAGTTTGGGCGGCTGGTCGAAGGCGTGGGGAGGAAGGATGAGGTGGCGGCAATCGAGCTCAACGTCTCCTGTCCCAACGTTCATTCCGGCCTGATCGTCGGTGAGCAACCGAGCGAGACGGTCGCCCTGCTCGAAGCCTTGCGGCCACTGACCGAGAAGCCACTGATCGTCAAGCTGACCCCCAACGTGGCTGATCCGGCAGCCGTCGCCGTCGCCGCGGAGGAGGGCGGAGCCGACTCCGTCTCTTTGATCAACACGCTGAAGGCGAGTGCAATCGATCCTGCGACTGGAGAACCGGGGATCGCTGCTGGTCACGGTGGCCTCTCAGGACCCACGGTTCGCCCGATTGCCGTCGCGCAGGTGCGGGCGGTCGCTGCAACAGTGAGCATCCCAATCGTCGGAATGGGTGGAATCTCCTGCGGCGCCGACGCAATCGAAATGCTCGCCGCGGGAGCGGCGCTGGTGGCGGTGGGAACTGAGAACTTCAGAGACCCACGGGCGGGAGAACGAGTGGCAGGCGAGATCGCTAAAGCGCTCAAATTCGATCGAGGTAACGCTCCGATTGGCAACACCCCCTAAACCTCGACTGGAGGTTCAGGTGAATTTCGGCGCAAATGGCTTGCATGGCCTTGCACGCCCGCGACCCGCGGCTATACTCGCCGCCCACATGCCTGCCCCAGTCAAGACTTCTGCCGCGGCCCCCGAGCGATCACTGGACCAGCGGATGGATGCCCTCAAACGCGCCAACGACATTCGCACGGCGCGTGCGAAGCTGAAGAAGGACCTCAAAGCGAGCAAGGCAAACATCCACGCGCTGCTGCTCGATCCGCCCGACTACGTTCTCACAGCGAAGGTCTTCGACATGCTGCTGGCAGTGCCGAAGTACGGTCGGGTGAAGACCAACCGGATCCTTAATCAGTGCCGGATCTCGCCGTCAAAGACGATCGGCGGCCTCTCGGAGCGTCAACGCGCAGAGCTTGTGTCTCAGCTCCGCAGGTAACGACCGCCGCGCTGGTCAATATCCCCGGCCGCATGGCCAAGGTCTTCGTAATCACAGGTCCATCCGGCGTCGGCAAGGGGACCCTGATCGCAACGCTGCTCGAGCGAGTGCCGGACCTTGAGCTCTCGGTCTCGGCGACAACGCGCGAGCCCCGCCAGGGGGAGAAGGACGGGTGCGATTACCACTTCCTCACGCAGGAGGAGTTCGATCGGCGGATCAAGGCCGAAGACTTCCTCGAGTTCGCCACCTACAGCGGCCATCGCTACGGCACCCTTCGCTCTGAGGTGCGCAACCGGCTCGACGCGGGCCACTCCGTTGTCCTTGAGATCGAGGTTCAGGGCGCGCGCCAGGTGAGGGCCGCGATGCGCGAGTCGGTGCAGGTCTTCATTGCCCCGCCCGATCCGGCCTCACTGCGGCGGCGGCTCGAGTCACGGGGCACCGACAGCCTCGAGGCGATTGACGCCCGGCTCGAAGTCGCCGAGCAGGAGTTGGCCGCCCAGGGCGAGTTCGCCCACACGGTCACCAACGACGATTTGGAGCGAGCCGCCGACGAGTTGGAGGGAATCGTGCGCGCCGAGCTCGGGATACCTCTAGACTCCCCGGCCGATGATCAAACCACGCGTTGACAAGCTCCTCGATCACGCCGACTCCCACTACGCGGCCGTAGTCGTCGCCGCCAAGCGGGCACGGCAGATCAACAGCTACTACCACAGCCTCGGCGAGGGCAGCTTCGGCGAATACCCGCCGCCGATGGTCGATATCCCCGGCGACAGGAATTACCTCTCGGTTGCGCTCGAAGAGCTCGCCGAGGGCAAGCTCAAGTACGAGTACCGCTCCTAGTCGCGCCTCCGGCGCGGCCGGAACCAAGGAAGCCATGGCCAGAATTCTGCTTGGCGTAAGCGGAGGGATAGCCGCCTACAAGGCGCTCGAATTCGCGCGCCTGGCGACTACCGCGGGCCATGGCGTCCGCGTGCTGATGACCGAGGGCGCCACCCGCTTCGTCGGCGCCGCCTCCTTCGAGGGGATCGTCGGCGCCCCCGTGCTGCTCTCCGAGTTCGAACGCGACCCGATGCGGGGCGCGTTTCCGGGCGATCCAGCCCCCTCGCATGATCCGATCGGACACCTCGAGCTCGCCACCAACTGCGACGCCTACCTCCTCGCCCCGGCCTCGGCCAACACGATCGCCAAGCTCGCCGTTGGCACAGCCGACTCGATGGTCACCACCTCCTTCCTCGCCTGCACGGCTCCGCGCCTGGTGGCACCGGCGATGAACGACCGCATGTACGCGAACGCGGCGACTCAGGCCAACCTGACGACCCTGCGCGAGCGGGGCATCGCCGTGATCGAGCCCGATGAGGGCGCCCTCGCCTCCCGCGGTGAGCACGGCAAGGGCCGCCTTCCCGACCCGGCTCAGCTGCTGGCTCGCGTCGAAGCCGAGCTACCGACCGGCGAGCGTCCCTGGGACGGCCTCCGCGTCCTCGTCACCGCCGGCGGCACCCGCGAGCCAATCGACTCCGTTCGCTTCCTCGGCAATCGCTCCAGCGGCCGCATGGGCATAGCCCTAGCCGCCGCAGCCGCCCGCCGCGGCGCCGACGTGACCCTAATCGCCGCCAACGTCTCCCTCCCCGAGCCCCCCGGCATCAATCGCATCGACGTAGAGACCGGCGAGGAGCTTGCCAAGGCCGCCCAAGCCGAGTTCCCCACCGCCCAAGTCCTCCTCATGGCCGCGGCCCCTGCCGACTTCACGACAAGCGACGTCGCCAGCGGCAAGCTGACCAGAGACGCCTCCCTAGACCTCCACCTAGAGCCGACCGAGGACATCCTGGCTTCCTTGACCGCGACCAAAACCGAGCAGCAAACAGTCATCGCCTTCGCCGCCGAAGCGGGAGAGAACATCGAGCGGGCAAAGCAAAAGCTGGCAAGTAAGAAGGCCGACCTGATCGTCCTAAACGACATCTCGAACCCCCAGATCGGCTTCGAGAGCACCGAAAACGCCATCACCTTGATTGACTCAGCGAGCAGCGACCACGTCCCGCAAGCTTCAAAGGACCAAATCGCGGAGTGCATCCTCGAGAGAGTCGACCAGCTAAGAAGTCAAGTAGCTCGGCCGCAGCGGTAGCTCCAGCGGGTGGCGTGGGAGCGGGGGGTCGAGGACGGACCGTGGCCCGCCCGCAGGCCCCCCGCCCCCATGACAGGACCCGCTGGCCACAAACCCTCGCCGAGCTATACTGACCTCAAGCTTTTGTTCGTCCCGATGTACCCGAAGTGGGCCTGGCCCACTTTTTTTACGGCCTCAACCAAATGGAAGACCTCCAGCAAGACATCCAGCAGCAGCTTCGTGAGCTCGACTCAGAGCTCGATCTAGTCGCGCTCGAGCAGCCGGGCAAGGAAGCGCTGCGCCTCTTCATCGACCATCCAGGTGGCGTCGACCTGGCGCTCTGCGAACGGGTTACCCACCACCTCAACCACCTGCGGGCCGACTACACGCTGGAGGTGTCCTCGCCCGGCCCCAAGTACCGCAACCGCAAGGAGATCCCGTGAGCCGAAGCGAAGGCGCGTGCATATCTGATTCTTCGCAACTGAGCGGAGGCGAGCAAAAGGAGATGTGGTGAGCAAGGAGATCGTCGAAGCAGTCAAGGCGCTGGAGCAGGAGAAGGGGATCTCCGCCGACAAGCTGATGGACGCGCTCGCCGATGCGCTCCTCTCCGCCTACAAGAAGACGCCTGGGGCGGCCAAATACGCCCGCGTCGACCTCGACCACGAAACCGGTGACTTCCGCGTCTTCGAACTGATCCTGCCGCCTGAGCTGGAGGAGAAGCTGCTCGCCGAGGCCGCCGAGGCCCAGGAGGAGGAAGAGCGCGAAATCGATCCGGAGACGGGCGAGCTGCGCGAGCCCGAGGACCCCGAGCTCGATCCGGAGATGATTGCGCCCTACGAGGACCAGATCGAGACCCGCGACGTCACCCCCGAAGACTTCGGCCGGATTGCCGCCCAGACCGCCAAGCAGGTGATCCTGCAGCGGATCCGCGAGGCCGAACGGATGATGATGTTCGACGAGTACCAGGACCGCGTCGGCGAGCTGATCACCGGGATCATCCAGCAGTCCGATAAGCGCTACACGCTGGTCCAGCTGCGCGAGCGGGTCGAGGCGCTGCTGCCCAAGTCCGAGCAGGTCTACAACGAGCGCTACGACCACGGCATGCGGGTCAAGGCCGTGATCACCGACGTCTCCGATTCGACCAAAGGGCCGGCGATCGTCGTCTCTCGGCGCAGCTCGGAGCTGATCAAGAAGCTCTTCGAAATGGAGGTGCCGGAGATCGCCGACAAGCTGGTCGAGATCGTCGGCGTCGCCCGCGAGCCCGGCTACCGCTCGAAGATCGCGGTGATCTCCCACGCTGACGGCGTCGATCCGGTCGGCGCTTGCGTCGGCCCGCGCGGCTCGCGGGTCCGCATGGTCGTCTCCGAGCTGCGCGGCGAGAAGATCGACATCATTCCCCACAACGACGAGCCCGCTCGCTTCGTCGCCAAGGCACTCTCGCCAGCGCGCGTGCGCGAGGTGATCGTCGATGACGACGAGCGCCAGGCGACCGTGATCGTGCCTGACGACCAGCTCTCCCTGGCGATCGGTCGCGATGGCCAGAACGCCCGCCTCGCTGCCCGCCTCACCGGTTGGCGCGTCGACATCAAGTCGGAGACCGAGTTCTCCCAGGAGGACCAGGACGTCGAGTACGAGGGCGAAGAAACCTTTGACGGCCGCTGCATGGCGGTGCTCTCCAACGGCCGCCGCTGCCCCAATGCCGCGATCGAGGGCTCGACCTACTGCGGTCTGCCCCAGCACCAGGCGCTGAGCCGTTTCGATACCAACCAGATCGCCGTGCTGGCGGCCGTCACGGAGACTGAGATCGAGATTCTCGCCGATCCCGATGCCGATCAGGGCCAGGTCGACGAAATCGTGGCTAAGGCTGAATCCGAATTCGTTGAGGAGACACCTGACGAGGCGCCAGAGGAATCCGAAGACGAGCCCGCCGCTGAGCAATCCCAGGACGGAGCCGTTGCGGCAGAATCCGATGGCGCTGAAGAGGCTGAGCAGTCTGAGGCGGAGCCTGTTGCCGAGGAGGCAGAGCAAGCGTAGTGGCGAAAAAACGGGTTCACGAGATCGCGAAAGCGCAGGGGTTGGAGAGCAAAGAGGTCCTCGCCGCGCTCAAAAGCGCGGGGATCGAGGCGAAAGCTGCCGCGTCCAGCGTCGAGGAGGTTGATGCGCTGAAGGCGATCAAAGCTGCCAAGGGCAATGGCGGAACCGCCACTGCTACCGAGGCTAAGCCCGCCGCCCCAGCCGAAGCGCCCGCGAAGCCTGCCCCGCCAGCCCAGAAACCGGCCGCCAAGCCTGCGGCAACACAGCCCGGCGCCTCCAAAGGCCCGGTACGGCCGGATGGCAAGCCGTCGACAGGCGGTGGCGGAACTGCCGCGAGTGGGAAAAAGCGCCGGGTCGTGATCGATTCCCAGGCTGCCCGCAGGGACCAGATGGGCGGGCCGCCGCCGCAGCGACCGCCGCGCAGGCGTGGAGGGCGGCGTCGCCGTCCGCTGTTGGAGGAGCCGCCGCCCAAAGTCGAGGCGGCGGAGCCCGAGGCGACGAAGGTGCCAGCGGGGGCAACGGTCCGCGAGGTTGCTGAGCTACTTGGACTCGGTAGTTCTGAGGTGATCAAGAAGCTGATGACGATGGGGGAGATGGCGACCCTCACACAGACCCTCACCGACGAGTCGATCGCCGCGATCGCCGATGAGTACGACCGCAAGATCGAGATCGTCAGCGCCGCCGATGAGGAGCCCGAGGCGCCCGAGTTCGAGGACACCGACGAGGAACTCGCCGATCGGCCACCGGTGGTCACGATCATGGGCCATGTCGATCACGGCAAGACTTCGCTGCTCGACGCGATCCGCGAGACCGAGGTCGCCGCGGGCGAGGCCGGTGGCATCACCCAGCACATCGGCGCCTACCAGGTCCATCACGACGAGAGGACGATCACCTTCCTCGACACGCCGGGCCACGCGGCCTTCACCGCGATGCGCGCCCGCGGCGCCAAGGTCACCGACATCGCCGTGGTCGTCGTCGCCGCCGATGACGGCGTCATGCCGCAGACCAAAGAGGCGATCGACCATGCCCGGGCCGCCGACGTGCCGATCCTGATCGCGGTCAACAAGATCGACAAGGAGGGCGCCCAGCCCGACCGCGTCCGCAACGAGCTTGCCGCGGATGGCCTCACTCCTGAGGACTGGGGCGGAGAGACCGTCTACGTCGACGTCTCCGCCAAGACCCGCGAGGGGCTCGACAAACTGCTTGAGATGATCCTGTTGGTAACCGAGCTGGAGGAACTGGGCGCAAACCCGGATGCACCCGCTTCAGGAACCGTGGTCGAGTCCCAGCTCGATCCCGGCCGCGGCCCCGTGGTCACGATCCTCGTCCAGCGCGGCACCCTCGAGGTCGGCGACTCGCTCGTCGCCGGGCCGCAGTGGGGCCGGGTGCGGGCGATGCACGACTTCACCGGCAAGCGGGTACAAAGCGCCGAACCGGGAATGCCGGTAGAGGTTCTCGGCTTCGACGGCGTCGCCGACGCCGGCGAGTTCGTGCACGCGGTCGAGAACGATCGGCGCGCCCGCCAAGAGGCCCAGGAGCGTGCCAACCGGCTGAAGACCGAGCAGCTAGCCCGTCGCCAGGCACGCAAGGTCAGCCTCGAGGAGGTCTTCTCGCGCGTCCAGGAGGGCGACATCAAGGAGCTCAACATCGTGCTCAAGGCCGATGTCGCCGGCTCGCTGGAGGCGCTCCAGGACGAGATCGCCAAGGTCCCGCAAGAGCAGGTCGGGATTAACATCATCCACTCGCAAACTGGCGGTATCAACGAGTCGGACGTAATGCTGGCCGCGGCCTCCGACGCGATCATCATCGGCTTCAACGTGCGGCCGCTGGCCGATGCCCGCCGCGCCGCCGAGCGCGAGGGCGTCGACGTGCGCACCTACTCGGTGATCTACAAAATCACCGAAGACCTGCGCAACGCGATGGAGGGACTGCTGGAGGCGGTCGAGGTCGAGGAGACGCTCGGCGAGGCCGAGGTCAAGCAGACTTTCAAGGCCTCCAAGGTCGGCCGCATCGCCGGCTGCATCGTCAACGAGGGCAAGGTCACGCGCACCGCCAGTGTTCGCCTGGTCCGCGAGGGCACGGTGGTCTGGGACGGCAAACTCGGCTCCCTGCGCCGCTTCAAAGACAATGTGCAGGAAGTGGAGGAGGGTCAGGAGTGCGGCATCGTCCTCGACGGCTACGCTGACGTCAAGGAGGGGGACATGCTCGAGTTCTACGAGACAAAGCAGGTCGAGCAGACGCTGGAGTAGGATGGCCGCTCCTCGCATGCGCCGCATCAACGAGGTGCTTCGCGAGGTGGTTGGCGCTGCCATCGCCGAGCTGAGTGACCCGCGTATCGGCTTCGTGACCGTGACCTCTGTGGAGACCAGCCCAGACCTGCGCGCCGCCAAGGTGCACGTCAGCGTGCTCGGTACAGAAGAAGAGAAAGAGGCGACGATGGCCGGCCTCGCCTCCTCACACGGCGTTCTGCAGGCGAAGATCGCCGCTGAGACGAGAATGAAGCGAACCCCAACCCTGAGCTTTCGCTACGACGAGACCGTTGAGCAGGGCATGCGAATCACCGAACTACTTGAGGGAGAAGAGCTGTGATCGCGGAACGACCCCCAATGAGGCGTCTCTGGTTCTTCGCGCCGGGAGTGAAGCGGAGGGATGTTCTGTGAGCGACGGCACCGGGGTAGCAACCGCCGGAATAGAGGAGGTCGTCGGGGAGCTGCGCGCTCGCGAGCGTTTCCTCCTGACCGCGCATGAGGGACCAGACGGCGACGCGCTGGGCTCGCTGCTCGGCATGCACCACCTGCTGGGGCAACTCGGCAAGGACTCGGTGATGTTCATGGCGGCAAAGGAGTTCCCGCTGCCGATCGAGTACCGCTTCCTGCCTCTGGAGGAGGTCTTCCACGAGCCGCCGGCCGATATGGCCGATCGCACCGTGATCTTCCTCGACTGCGGCAACATCGATCGCATGCCGGTCGAGTTCCTCAGCCAGGGCGACAACTTCCGCATCAACATCGACCACCACCACGACAACACCTGCTTCGGCGACGTCAACCTGGTCGAGACCGCCGCCTCCTCCACCGCCGAGATCGTTTACGAGCTGGCAACCCGGCTCAGGGCGGAAATCACGCCGGAGATCGCCTCGGCGCTGTACGTCGGCCTGATAACCGATACCGGCAAGTTCATGTACGAGAACACCAACGCCAACACGCACCGCATCGCCGCCGAGCTGATCGATGCCGGCGTCGCGGTCGATGAGACCTACCGGCGCCTCTACGAGCACGTCCCGATCGAGAAGCTGCAGCTGCTCTCGCGCGCCCTCGAGGGCGTCCAGCGCTACTGCGGCGAGCGGCTGATCGTCTCCTACATCACCGCCGCCGACTATGAGGCCAGCGGTGGGGGGGAGGAGATGACCGAGGGGATCATCGACCACCTGCGCTCGATCGAGGGGTCGAAGGTGGCGGCGCTGATTCGCGATCGGGGTGACCGCGGTCGTGCGGCCCGCAAGGTCAGCCTGCGCTCCAGCGGCGGTGAGATCGACGTCTCGGCGATGGCGCGCAAGCACGGGGGAGGGGGCCACAAACGGGCGGCGGGATTCTCCACCGATCTCGAGCTCGCCGACCTCGTCAATTTTCTCTGCGGCGAAGTCAAAGCACAGCTTGGCCCCTGAGCATGGCCGCGGATGGCGAAGGCTCGGTGCTGCTCTGCGACAAGCCGGCGGGCAAGACCTCGCACGACGTGGTCCTGGCGGTGCGGCGCGAGCGCAGCGGCAAGGTTGGCCACGCGGGCACGCTCGATCCCTTCGCGACAGGCCTGCTGCTGGTCTTGATCGGCCGCGCGACACGGCTGCAGCGCTTTCTCACCGGCTTGCCGAAGACCTATGTTGCCAAGGCCAGGCTGGGCTGGCGATCGAGCACGGGAGACCCCGA
The DNA here is from genome assembly GCA_033856275.1 of Solirubrobacterales bacterium. Lineage (GTDB taxonomy): Bacteria > Actinomycetota > Thermoleophilia > Solirubrobacterales > 70-9 > VRUE01. The sequence continues at coordinate 30,280 of JAWVFJ010000003.1, forward strand.
CGGTGAGTTGCGCGAGACGGGTCAGGCGCCAGGATCGCTGGAGCTGCCCACCGGCACGGTGCGCCAGCGCGTGCCGATGACCTCAGCCGTCCGGGTCGGCGGCGAGCGCCTTTATCGCAAGGCCCACCGGGGCGAAACCGTCGAAACACCAGAGCGCAACGTCGAGGTCCACCGGGCCGATCTGCTGGCCAGCGACGCCTGGAACGCCGAGTACGAGATCGAATGCTCAGCCGGCACCTACATCCGCACCCTGGTCGAGACCTTGGGCGATGCCTACTGCGCGGAGCTGCGCCGCACGGCGATCGGACCGTTCAAGGTCGAGGACGCGGGCCAGAAGCTGAGCCTCGAGCAAGTCGCGGCGCTGGTCCCCGCCACGGCGGAGGCGCTGCGATGAAGGCGGGCCGCTGATGGCCAACATCGAGGTCACGTCTCTGCCAGACGCGGAGCCGCGTCGGCGCCATGTCGCGATTGGCACCTTCGACGGCGTCCATCGTGGCCACCAGGCGGTGATCAAAGGAGCCGACACGGTCCTCACCTTCGACCCGCATCCGCTTGAGATCCTGCACCCGGCGGCGCTGCCGAAGCTGATCATGCCTTTTGGGGTGAAGAGGGACGTGATCGAGGGCCTGGGGGTGCGTGAGCTGGTCGTGATCCCCTTCGATCGCGAGTTCGCCCAGCGCAGCGCCGAGGAATTCATCGAGGACGTGCTGATCGACAAGCTTGGCGCTGAGCAGGTCTCGGTTGGCGAGAACTTTCGCTTCGGTGCCAAGGCACAGGGGGATCCAGCGATGCTGGCCGGCCGCGATGAGTTCGAGACGTGCGTCGTGCCGCTGGTCGAGGTCGATGGGGAGACTGTCTCCTCGACCCGGATCCGCGCCCTTGTCGCCGCCGGCGATATGGAGGGCGCCCGGCACTGCCTCGGCGCCCCATTCATGGTCGAGGGTGAGGTGGTCAGCGGCGACCAGCGCGGTCGCGAGCTCGGCTTCCCGACCGCGAATCTCGTCCCGGACGACCGCCTGGCGATTCCCGGTCACGGGGTTTACGCCGCCTTTGCCAACGGCGTTCCGGCCGCCGTCAATGTCGGCGTGCGGCCGACCTTCGAGACCGGCCGCGGCGTCCTGATCGAGACCTACCTGATCGACTACGAGGGCGACCTCTACGGCACCGAGATGCGGGTCGCTTTCGTCGAGCGGTTGCGCGGCGAGAAACGCTTCGCCAGCGTCGAGGAGCTGATCACTCAGATGAAGATCGACGTCGAAGACGCGAAACGCGTTTGCGCGGCATTCCAGCGCCCCTGACCGATCTTCTCTCGCGGACACGGACTGCCTGAGCGGCTGGGGTGCCCCTGCGAACGTTTTGCGCGGGAGGAGCGGTGAGCTTCGGGCGCCAGCGGCAGCATCCTCATCGACGAGTTGCGAGTGAGCAGGGGTACCCCAGCCGCCCGCGTGGAAGGGGTGCCTGTGCTACTTTGCAGCGGCCGTGACCCGCTGGGTGCACGGCTTTTTTGAGCAAAACATGGGCCTGACCAGAGAGAAAAAAAGCGAGCTGATCGGCAAGTACGGTCGCATCGACGGCGATACCGGCTCGGCCGAGGTTCAGATCGCCCTGCTCACCGAGCGGATCAACGAACTCACCGAGCACCTGCGCACGCACCCCAAGGATCACCACTCGCGCCGCGGCCTGCTGATGCTGGTCGGCAAGCGCCGCCGCATGCTGCGCTATCTCGAGCGCCACGACCTCGAGCGCTACCGCGCCCTGGTCGGCGAACTCGGCCTGCGGCGATGATCGCCGCCGGCGAGCCGGCTCCCGATTTCACCCTTCGCAACCAGGACGGCGAGAAGGTCTCGCTCTCGGATTTCCGCGGCAAGAAGGTTCTGCTGGTCTTCTACCCGCTCGACTTCAGCCCCGTCTGCAGCGACCAGCTCTCGATCTATCAGGAGGTCAAGCCCGAGATCGAGGCCAAGGGCGTGACCATGGTGGGGATCAGCGTCGACAGCGGCTTCGCCCACAGGGCCTTCCGGGAGAAGCTCGGCCTCGACACGACGCTGCTCGCCGACTTCGAGCCCAAGGGCGAGGTGGCACGCGCCTATGGCGCCTACATCGAGAAGATCGGCCACGCCAACCGCTCGCTCGTGCTCATCGACGAGGAGGGCATGGTCGAGTGGGTGTACGAATCTCCGACTCCGCTCGAGATCCCGGGCGCCAACGTCATCTTCGACGCTCTCGCCTCTGACTCCTGAGCTGACCAGCGCCGCGGTCCCGCCCGGGGGTCCGGATGATCATCGCCGCGGCGAGGGCACGGAGCTGATCGTCTACGCCGACCTTGGCTGCCCCCACTGCGCCTCCGCCTGGGCAGAGATCGCTTCCCGCGAGGCGACGATCGTTTTCCGCCACTTCCCAGTCGCCAGCAAGCACCCTCGCTCGCCGGCCCTGCACGCCGCCGCCGAGGCCGCGGGCTTGCAGGGCCGCTTCTTCGAGATGATCGACTCGCTCTACGCCGACCGCGGCCATGTCGACGACCCGCACCTCTGGCAACGCGTCGAGCAGCTTGGCCTCGACCTCGAGCGTTTCGAGGCCGACCGTCGCTCCGACTCCGTCGCCGCGAGGGTCCGGCACGACTTCGAGTCCGGAATCCGCGCCGGCGTCACCGGCACACCCGCGATCTTCGACTGAACTCCGCTCCGCTGTTCCTTTGCACGACATAGCAGGGAGAAGGAACAGCGCGAGGCTGTGTACTCTCCTAGGCGAAAGAGAACGAGAGTTCTGAAAGCAGATGGCCACCATCCGGGTGGCCGGAGGTAGGACAACTAAATGAGCATGTTTGACGTAACCCGCGTTTCGGCGGACATCGGCGATAGCCAGATTTCCTTCGAGACCGGAAAACTCGCGAAGCAGGCGGGTGGCGCGGTCGTGGTTCAGGCCGGCGACACGATGGTGCTCTGCACCGCAACCGTCGGGAACCTTCGCGACGTGGACTTCCTTCCCCTCACCGTCGACGTCGAGGAGCGGATGTACGCCGCGGGCAAGATCCCCGGCTCGTTCTTCCGTCGCGAGGGTCGCTCCGGCGAGAAGGCAACCCTGACCGCCCGCATGATCGACCGGCCGATCCGGCCGCTCTTCCCCAAGGGCTGGCACTACGAGACCCAGCTGGTCGCGATCCCGATGTCGGTTGACCAGGTCAACCCCTACGACATCCTCGCCATGAACGGCGCCTCCGCGGCCCTGGCGATCTCGCCGGTCCCCGTCGCCGCCCACGTCGGCGCGGTGCGGATCGGCAAGCTCGACGGCGATTTCGTCGTCAACCCCTCCGAGGAGGACCTCGCCGAGCTCGATCTCGACCTGATCGTCGCCGGCACCGACGAGGCGATCCTGATGGTCGAGGCCGGCGCCAGCGGCGTCACCGAGCAGGAGATCCTCGACGCCCTCGACATCGCCCACGGCGAGATCAAGAAGCTCGTCGCCGCGATGGAGGAGCTGCAGCAGAAGGCCGGCAAGGAGAAGATCGAGGTCGAGGCACCGTCGATCGACGAGTCGCTGCTGGAGCAGATCCGCTCCGACTTCGGCGCCAAGATCGATGAGGCGACCTCGGTCAAGGACAAGCTCGCCCGCCAGGACGCCGCCAGCGCCGTCAAGGTCGAAGTGGTCGAGGAGCTGGTCGACGCCGACGCCGATGGCGAGGTTGCCGAGGTCCGCACGGCGGAAGTCAAGGCCGCCTACTCGGCGGTCGAGAAGGACATCATCCGCAAGCGCATCGCCGTCGACAAGAAGCGCCCCGACGGCCGCGCCCAGGATGAGATCCGGCCGATCGAGTGCGAGGTGGACATATCGCCCCGCGTGCACGGCTCGGCCCTGTTCACCCGCGGTGAGACGCAGATCCTCTCCAACGCCGCGCTCGGCACCACGCGCATGGACATGCGCATCGACACGCTCGGCTTGGAGACCTCGAAGAAGTTCTGGCACCACTACAACTTCCCGCCCTTCTCGGTCGGAGAGGCCGGCTTCATGCGCGGCCCGAAGCGTCGTGACATCGGCCACGGCGCCCTCGCCGAGCGCGCCCTGGTGGCGACGATTCCGGGCGAAGAGGACTTCCCCTACGTGATCCGGGTCGTCTCGGAGACGCTGGAGTCAAACGGCTCCTCCTCGATGGGGTCGGTATGCGCCTCCTCGATGGCGCTGCAGGCAGCGGGTGTACCGGTAAGCGCTCCCGTCGCCGGCGTTGCGATGGGCCTGATCAAGGAGGGGGACGACTACATCGTCCTCACCGACATCGCCGGCGTCGAGGACCACCTCGGCGACATGGACTTCAAGGTCGCCGGCACCGCGGACGGGATCACCGCCCTGCAGATGGACATCAAGATCACCGGCGTCACCTTCGAGATCCTCACCGATGCGCTCGAGCAGGCCAACAAGGGCCGCCAGTTCATCCTCGGCAAGATGGCCGAGGCAATCGACGGCCCGCGCGAGCAGCTCTCCCAGCACGCGCCGCGGATCGAGTCGATCAAGATCGATCAGGAGAAGATCGGCGCCGTAATCGGCAAGGGTGGCGAAACCATCCGCGCCCTCTGCGAGGAGTTCGAAGCCGAAATCGACGTCGAAGACGACGGCACCATCCGGATCTACGCCCCGACCGGTTCGCTGGTCGAAGCCTGTGTCGCCCGGATCCAGTCGATGACCAAGGAGGCCGAAGTCGGCGACCGCTACAACGCTGCAAAGGTCGTCAAGACGACGACCTTCGGCGCCTTCGTCGAGCTGGTCAAGGGCACCGACGGTCTGCTGCACATCTCCAACGTCAAGCCCGGTGAGCGGGTCGACTCGGTCGACGACGTACTCACCGCCGGTGAGGAGATCGACGTCACCGTGGTCGAGGTCGACCGCGAGCGAGGTCGCATCGGCCTGCGCCTCTCCGACGATCCCTCGGTTGCCGGCAAGAGCCCCGAGGAACTGGCCGCGGTCGGTTCCGGTGACGGCGGCCAGCGTCGCAACGGTGGAGACCGCGGCGGTCGCGGCGGTCGCGAGGGACGTCGTCCCCGCGGCGGCGACCGCGAGCGTCGTTAAGCACGAGCATTGAGCGCACCCCAGCTAACCGAGCAGGGCACGGGCGTCCGGGTCGTCACTGAGGGGGTTCCCTCGGTGCGATCCGTGGCGCTTGGGCTCTGGGTACGCACCGGCTCCCGTAACGAGACGCCGCCCCAGGCGGGCGTCTCCCACTTCCTCGAGCATCTGCTGTTCAAGGGCACCGCGCGCTACTCCGCGATCGAGATCGCCGAGAAGCTCGATGGCCTTGGGGCCTCGGTAAACGCGGCGACCGGCAAGGAGACGACCCACCTGCACGCCCGCTTTCTCGATGAGCACACCGAGGAGGTCTTTGACCTCCTGGCGGAGATGCTTCAGGCTCCGACCTACCCCGAAATCGGCTCCGAGCGGGAGGTCGTGCTCGAGGAGATCGCGATGTACGAGGACGAGCCTCAGGACCGCGTCCACGACATCCTCGCCGGGGCGGTCTTCGGCGAGCACCCGCTGGGGCGGCGCGTACTTGGCGAGGCTGAGGTAATCAGCTCGGTGCCGGTACCCGAGATCGAGACCTACCGCAGCACCCACTACACCGGCCCCAACATCGTCGTGGGGGCGGCTGGCAATGTCGATCACGCCCGCATCGCTGAGCTCGCCGCGCGCTTGGTCCAGCCGCCCAGCACCATCAGCAACGGAGGAGCGGCTGCGGAGGTCGACGAAGTGGCTCGCCTGCGCTTCTACGAGAAGGACACCGAGCAGTACCACATCTGCTTTGGCGCGCCGGGAATCACCCGCGACGATGAGCGACGCTACGCGCTTGCCGTGCTCGACTCGATCTTCGGTGGCTCCAGCTCCTCGCGCCTCTTCCGCGAGGTGCGCGAGAAGCGCGGTCTCGCCTACGCGGTCGGCTCCTACAACGAGCAGTACACCGACTCCGGTCTGGTTGCTGGCTACGTTGGCACCCGCGAGGACAACGTCGAGGAGGCCTGTTCGATCTTCGGCGCCGAGCTTGCTCGCTTGCGCATCGAGCCGGTCTCCGAGGAGGAGCTCTCGCGCGGCAAGGAGAACGTCAAGGGCCGCCTCGTCCTTTCCTCGGAGTCGACCGCGGCGCGGATGTCGCGGATCTCGCGCGCGACCCTCTTCGACCTGCCGACCGACAGCCTCGATGAGATGCTGGCCAAGGTCGATGCCGTCAGGGTCGATGATCTGACCGCGCTTGCCGAGGAGCTCTATGGGCCCGAGCGGCTCTCCGCGGCTTGCGTTGGCCGTGACGAGAGTCGTTTCCGCGAGGCTCTTGGCCCGGTTAGTGAGATCCTGGTCTCCGCATGATCAGGGTGGCGGTTTCAGGTGCGGCAGGCAGGATGGGCCAGGCGGTTTGTGAAACCGTCGAAGCGGCGGAGGACGCCGAGCTGAGCGGCAAGGCCGATCCCGCCCTGGGCGTGGAGCTCGCCGACGTCCTCGCCGATGCCGACGTCGTCGTCGACTTCACTAGGCCCGACACCGCCCTCGCCAACGCGGAAGCCTGCCTGGCGGCCGGCGTGCACGTGGTTGTCGGCACCACCGGATTCGACCTCGACGCGCTCGGGCGGGCAGCTGAGGCTTCCCAGGCAAACTGCTTTGTTGCGCCGAACTTTGCGATTGGGGCGGTGCTCCTGATGCAGGTAGCGCAGACGATCGCTCCCCACATGCCCGAGTGCGAGATCATCGAGCTCCATCACGACCGCAAGCTCGACGCGCCCTCCGGCACAGCCAAGCGAACCGCCGAGCTGATCGGTGGCGCCGGCGGCAACGTGCACGAGCCGATCCACTCGGTGCGGCTGCCCGGGCTGGTCGCCCACCAGGAAGTCATCTTCGGCGGCGAGGGTCAGACGCTCAGCCTCCGTCACGACTCCATCGACCGCCGTTCCTTCATGCCCGGCGTCTTGCTCGCCGTGCGCAGGGTCGCGGGCCTGGCCGACCGCTTCACAGTCGGTCTGGAAAAGCTCCTTTGAGCGCACCGCGATACCCTGGCGCGATGAAGGAGATTCGCGGAGTCATCACAGCGATGGCGACGCCTTTCGACGAGGGCGGCGCGGTTGATCGGTCCGCCGTTCTGAAGCTGGCGACGCACCTGCTCGAGCACGGCTCGCACGGTCTGGTGATCTCGGGCTCGACTGGGGAGGCGCCAACACTGACGGACGAGGAGGCGCTGATACTGGTGCGCGAAATTCGCGCTGAGGTAGGTGAGGACACGCTGCTGATCTGCGGGACCGGCACCAACTACACCCAGCACTCGATCGAGCTGACCAAGGGCGCTGCCGAGGCCGGTGCCGACGCGGCGCTGATCGTCACCCCGTACTACAACAAGCCCAATCCGGCGGGAATTCAGGCCCACTTCGAAGCGATCGCCGCCGCGGTCCCGGATCTGCCGCTGATCGCTTACAACATTCCTTCGCGCGTGGTCGTCAACGTGCCACCCGAGGGGCTTGCCCAGCTGGCCAAGATCGACAACGTGGTCGCCGTCAAGCAGGCCAACAACGAGGAGCTGCAACCGATCGAGGGACTGGACATCCTCGCCGGCAACGACGACATCTTCCTCAAGACGCTGGAAATCGGTGGTGCGGGCGGGATCTGCGTTGCCTCGCACCTGGTTGGTCCGCAGATGCGGGAAGCCTGGGATGCCGCCCAGGCGGGCGATTTGGATCGTGCCACCGAGATCGACTCCGGTCTGCGCGAGGTCTACGCCGCAATGGGCGTAACCACCAACCCGATCCCGCTCAAGGCGGCTTTGGAGATGACGGGCTTGATCCCGTCCGGGACACTGCGACTTCCCCTCGTCTCCGCCGATGCGGAGCAGAGAGCGACTGTGCGAGCCGCGCTTGAGGGCGTCGGCCTCACCTCGGTGACTCCCTAGTGCCCGCCAGCAAGCTGCGTGTGCTGCCGCTCGGGGGACTGGGCGAGATCGGCAAGAACATGACCGTGATCGAGTACGACGATCGCATCGTCGTCGTCGACACCGGGCTGATGTTCCCCACCGCCGAGATGCTCGGCATCGACCTCGTCCTTCCCGACTTCTCCTACCTGCGCGAGCGCGCCGACGACATCGAGGCGATCGTGCTCACCCATGGTCACGAGGACCACGTGGGCGCGCTGCCATACGTGCTGCGTGAGATCGGCTTGCCACCGGTGATCTACGGCGGCCTGCTCACGGTCGGCATGGTCCGTGCCAAGCTCGACGAGCACAAGCTCGGCGACGCGCCTCTGCAGGAGTTGCCGGCGGGGGAGAAAGTCCAGGCCGGCCCGTTCGAGTTGGAGCTGATCCACCTCTCACACTCGATCCCCGACGCCCGCGGCGTCCTGCTCACGACCGAGCTGGGATCGGTGCTAATGACCGGCGACTACAAGTTCGATCAGACCCCGGTCGACGGCAGGCCCGCCGACATCTCGCGCCTGGCAGAACTGGGCCGCGATGGCCTGCTGCTGCTCTGCGGGGACTCGACCAACGCCGACCGGCCCGGCGTGGCGCCCTCGGAGTCAAGCGTGGGCCCGGCGCTGCTCGAGACCTTCTCGGCCTGTGAGGGCCGCGTCATCGTCACCTCTTTCGCCTCCAACATCCACCGTGTCCAGCAGGTGATCGACGCGGCGGTGAAGCTCGACCGGCGGGTGGCGCTCGTCGGTCGCTCGATGCGCAAAAACTTCAACATCGCCTCCAACCTCGGTATCGCCAACGCGCCTTCCGGGCTCTTCATCCAGCCGCGCGAGATCGAGAGCTTCCCCGACGAGAAGGTGATCGTGATCTCAACCGGCAGCCAGGGCGAGCCGCTCTCGGCGCTGCGCCGGATGGCCAACAACGATCACCGTGACGTCGAGCTGCACTCCGGTGACACGGTGGTCTTCTCGGCGACGCCCGTACCGGGCAACGAGCGCGCCGTCAACGAGACGATCGACCGGATCTATGAGATCGGCGCCAAAGTGGTCACCGCCAAGGACGCCCCGATCCACGCCTCCGGCCACGGTTGGCAGGAGGAGCTGAAACTGATGCTCAACCTAACCAAACCGCGCTACGTCCTTCCCGTGCACGGCGACCACCAGCGGTTGCGCTTGCACTCAGAGCTGGCACAGTCGGTTGGAATCGAGCCAGAGCGCATCTTCGAAGGGCGCAACGGCCTGCCACTCGAAATCGACGCCAATGGTGCCAGCTTCGGCGAGGACGTCCATGCCGGTGTTATCTACGTCGACGGTGTCAACGTCGGCGAGCCCGATGACGTCGCCCTGCGCGATCGCCGCGAGATCTCCGCCGACGGCATCTTCATCGTCGTCGCGACGATCTCTTCGGAGGACGGTCACGTCGTCGCCGACCCCGAGGTCCTCTTCCGCGGCGTGCCCTTCGTCGAGGAGGCCGATGCCCTGGTCGAGGACCTGCGTGATCTGGTCGAGGACTCGCTTGAGGACGCCGCAAATGCGGGGACGCGTGAGCTGCATCTAGTCCAGGAAGACCTGCACGATGCCGTTGCCGGACTGGTCTACGAGAAGCTGCGCCGGCGGCCGATGATCATCCCCGTCGTCGTCGAGGTTTAGGCACAAAAAAAGGACCTGCCGGGGATGTTGGGGAGAGCCCGGCAGGTCCTGTGTCTCGTCCACGCATAAACCTAGGTCGCCCCGCTAAAGCGCGGCTAAAAGGTTGTGGCCACGACGTTCGAGCGCTGGAGGGGCAGGCGGACCCGGAATTGGGCGCCGCCTGAGGCCGATTCACCGACTTCGACGGTACCGCCGTGAGAGGTGGCGACGGCGCGGACGATGGCTAGGCCGAGGCCGCTGCCGGGACCGACCGCGGTGTCAGCAGGACCCTCGCCACGGACGAAGCGATTGAAGATCTGCTCGCGCAAGCGCGGCGGGATGCCGGGGCCATCGTCGGCTACCTCGATCACCGCTTCGTCGCCGATGCTGCGGACGTGCAGTTCGATCCTGGCGCCCGGTTGAGTATGGCGGGACGCGTTGTCGAGCAGGTTGACCACCATGCGGTGCAGCTCGTCGGGATTGCCGGTCACAGGCAGCGCGTGCTGGTTATCGACCTCCAGCTTGCGATCGCCCATCAGCGGAGCCAACTCAGCCGCCGCGTTTCCAGCGATCTCGGCTAGGTCGCAGGGGCCGTGTTTGCCGGCCCGACCTGCGTCGGCGCGAGCGAGCAGCAGTAGATCGCCCACCAGGCGACTCATGCGCTTAGATGAGCGCAGGGCGGAGTCAATCATCGCCCGATCGTCATCCTGATTCGGCGAGCGCAGCGAAGCCTGCAGCAGCTCGAGGTTGGCGAGGACGCTGGTCAGTGGCGTGCGCAGCTCATGCGAGGCGTCGGCGACGAACTCGCGCTGCTTTTTCATCGCTGCCTCGCGCTCAGTGCGCGCGGCGTCGAGCGAGCGCAGCATCTGCTCGAGCGTGCGGGCAAGCTCGCCGACCTCGTCGGTGACCTTCGGGTCGGGCATGTGCTTGGAGGGATCGCCGGTGGCGGCGATCTGGCGCGCGGTCGCGGTGAGAGCCGAGATCGGACGCATCGCCCGGGCGGCGATCGCGACGCCAGCGAGGCTGGCGAGCAGGGTGCCACCGAGGATGCCGGCGGCGATGAAGAGCCAGAGGCGGTCGATCGTGGAATCGACATGGGCGATGCTTCGTCCGTACTGGACATAGCCAGTCGCCCCACCGCTTTCATCCGTAATTACCGCCGTCGCAACTCGTAGCTCGCCATAGTTGGAGAGGCCACTGCTCGGCGGTCCCATTGGGGAAGCCCCCGTGCTTTCCTTGATCAGGTTGCCGTTGACGTCGAGAACCCTTGCGGATGCACCGTCTGGACGGACGAAATCGTCAAGCCGCGGGCCTTGCTTGACGGAGATCGTGCTGAGCGGCGTGTAGACGATTTGGAATTCGCGCGCCAGCGTTTGGGCGGCGTCGCTCACCTCGCGATTGAAGTCATTGCGAATCCGGCTCGTGGCGACCTGGCCGATTACCGCGCCGAAGACGAGCAGGATGATGAGGGTCAGCCCCGCCGATACGCCCGCCAGTCGCCAACGGACTGGCCAGCTGCCAGGGCGCAATCGGGCGGGCCAGCGCGCGGCCAGCTTGCGAGCCAGCGGCGTCATTACTCCTTGAGGACGTAACCGGCGCCGCGTTTGGTGTGCAGGAGGCGGGCCTCGCCGCCCTCCTCGAGCTTGCGCCGCAGGTTGGAGATGAAGACGTCAATCGTGTTCGTGGCGGCGGTCGGGTCATAGCCCCAGACGTCATCGAGGAGGCGCTCGCGGGAGACGACCAGGCGCTCGTTGTGCATCAGGTACTCGAGCAGCTCGAACTCGCGATTGGTCAGCTCGAGCTCTCGCTTGCCGCGCTTCACCTCGCGCGTGTCGGGGTTGAGAGTGAGGTCGCCCACCTCGAGCGAGGCCATGCCGCGGGGCGGGCGGCGGCGCAGCAGGGCTCGAATACGCGCCAGCAGCTCCTGGCGCTCGAAGGGCTTGACCAGGTAGTCATCTGCGCCGCTGTCGAGACCGTCGACCCGGTCCTCGGTCTCCGCCCTCGCCGTCAGCATCAGGATCGGCACGTCCCCCTCGGCTCGCAAGCGCCGGCAGACCTCGACGCCGTCGAGGCGGGGTAGGCCGAGGTCGAGGACGACCAAGTCGGGGACGAAGCCGGTGGCGACGTCCAGGGCATCGACGCCGTCGGCCGAGGTCTTCACCTCGTAGCCCTCTTGGCGCAGGGAGCGGCGCAGGACGTCGGCGATCTCGGCGTCGTCCTCGACGACGAGGACGCGGCCGCCGACGGTTTCGGGATCGGAGGTGAGCATTGCCACCGATGTTAGAGGTGAAACCATGGAATGCCGCCGAGATTTACCTGCGATTTAGGGCGCGTGCAGGGGGAATCGGGGAGGGCTTCCACTTAACTTTTTCGATGGAACGGATTTCGCTGGCGCCGCGAGGTGGACGCCGAAAAAGTACAAGACGTTCCAGCCCTCCCCGATTCCCCGTCCACAGGCGCAGGGGTATCCAGGCAAGCGTCGAAGGGGCCAGGCATGTTCCAGCGCAAAAAGCGCGGTGCGACCGCGCGTCGGAAGCCGAAAAGCAGAGCCAAAGCCAAGACGCCGCGAGGAGGAAAGCTGCACTTGCCGCAGGCATTGGAGCAGCGGCATCTGGATCTGATTGGGCTGTTTTTGATCGCCGCCGGGGTTTATTTGAGCTTCGTGCTGTTTTTTGGCTGGGACGGAGGCAAGGTCGGATATGGGGTTGAAACTGGGCTCGTTTACCTGTTTGGCAAGGTTGGGGCGCGGATCTTCACGGTCTTGATGCTGGTGGTCGGAGGGCTGTTGGTCACCGGGACTTCGATTTCGACCCTGTTCCGTGGGATCGGGCGCGGTACTCGGCGGCTGTTTTTGGGGAGTCGTGGGATGGCGCAGACGGCTATTCAGAGCCGGCGCGATCGCCAGGAGGAAAAGACCTTTGCTTTTGAGACTCAGGCTGGGCCTACGGATGTGATGAGCGCTTATCCGGAGGAGGACGACGTCGAGCCGACTGTGGCTCTCGCCGAGGAGCCTGATGAAGCCGTAGAGGAGCCTGTTACCCAGGACTTCGGCCAGGAGATTGCTGAAATCGAGGCTGAGGAAGAGGCCGCCGTTGTCGATCCGATTCCTGGGCCCGAGCAGGTGAAGCTGACGCCGCAGGGCAACAAACGGGGCGTCACGATCTCGGAGGGGATCGACTACAAGCCGCCGCCCGCGAAAGCACTGGAACGCGGCAAAAGCGACAAGGGCGTCGATCCGCGCGATCACGAGATCGTCGGTCGCAAGCTGGTTGAGACGCTGGGCCACTTTGGCGTGGAGGCGAAGATCGTCGGCATCGTCAGCGGTCCGCACGTCTCTCGCTACGAACTGCGCCTGGCGCCCGGTACCAAGGTGAAGAAGGTGACCGAGCTCTCCAACGACCTCGCCTACGCGCTAGCTTCGACCGACATTCGCATCCTTGCGCCGATCCCCGGCAAGCAGGCGGTCGGGGTGGAGGTGCCCAATACCCGCCGTCGCATCGTTCGCCTTGGCGATATCTACGCCGGCCGGCCCGAGAAGACCTCGCCGCTGGTCGCCTGGCTCGGCAAGGGGATCGACGGCAACGCCGTCTGGACCGATCTGGCGAAGATGCCGCACGTGCTCGTTGCCGGCACCACCGGCTCGGGCAAGTCCGGCTGCGTCAACGCGATCCTCTCCTCGATCCTGATGCAGGCCTCCCCCAACGACGTGCGCCTCGTCCTCGTCGACCCCAAGCAGGTCGAGCTCAACCACTACGAGAACGTGCCGCATCTCTTGACGCCGGTGGTCACCTCGCCGCGCCTCGCCGCCAACGTGCTGGCCAACCTGATCGGCGAGATGGAGAGCCGCTACGGGATCATGGGCCAGGCACGCTGCCGCAACCTTGCCGAGCTCAACCGTGCTCGCGCCAAGGCCGGCGAAGCGCCGTTGCCGCACATCCTCTGCGTGATCGACGAGCTCGCAGACCTGATGATGGTCTCGCCGGCCGAGGTCGAGGATTCGATCATCCGCCTGGCACAGAAGTCCCGCGCCACCGGAATCCACCTGGTCCTCGCCACCCAGCGTCCTTCGACCGACATCATCACCGGCACGATCAAGGTCAATATCCCCGCCCGGATCGCCTTTGCGGTCTCCTCCCAGACCGACTCGCGAGTGATCCTCGACCAAGGCGGCGCCGAGGCGCTGCTCGGCCAGGGCGACATGCTCTTCCGCGGCGCCGGCACCTCGAAGCTGCAGCGGATCCAGGGCGCCTTCGTCACCGAGGAGGAGACGGCCCGCATCACCAGCCATTGGGCCAAGCAGGGCGAACCCGAATTCGAGGAGGAGCTGCTCGAGGTGCACGAGGAGAAGGGCGTCGAAACCGAGGGTGACTTCGATCCCGACAGCGACGACCTGCTCGACGAGGCGATCCGCGTCGTCGTCGAGACCGAAACCGCTTCCGTCTCGATGATCCAGCGACGCTTGCGGGTTGGCTACACCCGTGCCGGCAGGCTGATCGACATGCTCGAGCGCCGTGGCGTGATCTCCGGGTACGAAGGCTCCAAACCACGTCAGGTACTGGTTACGCAGGCCGACCTGGCTCGCCTCATTGGCGGCGCCAGCGACGAGGCTCCTGTCGAGGCCCCGACGGCCGTTCCCGAGTAACCCGACCTGCAACCCATGCCCGGTCTGTCCGGGTGGACAATGTCTCCATGGATAGCGGCGTCGGCACGATCCTGCGCGAGGCGCGGAATCGCCGCAAAGTCGAGCTTTCCGAAGTCGAGGCGGCGACACGGATTCGCCCGCGCTACCTGCGCGCGATCGAGAGCGAAGAATGGGATGTTTTGCCAGGCGGCGTCTACACGCGTGGCTTTATCCGCACCTACGCTTCCTTCCTTGGCCTCGACGGGGAACGGCTCGTTGGGGACTACCGGGAGAACGTTGAAAAATGGAGCCGGGCAGCGGCTGAGTCGCCAGAGCCATCGAGGCCCAGCTCTTCCGGGCACGCCTCCGTCCGGCTCAGTGTGGCTCCGATCGCGGCCCTTGCGGTGCTCGCCGTGCTTGCCGTAGCAGTGATCGCGATCGTGGCAATCCCCACCGGAGGAGGAGGAGGAGAGGAGTTTGCGCCCGCACCGTCCGGCAAGACCCTGCCAGGGCAAGCGCCAGAGCCAAAACCCCCGGATAGATCCGGCGTCTTGGTGAGCCTGGCTGCCAGCGCCGAAGTCTGGGTTTGCGTCCTTGACGCCAAGGGTGATGCAGTGGTTGACGGGCAGATCCTCGAAGCGGGTGCCGAAGCGGGTCCCTTCCGCTCCGGTAGCTTCACGGTCTCCTTTGGCAACGGCGAGGTCTCGATGCGCATTGACGGCAGGCAAGCGGAAATACCGGCGACATCCAGCCCGATCGGATACTCGATCGACTCCTCCGGTGCGATGACCCAACTTGACGAAGCGGAACGGCCCACCTGCACATGAGTGAGGTTCGGGCGGGAATAGTAGTTACCGGTACCGAGGTCCTGACCGGGCGGATCAGCGACCGCAACGGTCCCTGGCTCTCCGAACAACTGGCCGCGCTGGGTGTCGAGGTCGCGCACATCCTCGTCGTCGGCGACCGGCCCGACGACCTCGAGGCTGCCCTGCGCTTCATGGCCAGCGAGGGCATGGACCTGATCGTCACCTCGGGCGGCCTCGGCCCGACCGCGGACGATCTCACGGCGGAGGTGGTGGGGCGCTTCGCCGGTCGCAAGATGGTCCTCGACGAGGAGATCGAGGAGAAGATCGCGACGATCCTGCGCAACTTCGCTCGCAGCTTCAACTTCGATCCCGAGGCGGTGCGCGAGGCGAACCGCAAGCAGGCGATCGTGCCCGAAGGCTCGATCCCGCTCGATCCCGTCGGTACCGCTCCGGGCCTGGTGGTCCCGGCCGACGGTTGCGTTGTAGTTGTCCTGCCAGGGCCGCCGCGCGAGTTGCAGCCGATGTGGCCTGCGGCGGTGGCAACCGAGCCGGTTGCGGTATTGCTGGGTCGGGCGACGCCGTTGCACGGCTACACGCTGCGCATGTTCGGGGTTCCCGAGTCGGAGATCGCCAAGAGCCTGCGCGAGATCGAGGCAGAGGGCGTCGCCCTGCCGGAGGTCGAGATCACGACCTGCCTGCGCCGCGGTGAGATCGAGATCGACGTTCGCTATCGCGATGCGGCCCTGGCCACTGCCGAGGCCGTCAGGAGCGGCCTCCAGGTGCGCCATCCACGCCATCTCTTCAGCCTCGAAGGCGAGACGATCGATTCGCAGGTCGCGACCCTTTTGGCGGGGCACCGGCTGGGACTGGCCGAGTCGTGCAGCGGCGGCCTGCTGGCAGCGCGCATCACCGACCTGCCGGGCGCCTCGGCCTATATGGCGGGCGGCGTCGTCCCATACTCAAACGAGGCCAAGACCGCGCTGCTCGGCGTCGATCCGGCGCTGATCGAGGAAAAGGGGGCGGTTTCCCAGGAGGTGGCCGAGCAGATGGCGATCGGGGCGCTTGACCGCTTCGCGGCGGACGTCGCGGTATCGATCACCGGAATCGCCGGTCCCGACGGTGGCAGCGAGGAGAAGCCGGTCGGCTACGTCTGCTTCCACGCCCGTCTCGCCGACGGCACGGCCCTCGCCCGAGATCCCGTCATCCCCGGTGGCCGCGCCGACGTCCGCGAACGCTCAGCCCTGGTCGGCATGCACCTCTTGCGCCTGCTGCTCAGCGGCGAAGAGGCGCCGCTCTAGGGCGAAGAGCGGCACGATTTTGCTGCACTCGAGCGTTGTCCCGCGCGTTTGCTACCCGTAGCGTGGCTGGGATGAGCAAGGAGCGACTGAAGAGCCCACGGGCACGGCTGTTCGTGGCGCTCGACCTCCCCGAGGGACTGCGCCAGGGAATCGTCACCTGGGGAGGCAGGGAGCTGCGCGACCCGGCGCTGCGCGTTGTCTCGCCGCAGTCGCTGCACATCACGCTGGCCTTCCTCGGCTACTTGCCCGAGAGGGAGATAGATGCGCTTGGCGAGGTTGTGCGCGGGCTCGACTCTCCGGCAGCCACGGTTGCGCTGGGCGAACCGGTCGCCAAGCCCTCGCTGGGGCGAGCCCGCCTCTTCGCCCTGCCGGCCGCATCGCCGGGCGCTGTCGAGTTGCAGTCCGAGCTAGAGGGGACACTGGTCGCGAAGCGCCTCTTCAAACCGGAGAAGCGGCCCTTCTGGCCGCACGTGACCGTCGCCAGAGTCAAGTCCGCCGGCGGGGGGTCGAAGCGCCCGGCGGGGGTGCAAAAACCGCCCGGAGGGCTGGCGAAGGCTCTCTTAGAGCCCGCTCTTTGCGTCCGAGTGACGCTCTACCGTTCTGAACTCCAGCCGCAGGGTGCGCGATACACCCCGCTGGCGCAAGTCGAGCTGTCCCGAGACGGGCGGCAGTGAGGTGAAAGAAGAGATGGCGGACAAGAAAGTGGCTTTGAAAGACGCCTCGGCGAAGGAAGCCAAGGCCAAGGACGCAGCCCTCGAGGCTGCGGTGACCCAGATCGAGCGCGATTTCGGCCAAGGCTCCTTGATGCGCCTCGGCGCCGGCAGCAAGCTGCCAGTCGAAGCGATTCCGACCGGCGCCGTTGCGCTCGACCTCGCGCTTGGCATCGGTGGCGTGCCGCGCGGGCGCATCGTCGAGATCTTCGGCCCCGAGTCCTCGGGAAAGACAACGCTGGTCTACCACATCATCGCTGAGGCCCAGGCCAAGGGCGGCATATGCGTCTTCATCGACACCGAGCACGCGATGGACCCGATCTATGCGCGGGCGATCGGGGTCGACACCGACGAGCTGCTCGTCTCCCAGCCCGACTACGGCGAGCAGGCGCTGCAGATCGCCGACCGCCTGATCGCCTCCGGGGCGGTCGACGTGGTCGCGATCGACTCGGTCGCCGCGCTGACCCCGAAAGCAGAGCTCGACGGGCAGATCGGCGACACCACGGTCGGCCTGCAGGCCCGCCTGATGTCGCAGGCGCTGCGGAAACTCGCCGGCAACCTGAACCGGACGAAAACCGTCTGCCTGTTCACCAACCAGATCCGCGAAAAGATCGGCGTCCAGTTCGGCTCGCCGGAGACCCAGCCGGGTGGCCGGGCGCTGAAGTTCTACGCGTCGCAGCGGCTCGACATCCGCCGCATCGAGACCCTGAAGGAAGGGACCGAAGCGGTCGGCAACCGGGTCCGCGTGAAAGTCGTGAAGAACAAGGTCGCGGCGCCGTTCCGCCAGGCTGAGTTCGACATCGAGTACGGGGTCGGGATCTCGCGCGAGGGCGGGCTGCTCGACTTCGGCATCGAGCAGGACTTGGTGCAGAAATCGGGTTCCTTCTTCTCCTACGGCGAAGTCCGCCTGGGACAGGGACGCAACAACGCGAAACAGTTCCTGCAGGACAACCCGGAGCTGTCGCTGGAGATCGAAACCAAGGTCCGTACGGCGCTCGGAATCGGCGCCGAGGCACCAGTTGTTGCCTCCGCCGACGAGTCACCGATCGCAGAGGCCCAGGCCGCTTAGCGCGGTCTGGGGTCGGGCTGCAAGCACCCGCTGCCTCGCACCAATAGGATTCCGGCCGCCTGATGCACGAAACGCTCTTCTTCATCTGCGGCGGCATCCTCGCCGCCTCGGCCATCGTCGTCAGCCTCTTCGGGCTGAAAAACGACAATTTCCCGGGCAAATTGATGCCGCTGATCATCATCTGGTTCGCGGTCTTCGCCGTGGGCGCGGGCACCTTCGCCGTCCTCCACGGTAAGGACGAGTCGAAGGAGCACGACAAGGAGTACGGCAAAGCCAGTGAAGAGCTGGCGAAAGCCGGTACCTCGGCCCCGTTCGTCGAAGCCGAAGAAGAAGCGCGCGAAGCCGAATCCGGCGAAAGCGCGGAAGGCGCAGAAGGCGCAGAAGGCGAAGGACTCGTCGAAGGCGAACAGGCCCAGGAAGAAAAAAAGTTCGAAGAAGGCGGCGAAGGTGAAGAAGGCGAAGGCGAAGCGAGCGGAGGGGGCGGAAACGCCGAACTGGGCGCCGCGGTCTTCGGTGAAAACTGCTCGACCTGCCACGGGGCGACCGGCCACGGCGGTAACGGCGGCCCTGATCTGACCACGATGCCGCTGGCGCAGACCGAAGAAGGCGCGATCCAGCAGGTCACCAACGGGGGCGGCGGGATGCCGGCTTTCCAGGGCACGCTTTCGGAAGAAGAAATCGAAAACGTCGCCGCCTACGTCGTGCAGGAAATCACGCACGGCGAATAGCGCCGCCCTTCGTTCTTCGCTCGGTACCCTGAGCGCGTGAAGCGCTTCCACGTCACCACCTTCGGGTGCCAGATGAACGTGCATGACTCGGAGCGGATGCGGGGCATGCTCACCTCGCTCGGCTACGAGGAGGCGCCGGAGCGCGCCGAAGCCGACCTGATCCTCTTCAACACCTGCTCGATCCGCGAGTCGGCGGACAGCCGCTTCATCGCCCACCTGGGCGAGGCGAAGCGGCTGAAGAGCGAAGACCCGGGCCGCACGGTCGGCGTCGGCGGCTGCTGGGCCCAATC
>JAWVFJ010000004.1:0-53941 GCA_033856275.1 Solirubrobacterales bacterium
GCTCCGCCGGGGCCTCAGCCTCAGGCTCCTCAGCTGCGGGCTCCGCCGGGGCCTCAGCCTCAGGCGCCTCGGCTTCCTCAGCCTCAGGCTGCTCAGCCACCTCATCGGCCGGGGCGGTCGCCTCCTCAGCCACGGACTCCTCAGCTTCCTCAACCACGACCTCGGCAGCAGGCTCCTCAGCTTGCTCAGTTGGGGCCTCGGCGGCCGCTTCCTCAGACGCCTCACCCGTGGGTGGCGTGGAGGTGGGCTCGTCGTCCGTAGCCTGCGAGGACGAGGAGTCCTCCTCCGCGACAGGACCCGCGGCCGACTCGGCCGCGTCCTGATCCGGGGTCTCCTCAGTCGTCTCGTCTTTTTTCGTCTCGTCCGTCATCTCTTCAGCTCTTTCTCAACGTCAATGCCCCGCTCCCGCGCGACGGTCAAAAGCTTGGCTACGTCCCTGCGCGCGATCCCGACCCGAGCAGTGTTCTCGAGCTCACCGGTCGCCTGCCGAAAACGCAAGTTGAACTTCTCCTGCTTGGCCTCGATCAATTTCGCGATCAGCTCATCGTCTTTGAGGTCGTGCACCTCGGCCGCCTTCACTGTCCCTCAGCCCCCTCGCGCATCACGAACTTGGTCTTGACTGGAAGCTTGTGCCCCGCCAGTCGCAGCGCCTCCCGGGCGAGATCCTCTGGCACGCCGGCCAGCTCGAACATCACCTTGCCGGGCTTGATCACGGCGACCCAGCCCTCCGGGTTGCCCTTGCCGGAGCCCATGCGGGTCTCAGCCGGCTTCTTCGTGTAGGGCTTGTCGGGGAAAACGTTGATCCAGACCTTGCCGCCACGTTTGATCTTGCGGGTCATCGCCACGCGAGCGGCCTCGATCTGGCGGTTGGTGATCCAGCCGCGATCGAGCGACTTCAGCCCATACTCGCCGAAGGCGACCGTGCTGCCGCCCTTGGTGTTGCCGCGCATCCGGCCTCGCATCTGCTTGCGGTGCTTGACCCGCTTCGGCATCAGCATCAGCGACCTCCTCCGCGCTGGCCACCGCGACCGCCACCTGGCCGTCCGCGGTCGCCCCCGGGCCGGCCGCCGCGATCGCCACCCCGGCCGCCGCGGTCGGCGCCGCGTCCGCCGCGATCCCCACCCGGCCGACCGCCGCGCTGGCCGCCTTGCGGTCCGCCGTCGTCGTCGCTGAGCTGATCGGTGCGGAAGCCCTCGGGCATCACCTCACCCTTGTTGATCCAGCACTTAACGCCAATACGACCGGTCGTCGTCCGCGCCTCGAAGAAGCCGTAGTCGATATTGGCACGCAGCGTGTGCAGCGGCACGCGGCCGTCGGAGTAGCCCTCGGTGCGCGCCATCTCGGCGCCGCCGAGACGGCCCGAGACCTGCACCTTCACGCCTTTGGCGCCGGAGCGCATCGCCGAGGTGAGCGCGCGTTTCATCGCGCGCCGGAAGGCGACGCGGTTCTGCAGTTGCTCGGCGATCGACTGGGCGACCAGCTTGGCGTCGAGCTCGGGGCGCTTCACCTCGCGGATGTTCACCTTGACCGGCTTGCCGGTCAGCTTGTGCAGGTCTTTGCGCAGCGCATCCACTTCGCTGCCCGACTTGCCGATCACGATGCCAGGGCGGGCAGTGTGGATATCCACTGCGATCTCGCCATGGCGCTCGATCGTGATGTCGGAGAGGCCTGCGTGGGCGAGCTTGTTTTCGATGTGAGCGCGGATTTTGAGGTCCTCGTTGAGGACGTCCGCGAAGTCTTTCTCCTCGAACCAGTTCGACTTCCAATCCTGGATGTAGCCGACGCGGAAGCCGCCGGGATGGATCTTCTGTCCCATCTCAGTCCTCTTCCTGGGGGCTCAAGGCCACCGCGATATGGCAAGTTCGCTTGTTGATCCGCGAGGCGCGGCCAAGCGCGCGCGGGCGGTAGCGGCGCAGGGTCGGCCCTTCGTCGACGGTGATCTCGGAGATCCGCATCTCGTCGCCGATCAGGTCGTGATTGTTCTCGGCGTTGGCAGCAGCGGAGTCGATCAGCTTGCGGATGTCCTCAGCGGCGCCGCGGGGCGAGAACGCGAGCAGCGCACGAGCCTGCTCGATATGCATCCCACGCACCTGGTCGGCGATCAGACGCGCCTTGCGTGGCGCCACCCGCACGTAGCGGGAGCTGGCACGAACGACGATCGGGGTGGCGGCCACGCTATTCACCCTTACCCGTTCCGGAGTGGGAACGGAAGGTGCGGGTCGGCGCGAACTCGCCCAGCTTGTGGCCGACCATCGACTCGGAGATGAAGACGGGGACGTGCTTGTGCCCGTCGTGGACGGCGATCGTGTGGCCGACCATGTCGGGGAAGACCGTCGAGGCGCGCGACCAGGTCTTCAGCATCTGCTTGGTGCCGGACTCGTTCATGGCGGCGACGCGCTTCATCAGCGCCTCTTCCACCCACGGGCCCTTTTTGGTCGAGCGTCCCATCAGCGACTCTTTTTCTTCCCGCGGCGACGGCCGCGCACGATGTAGCGGTCGGACTGCTTGCCCTTCTTGCGGGTGCGGTAGCCGAGCGTCGGCTTGCCCCACGGTGTGACCGGGTGGCCGCCGGGCGTGTGGTGGGCCTCGCCGCCGCCGTGCGGGTGATCGACCGGGTTCATCGCCACACCGCGAGTCTGCGGCCGCTTGCCCTTGTGGCGATTGCGGCCCGCCTTGCCGATCTTGACGTTCTGGTGCTCGGCGTTGGAGAGCACGCCGACGGTGGCGCGGCACTCCGCGCGCACCAGGCGCATCTCCGAGGAGGGCAGTCGCAGCGTCACCATGTCACCCTCCTTCGCCGCAAGCTGGATCGATGTCCCCGCCGAGCGGCCGAGCTTGCCGCCCTGGCCCGGAGTGAGCTCGACGTTGTGGACGATCGTGCCGGTCGGCATCTCACCCAGCGCGAGCGCGTTGCCGGGCCGGATATCGGCGCCAGGCCCGGACTGGACCTCATCGCCGACCGAGATAGCAGCCGGGGCGAGGATGTAGCTCTTGGCGCCGTCGGCGTAGTGGAGCAGGGCGATGTAACAGCTGCGGTTGGGGTCGTACTCGATCGTCGCGACCTTGGCCGGCACATCGTCGCGCAAACGCTTGAAGTCGATCTGACGGTAACGTCGCTTGGCGCCGCCGCCACGGTGACGGGCGGTAACGCGGCCGTTGGCGTTGCGGCCGCCGGACTTGCGCAGGCCCTCGGTCAGCTTGCGTTCGGGGCTGGAGCTAGTCAGCTGCTCGCGCAGCGGGTAGGTCGCGAAGCGACGTCCCGGGCTGGTCGGTTTTGTTTTTCGGTTCGGCATCCTTTATTCCCTAGGCAGTCTCTGCGCCCTCGAACAGCTCGATTCGCTCGCCGGGGGCGAGCTGGACGATGGCCTTCTTCCAACCCCGCGTCTTGCCCCGCTGCAGGCCGCGGCGCTTCGGCTTGGCCCGCACCTTGGCGGTGCGCACCGCGGCGACCTTGACGTCGAAGATCTCCTCGACCGCGTGGGCGATCTGGGTCTTGTGGGCACGGTCGTCGACGCGGAAGGTGTACTTGCCCTCGCCGATCAGCGCGTAGCTCTTCTCGGAGACAACAGGGTGGATGATCGTCGTGCGCGCGTCCATCAGGCCAGCCTCTCCTTCAGCGTCTTAAGCGCCTGCTCGGAGACGACCAGCGAAGCGGCCCCGATCACGTCGGCGACGCCGACGGCGCTGACCTCGGCGACCTGCACTCGGGGGATGTTGCGAAAGCTCTTCGCCGCGCCACCCTCTTCGGGGGCGAGCACGATCAGCGTCGAGCGCTTCGCGCCCCATTTGGCGAGAGCCTCCGCTGCGGTCTTGGTCGACGGGGTCTCGAAGGAACTTGCGTCGAGCACGGCAACGCTGTCGCGCTCGGCGTGGACCGAAAGGGCCGAGCGCAGCGCCTTGCGCCGTGCCTTGCGGTTGACCTTGACCGTGTAGTGACGCGGCTTCGGACCGAAGGCTACGCCACCGCCGAAGCGGGTGGGCGAGCTGAGCGCGCCGACGCGGGCCCGGCCGGTGCCCTTCTGGCGCCAAGCCTTGGCGCCGGTCATCGAGACCTCGCCACGAGTCTGGGTTGAAGCGGAGCCCTGGCGACGCGAGGCGAGATCGGCGCGGGCGGCCTCGTCGACCAGCGAGTGGTGGAAGGGCTCGGTGAAGAGCTCTTTGGGCAGGTCGGCCTTGGTCGTCTTGCCGAGCACGGCGGCTTTAGCCATCGGTCCGCACCTCGACCATCGCGTTGCGCGAGCCGGGCACTGAGCCTCTGATCAGCAGCAGGTTGCGCTCGGCGTCTACCTGGGCAACCTCGAGACCCTTCTGCGTTACCCGCTTGTTGCCCATCTGCCCGGGCATTCGCATGCCCTTGAAGACGCGGGCGGGGAAGGTGCTGGCACCGATCGAGCCCGGAGCGCGCACGTTGTGCGAACCGTGGGTAACCGGACCGCGGCTGAAGTTGTGGCGCTTGATCCCACCCTGGAAGCCCTTGCCGATCGAGACCCCGGCAACCTTGACTTTCTGCCCTGCCTCGAAGGCAGAGACGGTGACGTCGTCGCCTATCTTGGGGCCGTCCTCGGCGCCAAGGTCCTCATCACGGAACTCGACCAGGTGGCGCATCGGCGCGGCGCCGGCCTTCTTCAGGTGGCCTTCCTCGGCCTTGCTCAGCTTGCCCTGCTTGGTCTCACCGAAGGCAAGTTGCACCGCGGCGTAGCCGTCGCGCTCGGGCTCGCGCACCGCCGTCACCTTGCAGGGACCAGCCTCAATCACGGTCACCGGGATGACCTCGCCGTCCTCTGCGAAGACCTGCGTCATCCCGAGCTTCTTTCCGAGGATCGCGGCCATCGTTCTAGAGGCGGATCTCGATGTCGACGCCGGCCGGCAGCGAGTCGAGGCGCTGCAGCGAGTCGACGGTTTTCGGCGAAGGCTGGAGGATGTCGATCAGGCGCTTGTGCGTCCGCATCTCGAAGTGCTCGCGCGAGTCCTTGTCCTTGAAGGGTGAGCGGATCACGCAATAGACGTTCTTCTCGGTGGGCAGCGGCACCGGACCGGAGACGCTGGCGCCGGTGCGCTCCGCGGTCTCGACGATCTCGCGGGCAGCCCGGTCTATGGCGTCGTGGTCATACGCCTTGAGCCGGATTCGAATTTTCTGTGCCGCTATCGCTGCCACTTTGAACTTGTCTTTGTCTTTCTCGCGCGTCTCTTACCGCGCATAAAGGGCGGGGCCCCATTTGGTGGGGCGCCGCCCCGGTCGTATGTCCTTGCTAGTTGTCTCGCTGCCCGGCGGGCTGCGAAAGGGCGGGCCAAAAGCCCGCCATTGGTGAATCGTCTACTCGATGATCTCGGCGACAACCCCTGAGCCGACGGTTCGGCCACCCTCGCGGATGGCGAAGCGCAGGCCCTGGTCCATCGCGATCGGCTGGATCAGCTCGATCGTCATCTCGACGTTGTCACCCGGCATCACCATCTCGGTCCCCTCGGGGAGGTTGGCGATCCCGGTCACGTCGGTGGTCCGGAAGTAGAACTGGGGCCGGTAGCCGGAGAAGAACGGAGTGTGACGGCCACCCTCCTCCTTCTTCAGGCAGTAGACCTCGGCCTTGAACTTGGTGTGCGGGGTGATCGAGCCGGGCTTGCAAAGCACCTGGCCCCGCTCGATCTCCTCGCGCTTGGTACCGCGGAGTAGGGCGCCGATGTTGTCGCCGGCCTGGCCCTGATCGAGGAGCTTGCGGAACATCTCGACGCCGGTGACGACCGTAGTCGTGGTGTCCTTGATCCCGACGATCTCGACCTCGTCGCCGGTGTTGACGATGCCTTGCTCGACGCGGCCGGTGGCGACGGTGCCGCGGCCGGTGATCGAGAAGATGTCCTCGATCGGCATCAGGAAGGGCTTGTCGAGCTCGCGGACTGGCTCGGGGATGTAGGAGTCGAGCGCGTCGGCGAGTTCGAAGATCGCTTTCTGCGCCTCTTCGTCACCCTCCAGGGCCTTCAGCGCCGAGCCCTTGACGATCGGGGTCTCATCACCCGGGAAGTCGTACTCGTTGAGCAGGTCCTTGACCTCCTCCTCGACGAGCTCGATCAGTTCATCGTCGTCGACCTGGTCGACCTTGTTGAGGAAGACGACCACGTGCGGGACGTTGACCTGGCGGGCAAGCAGGATGTGCTCGCGCGTCTGCGGCATCACGCCATCGGCGGCCGAGACGACCAGGATCGCGCCATCCATCTGGGCAGCGCCGGTGATCATGTTCTTGACGTAGTCGGCGTGACCCGGACAGTCGACGTGTGCGTAGTGGCGGTTGTCGGTCTGGTACTCGACATGGGAGGTCGCGATCGTGATCCCACGCTCCTTCTCCTCCGGAGCGTTGTCGATCTCCTCGAAGCTTTTCGCTTCAGCGCCGCCCTTCGTGGAGAGGGTCTTGGTGATCGCGGCCGTCAGCGTCGTCTTTCCGTGGTCGATGTGACCGATCGTGCCGACGTTCACATGCGGCTTATCGCGCTCGAACTTCTCCTTGGACATCTCTCTCCGTTCTACCTTTCGAAGTCGGGTTCTGTCTGCGTTGGCTGATTAAGTTTGGGGTCAGTTGCTGGGCAGGCCACTTGATCCTGCCTGCGGGCGAACCTGGGAAATATAGCTAGAACAACCGTGTGGCCTGCTGCCGGTCATGAGGTTGCGCCAACTGGCTCACCTGAGCGATGCTCGACGATCTCCTCGGCGATGCTGCCGGGGACCTCCTCGTAGCGCTCGAACTGCATTGTGTAAGTCGCACGGCCCTGGGTCATCGAGCGCAGTTCGGTCGCATAGCCGAACATCTCACCAAGCGGCACGAAAGCCTGAACGGCGAGCGCGTTCCCACGCTGATCCTGACCCTGGACCTTGCCGCGGCGGCGCGAGAGGTCGCCGATCACGTCGCCGAGGAAGTCCTCGGGCGTGACCACCTCAACCGCCATCACTGGCTCGAGCAGGACCGGGTTCGCCTTGCGCGCGGCGTCCTGGATCGCCATTGAGCCGGCGATTTTGAAGGCCATCTCGGAAGAGTCGACGTCGTGGAAGGAGCCGTCGACGAGTTCGATCCTGACGTCGACCATCGGGTAGCCGGCCTTGACGCCGTTCTCCAGCGCCTCCTTCATCCCCTGTTCGGCAGGACCGATGAATTCGCCGGGGATGGCTCCGCCCTTGATTTTGTTGAGGAACTCGAAGCCCTCGCCCGGTGCCGGCTCGACGTTGATGACCACGTGGCCGAACTGGCCGCGGCCGCCGGTCTGGCGGACGAAACGCGCCTCGACCTTCTTGACCTCCTTGCGGATCGTCTCGCGGTAGGCGACTTGCGGCTTGCCGACGTTGGCCTCGACTTTGAACTCGCGCAGCATGCGGTCGACGATCACCTCGAGGTGAAGCTCGCCCATGCCGTGGATCAGCGTTTGGCCAGTTTCCTCGTCGGATTCGATCCTGAAGGTCGGGTCCTCCTCACCGAGTCGCTGCAGGGCGTTGCCCATCTTCTCCTGGTCGGCCTTCGTTTTCGGCTCGATCGCAACGGCGATCACTGTCTCGGGGAACTCGATGCTCTCCAGCGCGATCGGCGCGTCTGGGGCCGCCAGCGTGTCGCCCGTGCCGGTTTCTTTGAGGCCGACGCCGGCGCAGATGTCACCCGCGTAGCACTCGTCGATCTCCTCACGGCTATTGGCGTGCATCATCAGCAGGCGGCCGATCCGCTCGGTCCTGCCGGTTTTCACGTTGAGGACGCGGCCGCCTTTCTCCAGCTTGCCGGAGTAGACGCGGAAGTAGGTCAGCTTGCCGACGTAGGGATCGGTCATCACCTTGAAGGCGAGAGCGGCGAAGGGGGCGTCGTCGGAGGCTGGGCGCTCAGCCTCTATCGGCTCTGCCTGGCCCTTACCGGCGGGGACGACGCCGGTCACCGGCGGGACCTCGAGCGGCGAGGGCAGCAGATCGACGATCGAGTCGAGCAGCGGCTGCACGCCCTTGTTCTTGAAGGAGCTTCCGCAGAGCACCGGGGTGACCTTGGTATCCAGGCAAGCCCGGTGCAGGGACTTGGCGATCCGCTCGTGCGGAATCTCCTCCTCGGCGAGGTAGGCCTCCATCAGTTCGTCGTCGTAATCGGCGCAGGCCTCGATCAGCTGCGTGCGGTATTCCTCCGCCTGCTCCTGGAGGTTGGCGGGAATCTCGACGGTCTCGTACTCGGCGCCGAGCTCGTCGGTCCAGATCAGCCCTTTCATCTCAATCAGGTCTACGATGCCCTGGAAGTTGTCCTCGCTGCCGATCGGCAGCTGAATCGGCAGCGGGTTGGCCCCGAGCCGGTCCTTCATCGTCTGCACCGAGTTGAAGAAGTCGGCGCCGGTGCGATCCATCTTGTTGATGTAGGCGAAGCGCGGGACCCCGTACTTGTCGGCCTGGCGCCAGACGGTCTCCGACTGGGGCTCGACCCCAGCGACAGCGTCGAAGACCGCGACAGCGCCGTCGAGGACGCGCAGGCTGCGCTCGACCTCGACCGTGAAGTCGACGTGGCCGGGCGTGTCGATGATGTTGATGCGGTGGCCCTTCCACTCGCATGCGGTGGCGGCAGAGGTGATCGTGATGCCCCGCTCCTGCTCCTGTTCCATCCAGTCCATGACCGCGGCGCCCTCGTGGACCTCGCCCATCTTGTGGGTACGGCCGGTGTAATAGAGGATGCGCTCGGTCGTCGTCGTCTTGCCGGCGTCGATGTGCGCCATGATCCCGATGTTGCGCGTCTTCTCTAGGGGGAATGCTCGTGCCATGGTTCCTAAGGTAAGGGTTTAGTCGTGAAACGGGGACGGGACAAACGCAAACGATCTGGCAAGAGCCGGGATCGGCGCATGAAAAAGGCCCTCGCGGGCCCGGCGAAACGTACTTCGAACCGCACTTCGAAAGGACTGCCTGAGCGACGCGCGATGATAGCAGCGGCGCGACGGCGCCTCGACGCGGCGCTCTCGACCGCGGCGAAGCGCACCCGTCAGGTCGATCGAACCCTGTCCCGCCGCATTGAGAAAGCACGGCCAGTGCTGGTCCGCTGGCTGTGGCGAACGCGGGTGCGGGCCAAGCGGGGCGCGATGGTCATTGCGAAGCGTCTGGGTCCGCTCGCCGTGCAGGCACTGCGGGCTTTCTCGCGGATGGAACGTGTCCTGCGACGCCTGACGGCGGCCTCCTCACGCGCAGCGACGCGGGTCAGCGCCACGGTCACGCCGTCCCGGGCGATCGCGGGGGTGATCCTCGCCTCCGCTGCCTGCCTCGTCGCCTCCCAGTTCGTCACCTACAGCAGCATCGAGATTGGCCAGGCGGCCTATGCCGGTGTGTCGTCGGCCGCCCCGCCTACCGTCGGCGGGGAAACCGCGGGTCAAGCGCATGCCTACCTCTTGGTCCCACTTGCCTTGCTCGCCGCCATCGCCGCGGTCATGGCGATGCGGACCGAGCGCCGCGGCCTGGGCCGCATCGTCTTCATCCTCGGTCTGCTTTGCATCGCCGCGATCCTCTTTGTCGATCTCCCCGCGGGACTGGACGTCGGCGCTCAATCCTCGCGCTTTGCGGGCGCCACGGCTGTCCTCCAGAGCGGCTTCTACGCGGAGCTCGCGGCAGCGGCGGGACTGGTCATGGGCGGTCTGCTCTACTATGCGCGGCCGTGCCGAATACGAATCAACTTGTCAGGAAGGGCCGCAAGCGCCCGAAGAAGAAGACGGCGACGCCAGGACTCAAGTCCTCGCAAGGCCGCAAGAAGGCCGTTGCGGCCCCGCAGCGACGCGGCGTCTGCACGCGCGTCGCGACCGTAACGCCGAAGAAGCCGAACTCGGCCCTGCGCAAGATCGCCCGTGTGCGCCTCACCAACGGGATGGAGGTCACCACCTATATCCCGGGCGAGGGGCACAACCTGCAGGAGCACTCCGTGGTGCTGGTCCGTGGTGGTCGCGTCAAGGACCTGCCAGGCGTCCGCTACAAGGTCGTGCGCGGCACCCTCGACGCAGCCGGCGTCTCGGACCGCAAGCAGGCTCGCTCGCGCTACGGCGTCAAGGCCTCTTAATGCCCCGCCGCTCCGCAGCGCAGATTCGTCCGGTCGAGCCCGATGCGCGCTTCCGCAACCGACTCGTCCAGCAGCTGATCAACAAGGTGATGAGCGACGGCAAGAAGCAACTTGCCGAGCGGATCGTCTACGACGCCCTCGCCCTGGTCGGCGAGCGTTCCGGCGAGGACGCGATCGAGACGCTCGAGGCGGCGATCAAACAACTGACCCCGGTGCTCGAGGTCCGCTCCCGTCGCGTCGGCGGCGCAACCTACCAGGTGCCCGTTGAGGTGCCCGCGCGTCGCGCCCGCACCCTGGCGATCCGCTGGCTCGTCGACTACGCGCGCAGCCGCCGCGAGTACTCGATGGCAGAGCGGCTCGCCAGCGAGATCCTTGACGCAAACCAACAGCAGGGCAGCGCCTGGAAGCGCAAGGACGACATTTACCGTATGGCGCAGGCGAACAAGGCATTCGCCCATTACCGGTGGTAGGGGTTCGCGGGATCCTCTCGCCCGGACAAAAGCCGGCCTAATTAGGCCGGCTTTTTGAGTATCCGCCCGTTCGAGAGGATCCCGCGAACCTCGATCGACCGATAAGACTCCAAGCATGAGCAGGCCAATACTCGCGGTGGACATCGACGGCGTCATCTCGCTTTTCGGAGCTGAGGAGAAGCCAGATCGGTCGTCTACGAAGCTGGAACTGGTCGATGGCGTGCCGCACTTGATTTCGCTGCCGGTCGGTGACCGGCTCCTGCGGCTCAGCGAGTACTTCGAGCTGGTCTGGGCGAGTGGCTGGGAGGACAAAGCGAACTTCTACCTGCCCGCCTTGCTGGGCCTGCCGGACCTCCCTCATGTGAGCTTCGACGGCGCAGCACCAGGTGCTGTCCACTGGAAGCTGGAACCGTTGACGGAGTACGCCACCGGCCGGCCCCTTGCCTGGATCGACGACAACTTCAACCAGGGCTGCTACGCCTGGGCCGCGGAGCGACCCGAGCCGACCCTCCTGGTGCCGACTGAATCGCACCTTGGTCTCGAGGAGGCTCACGTCGAGGCCTTGCGGCAGTGGGCAGTGTCTCTACACTGAGCCCGATGGAGGGGTTCTGGCCAATCTTCTTTCTCCTCGTCGTCCTGAAGATCCCAGTCTTCGGCGCGCTCTGGCTCGTCTGGTGGGCCAGCCGCGAACCGGAGCCTGAGTCCGCATCAGACGACGGCGATGGCAACTTCAAACGCCGGAATCCTCAACCAAAGCTTCCCAACGGCCCGCGCCGCGGACCTCATGCCGGCGGCGCGATGCGGAGGCGACGGGGTGCCCCTCCCGGGCAGCGGCGTCCCGGTTTTCGCACAGCCCACTCAGCGAGCGAAGCGGCGTCCCCGGCGAAAACCCCAGCAACCGGGAGGGGCACCCCGTCGCCTCCCCCATCCCCCGCTCAAACCCGCTGAGCCGCCCGCTTCCGCTCCCGCCGAATCTCGCGCAGATAAGGCTGAAAGTCCACCTGGATCGTGTGACGCTTCGAGGCGACGTAGCGTTTCTTCATCTTCTTCTCCGCCTCGACGATCTCCGCCTGCATCTCAGCCGGTGACGGCAGCGTTCCGCGTCCGCCGAGCAAGTCGGCGACCCACTCCGCCTGCGCCTCGGCGAGCGGCATGATCGCGCCCAGTGGCTGGATCAGGCCGATGAAGTAGAGCCCCGGGTGCTCGACCGAGGCGACCCGCCTGTAGAGCGGCAGCCGGTTGTCAGCCGCGGAGACCACGCTCTCGTCGAAGAAGGGGAAGGTGATCCGGTAGCCAGTGCAGTAGACGACGAGGTCGATCTCCTCCTCACTGCCGTCGACGAAGCGGACCGTCCGCCCTCCGCCGAAGCGGTCGATATTTGTCTTGACCGCGATGTCGCCATGGCCAAGCCGGGAGAGCAACTCAGCGGAGACGGTCGGATGCGCCTCGAGCAGTTTGTGGTCGGGCTTAGGCAGGCCGTAGGCAGTCATGTCTCCAGCGGTCAGCCCCAACATGCGCCCCAGTACGAAGCGCTGCACCGAAAGAGGCATCAGTGTCAGCAGCTTCGAAGCCGCCTCGTCGGTCGGTTTGCCGTTCAGGTACTTGGGCATGACATAGGCACCGCGGCGCATCGCCAGGAAAGTCCTCTCAGCAATGCGCGAAGCCTCGACCGCGATGTCGGTCGCCGAGTTGCCGATTCCCAGCACGAGCACGCGCTTGCCGGTCAGCGTCTCGGACTCGCGGTAGTGGTGAACGTGGATCTGCTCGCCCTCGAACCCCTCTGAACCCGGGAACGGAGGCTCGGGCCAACGCGGATCCCAGTGATGCCCGTTGGCGACGAGCACGGCGCGGTAGCGGTGGGACTCGCGGGCCCCATCGCGCTCCTGGACCGTCACCTCCCACTCACCGTCGACCGGCACGACGCTGAGGACCTCGGTGCGGAAGCGGATCTTCTCGCGCAGGGCGAAATGGTCGACGTAGTCATCGAAGTAACGGGCGATCTGGAAGTGGTTGGGATAGTCCGGATAGTCATCCGGCATCGGGTAGGTCTTGTAGGCCATCAGCCCGCGCGAGGTATTGATGTGCAGCGAGCGGTAGGCGGAGGACAGCTCGTTGTCGTTTTCGTAGCGCCAGTTGCCGCCGACCTCGGAGCCCTTCTCGAAGCAATCGAAGTCGATCCCGCGCGCGTTGAGAACCTGACAAGAGGCGATGCCGGACGAGCCGGCGCCGATTACGCAGACCTTCTGGGCAGCTGGCATGAAGGAAATCTATCCGGCTCGATCGACCTCTGGTCGGGCTGGCCAAGGGGTGAGGAAGACCACCCCTTGGGTCCGTAGAGAGAAAAGGCAATCGATTCGAAGCTTGGTCCATCGGATTTACAACCCAACGAAAGGAACCTCCGATGACCAAGAAGAACACATTCCGCCCCAGCCCCGCCCTCGTGATCGCCTGCGTCGCCCTGTTCGTCGCCCTCACCGGCAGCGCCATCGCTGCTGGAGTCGGCAAGAACACGGTCCGCTCGCCGCAGATCGTCGACGGCACTATCCGCACCGTCGACATCCGCGACAACGCGGTTGCCGCCGGCAAGATCGCCCCCGACGCGGTCGACACCACGGAGATCGCCGAAAACGGCGTCGAATCCTCCGACGTCGCTCCCGACACGCTGACGTCAGGCGACCTCGGAGCTGCTTCGGTCACCTCCTCGGAGGTAGCCGACCAGTCGCTTACCGCCAACGATCTCGGCCCCGACTCGGTTGGCTCGAGCGAGCTCCAAGCCGGCTCCGTCCGCGCCTCCGAGCTCGGCCCGATCACCCAGGTCACCAACAGCGTCACGATCAAAGCAGGTGCCAACGAGGTCGTAACCGCGACCTGCCCCGCCGGCACAACCGTGATCAGTGGTGGCGGCCTCCCCGGCCTCTACGCAGTAGCTCTGGTCGGCAGCGTCCGCAGCGGCAACGGCTGGGCCGCCTACGCCCACAGCAACTCAGGCAGCGACACCAGCCTGGTCGCCTACGCCTACTGCCTGGTCGGCGGCAGCAGCAACTAGCTCTACTGCAACGCTTTGTCCCCTTCGCAGGGGGACAAAGCGTTGCACCTCAATAGATGTGCCTCAGCGGCCCGGGCGAAAGCTTGGGCCGCTTTGCGCTCGGCCAAACTGCATCAACTTCTAGGCCCAGCAGGCGGAGAAGTGAATGCAGTTCGTGGGCCAGACAGAGGCTCAGGGCTAATCGAAGCCGCGAGGAGGGGCCGGGGTGCCCCTCCCGCGCAGCGCCGTCCTGGTTTTCGCACAGCCCACTCAGCGAGAGAAGCGACGCGCCCGGCGAAAACCCCAGCAAGCGGGAGGGGCACCCCGGCCCCTCCCCCCGCTACTAGGACTGCCCCTGCGAGGACGACTCCTCAGAGGTCTGCTCTATCTCGTGGGCGAGCTCCTCAAGCTCCTCCGCAAACGAAGGCCCAAAGCTCTCCACCGCTTCGCCGTCATCGAGCCCAAGCTCGGCGGCCAGCTCTTCCTCGTCGAGCAGGCCTTCCTCGCTGGGCGGTTCGATCGGCACAGCAGGCTCGATCGCGACCGTGCGGTAGTGCTTGAGACCGGTGGCCGCTGGGATCAGCTTGCCGATGATCACGTTCTCCTTGAGGCCGACGAGTTTGTCTCGCTTGCCCTCAAGCGCGGCGTCGGTGAGCACCTTCGTCGTCTCCTGGAAGGAGGCGGCGGAGAGGAAGGACTCGGTGGCCAGCGATGCCTTGGTGATTCCGAGGATGACCTCCTCGGCCTTGGCCGGCGTGCCGCCGTCTTCCTTGGTCTTCTTGTTGAGGCGCTTGAGCGCACCGCGATCTTCGAGCTGGCCCGGCAGCAGGCCGGTCGAACCCTTCGATTCGATCCGCACCTTCTTCAGCATCTGGCGGGCGATCAGCTCGATGTGCTTGTCGTTGATGTCGACGCCCTGGGCGCGGTAGACCCTCTGCACCTCGGCCACCAGGTAGAGCTCGACATCGGTGCGACCGCGGATCGCCAAGAGATCGGCCGGATAGAGCGACCCCTCGTTGAGCTGCTGGCCAATCTCCACCTTCTCGCCGTCGGTGACGTGCAGGCGGGTCCGGGGGGGGAAGCTGTAGGCGTGCTCCTCGCCGCTTGACTCGGTGACAATCACTTTCAGCGCTTTGTCGGTTTCTTCGACCGAGACCTTGCCGGCTGCCTCGGCCATTTGCGCCAGGCCCTTCGGTTTACGCGCCTCGAAGAGCTCGACGATGCGTGGCAGGCCCTGCGTGATGTCCTGGCCGGCGACACCGCCGGTGTGGAACGTGCGCATGGTCAGCTGCGTGCCGGGCTCGCCGATCGACTGGGCGGCGATGATGCCAACCGCGTCGCCGATGTTGACCGTGAAGCCGGTCGCCGGAGCGACGCCGTAGCAGGAACGGCAAACGCCGGAATCTGCGTCGCACTTGAGCGTCGAGCGGACCGGGACCATGACCGCCTCATCGCCGAACGCCTCGGCGATCGCCTCGACGTCGGCCAGGGTGATCTCCTGGTTGCGCTTGAGCAGCTCACGGCCGCGTTTGGTTTCGAGTTTTTTCGCCGCGAGGCGACCAGCGAGGTTGTCGTTGAGCGAGTTGTCGTCCTTGCGCAGCGCCATCTCGATGTGGTCTTTGGTTTTGCAGTCCTCGTCTCGGACGATCACGTCCTGCGCGACATCGACCAGGCGCCGGGTCAGGTAACCCGAGTCGGCGGTGCGCAGCGCCGTGTCAGCGAGACCCTTTCGAGCGCCGTGGGTGGAGATGAAGTACTCCAGGACCGAGAGGCCCTCCATGAAGTTGGCCTTGATCGGCCGCTCGATGATTTCGCCCTTCGGATTGGCCATCAGGCCGCGCATCCCCGCCAGCTGGCGGATCTGCTTGAAGGAGCCGCGGGCACCCGAGTTGGCCATCATGAAGATCGGGTTCAGCTCGTCGAGGTTGTCCTCCATCGCTTTCGCGACCTCGTCCGTCGCTTTGTTCCAGTGCGACGTGACCGCCTCGTGGCGCTCCTCGGCGGTGATGTAGCCGTCGTCGTACTGGCCCTGGATCTCGGTGGTCAGCTTCTCGTAGCGCTCGAGGATCTTCTCCTTGTCGGGCGGCGAGACGACGTTGTTCTTGGAGACCGTGATCCCGGCCTGGCTGGCGTAGTGGAAGCCCAGGTCCTTGAACGCGTCGAGGATCTGCGAGACCGCCGGCGCCCCGTAGGCGTCGACCAGGTCGGAGACCATCTCGTTGACGTTGCGCTTCTTCAGCGAGTGGTTGACGAAGACGAACTGCTCGGGATCGAAGTCATCGCCAAGCGACTCAGCGAGAGCTCGCTCGATCTTTTCGTTGAAGATGATGCGACCCACGGTGGTCAGGAAGTGCTCGTGCCCGGCCCGCCGGTACTCGGCCTGGTCGTGCAGCTTGCAACCGCCGTTCTCGTAGACGAGCTCGGCCTCCTGGGCGGAGCGGAACACCTTCACGCTCGGGCCCGAGCCGTTGCCTCCGGCCTTGCCGGCCTTCAGCTCGGCGTCGATCTTGGCCAGTTCCTCCTCGTCGGGACCGTAGGTGAGGAAGTAGATTCCCAGCACCATGTCCTGAGTCGGCGTCGCCAGCGGCGCGCCGTGTGCCGGCGAGAGGATGTTGTTCGCCGAGAGCATCAGGATCCGCGCCTCGGCCTGAGCCTCGGCGGAGAGCGGCACGTGCACGGCCAT
Source organism: Solirubrobacterales bacterium (assembly GCA_033856275.1). Lineage (GTDB taxonomy): Bacteria > Actinomycetota > Thermoleophilia > Solirubrobacterales > 70-9 > VRUE01. The sequence continues at coordinate 16,207 of JAWVFJ010000004.1, forward strand.
CTGGTCGCCGTCGAAGTCGGCGTTGAAGGCGTGGCAGACAAGCGGGTGGACCTGGATCGCCTTGCCCTCGACCAGCACCGGCTCGAAGGCCTGGATGCCGAGGCGGTGCAGGGTCGGCGCGCGGTTGAGCAGTACCGGGTGCTCGTGGATGACTTCCTCCAGCACGTCCCAGACCTCCGGGATCATCGACTCGACCATCTTCTTGGCGGCCTTGATGTTCTGCACCGCCTTGCGCTCGACCAGCTGCGCCATGATGAATGGCTTGAAGAGCTCCAGCGCCATCAGCTTGGGCAGGCCGCACTGGTGCAGCCGCAGGCTCGGGCCGGAAACGATCACCGAACGGCCGGAGTAGTCGACGCGCTTGCCGAGCAGGTTCTGACGGAAGCGGCCCTGCTTGCCCTTGAGCATGTCGGAGAGCGACTTCAGCGGGCGGTTGCCGGGACCCGTTACCGGGCGGCCGCGGCGGCCGTTGTCGAACAGCGCGTCGACAGCCTCCTGCAGCATGCGCTTCTCGTTGTTGACGATGATCTCGGGGGCGCCCAGATCAAGCAGGCGCTTGAGCCGGTTGTTGCGGTTGATCACGCGCCGATAGAGATCGTTGAGGTCCGAGGTGGCGAAACGGCCACCATCGAGCTGGACCATCGGGCGCAGCTCCGGCGGAATCACCGGCACGCAGTCGAGGATCATCCAGTCGGGCTTGTTCTCGGAGTTGAGGAAGGCGGAGGCGACCTTCAGCCGCTTCACCGCGCGGGCCTGTTTCTGTCCCTTGGAGCTGTTGATCACCTGCTCCAGTTCCTCGCACTCAGCCTCGAGATCTACCTGTTCGAGCAGGTCGCGCACCGCTTCGGCGCCCATGCTGCCGCGGAAGTACTCGCCCCAGCCGAACGGCGAGCCGAAGCGGTCCTTGAGCTCGCGGAAGACGGTCTCGTCGTTGACGACGTCCTTCGGCTTCATCTCGGTGAAGATCTTCCAGACCTCTTGCATCCGCTCGATCGCCTCGTCGATGTAGGCCTCGGTGTCGGAGATCTCCGCCTCGAAGGTCTTGCGCAGCTCTTTGATCATTTTCGTGCGCTCGTCGTCCTTCAACTTGCGCAGCTGCGCGGCGGTCAGTTTCAGCGAATCCGCCCAGATGTGGTCATCATCGTCGAATTTGGTCTGGGTGCCGTCCTCGAGGTACTTGATCCGGCGCTCCAGGGACTCACTCAGCTCCTGGGTCCTTTTCTGCCGTTCCGCCTCATAGGAATCGGTGATCTTTTTGACTTCTTTCTCGAGCATGCCGAGGTCCTTGTCGCGGGCCTCGACGTCGACCCAAGTGATCATCGACGCGGCGAAATAGAGGACCTTCTCCAGCTCCTTGGGAGCCATGTCGATCAGGTAGCCGATCCGGCTCGGCACGCCCTTGAAGAACCAGATGTGGGAGACCGGAGCAGCCAGGTCGACGTGCCCCATGCGCTCGCGGCGCACCTTGGAGCGGGTTACCTCGACGCCGCAGCGCTCGCAGACGATGCCCTTGTAGCGAACGCGCTTGTACTTGCCGCAGTAGCACTCCCAGTCCTTGGTCGGACCGAAGATGCGCTCGCAGAAGAGCCCGTCTTTCTCGGGCTTCAGCGTGCGGTAGTTGATCGTCTCGGGCTTGGTTACCTCGCCCCAACTCCAGGAGCGAATCTTCTTCGACGACGCGAGGCCGATCTCAATTGCGTCGAAATTGTTGATGTCGATCATCAGTCCTCCACCTTGGCCTCAGCGGCCTCTGTCTCTTTCTCTGCCCCGGCCCCATCTGTGCCGCCATCGCCCTCGGCGACCACCTGCTCCTCGCGCTCGTCGGCAGCCCCGTTGGGAGAGTCGGCGCGGACCCCGGTGAGGTCCATGCCGAGCTCCTCGGCCGCCTTGAGCAGGTCGTCGTCCTCCTCGGCGATCTCGACGTCCCCACCTTCGGAGACGACGTTGGCGTCGAGCGAGAGGCTCTGGATCTCCTTCAGCAGAACTTTGAAGGACTCCGGGATCGACGGCTCGGGGATGTTCTCCCCCTTGACGATCGCCTCGTATGCCTTGACGCGCCCGACCGTGTCGTCGGACTTGACCGTGAGCATCTCCTGCAGCGTGTAGGCAGCGCCGTAGGCCTCCAGGGCCCAGACCTCCATCTCGCCGAAGCGCTGTCCGCCGAACTGCGCCTTGCCCCCCAGCGGCTGCTGGGTGACGAGCGAGTACGGGCCGGTCGAACGGGCGTGGATCTTGTCGTCGACCAGATGCAGCAGCTTGAGGATGTACATGTAGCCAACGGTGACCTTGCCCTCATACGGCTCGCCGGTGCGGCCGTTGTATAGCTGGGCGCTGCCGGCGGCGCGGGCGCCGGGACGCTCGCTCTTGTCGATGCCGAGGTCGATGCCGCGCTCGGCGTTTTCGTCCGACCATTTGCAGAGCGCCTCGTCGACGTCCTCGACGCTGGCCCCGTCGAAGACCGAGGTCGCCACGTAGACGCGACCGTCGCCCTCGTCGGAATGGGCCTGCTTGTAAGCATCGGAGCCGTCGTCGTACCAACCGTTGGCGGCGACCCAGCCCAGATGCGTCTCGAGGATCTGCCCGATGTTCATCCGGCTCGGCACGCCGAGCGGGTTGAGGATCACGTCGACGGGGGTGCCGTCAGAGAGGTGGGGCATGTCCTCCTCGGGCACGATCTTGGAGATCACACCCTTGTTCCCGTGACGGCCGGCGAGCTTGTCGCCCTCGGCGATCTTGCGCTTGGTCGCGACGAAGACGCGGACCAGGTCGTTGACCCCGGCGGCCAGGTCGTCGCCGTCGTCGCGGCTGAAGGTGAGCACGTCGATGACGACGCCGCCCTCGCCGTGGGGCACCTTGAGCGAGGTGTCGCGGACCTCGCGCGCCTTCTCCTTGAAGATCGCGCGGATCAGCTTCTCCTCGGCGGTCAACTCGGTCTCGCCCTTGGGCGTCACCTTGCCGACCAGAAGGTCGCCCGACTGGACCTCGGCGCCGACGCGGACGATGCCGCGCTCGTCGAGGTTGCGCAGGCTCTCCTCGGAGCGGTTGGGAATGTCGCGGGTGATCTCCTCGTCACCGAGCTTGGTCGTGCGGGCGTCGATCTCGTACTCCTCGATGTGGATCGAGGTGAGCTCGTCGTCCTTGACCAGGCGCTCGGAGAGAATGATCGCGTCCTCGAAGTTGTAGCCCTCCCAGGACATGAAAGCGACCAGGCAGTTCTTGCCCAGGGCGATCTCACCGCCGCCGGTAGAGGAACCGTCGGCAAGCACGTCGCCCTTCTTCACTTTCTGCCCGCTCTTCACGATCGGGCGCTGGTGAATGATCGTGCCCTGATTGGAGCGCATGAACTTGTGCAGCGGGTACTCGAGCTTTTTCGCACCGCTATTGATCACGATGCGCTCCGAGTCGACGTGGCCGACTTCGCCATCGTCTTCGGCCAGAACGACGTCGCCGGTGTCGACGGCGGCACGGCGCTCCATGCCGGTGCCGATCAGCGGCGGATCGGGCTTCAGCAGCGGCACAGCCTGGCGCTGCATGTTGGAGCCCATCAGCGCCCGGTTGGCGTCGTCGTGCTCGAGGAAGGGGATCAGCGCCGTTGCCACCGACCAGATCTGGGTCGGTGAGACGTCCATCAGATCGACTTCCTTGGGCGAAGCGGTCGCGTACTCGTCCTCGCCGGCGCGCACCAGGACCGTCGGGCCCTTCAGCTTGCCGTTGGAGTCATCGACCTCGGCATTCGCCTGGGCGATGATCTTGTCCTCCTCCTGCGTGGCGTCGAGGTGGACGATCTTCTCGGTGACGACGCCGTCTTTGACCACCCGGTAGGGGGTCGTGACAAAACCGTGCTCAGAGACCTGCGCGTAGGAGGAGAGCGAGCCGATCAGGCCGATGTTCGGACCCTCCGGCGTCTCGATCGGGCACATCCGCCCGTAATGGGTCGGGTGCACGTCGCGCACCTCGATCGGGGCCCGCTCGCGGGTCAGGCCGCCCGCGCCCAGCGCTGAGAGCCGGCGCCGGTGGGTGAGTCCGGCCAGCGAGTTGGTCTGGTCCATGAACTGCGATAGCTGCGAGGAGCCGAAGAACTCCTTCATCGCGGCGACGACAGGGCGGATGTTGATGATCGTCTGCGGCGTGATCGCATCCGAGTCTTCGGTGGTCAGCCGCTCGCGGACGACCCGCTCCATCCGGTAGAGGCCGATGCGGAAGGCCTCCTGGATCAGCTCGCCGACCGTGCGCAGGCGCCGGTTGCCGAAGTGCTCGTACTCGTCGAGGTGCTCGTTGACCGGCTCGCGGGGGTAGGTGATCGCCTCCGCGGCATAGTCTTTGATCGGGTTCTCCTCGTCGATCTCCTCGGGGATGCCGAGCAGCTTCGGGAGGCTGACCAGCTCCTTGACCAGGGCGATGATGTCGTCGTGGGTGAGGACCCGGGTGTCGAGGTCGATGTCGAGGTCGAGCCTCGCGTTGAGCTTGTAGCGGCCGACCCGAGTGAGGTCGTAGCGCTTGGAATCGAAGAAGAGCTGCTCGAGCAGGTTGCGGGCGGCGTCGACCGAGGGCGGCTCGCCTGGACGCTGCTTCTTGAACAGCTCGATCAGGGCGCCCTCCTCGGTGCGGGTCGCCTCGGTGTCCGAGTCGATCGTGTGGCGCATGTAGATCGAGTTGTCGAACATGTCGAGAAGCTGTTTGTCCTCGACGTAGCCCATCGCGCGCAGAAGCACCGTCACCGGCAGCTTTCGCTTGCGGTCGATGCGAACGAAGACTTTGCCTTTTTTGTCGATTTCCAGCTCGAGCCAGGAACCGCGGGCGGGCATCAGGTTGGCGATGAAGACCTGCTTTTCGGCGTCCTTGGGCGCCATCACGTAGGCGCCCGGCGAGCGGACGAGCTGGGTGACGACGACACGCTCGGTACCGTTGATGATGAAGGTGCCGCGGTCGGTCATCCATGGGAAATCGCCCATGAAGACGGCCTGCTCGCGGATCTCACCCGTCTCTTTGTTCTGGAAAGCAACCGTCGCCGAGAGCGGTCGCGAGTAGGTCATGTCCTTCTCGCGGCACTCCTCGATCGTGTGCGGCGGCTCGTCGAATTTGAACTCGCCAAAGACAATGGCGAGGTTCCCCGTGTAGTCCTCGATCGGGGATATGTCGTCAATGGTCTCTCGCAGCCCACCCTTCTTCGGATCCGTCAGCTCTTCGAAGGAGCGACGTTGGATATCGATCAGATGGGGGACTTCGAGGGGGTTCTGTAGTCGGGAAAAACTCCTGCGGGTTACGGGGGCAGCGTTCGAACGTGCCAAGACGGGCGACTCCTCAGAAGGTCAGAGGGACGTTAGGTACAGCGCAGATATGGGGCAGGGAACACAACTGGGCGCGACCGCGAAAAATAACACACAGCAGCGCCCGACCGCGGATTTGGCTCCCTGCCTAGGTTTGCCAACCGCGGTCGTTGCGGCTCTTTATTTGAGCTCGACTGTCGCGCCGGCCTCCTCGAGTTCGGCCTTGAGCTTGTCGGCCTCCTCGCGCTCGACGCCCTCCTTGATTGCCTTGGGGGCCTCGTCGACCATCGCCTTGGCCTCTTTGAGGCCAAGCCCGGTGGCGGCGCGCACGACCTTGATCACAGGGACCTTCTGGCCGCCGACCTCGGTCAGCACGACGTCGACCGTGGAAGCTTCCTCTCCACCATCGCCGCCGTCACCGGCGGGAGCGCCAGCTGCGGCCGGAGCGGCAGCAGCAACAGCCGTAGCCGAAACGCCGAACTCCTCCTCGAGAGCTTTGATCCGCTCTGAGAGCTCCAGCACCGAGATGCCCTTCAGCTCCTCGATCCAGTTATCTGTTGAAACCTTGGTTGCCATCTACTCCTCTTCCTTGCTCTCGTCGTCATCGTCAGTGTTAGAAGTCTCGTTTTCCTCTGGTGAGGGATCGGACGCGTCACCCGCGTCATCTCCAGAAGCTTCTGCAGGTGCCTCGGCAGAGGAATCGTCGGCTGGCTGCTCCTCAGCTTTGGGCTCCTCGGCAGAGGCCTCCTCCTTGGGAGGCTCAGCAGGCGCCTCACCCGAGACCAGGCCCTTCTCGGCTATCTGGCCGAGTTGGAGGGCCAGGCCTTGGATCATCGAGCCGAGTCCACGGACCAGGCCGGTCAGCGGGCTGGCGACGACACCGGCGAACTGGCCGTTGAGGATGTCGCGGGTGGGCAGTCGGGCGATCGCTTGGAAGCGGCCTTCATCGACGTCGATGCCGTCCATGAAGCCGCCCTTGAAGGTAAGCACGTCGTGCTCTTTGCTGAAGCTCGAGATCGCCTTGGCCGCCTGGGCGGTGTCGCCGCGCACGAAGGTGAGCGCGGTCGAGCCCTGCAGCAGCTCGGCGAGCCGTTCCTCGCCGGCTTTGCCGGCGGCGATTTTGGTCAGGCGGTTCTTGACGATGCGGAAGCTGGCGTCGGCTTCGCGAAGTTTGGAGCGCAGCTCGGCCGCCTGCGGGACGCTGATGCCCCGGTAGTCAACCGCGAAGATCGCCTCGGCCGCTTCGATGTCGGCGGCGATCTCCTCAATTGCTGTTGCCTTTTCGTCTCGGTTCATTCGTTCACCTGCACCGGGCTTGCGGACCTTGGAATCCTGCCGGTGGTCTTGGGCGGACGGCGCAGTTTAGGCCGTTACCGGTTCCTCTGCCGCCTGGGCCATAGCTGCGGCCTCATCGCGGTCGCCGATCTTGGAAGCGTCGACCCGGATCCCGGGACCCATCGTCGTGGTCAGCGTGCAGCTGACGATGTAGCGCCCTTTCGCCGCCGACGGCTTGGCACGGATGATCTCCTCCATCACCGTGGTGAAGTTGTCGAGCAGCTTGTCGGCCTCGAGGCTCGCCTTGCCGATCGACATGTGGACGATCGCCTGACGGTCTGTGCGGTACTCGACCTTGCCGGCCTTCGACTCGCTGACCGCTTTCTCGATGTCGTCGGTGACCGTGCCCACCTTTGGGTTGGGCATCTTGCCCTGGGGACCGAGGACGCGACCGAGTTTGCCGACCGTACCCATCATCTGCGGGGTCGAGATCGCCACGTCGAAGTCGGTCCAGCCCTCCTCCTCGACTTTCTTGGCGAGGTCGTCGCCACCGACGAAGTCGGCTCCCGCCGCTTCCGCGTCACGGGCCTGCTGGCCCTGCGCGAAGACCGCGACGGTGACGTCTTTGCCGAGGCCGTGCGGCAATGCCAGGGTGCCGCGAAGCTGCTCCTCGGCGTGGCGGACGTTGACCCCGAGCAGCACGTGCAGCTCAACGGTCTCGTCGAAGTTGGCGCTGGCGGTCTCCTTGATCAGCGAGACCGCCTCTGCGGGCGGATAAGCGTGGTCGCGCTGGACTTTGTCGAGCTGTTTGCGGTAACGCTTGCCGTGGGCCATGAAGTCCTTTACTGAACGTCGACGCCCATCGAGCGGGCGGTGCCGGCGATGATCTTCGAGGCGGCGTCGAGGTCGTTGGCGTTGAGGTCGGGCATCTTGCGCTCGGCGATCTGGCGGACCTGATCCATCGAGATCGTCCCCACCTTGTTGACGTGGGGCTCGCCCGAGCCCTTCTTGATCCCGATCGCCTCCTTGATCAGCACCGCCGCCGGGGGCGTCTTGGTGATGAAGGTGAAGGAGCGGTCCTCGTAGACCGTGATTTCGACCGGGATGATCGTCCCGCCTTCGGACTGGGTCTGGGCGTCGAACGCCTTACAGAACTCCATGATGTTGACGCCGTGCTGGCCGAGCGCGGGGCCAACCGGCGGGGCCGGGTTGGCCGAGCCGGCGGAGATCTGCAGCTTGATTTGGGTGAGGACTTTTTTCGCCATCGGGATCGGAGAGGGTAGCGGTCGCCCGGCTAAATCTTCTTTACCTGGTCATAGCCGACCTCGACCGGCGTCTCGCGGCCGAAGATCGAGACCAGCACCTTGAGTTTGGCGGCGTCCTCGTTGATCTCGGCGATCTCGCCAGAGAAGTCCGAGAGCGGGCCGGAGACGACCTTGACCGACTCGCCGATCGAGAATTGCGCCTGGGTGCGCGGTCGCTCGGCGGTCTCGCGGTGCAGCAGGCGGTCGACCTCCGGTTTGGAGAGCGGCACCGGCTTGTTGCGAGAGCCGACGAAGCCGGTCACGCCGGGCGTGTTCTTGACCAGGCCCCAGGCGTCGTCGGTCATCTCCATGTTGACCAGGACGTAGCCTGGCATGGTGCGCTTCTCCTTCGGTTCTTTCTGACCGTCTTTGCCGAGCTCCATCACCTGCTCGGTGGGGACGACGACCTGTCGCACGTTGCGGTTCTGGCTCATCGTCTGAACCCGGTGCTCGAGGTTGTGCTTGACCTTGTTCTCGTGCCCCGAGTAGGTGTTGATCACGTACCAGCGATACATCAGTAGTTAGTGCCTTTGTTCGGAGATCCCTGAATGAATGACGTTCGCCGATGCTCGGCTTTGTCAAGTATCGAGCATCGGCTCACAGGATCTGCTTGACCAGGTAATTGAAAGCCGCGTCGAGCGCGCCAAGGTAAGTGGCGGCAACGGCGACGAAGATGATTGTGACCGCGGTCGCCTGGACCAGGGTGTCGCGGTCTGGCCACTGGACCTTCTTCAGCTCGGCCCAACAGGACGCGATGAAACCAATGACGCCGCCGCGCTGGCGCTGCGCCTGGGCCTGCTTCTGTTTCTTGGCAAGCTGCTCGCTCTCGCGGCGCTTCTGCTCGGCGCGCTTGCGTTTCTCGCTTTCCTTCAGCGCCCTCGCTTCGGCACGCCGCTCAGCGCGGGAGGAAGTCTTGGGCGCGTCGGGTGTCTCGAGAGCAGCTTCGGGGGCGCCTGCGCCCATGCCCCTCTCCATCGCCTCGACCTCGGCGACCTCGCCGGAGACCGGCATCTGCGTGTCGCGCTGAGCGTGCGACTCGGCGGTGCGCTCGGCGCCGACGCGCTTGCGTTCCTGCTCTTCGCGGGCGCGGCGCTCGGCCTTGCGCTGTGCGCGCGTCTTCGCCATCGGGGCTAGCGCGTCTCCTTGTGCGCTGTGTGCTTGCCACACCAGCGACAGAACTTGCGCAGCTCGATGCGGTCCGGCGAATTGCGCCGCGACTTATTTGTCTGGTAGTTGCGCCGCTTGCAGTCTTCGCAAGCCAGCGTCACCGCGATGCGGACATCTCCGCGAGCCATTTACTCCCTCGATTGCTTACGCGCCGTTACAAGGAAAAACCCCGGGCCGAGGCACGAGGCTGAAGCGAAGGATAGCGCCCTGCCGGCGGTGGCGACTCGCCCTTCGCATAGGGCCCTTTTGCCTTGCCGAGGACCGACTTCAGCGCGGCGGGCGGTCAGCCGCCAAGGCGAAGACGACGTGGCAAGAGGCTGCCACGAACGGTCTTGGATTCGACCACCTTGCCGATGCGATTCTTGACGCGGATTTCTTCGCCCCCATCGCGTCGGACCATTGCCTGTGCTTTCTTCATGGCACCCGCCTGCGTCTCGTCGAAAGCCCGACGGACGCGCACAGGTCGGCGAAGCCCACCGCGCCCATCGCCCAGTACACGATCAGGTCATAGCTACTGGTGAACACGAACTCCTGCGCTTGAAGTACGCGGCCGATTCCCTCAAGCGTCGCCGCCGGAATCGATGGCTGACTTACGTGGACCGCCCTTGACCGCAAGCCCTAGCGCACGCTGAACGCTCTGATAGCGATCGAGATACGGCCTGGAATCCTCGCCAAGCGTCTCGGCCACCCGAATCACAGCGGCGATATCCGCCAGCACCCAGCCGGAACATCTCCGGCAACTTCGGCACAGTGACGACCATCCGTGGTATTCAGCCTGCAGTTCGGGCCAAGTGCAGAGGTTTCCGTCGATCGGATGATTCGCAAGCGCCAAGCTATCCCCGCCCAGGTCTTCGATGCCGCTGCCTGGAGAGCAACGAAATGCGCCCGGAGAGAATCGAACTCTCGACCTCCGGCTTGAAAGGCTGAAGGTGGGCCGCTTGGGGAGCGGGATTGCGGCGGAGATGTGACCGAGATGAGACTAGGAATCTGAGCGAAGCTCAGATTCCACCCACTCGATTGCAAGAGCAGCCCAGCGCAAGGCATCGGGGGTTGGGACTGCACCCGGATCGCCGAGGCCGTAGCGAATAGCAGCTGCATAGGGAGTTAGGCGATCAGCCTCCGCCAGATCGGCGGGCAACCTGAATCCGGCGTCTTGGCAGAGCTGCATGAGAAGACCAATGTCATGTGTGAAGGGAAAGCCTTGATCGCGACCTGCGACGGCCGCCTTCAGCGCCTTCTCCACAGCCTGCTAGGCATGGAACCCCACCGGGGCATCTGAAACTCGCTCCGCTCGATCCAGCGCCTCGGCAGCGGCAAGGTCCTCCCGCGCAAGAGCCAGAAGATCGCCGGGCAGATCCGGCGCGGTGCTCATCCGGCGAGAACCCGTCCCTGGGACAGGGCGGCATGAACAAGCCCGCCGCGCACCTCACGCCAACGGTCTGCGTACTCGCGGCTAACGACGATGACATCGGCCGGCACGCGAAGGTCGCGCAGGGCGCGATGGAGGCGCACCGACTCTTCGGCCTCATTATCGACCTCTGGCTCTACCACGAGAAAGTCAACATCGCTATGACTACCGGCCTCGCCCCGGGCGTGAGAGCCGAACAGGATCACCCGGGAATCAGGAGCTGCCGCAGCCAAGCGACGACCCGCCTCGGCAATCAGAGTCTCGTCAACTACTTGCATGGGCCAATCGTAGTCAGCATCACGGATCGTCCCTGGGAAGCCACGGTCCCTCCGCAGGCTCCGCGCGGGGAGCTGGACGCGGAGATGCGATCCGCCATCGGCTCGCAAACTTTGGGATGCAATCAGCGGCTTTCGGTACGCATCGGTATCGATAATTGCTGAAATTCGTTAGATTGCCGGCGCGCTCAGCGTAATGACGACGAAGGGGAGACATCAAGGGATGGTGGCCGTGGCGCTGGGCCTGGCCGCATGCCTACTGCTTGCGCTAAGCCCTAACGCGTTGGCACAAGATCCGAAAGCCGGCTTGGCCGATGCCGAAACCAGGGCAGCGGCCGCCGAAACGGACGCAACTGAACTGGAATCGGTAGCGCGGCTAGCCAAAGCGAAGCTCGAAGCCGCAAAGGAGCAAGCTGCTCCTGTGCGGCTGGAGGCCGAACGAGCGGCTGACCGCGTCGCCGCGACAGAAGCTTCCCTCCGCCGCACCCATCTGCAGGCGGTCGCGACCGTGCGCAGAATTGAAGAGGAACGTCGCGATGCAGCCAAAGATCACGACGAGGAAGTCGCCTCAGGTATCGGCTTCGGTATCGCGGCCCTGATCCTCGCGCTCATCGCGCTCGCATGGGGCTGGTTTCGCGCCTCTGCAGCAGTTGCCTTCCTTGCCCGGATTCAACTAGGCCAGGCCATCGGACTGTGCGTCGGTGGCGGATTCGTGGCTGTAATCGTCGGAGCCGCGATCGGGTCTGCCGGGGGCCTTGCAGAAGTAGTGGGCGTCGCGATCTTGAGTCTGGGATTGATGCTCCCCGTGGCATTGCTCCTCGGCCGTCACTCTGCGGAAGTCCAGAGAGGACGTGCAAGGCCGGTTCTGGGCCGCAAGCGAATACCCGTGCGCGCGACCCAGGTGATCGCCGCGCTTTTCGCACTCCTTTTCCTTTTCGGCTTCGGCTCAGCGCTATTCGCCGGTGAAGCGGAGAGCAATGAAATCACCTCGAAGACGCGCGAATTGGCCGAAGACGAAGACCCACCTAGTCAAGCGCTGGTCAAGGCGGAAGACGCAGCAACCAAGCTCGAAGGCAGCGCTGCGCCCCTACTCGCCGCTGTTTACCGCAGAAAGACTGACCTGGATGCAGTCGAACGCCAACTCGGAAAGGCCGAAAGTCGCTTCTCAAATGCTGAAAGAGACGCGCGTGGCTTCACCCGGCGACTACTGGTAATCGAAAGACGGGAAATCCGCGAACGCGAAGAGGAAGAACGCGCAGCAGCCAAGCTGATCGCTCGCGAAGAACGGGAAGCGAGCGAAGAAGCCGCTGAAGAATGCAACCCAAATTACTCGGGCTGCCTCGATCCCTATGCCTCCGATTATGACTGCGAAGGCGGCAGCGGAGACGGGCCTCTCTATACGGGGACCGTCGAAGTGATCGGCTACGACGAGTATGGGCTGGACGACGATGGCGACGGAATCGGATGTGACCTCGGATGAGAAAGACCTTCAAGGTCGCCCCCGGTGTCAGCATTCGCGCTTCCTCTCGCGGGATCAGCGCAGGGGTAGGACCGCGGGCGGCAAGGGTTCATGTCGGCACCCGCGGGGTCGGGGTGTCCTCAGGGGTCGGCCCCCTTTCCGCCTACTCCCGACTCGGTGGGAGCGGAAAGGGTGGTGGGTCGAGTGGCGGCGCTCGTCGCGCTAGCTATGGCGGCGCAACTAAAGCCTCAATCGCTGCTCGTGAACGCGAAGCGAAAGCCGCTGCGCGTGAAGCGGACATCGACCGTGTCGCTGCGCTCGAAAAGGCCCTCATTTCGATCCACAGCGCATCGTTTCCTGAAGCCGAACGGGTCACTCTGCCACCGCCGGACGAGGTCGACCCCCAACCGATCGAGACGGAGCGCGCGGCTGCAGCCGGCATCCCGCAGCTTGTCGCAGCGACCGGCGGTGGCGATGCTCCTCCGGTTGCAGCCGACCCCGAACCGGTGGACCGCTACGAACTGATGCGCGAACACCGGAGGCACGCCCGAGCGAGCATCCCGCTTTGGAGCGTTCGAGACCGGATCGCAGCCGCTCGCGACGCAGACGCTGACGCTGAGACCGCCGCAGAAGCAGCGACCAAGCGACGCTCCGAGGAACAGCGACATGAGCAAGCACGCCTTGACGATCTGTGGAGCCAATTGCAGGCGGCGCGCTCTCGCGTCGCGGATGAAGTCGCTCTCGCGGTCGAGGCCGAGAAGAAACGTCGGGCCGCGGAGCGCGCATCAGAACAGACCGTTCTCGACGATGAGTGGCAGAAGTTGAACGCGAACGACCCTTCCGTCACCCTCCCCGTCCTCGAGGAAGCGTTCGCCGACAACGAGGCACCGGCAGCTGCGGTTGACTGCGACGGGAACCGGACGACGGTTGTCATGCAGTTCGTGCCACCAGAGTCGATCGTCCCAGAGCGCAAACCGGCCCGGACCCCGACGGGAAAACGCACGCTCAAGAAGCGAACGAAACCCGAGATCAACGCCCTGTATCTGGAAGCGCTCGGAAGCAACGTTCTCGCAACCGTCAAGGAGACACTTGCCGTCGCTCCCGGCACGGAGTTCGTCCAGATGCTTGTGGTCCGCCGTGAAACCGATAAGAAACACGCCGGCGAGCTTGCAGCGATCTACGTCGGTGAGTTCGATCGCGCCAGCTATGCGGGCGCCAGTGGGGCGCGTAAGGCAGGACGGGCGCTTGAGCTAGCCGCTGAGTCGGTACTCAATCTAAAGGGGAACACGGAAGCCGTGTCCCCGATCGACCTGGCGGGCGAGGAGGATCTCTCCTCCCTGCTGGCCGAGGTCGAGAGAGCCCTCCGCGGCTGAAAGCCGCGCAAGCCGTTGGATTGAAAGGCTGAGGCGCGTCCGCATAGTGAGCGGACTTGCGGCGGTTATATGACTGGAAAGCGACTGTCCGGCGCGGTCGTTTGATCGAAGGTCAGGCCCTTTGAGCTAAACGGGCGCGAGGTCGTCAGCGCTCGCCTTGACCGACTCCGGAATCGTGATGCGCAGTTCGCCATCGCGATCAAGAATCGCTTGAGCGCCCAAGACGGTCAGACCGATGACGCGCTGAGTGCCAGGCTCGAAGCGAAGGACGTGACCCTCGGGCGTCTCCTCGCCCTTCGCCTCCTGGGGTTCGCCTACATGCAATAGAGCACGTCGTTCTCAGCGTCATAGTCGGCGTGGTCGAAAGCGACCGGGCCGATTCTGATGTTCACTTGTTCCATGAGCGCGGATCCTTCCGGTTGTCGAACCCAGAGATAACCCGCGCCGGCTCCTGCCATAGCTTACGATCACCAACGGCCAGCGGCTTGGACCCGCGCCACGCAGGTAGTGGCAGCCGAAGCACAGAGAAGCTCTTCGCATTTCTGTGCAAAGAGACACAGCACCGAAGAGAGGATTTCCTTAGTCAGCGACTTTCGAGGCTTCCAGGTCTCCACGCTGCCATTCCCATAGGAAGAGGTCTAGAGCCGAAGCTGGCGCATCCAACTCGTTGCACCAAGCCAGGAAGCATGCCTCAGCCAGCTCGTAGTCGCGCGGGAGCTGAATTGGAGGGAGGCGTCCGGCATCCTCCATGGCCCTGAGGATGTGCACGTCAAGAATGGCGAGACTGTCTGCGTAACCCGTGTTACGCAAAAGCCAGCTTGCGGACTTAGGGCCGATGCCGGGACAGGTGCACAACCACTCACGTCGTCTGTATTCGCATTGGACTTCCGTCAATACGTGACCAATGCCACCATTAGCCAGAACCCAATTTCGCGCCTCAAGCAACAATCCAGCCTTTCGATTCGGATAGCGATAGCGACGGAGGGAGCCATTCTTCCGACGGGGATCGAACTGGGCACCAGATAGTTCATCGCGTAGTGCCTGCTTAAGTTTGGATCTGGTCCAGAAGGACTCGAACGGGCATAGCGCCATCACCACGTCGGTCGCCGACAGGGCCAACTCGAACGTCACGCCATGGCCACCCAGCAAACAAAAAACCAACTCATGGCGCAGCCCCATCTCGCCGCTTGCAGCTAGGGTCGGAATCTTGCTCTGGTACGTAGCGGCATGTTCTTCCCAGACTGAGTGCCATGCCGGGAGCTCGATTAGGGCTTTCGAAGAGGTCGCCATCAACATCACCTGCCACTCCCGGAATCGGGGTGAACGTAACTCAGTTCGAGGTTTAAGACCCCAGCCCTGCCAACCCGGCTCAAACGGAGCCCCGATATACAACGGCTGAGTTTTTTGTCTCGCGAATCACAACCGCCGCTAGGTCAACCGCAACTAGGTCCGAGAACTCCGGGGCCATTCTTGTCCAGATCCATCTCGCGAGCAACTCGCACGTTGGATTCTCAAGACCATCAATCTCGTTCAGGCAACGATGATCGAGCATCATTAGCAGCGGCGAAGCCAAGTCATCTATTTCTCCATAATCAATGACCCAGCCGAGCTGAGGATCAAGCTCCCCACTAATCTCAATATCGACTTCGTACGAGTGGCCGTGCAGACGATGACAAGGGTGACTCTCGGGCACCTTGGGGAGCCAGTGAGCCGCCTCAAATCGATAGGTACGCCTCAACTCGTAGCTCACGGAATCCCCATCAGCTTGTGACTCTGAAGACTAAGACGCCAATGCGGGTGCTTCGCGCAATATCTTGCGGCCGACGCAATGTTCTCGTCGAGATCAGGCCCATCTCTAGGCTGCAAGAGGAAATGCTTGAACTCAAGCGTCTCTAGCTCTGCGGGTTCGAAGTCGCCCTGGGGGTAGACAAACTTAAGCTCGTCTCCCGTTCGCTGTCGGAGCGGAGCTCCTACCTTCGGACTAACACAAATCCAGTCCAAATCGCCTGGCGCGCTGAGGGTCCCATTGGTCTCGATTGCAACTTCAAACCCTGCCGCATGGAGGGCGTCGAGGAGAGAGGCGTCTAGCTGGAGCAAAGGCTCTCCACCGGTGAGCACAACGAATCGTTCAGAGGTCGAGTTGGCGGGCCACCTACGCTCCACAGCGTTAGCCAATTCGATAGAGGAGTGGAATTTGCCGCCCCCTGGACCACTAACCCCGACAAATTCAGTGTCGCAGAACCAGCAGATCGCATTTCGACGATCTACCTCACGACCAGTCCAAAGATTGCAGCCAGCAAACCGGCAAAAGACTGCGAGCCGCCCCGTGTTGACACCCTCCCCTTGAAGCGTCAAAAAAATCTCGTGCACACTGTAAGTCATTGGCGGCGGTGCTCCTGATCTCGGGTTCCAGGAGGCGACTCCTCAAGGACGGCAGTCTCAAATCCACCAGGCTCCTTGAGGCCTGCTCTAAATACTCGCCAGCGCAGTAGCCATAGCGGGGCGCCCGGGGCTTCATCAATCCTCCTGCTAATGGCGACCTTGCGGCGGTGCTCTGCCTTAAGGCGATTGAAAGAAGAGTTTGGAATCTCGACAACGGCGGAGGTAGTTTGGTCGTACTCAACGTCGAGATCGACACCGTCAGTTTGCACGGCGTCATGAGTTACATCGGCTCGGCGAAACTCCCCCTTCAATTTCCCGAGACGAGTCACGGCGTCTTCATGCGACCAGGCGCGGCCACGCCAATCGAGTACCAGTTCTGAAATGGAAAGAAAAAAGATTACGCCAGCCAAAGCCGCGAGCCACTCTGTCGATGAGAGGTCGACGATGGCAATGCTGACACTTTCGTCGTCCTGCAGCGCGAGTGTTGCGCTAAGAATTGAGAGTGCCATGACCGCCAAAATGAGGGCAGTCGAGCGTCGGCGATATCTTTCGCTGAGTGAAGCATGCGCGCTCAGCATCATGTCGAGAACCCGAAACTTGCGTTGATACTCTGAGGCGTTCAACGTCAAGCATCCCCAAGCAGCGTCTGCCAGGTCTCAATGCTCGATGAATTTTTCATTCGTCGGGCAATAACCCTGAGACGTTCAGACATTCGGCGGCGATTAGCCGAATTCTCGCCTCCAAGGCTCGCATCTACCTGAGGAGATTGGCCGGTGACATCAGGGATAGGTTGTTTGACATTTTTTGCCGCTGAGTCAAAGAGGTGGGTCACCATGGCCTTTGGATTCCTGGGGCCTGAATAGTCTTCGAACGCCGCGACGGCCAGCGCCTCAAGGTGATAGCCATTGGGTCTAAGTGTGGCTGCTTCATTCGCAAGAATTGACTTGGCCAGCTTTATCGCAGGTACGACCGCTCCAGCTTGATCCTTGTTCACCTTACTGAGACGTTCAGCGAATGCCTCAGGGTTGATCGCAAGCCAATCATTTCCTGTCGAAGATGTGATGGAAAGACCTTTCTGCCGCTGAACCGCAGGAAGAAGCTGAATCTCAAGTCCATCCTCATACCTGACTGTTACCGCTAGGTCGCCCGAGCGGATCTCGATGGCTTCGCTTCGATTGAGTCTCGACTCAAGCGCCTGCTGGAGCTTCTCCATGACTTCACCAGGGGATAGGTCGGCATAGTCATCGGTATCAAGAATTAGGAGCGAATCGATATCGCTCACCCCCTCGACGTAAGTATGCTTGGCGACCGATCCTCCGAAGAGAAGTCGATCCACCCCTTCGATCTGATCAGAGATAGCGGCTTCGATTTCTTCTAGATGGCTATTAACCGCCTCACTATCGCGCTGGTTCACTTCGATCAACCGTTTACTCAGAATTGCATTGACCTCCGCGTCAATCTGGCCAATACGAGCAGCTTGTTCTGCTTCCTGACGACGTTTGGCGGCCTCGTCAGGATTCAGATTGAATACTCCTCCGGATCCACTTCCTCCCATCCTTAACTCACCTCAAAGTGTCGATTCCATATCGAGGAACGCATCTTCAAGCGCATTCTCTCGCTGTTCTCCAAAGACCGACCAATCGCCGTCATCCTTAATGAAATTCTTGAGCCGTCGCTCTAGTTTTTCAATCATGTCGAGGCTCTGTGCCTGTGCGATCTCAACCGCCTGCTGGTGACCCTTATTAATATGTCCTCCAAGCACGGAAAGGCTCGCCCGATGAATTGCAACCCCGTCAGACCAGAGATAGCGCAGCCAACCTAGGCCGTCGAAGATCTCGGCGCCAGCCGCAAAGAAGAGGGGCGTATGTAGTGGGTCTAGAGCACCAAAAACATGTATTGGCTTCTCGACTTCCTCCCTGTCGAGCAGGTCACGCAGGCGAGCAACGTTCGCCATCCTCTCGATGAGAGAGTCTCCAAGCTCCTTCTCAGTAACCGCAATCACGTCGAAGGCGGCCAGACGACTTGCGTCATCTGCGAGCTTCGAAATCCTGTGAAATTTCTTCTCTTTCTCTGGCTTGAGGAGAAAAACCGAAAGAAAGCTCTTATGGTCGCTAAAAAAGGCCTGCGCAGCGTCGATCTGGGCTCGATAGCTGTCGTATTGGTCCCAGTTCACAAGTGCGATTGGCGCATCGACCGGGAGTGTCTTTACAAATTTAAGGAAGTCATTTTCCGTCCACTCATTCGGCAATCTCATCTCCTGAAGCGGCTCGTGCGAATCACTCCCCTCACGTTGCTCATATAGGCCACTGTCGACGAATAGCATCTTTGGGTTCTCCCAAAGTGAATCTTTGAACCGACGCGGTTTCAGATCCTTCGCAGGATCTAGAAGTTGATGGTGAAGGTCGTAGGCAGAAACGAGGAAGGCTTTGTCTATGCGATTCGCAAAGACCTGAAGATACTGAGAGCACTCGGAGATCAATTTTTTACTTCGATTCGAGCGACAAGCGACGGCGAACCCCTTACTCGAAAAGGAGGGAATGAGGAGAGGCGTTTTCAATTGACCACCCTGGGGGTGGCGCAGAACCCGACTACGCGCTCGCAAGAAGCGCCTCCCGATCGATGCACGATGCGCAGTTTCCACAGGGATCCTCGGCCCGCTCGCAGCTATGGGTGATGCCCAATGGAACTCCCAGCTCCTTTGCTCGCTGGTGTACCTCTGCCTTATTCCAAGTTAGATAGGGAGCTACAAGCTGACAGGCACCGCCGCTCTGAAAGTCAATAGAGCGTTGGGTTTCTTCGACAAATGCCTGTGTGCAATCTCGATAGGGAGTGCCCGCGTGGATGCCGAGATAGATGCAAGATGCATCGCTGCCAATATGCACAACCGCAAGATGGGCTAGAAGTGCATTCCGTCCAGGGATCTCTCCATTTGGGATAGTCAGGCCTCCCACCCTCACAGCGCTCCATTTAACGCCGAAGTGAGCAGCGAGAGACTTGGAGCAGGATCGCTCCCTGTCGGCGGGAGATTGACCATAGTCAACAAACAACGCGGTCGGTTCCAAGCGCCGAGCGGCGCGTTCAGCGAGAAGGCAAGCTGAATCAATTCCCCCGCTGAGAAGGATCAAATGGCCAGTTGCCATCGAGATATTCCCCTCCGTCACCCGTCGTTCTTCCCGTCAAACTCCAAGGAAATGCTGTCTTATCCCCTTGGGAACGCGAGAGTCTAGCTAGGGCGCGCCCCCGCTGCTCACCGCTTGAATGTCAAGCAATACTTTTTCTTATTTGCGCGAAACTCCCACCCAGGGGATGCGTATAGCGTGCCAGCATCGTCTCGACCCGATGCCCTGCGATCTCGGCAAGGTCGGCGTCATTGATGCCGGCGGCGCGGAGGTGGGTGACGTAAGAGTGGCGGCACTCGTGGGGGCGGATGTCCAGGCCGGAGGCCTTCTGGGTCGGGTGCCAGAGGTCGCGGTAGAAGTTGCGCTCGCGCCACATGCGGCCGGTTGGGGTCGTGAAGAGCAACTCGCAGTCCTTACCGTTTAGCTGGATCTGGGCTTCGATCATCCAGGCGAGGGTTGCCGGGACCGGGACGGTCCTCCCGGCGTCGTGCTCGCCGTGGTCGGTCTTGGTGCCGTCGAGGATCGTGCCCTCGTGGGCGGTGCGCCTGACCTTCAGGGTCTCGCCGTCGAAGTCCTCGCGCCGGAGGGGAAGCACCTCCCCCAGCCTCATGCCGATGTCGGTGAAGACGCGGACCATCGCCTCGTAGCGGCCGGCGGCTTTGGCGAAGGCGTGCATCTGCTCGAAGCTGAAGACGCGGATCTGCCGGCGCTTCTTCTTGGCTCTTGGGTCATTGGCTCTGACCCGGACTCGCTTGAAAGGATTAAGGTCGGCAACTTCGTCGGTGATCGCGTCCTCGGCCATCGCCGAGAGGGAGCGGAGGATGCCGACGACTCCTGTTGTCGCTCTGCCCTGGACTCGCAGCATGTGGTCGACCAGGGCGAGGGCGTGCCTTCGGCGCAGCTCCCGCATCGGCCATTGCTTCAGCGAGATGCCCTCGACCTCCACCTCGAGCACGCGGCCGATGCGGTGCTCGTTGGTCTCGTTGGTCCGTTCCGATCTTGGGTGATGGTCGGCCAGGTGGAGAAGTACTCGCCCAGGGTGTCGGGGCGGTCTGAGAGTCCGTATGCCTCGTCGATCGCCTGCTGGGCTTCGCCGCTTGAGGGCGAACGTGCCCTTGCCGTTATTCCAGCGTGGCCTGGCGACCCGGCGTTTGCCGTTTCGGCCGGTGTATCTCGCCACCCAGACGATCTCCCCGGAGGGGTTGCGGCGTTTCGTCGGAGCCTCCCGGCGCGTCATTCCGGCTCGCCCCTTCGCTGGGCGAGGAAGGCGTCTACGTCTGCTGGGTCAATCCGGCGGGAGGCTCCGAGCTTGTAGGAGGGCAGCTCTCCCCTCCTGATCCAGTTGCGGATCGTTCGGTCGGAGACGGCGAGATAGGTGGCGAGGGTGCGCTCGGTGAAGAAGGCGGCTGGCGGGGCATTTCTCTCCATGGGCCATAGGTGCCGGATGGGGCTCTGGTTGATCCACTTGTTCGGCAAAAGACCGAAGGTCAGACCTCTCGCCGGGCCTCCATACAGGCGGCCTCCGCACGGCGGAGCCGTGCCACGATCGGCCGCCGGAGGCACGGCCGGAGTCGCAGCGCCATCACTCTGGGCCTTCCTGACGTTTGGGATCACCAAACTGCGACTCAGGCACGAACCGGAGGGGTCGCTCCTATGTCAAGTAACCCCCTGAGAGACAGCGGTGATTCGGGGGTCTCTATCCGGATAAGAAAGAGAAATGGGGCCCGACGGCCTCTAGACCACGTAGGTGAGAACGGCAGACCGGGCTGTGCTTGCCCGCGGGAGATTGCCAGCGGACCGCAGGGCTGACTAGAGCGTGATGACTACGACGCCAGTCGCGAGCGTCACCCGCAGGTACTTCGCCTCGCTTGGCACGGGAGGAACAAGCTTTACGTCCATCCGACGTATCGCGCCCTCTCCTCCGCCGGAGGCTCCGTTGACTTCGTATTCGGTGCCAAGATCGTCGGTCACGTCAAAGCGCTTGGGCTGGCCATCAACAAGACCACGAGCGAGTTCATCTTGCGGCACCTGCGAGATGTAGTTGAGCACCAACCACTCCGAATGCAACTCGGCAGCGGTAATGATCACCCCTGCGTCACCCTGATCGGGGGCCATGACGATGCGGATTCTGTTCACGTCAAAACGCCCCTTTTCTGGTCACTCACGATCGCTGCGAGAAATCCGCACCGTCTCAAGGCGAGGGTACATGGAGGGACGTGGTCCGGCTACAGGACCGCTACGGCGCTAGGAGACCGCCTCCGCCGGAGAAGCAGGCTCCTGCATTGCCCGCCAGACGACGCGCACCAAGTGCCGTTTGAGGCAGCGGAACGCTTCCTTGGTGGTCTTGCCCTCGGCGCGCTTCTTGTCGAGGTAGGCCCGCGCCTCGGGGTGCACGCGGGCCTGGGTCAGCGCCACTTGGTGAAGCGCGGCCTCCTCGCGGCGCAGGCGCTCCGGGTCTAGCTGATCGCGGAATTCCTCCAGCTCGTCCTTGACGCCGACTCGCGCCTTCTGGAAGGTGCTTCGCAGAAAGCGGACCTGATCGGCGGAGAGTGCGAGGGCGACGGCCGCGCCGCTACCCGTAGGGTTCTGATCAGCCATGAGGAGCGTGTTCTCCTTGTGGTCAGGCCCTCGGTTGGCGTTACCGCGCCGGCCGGGGGCCGCTTGTCTTCGTCGTTCGTCAGACTAGCAAGACTGTCTAGGGTGCTAGACAGTCGCGGGACTACTTGCCGCGGAGGATCTGATCCACTCGACTGCGGTGGAGATTCGCCGCTTTGCCGATCTCACCCAACGACAAGCCGGCCGACCGGGCTCGCTTGAAGCTGTCTCGTCGGTCTTCGCGAGCGCTGTCCAGTTGGCCTTCGGCACGCTCGATCTTGGCCTGGGCGCGCTGCGCCTCCGCGAGTGCTTTCTGCCGTGCCTTATCCGCCATTGGCGAAGGAGCCTATTCGCCGCCCGCGACACCGCCAAAATGCGACCAAGATGTGACCACGACCTTGCGGAACGGGTCGGAATCGCCCGGACGGGCGCGGAACGGCAAATCGAGGAGAAGCGCGGCGTTTGGCTCTACACCGGGCATGGAACGGCATCGCGGGGAAAGCGACGAAATGCGCCCGGAGAGAATCGAACTCTCGACCTCCGGCTTGAAAGACCGGCGCTCTTTGGGCCTCGTTAAAAGCCCGTTGACCACTGAGCTACGGGCGCTCTCACTCCTGCCCGGGGAAGTATGCCGGTCTCAGAGCCCGAACGTCTTGGCGATGATGTTGCGCTGGATCTCGGAGGTGCCGCCGTAGATGGTCGAGACCAGGGCGCTGCGGACGAGGCGCTCCATGTCGTACTCGGAGGCGTAACCGTAGCCGCCCATCATCTGCATGCCTTCGAGCGCGGCCCGCTTGGTCGTCTCGGTGACGAAGAGCTTCACCATCGATGCCTCGCGGGGGAGCATGCGGTCGGGGTCCTCATCGGTGAGGGTGGCGACCCAGCGGGTCATCAGGCGGGCGGCCTCGATGTCGGTGGCCATGTCGGCGATGCGGTGCTGGAGCGCCTGGAAGGAGCCGATCGGACGGCCGAACTGCTCGCGCTCCTTTACGTAGACGATCAGGTCGTCGAAGACGCGCTGGGCGATGCCCAGCATCGTCGCGGCGAGGATCAGGCGCTCGACGTTGAGACCCGCCATCAGCTGGGTCCAGGCCTGGTCGACCTGACCCAGGACGGCATCGGCCGGCGCCTCGATGTCGGTGAGATAGAGGTGGTTCGTGTCGCGCCCGCCCATCGTGTCGATCGGGACCACCTCGAGGCCGTCGACCTCGCGGGGGATCCAGATCATCGTCAGCCCCTCGTGCTTGGAGGCCGAGCGGGTGGTGCGGCAGACGATCAGGATGTGGTCGGCGATATGGGCGTTGGAGCAGAAGACCTTCTGCCCGTTGAGCACGTAGCCGCCCTCGACGCTCTCAGCGAAGGTGGTCAGCGAGCCAACGTCCGAGCCGGCCTCGGGCTCGGTCATCGCGATCGCCTCGACCGCACCGCCGGCGATGCCGCCGAGAATCTCCTGCTTCTGCTCCTCTGTGCCGAAGCGTTGGGTGGCCCCGGCGACGATCAGCGTCGTCGCGTAGCCGCCGATTGGGGCGAGGGCGCGTGAGGTCTCCTCCATGAAGACGCAGGCGTCAAGCATGTTGCCGCCGGAACCACCGTACTCCTCCGGGATCGTCGCGCCGAGCCAGCCGAGCTCGGCCATCTCCTTGTAGATCGTTGCGTTGTGGTGATCGCGGTAGCCGTCGGTGAGACGCTCGCGTTGATCCGGCGTGCCGCACTCGTGATCGCAGTAGCGCCGGATCGCATCGACGAAGTCCTCCTGCTCATCCGTCAGGGCGAAATCCACGAAGCGGCAGCCTAACGGTCGAAGAAGGTTGAGCAGCGCGCCAAGCCCAGGACGAGACTCGAACTCGTGACCCCTTCCTTACCATGGAAGTGCTCTACCAACTGAGCTACCTGGGCGGGGCGCCCGATCTTAGTGGGTTGCAGGCGGGTTCCGGAGGGGTGGGGCCAGGGCTACCGATTTGGACAGAGCTGCCGATAGAGGAGCGATGAGGCGACTGCGGAGAAGCGGATGGACGACGGCGTGGAGCGCGCTCGGCGTGCTCTTGGTTGCGCTGGCGTTGGCTGGCCCAGCCGAGGCCTCAGGCGGTGCCCATGCCTCGATCGTCGGCGGCACCACCGCCGCCAGCGAAGAATGGCCCTGGGCTGCTTTCATCCTGGCAGCCGATGCCAAAGGCGAAGGCTTCAGCTGCACCGGCACCGTGATCTCCCCGACGCTTGTCCTCACCGCCGGGCACTGCGTCGAGGACATCGTCACCGGCAGGAAAACGCCGGCGGGACAGTACGTCGTGGTCACGGGCAGCCGTGATGTACGCGATCCGACCCTGCGTCAGGTGTCGAGAGTCAGCCGATCGATCCTCTATCCCAGCTTCAATCGCTTCAAGGTCCACGGCGACGCCGGCCTGTTGGTGTTGGCGACCCCGACCACCGTCCCGGCCGTGGCCCTCGCGAGCCCCACCGACACGGCGCTGTTCGCCGCCAACACGCCGACCTGGATCGCGGGCTGGGGACTCAGCGGCCCACTCGCGAAGCTGAAAAGGACACCTGTCCTGCGCCGAGGCGCCACCTACGTCCAGCCGCGCCTCTACTGCCGCAACCACGCCCGCGCCTACTACCCCTTCTTCAACTACTCCTCGCAGCTGTGCACGATCACGCCGCCCGGTTTCTCAATCGGAACTTGCCACGGCGACAGCGGCGGCCCGGCATTGGCCTTCCGCGAAGACGGCACGCCGGTGCAGATCGGGATCACGAGCCTGGGAGCGGCCGACTGCGACACACACCTGCCCGACGTCTTCACGCGCGTCGACCGTATCTACACCTGGATCGCGGAACAGGTCGCAGCGGCGGCGACGGGAACGCCCGCCGCCGCCGGCTGATCGACCAAAGCCGCGCTCAGGTGAACTTCGAGGGTTCGAAGCGGCAGTACTTGAATTCGAAGGCGAGGACCTGATTGTTGGCCTGGTTGGCGTTGTGGGTGAGGCGAATCACCAGCGCCTGGGCAGCGGTCTTGTTGCCTTCCTTGAGTTTCTTGGCCGTCTGCAGGAATAGTTTTTCCTCTTCCCCCACGTATTTCAGCCACTTGGCGAGCTTGGCTTCGTCGGCGGCGGGCTGAGGCACGGCCTTCAGCTGCAAGATCGCCTTATGAAGCGCTTTGCCGGCCTTTTCAAACTGAGTCCCGGCGGCCTTGAGCTTGCCCGCCTTTACTTTTTGCCGGACACCCTTGAGGATTTTTTCGTTGGCTTCCG
This sequence comes from Solirubrobacterales bacterium, assembly GCA_033856275.1. Taxonomy (GTDB): domain Bacteria; phylum Actinomycetota; class Thermoleophilia; order Solirubrobacterales; family 70-9; genus VRUE01. The sequence continues at coordinate 41,073 of JAWVFJ010000004.1, forward strand.
TGTTGGTCTTGCAGATCGGCTCGACTGCTTCTTTGTAGCTTTCGCGCGTCACTTCGGCCGCCTCGGCGAAAGGCGCCGCCAACATCGAGAGCGCCAGCACGACGGCACTCAACCCAGCAAAGCTCTTTTTCCCCACCATCTACCTTCCTCTCGTTCCCGTGTTCCCAGGCATCTCATCTTCCCAAACACATACGGGTGCCTAGGGTCTCGCCAGCTTATGGGATCGTTAAGCGGCCTCGAAGGCCCCTCATTCCTTAACCGCACACGCCTTTTCAACCCTGGCGCCTAGAAAGGCCCCATCGGCGAAGTGGAAACACGATATGGGCCCAGAACTGCCCGGCGCCGATCAATGCATGAGGCCAGGGCTCGTTCTGTTGAGGCGGGCTGGATGCGGGCGAGCGGGAGGCCGCCAGGCCCTTGGACTGCAAGAGGCCGTGTTTGTTCACCTCAAACCGCCGGCGCGTGGGGCCTTGAAGCGAGGAATGGAGGCAAGAAACGCCTAGAACGGCGGGAAAACGGAGGGGGTGGGATTCGAACCCACGAGCGCCTTGCGACGCCAACAGTTTTCGAGACTGCCCCGTTCAATCGTCGAGGGGCTTCAACAAGCGGCAATCCGGCGATCACCATCCTGAAGGGAAAGGATTAGGGAATGACGCTCGGATCTGAGCGCCGGTTGATCCTTTGGCTGCGCCGCTCAGAGTTCGTCTTGGGAGGAGCCGACTTGAGTTCTTTCCCGCAGGAAAGTATCCAGCAGCTCCCGGGCTCGCTCCAGCTCGCCAGGAAGCACGTGCGTATACCGCTGCAGGGTGATCCTGGCTGCGCCCGGCTGATACGTCGGGGTCTTGTGGCCCATGATTTCTGACGCGACCTTCCCCGGAACCCTCGCGGTGTCCATCCAAGTTGCGGCTGTATGGCGGGCCTCGTGAAGAAGAGTCGGTTTTGTGCCGAGATCCCGCCAGCGCCGGTGGACCCGATCTTGAATGTGGTCGATCGCAACCAGGCCCGACTTCGACCCTTTGCGAGAACGACAAACCTTTCCTGACGTTGGCCGACCCTGCGCCTCCCACTCTTCCCGCAGGATGTTGAAAAGCGGCTCCACCATCGGGACGACGCGCCAAGAACCACCCGGCTTCCGTCCTTCCTCGTCCGCTGCAAGCTCGAGCGCCCGCACCTCGAAATAGACGTCGGCCCAATCAAGAACCCTGATCTCTTGGTGGCGCGCAGTGCCATACGCCGCTAGGGCATAGGGAACCTGATCCCGGAGGGCATCTCGCTTGGTTCGAACGATTCCCTTCTCGCGCTCGACCTGGGTTGGCTCCTCAAGCGCCTTCAGCATGGCGGCAAAGGTCGCTGGATCGACAACGAAGTCGCGGACCTTTTCGTCGGTCGCCGGGAGGCGCACCCCGTCCGTTGGATTGTGAGTAGCGAGCTCGCGGTCCTCGGCGAACTGATAGAGCGACGAGATTCCGTAGACCACCCCGCGTATGCGAGAGCCGGACAAAGGCGGATCTTCTTCTGCCAGGCTGTCGGCGAGCGTCTGAATTTCTCCGCGTCGAATCTTGTCTGCCGGCTTCTCCAAAAGCGAATCGGGCAAGTGCTTGAGCGTGGACTCCAGCTCTTTGATTGCACGTGGGCGGTACCTACGGCGATGCTTGTTTCGAACAACGCCGTCCCGCGCCCCCTGAAGGAATCGTGTCTTTATGTCGGCCAGCTTTGTTGCCTTGACACGAGGTGCAACATCACCTCGGCGTAGCGATTCCAGGAGGTCAGCCCGAGCGTCACGAGCTTCGATCGCCTGATCGAAGCGAGCGGTCTTCAGAAGCTTTCCCGCTGCGCTATCCCAAACCACGCCGTAGTACCGCGGCCGGCAGTTGCATCGCTTCTTGCCCACGCCCAAGGCACACTGCAGCTGGTGCCGGGCAAAGACGCCTTGGTAGCGCGTCTTGGTGTCAACGAGACGGCGCTTCATCTTGCGTCCTCCGACGCCCCACGGGCTCTGTGGCCATTGCGTCGACGCCTTGCTCGACATCCTCCGGCCGATACATCCGCAGCCGCCCGACATAGACGCAGCGCAGATGCGGCTGGAGGTAGCGCTGAAAGTGACTGAGGCTCATCCCGCATTCTTCCGCTGCCTTCGTGCGCGTCCACAGGAGCGCCATCAGGACGACCCCCCGCTTCCAACTTGGTTTCTGTTTCGGTTAGTGGACGCATCTGGATTCCTCGCGCCCCAGATCCGTGCCGCAAGGAACCGGCACGCAACAAGTCGCCATACACCCTCAATCCACGAGAAACCGAAGTTCGCCCCCCAACGCGAGGCGCGGAAAATCGGCGCGAGGAATCCAGATGCGTCCGCGCCGCCCGGGCTCCCGGCTATTCCGCCCACGGAAATACCTCCACCCATTGGCGCGGCGCGCAGAGGCCGGGGCAGCCGTATTCGGAGCTACTCCAAGAGACGTGCAGGTGCGGACTGCCGGTGTGGGCGGGATCGCCGTGATCGGGATAGCCGTTGTAGCCCACAAATTGAATCGCTGGCGCCAAGGGACAGACGGGCGCGCTGCCAGACGGCCCACAGCTTGGAATCCAGCCGAGGTCAAGCGCGGCCCTGAGCGCAGTCTCATCCCAGCCCCGTCCTGCCGCAGGCACCATGTCCATCGCAGTGCCGTCGCCGTGCGTTTGGTGACCCGCCTCGCGGGCAGCAGTGACTCGCAGGTCGTATGTCTCGAGCAGCCAAACGGCGTCAGGCCAAATGCGTGCGTCGACCGATTGGGTGGCACCTTCACCGACCCAGAGGCGAGCGGGGATCGGCTTGAAGGCACGGGGGGCGAAAAGCCGCACCGCCTTACGCAGGACCGGGCTCCCGGAGATCGTGGTCGAGCATTCCGCGACTTCGACCGAGGCCCCACTACCTCCGGAGCCGGCGAAGCGCTCGGCGTAGCGGAGCACCTTTTCGACGTACCACTCGGCGTGGTTGTAGGAGAAGATCGCGTCGTGCCAGTTGCCGGGGGCACCTGAGAGGCGCAGGTAGTGCGCGGCAGAGAAGATCGCGTCCCAGGGATCGTCTGGGTCCTTGTCGCCGTCTTCGTCGCCGTCGACGCCGAAGGCTTCCCAGCTTGAAGGGATGAACTGCATCCAGCCCTGGGCACCGGCCGAGGAAGGGCCAAGGTTGGTGCCGAAGCCGGTCTCGACCCAGTTGATCGCGGCCAGAGTCGACGGCCCTTTCTCTCCGAGTCGGTACTTCGCAGCCGCCTGCTCATAAATCGGCACGAGCCTCTTCGGCACTTTCGAGCTGAGAGACCCCACGGCGCCGCCACCACAGCTGGCAGCGCCCCCAACGACGATCCCGGCGAAGAGCGCGAGCATGACAGCGCAGGCGAACAGGGCAAGGGGGATTCCTGCCGCTAGCCCGACGCTGCGCAGGACGGACGGGCTCGCCGCCATCACTCTCCGTCGCGGTTGTCGAGAAGAGCCGCGAGGGCGAGCTGAGCCGGGGGGGTCGGCTCAGCTCGCGCGCTCGCGACCAAGGAGGAGGACGCGCGATCGACGTGCCCAGCCGTCGCGCATCCGAGCAGAAGGACGGATGCCCCGGCCGCGAGGAGGAACGCGATCCGAGGACGTCCGACTACCGCTCGCGGCGGTTTGCCGCCGGGGCACCTCTTGGGCGTCGAGCTGTAGTGGGAGACCGCCATCTGCGGTCTCTTGGTGTCACCGAGGCTCGCTCTTGATCCACTTTTCAAAAAGTGGATCAAGACGACCCCCAAACGGCACCCTGGCAGTGAGGCCAGGACCGCTAGGCGCTTATTTCCGCTTTGTAAAGCGGTTTGCTGGCACTAGAATGACCGAAAGGGGAAACGATGATGTACAGGCCGAGCGAGGACGCCGAGCCCACCGGGGCTCAGATGGAACGGGCCAGGTCCGTCTTCATCGGCTGGCTGTGGCGGGGCAACCTCAGCGCCGACTTCATCCACAACCACGCCGACGATTTGCTGGGCGAGGCCCACGGCGAATACGTCAAAGCAGTGAGGCGAGGGGAGGAAATCGAAGACCCCGTTGGCTGGACTGTCTTCTGTGCCTGGCGTCGCACCAATCGCCGTCTCGAACGAGGGCCAGAAGCTCACGAGTTCGCCAGCGAGAAACTCCCCGAGCTGGCCGACCCCGACGCCCCGACGCCAGAGGGGGAGGCCGAGGAACGTGACAGGGTGCGCAAGATCCGGGAGGCCGTCCGGCAGCTCAGGCGCGACCAGCAGCAGGTCATTGCCTTGACTTATTTCGAGGGCCAAACGCTCCGCGACGCCGCGAAGACACTGGGCTGGGGCTACGGCACCGCCTACCGCCGCTACAAGTCAGCCGTCGAGAAGCTGGAGAAGCACTTCAGGGCCATGGGTATAGAGAGCAGCGACGACCTCTGGATCGAAATTGGAGTCGTGGCCTCCCTTGTCGCCACAGGCCCCCACCAGCCATTTCACGTCCACCTCATGGAAATGGCCGCCGACAAAGCTGAACATCTCACCGGTGGCGCGTGGGAGACGCCAAGCCATCTGGCAGCGGACGCGTGGGCCCGGGTTCAAGACCTCGCCCGACGTTTCAATCTTGGAGGCAGCGGCGACGCGGCAGGAGTGGTCGCGTCGAGCGGGGCAGGCCGCACGGCGGGCGTATGCGCAACGGCAGTGGTCGCTTGTGTAGTGGGCGCAAGCGGAGCCATCGGGCCGGGCATTGGTCTCTTCGAAGGTCACAGCCATTCCGGCCGGGCAAGGGCCGACGTGAACCCCGAGCCGCAGACGACATCCCGTCCGGCAGCAACAGCCCAGGTGAAAACCCCGACCCATTCGAGCGCCGCAGCTGATGGCTCCGAATCGGGGCAATCGCGCTCGACCACAGCCGCAACCAGCGCCGCTTCTCATGCTCCTGTCTACGGCGCCGGAAGCCCCAGCGACCTCCGTGTCAGGAAATCGTCCTTCCAGAGCCGCATCGAAGAAGAATCCGGTGTGACCTCAGAAACCTCAAGCTCCTCGGCGCCCGCGACCACCAGCTCTGCTCCCGCCAGCGCGACAACGAGCGCACCCAGCCCGAGCGGGTCCTCCAGCGCCAGTCGCGCTCAGGCCACACAGCAGTTCGGCACCATCCGCTAGCCGCGAGAAGCCCGACCGCCGACTGCGTTTCGCGGCTGTTCGGTGCGGCCGACTGCGCTCTAGCGGGCTTTGAAATCGGGTCCACGCAAAAAGTGGATCAAGAAATCGCCTGGCGGCACCAATGGCCACGGAACATCGCAACCAAAGGAGTTGCCCGTGGCACTCGCAACTTTTGTCAAGCTCCAGCTGCTCGTCGGCGCGGTCAGCATCAACCCCAACCTCAACGCAGGCCCCGGGGGCGCGACCTTCGAAAAGCTTGTCGACTGGCTGGCCGGAATCATGCTTCTGGTCTGCGCCGTAGGAGCACTCTTCGGGATCGGCAAGTGGGTCCTGGGTAGCCGAGACGGACACCCGGGTCAGGTCCAATCGGGACGAAACATGGTCGGCATAGCCATGTTGGGTGCCTTCGTAATCGGCGCACTGCCGGCGTTCATCAACTTCCTCAACTCTCTCGGCACCACGGTTCACAAATGAGCCGCGCGCCGAAGAGGACCGCACCCAAGCGCGGCTCCGAAACTCAACTCAGGCGGTTCGCGCCGATCCTCGCCGCCCTCCTCCTGGGCCTCCTGATCGGCCGTGCAACCGCTCCAACGCAGAGCGTCCCTGCCCCGGTACCTGCCCAAGATGGCGGGGCGAGGACGCGAGCGGGAGTGCCAGTCGGGTTCCCCCGCACCCCCACCGGCGCCGCCACGGCCGTCGCCGCCTACCAGCGCAGCTTCGCCTCCCCGGCGATCCTGCGGCCGGGCGTCCTGCGGCGACGGATCGAAGCTGTGGCGACTCCCGACTACGTGGAAGAGATGTTGGCGGCGAACTCGCCGGGCGAGCGGCGAATCGCGAGCGGGCCGATCGGCGTCGGCCTGGCAAAGGGGCTGCAGACCCTCTACGCCGCCGTGCCGGTCGGCTACCGAATCGAGTCGTTCTCCCCACAGCGCGCCCGAATTCTCACCTGGGGCTTCACCCTGTTCGGCAATGCGGCGACGGTCGAACCCGCCGCCTACTTCGGCATCACCCACACCCTCCTCCTTTGGTCAGAAGGCGAGTGGAAGATCGCCGAAACGCGCGCGAGCTTCGGGCCGACACCCAAGCTCGCGACTCCTCCCGGCCCACTCGGTGCCTACAACGTCCTGAACCTCGCGACCCGGCTCACAAGCTATGCGCTCGCGCCGTAGCTATCCGCTGCTCGGCCTGCTCGTCGTCTTGGCGGCTGCCTTGGCGACGGTCTCACAGCCCGAGCCGCCCAAGGCGGACGCCAACATCGTCTGCGACGCCGTAGGCGGAGCAGGCGGAACCATCACCGGCGGCATCGAAGCGATCGGCGGCGCGGTCGGCGGAGCCAACCCGATCGGCGATGCCTGCGATGCCGTCACCGGAAAAGCGGTCGGGGCGATCACCTCCCCCGTCACCGACGCGATCGAAGGCATCGGACACGGCATCTTCGACCAGATCACCACCTGGGTCAGCGAAGGGGCGGGCTGGCTGATCGAACAGGTCGCCTCCGAGATCGAGAAGACCACTTCGCCGAACCTGACGAGCGAAGGCTTCCTGGCCGAGTATGGGCAGATGGCCGAGATATCCGCCGTACTGGCGGCGGCGATGGTCCTGCTAGCGATGCTCGAGGCGATCGCGCAAGGCAGTTGGGGCCTGCTCGCCCGCGCTGTCCTCGTCAACCTGCCGCTCGCCTTCATCGCCACGAGCATGGCCTTCGTAGTGGTGCAAATGCTGCTGGTCGCCACCGATGGCATGTGCCACGGCATCGCGGCGGCGACCCATGAACACAGCCAGCGCTTCTTCAAGTCGGCGATCACCGGGCTCTCCAAAACGGGCGCCGCCGCCGGGGCTGCCGGGGGCAAGGGGACGCCTAGCGGGGAAGCAACCGGCGCGGTCGGCGGGGCGGTGGCAGCACCGCTGTTCGTGGTCTTCCTGACCTCGATAGTCGGCGCCTTCGCCGCGTTCTTCGTTTGGCTCGAGCTGCTCGCTCGCGAGGCGTCGATCTACGTCGTTGCCTTGTTCCTGCCGCCGACTTTTGCAACCGCGATCTGGCCGCGTTGGTCGGGAGCCCTTCGGCGTGCGTGCGAGCTCCTGGTTGTCATCATCTCCTCGAAGTTCGTGATCGTCACGATCATCGCGCTCGCTGCCTCGCTGGTAGCCGCGAAAGACGGCAGTGGCATCCAGCCTCTCCTGCTCGCCTCGGCGCTGATGCTGCTGGCCTGCTTCGCGCCGTTCATGTTGCTGAAGCTCGTCCCCTTCGCGGAGGGGGCGACGAGCGCGGCCTACGGCCGTCGATCCGCCAGCGGGGGTGCGGTCAGCGGACTCCAACTCGCCTACGAGGCCCAGATGATCCGCAACATGGCGCGCTCCAATATGGGCGCGTCACCTCCGGAGGTTTGGAACGTCGCCGGTGGAGGCTCTGGGGACGACAACGGTTCGGGCGGCGGTTCCTCGCCACGGCCCGTTGGCGGAGGCGGCTCCGGTTCTGCTGGTGCCCCTGGCAGTTCGGGCGCGAACGCCGGTGGGGCAGCTGCGGGCGCAAGCCAACGCGCCGCCAGCGCCGGGGCGGCCTCACCGGCGAGCGCAGCGGCCTCGGTACCGCTCGCCACTGCCCGCGGGGCGCGATCGAGCGCGGGCCACCTCGCGCAGAGCGGGGTGGCGCAGGCGGCAAGCGAGGGCTCGCCTGGGCAAGGCGCAGGAGTATCCGGCCAACAGGAGCGCTCGCCGGAGGTGCCGGCGAGCGACGGCGCGAGCGGTTCGAAAGGCGCAGCAAGTGAAGTGCCACCTCGTCCGCCTCAAGAGCTGTCGGTCAAGGGCGACGGGAAAGGCCCGAAATGAGTCGGCGCTACCGCTTCGGCCCGCTGGAGCAGCGCTCACTCATTGGCGGGCTGCGCACCGGCCAGGTCGCCGTCCTAGCCGGTGCCGCTGCCCTCGGCCTCTTTGCGCTCTATGTCATTGGCGGGCTGGCGGGCGTGGTCTTCACCCTGCTCATGCTCCTCCTCGGCGCGGCTGCGATCTTCTTGCCGTTCAACGGCCGGACGGTGGACGAGTGGACGCCGGTAATCGCACGGTGGTACTGGCGGCGCCGGAAGACCGGCGGCCAATATCGCTCCTCCTCGCCGGGCCTTGGAATGAGCGTCGGCGAGGGCGGCGAGCAAGAACACGTGCCCTCGCTTCCCCCGGAGCTTGGGGGGCTCGAGCTTCTCTCGATCCCCTACGGCTCAGATCACGTCGGCGTGATGTGCGACCGACGCGAGGGGACCTACACAGTGGCGCTCGCGGTTCGAGCCGGTGCTTTTGCGCTGCGCGACACGGCCGAGCAGGAACGAGCGCTCGAAGCATGGGGCGCGGTCTTGGCCGGCTGCGCGCGCGACGGCAGCCCGGTCAGGCGCATCCAGTGGATCGAGCAGACCGTGCCGGGCCAGGGCGATGACCTCGCCTCCTACATGCAGGAAAAGCGCGACCGAAGCGTCCCCCTGGACTCCGACATCGTTCGCTCCTACATCGAGCTGCTGGAGTCGGCGGCGCCGGTCACCCAAGAGCACGAAGTCCTGCTTGCCCTGCAGATCGACTACGGGCGGGGGGCGAAGGAGATCAAGCGGCTGGGCGGCGGCGATGAGGGCGCCTGCGAGCTGGTCCTGCGCGAGGCCGAGGCGATGGCCCAGCGTCTCGGCACGGCCGAGATCACGGTCTTCGGCCTACTTCGCCCGCGCCAGTACGCGGAGGTGATCCGCGACGCCTTCGACCCCTTCGGCCGCCAGGCCAGAACCCGCGCCGCGCTCGACGATCCCAAGCGCGAAGGCGTCGACCCGGCCTTGATGGGACCGCACGCGGATGAGACCAGCTGGTCTCACTACCGCTCGGACTCCGCCTACCACTGCACCTACTGGATCTCCTCATGGCCGCGCTCCGATGTCGGGCCGACCTTCCTCGCGCCGCTCCTGATGCAGGGCTCGTCCTTGCGAGCGGTCTCGGTGACGATCGAGCCGGTCCCCTACTCGGTGGCTATGAGGAAGGCCGAGATGGCGCAGACGGCCGAGGTTGCCGAGGAGATGGGCCGCAACCGCCACGGGCAGATGACGACGGCGCGAACGCGGCGGCGCCAACAGGCCAGCTCGCGACGCGAGGAGGAGCTTGCCGACGGCCACGCCGAGCTTCGCATCGTCGGCCTCGTCCGCGCCTACAACGCCACGCCCGAGCTTTTCGATCGCACCAAGAGCGAGGTCGAGCACGGCGCCCAGCTCGCCCGCCTCGAGCTGCAGCCGCTCTGGGGAGAGCAGGAGGCGGGCTTCGCCAACACCCTGCCGCTCTGCCGGGGGCTCCTGTGATCCTCGGCCGGCGCGGGGCGCGCCCGGGCCACTCGGTCACGACCGCCCACTTCCAGGCGGCCTATCCGTTCATCGCGCAAAGCGGCGCCCGGGCTCCAGGCATCTACATCGGCACCGATGCCTACGGAGGCGCCTTCGCCTATGACCCTTGGGAGCTTTACTCGCGGCGGCTCGTCCGCAGTCCCAACACGATCTACGTCGGCGGCATCGGCTACGCGAAGTCATCGGGAATCAAGACCTACCTGCTTCGCCAGCGTCCCTTCGCCCGAGACGTCTGGGTCGTCGACATAAAGGGGGAGTACGGACCGCTTGGCCGTGCCCTCGGATACCCGCCTTTGGAACTTCGGCCCGGCGGAGAGATCCGGCTCAATCCGCTGACGCGCCGGGGCAGCCGCGAGTCGCAGCTGTCGCTGCTTCGCTCGGTCGTGCAAGCGGCGCTTGGCCGCGACCTCACGCCGGAGGAGGAGGCCGGGCTGCGGGTTGCGCTCGACCTGGTGAACGAGGACTGCGGGGAGGGCGAGCCGACCCTGCCGATGGTCGTCGACGCGCTTCTCGACCCCCGCGAGGCGATGGTCGCGGGGGTCCATGCTGCCAACGCCGAGGAGTTCGCCGCCGCCAACCGGGAGAGCGCGCTGGCGCTGCAGCGCCTCTGCGAGGGGGACCTGCGCGGGATGTTCGACGGGCCGACCTCGCCGGGGATCGACCTCGGTGCGCCGGTGGTCATCTTGGACCTGAGCGCGGTCCAAGATTCCGCGGCGCTCGGCGTGATCACCACCTGCGCGGCGGCGTGGCAGCAGGCGCTGTTGCTGGAACGAAAGCGCGAGTCCGATCGCACCGGCGTTCCGATGCGAAAGACGATCGTCGTGGTGGAGGAGGTGTGGCGCATCGCGGGCAATCTCGCCGTCGCCGAGTGGCTGCAGAGCAACTTCAAGCTCTGCAGGCAGATCGGCTGCCAAAACATCTTGTCGCTTCACAAGCTGTCTGACTTCGGGGTCTCGGGCGCGACGGGGTCTCGCGAGGCGAAGATCATCCAAGGGCTCGTCGCCGACGCGGGCTGCGTCGTCCTCTACCAGCAGTCCCCCGACCAGCGATCCATCCTGCGCGGCGACCTGGGCCTGACCGAGACGCAGACCGAACTCTCGATGAGCCTGCGGGTCGGCGAGGCCCTCTGGGTGATGGGCCGGGAAGCCGAACTGGTCCAGCAGCGCATGTCGGGCCTCGAGCAGGAGATCACCTTCACCGACGAGCAGATGGGTGTGATCGCCCCGGCGGTGGCCGAATGAAGGATGAGACCCGGATCTACTGGATCGCTGGGGCTGCCCTGGCCATAGTGCTGGCGACGCTCTGGCTCACTGGTGCAATCGCGGGGGCGCTCCTCGGCGACGGCTGGGCACCGATCACGCTCAACCAGCTCCTGATGACCGCGATCCGCCTCCCCTTCCATCTGGAGGAACCCCGCAAGGCGTGGCCGCGCGGCATCGGTCGCGACCTCCCCGGCGCGGTCGGCTTCTATCTGGTCCTCGCTGCCGTGTGCGCCGCGCTGGCGGGCGTCGCCTACTTCGCAAAGCAAGCTCTCGATCGCCTCGGCGTCGACCTCCCTCTAACGGGTGCCCCAAAGCAGGCGCCCAGCGCCCGAATGGCAACCCGGGGCGACCTGCAATTGCTTCGGGTCCCCTCCCCCCAGCCCGGTCGGCTCACGCTGGGACGCAGGGGCGGAATGCTTCTCGCCGCCGAGGAGCGCCAATCGGTGATCGTGTTCGCGCCGACCCAGACCTTCAAGACGACGGGCTTTGTCATCCCCACGGCTCTCGAGTGGAACGGGCCGATGCTGGTCACCTCGGTCAAGACCGACCTGCTGAGCGCGACCATCGCCCGACGCCAGTCGATGGGCGAGGTCCATGTGTTCGACCCCGCGCACGTAACCGAAGTACCCCGATCGCGGGCGACGCCGCTGTGGGGAGCGAGGAGCTGGAGGGGTGCGACGCGGGTCGCGCACTGGCTCGTCGGCGCGTCCAACATCGTCGGCGGTGGCGGAATCCAAGATGCCCAGTTCTGGGCGTCGATGGCCGAGAAGCTTCTCGCGCCGCTCCTTTTCGCGGCGGCTACAAATGACCGGCCGGTCAGCCAGGTAGTTCGCTGGTTGGACGAAGGAGCGGAGGCGAGCAAGGCTGAAGTGACGGGCCTGCTCGAAGACAGCGGCGTCGGCGATGCGTTGCGTGCCTGGCGCGCGACGCTCAATCGCGAGGAGCGCCAACGCGCCTCCGTCTACAGCACTGCCCAGGCCACGGTTGAAGCCTTCAGTGACCCCTACGTCATTGAAGAGACCGCCGGTGCCGATTACACGCCGACAACGCTGCTCGATGGAGGTGCGAACACCCTCTACCTGTGTGCACCCGAGCATGAACAAGAGCGACTTGCGCCCCTCTTCTCGATGCTCGTTCAAGAACTGCTTGCCGTGGTCGCGGAGTCGACCGCGGCGACCGGGAAGCCGCTCGACCCGCCGCTGCTGCTTTTGCTCGATGAGGCCGCGACAATCGCCCCGATCCCGAACTTGGACAAGGTGGCCGCGACCGTCGCGGGCCAGGGGATTCAGCTGCTCACCATCGTCCAGGACTTCTCGCAGCTGAGCGCGATCTACGGGCAACGGGCGCCCACAGCCGTCAACAACCACGCGGCCAAGATCGTCGGCTCGGGAACCGCCGACCCCGAGACGACCACCTACTTCTCCCGAATCGTCGGCACCGGCCGCTTTGAGCAGTTCTCCCAGACGGCGGGAGAGAAAGGGCGCCGGTCAAGGACCGAAGGAGAGACCTACCGCGATCTGCTGCCCGCGAGCGCACAGCGCGAAACCGAGCCCGGAACCGGCCTTTTGGTCTACAGGCACCTACCTCCAACGAATATCAGCTTGCGGGTTTGGTTCCAGGAGCGCAAACTTAGGGAACTGCAACATGTATCGCGGAGTAATCGCAGAGTAAGGAGGCAGAGCCGTGGGCCTCGGCCGTAGTTCATCTGGGACCAAAGAGCCTGAGCTCGGCGTTGCCCTGGAATCTGCGGAAGACGACCAGAACACGGCGGTTGTCGAACCACTCGCAGCTCTTGCGCAGGAAGCGGTCCCCCTGCGCGAGCGTCGGGAGGATTTTGAGCAAGAGCGCGAACAGCGAATCGAGGCGTTGGTCGGCAAACGGCGCCAGCGGATACCGCGTCCGAGGCGCCGCGCCAGGATGCTCGCGGCCGGCGGTGTCGCAATCGGCGTCGCCCTTCTCGTGGCGGTTCTATCGACTGGCGATCGACATCCCACCCCCAAGCCAGTCGCGACTCCCAAAGCCGAGCCACAGGCCGTCGCGGCGTCGGTCGTCGATCGCTCCGATGATCGACGGCAACCCTTGGTCCGGCCACACCCCCGGCGTCGGGCGGCCATACCAGCAAA
>JAWVFJ010000005.1:0-20895 GCA_033856275.1 Solirubrobacterales bacterium
TCCAAGAGCGGTGACTGGGCGATCACCGAGCCGAGCTTCGATCCTTCCGGGCAGCCCGCCCCGGCGGGGCTGTCGATCTTCTCGTCCCGGTACTGGGCTTCAGAGCAGACGCCGATGCCTTCGGCCAATGAAGGGTTGACGGTGAAGCCTTCGGGCAAGGTGACTACGGTCTTTTTGGGCTCGGTTTCGGCGATCGCCCCCGGACCGAGCAATCCTTGGTTTGCCAGCTTCAGCTCGAAGTCCAAGCCGCTTGGGTTCTCGGCCAGCCTGGTGGTCGGCTGAGAGGAGATCCTCGGCGCGAAGGGGACACCGTCGCATCCGGTCATCGGCGCCGGGTTGCCGGCGGTGTCGAGTGATTCCACAGCTTCGCCGGTGAAATCGCCGGGATTCTGTTTGGAGTCGACCTTGACCGTGGTCTTGAACGTTCCCTCGCAAGAGGCGGGGATCGTCAGGAAGGGCAGCTTGGGAGCATCAGATGCCACGGGGGGACCGCCGTTGATCGCCGTCGCCCCGCGCTGGGCGTCGTGGTCGGAGTCCGCCGGCACCCCCCAGATCGTCTCGGTCACCGAGGTCACCTCGACCGGCAGGGCCGGCGCCAGGAAGCCGAGCCCATAGCCTTCCTCGCTTCGCACCGAGGCGTACTGCAAGGAGTTGAGACTGAGGTTGCTGAAGCCGAACTGGGAGGCGATCCCGGGCGGCGGCAGGAGGTTGTAGACGGGGCCGGTGACCTGACCGAAGCCGGGGAGGGTGGCCTGCAGCACGCCGACCTGGGTGCTGGGGGCGCACTGCGGGTTGCCCCCCTCGAACTCCTGGCGGGGGCAGCGCGGCATCGCCTGGGGGTTGCCGATGAAGCCGGGCGGCAGGTCGATCAAGACGTCACGCATCTCGCCGCCTTCGGTGTGGCCGCTTGCCTCGGTCTTCAGGTCGAAGTGCGCAGTGAAGGAGTAGGGATGCGAGGAGGCCTGGGTGTCGATCGTGCCGTCACCGTTGAGCGCAGTCACCCTGGCGCTGCCCGGCACGATGCCGAAATCCGCCTGGGCAGCCGCTGGGACGGCGAGGAGGCTCAGTGCCGCGAGCAGCGCTATGAGGCTGCCGCGGGTCACCTTGCGCCTCCGCGCTTGTGCTTGGCTTGCTTTTGCCTGTTCCTTTTGGCGTGCTTTCTCCTCTGCTTGTGCTTCTTCTTCGCCGCCTTCTGCTCATCCACGTTGCCGGCCCCTTGCAGGGCGCTCGTGCCGGGCGTCGGGTCGTTGGGCGGAGAGGCCGCGGGCTGGCAGGCTTCGCCCTGGCATTCGGTCCTGGCCACTTCGCTCTCGGCTGGGATGCCGCCGCCTTCGCGGGCGTCATAGAGGTCGGTCAGCTCGTCTTTGTCGCGCAGCGTCAGCTGGTCGCGGCTGGTGAAGAAGACGTTCTTGCCGCTTTCATCGGCGGCGAGGAAGTTGGAGTCGACCGGTTCGTGCCCGGCCGAGATCAGCGAGACGCAGCCGCCTTGGCGTTTGCAGGTTCCCACGCCTTGCGGCTCGTACTGGTAGACGTCTTCGACGCCGTCGTTGGTGTCAAAGGGGCTGAGCGAGTCGCGGCTGTCGAAGTAGAGGCGGCCGGAGTTTGTGAGGTAGCGCGGCTGGGGCAGGGAGCCGGCCGCGCTTTGGATCACCCGCAGGCGGGAGTTGCCGAGCGGCCGCTGGTCGCTGGGGTTGCAGGATGTGCATACCAGCTTGCCGGTGGCTGAGTCATAGAGGAAGGCCTCAGCGCAGGGGCCGCTGAGGAACCCTCCTGCGTTGTCAGATTTGCAGAGGCCGGTGTTGTCATAGCCGGTTAGGGGCGCTTTAGAGAGGAAGGCGAGCCAGCGCCCGTCGCGGCTGGCCTCGGCGTTGCGCTGGGCGGGAGAGGCAGCCCAATCCCCCACACCATCGCTTTCGGGGCCGTCTTGGGGAAGCGGCGTGGCGATGAAGTGGCTTTTGCCTTCCCGCCAGAAGTAGAGGTTGTTCTTGCCGGCTTTGGCGAGCGCGCCCTGGTCGTTGGGCGTTTCGTCGAGCACTTCGGTGTCGATGAAATAGATGGAGGAGAGGTCTTCGCTTTGGCCGGCGATGCCCTGAAAGCCGCCTTTGCCTTCGGTGAGGTCAACCATTGGTTCTTCGTCTCCGAGGTCGAAGAGGCGGCCGTCGCTGAGCAGCAGCTTGGAACCGTCGGCCGAGGCAGTGAGGAACTTGCCGGCATGGTCGGCTATTTCGCGGGTCGTTTCGCCGCTTTCGCGGACGTAGACTTGGCCCAATTCGGAAGTCCAAAAGACCCTCGAGCCATCGGCGGAGATCGCGTGGGAGAGGGTGGCCTTGACCTGTTCTCCTTCTACCTTCGCGCCGAAGGCCGCTCCCGGAGCAGTTTCGGTGTTGCCTGGAGCCACGTTGACCAAGCGCAACTGGCCGTCGGTCCATTCATAGAGGTTGTTCTTTGCTCGACCGCCGTCTACCGCTTCGGGAGCAAACGGCGTTTCCGCGGTCAGCGCGTCATTGGCTTCGAAGAAGAGCCGGGAGAAGTCAGCAGAAGCGCCGGCGTAGGTGAGAAACAGTTCGCCGGCGGGCCGATTGGGCGGTTCTGCCTCCAGCAGTGGGCTGAGCGCCAGCGGATCTGCGGTTGGCTGGCTGTAGAGGTTGGCGTATTCGCTTGGCGCTTCGGGAGTGAGGGCAGGGCTGCGCTGGTAGAGCAAGCCCTGGGTCAACTCGGCGTTGAAGGCTTGGTAGCCCTGCATTTCGCCACCGCTTTGCAGCTTCGGGCTGAGGATCGTCGTCTGCCAGCCTGTTTTTTCATCGCGGCGGGAGATGTATTGGTTTTCAACCACCGCTCCTTCGCTGAAGGAGAAGGGGAAACCCTCATAGACCACCGCTTCGCCGTCGGGCGAGCTCTGCATCGGAAAACGCTGAGTGAGGAGTCCCGGCTTGCATTCTTCGCTTTTGCAGCTGCCGACTTCCGGCTGGGCCGGGAATACCTCGCCTCCTCGCTTGTCGGCGGGCGAGACGAGCTCGTAGGCGCGTGCGTCGGGGGGTTCCGGCGCTTCCGGCGGGAAGGTGTGAAACGCCTGCGTGGCGCCGATCGCTTCGCACGCTTTTGCTTTGTCGCTTGGTGAGCAGTGGCTGGTCGCGATCACGCGGTAGCGATACGCGGCGCCTGCCGCGAGGCCGGTCAGGGCGGCCGAAGCGCTGAGCGGGCTCTGTCCACTGCCGAGCTCGGCGCCGCCGGGCGGCGCTTCGGTGGCGCCTTGGGCAAAGCCGCCGCCGCCGTTGTGCTCGGTCTGCACGGTGGCCGTGGCGGCACCGCCGCTGAGGTCCGAGCCATCGGCGCTCAACTGGGGGACGTCGACGTTCTCGAAAGCTCCCGTGAAGGTGATCTCATAGGGTTTGGATCCGGCTTCATCGCCGGGGCCGCCGCTGACCTCGACGTTCAAAGCGCCGATCGTCGGCAGGTCTTCCAAGGCTTGGCGCAGCCGCGCTGCC
Source organism: Solirubrobacterales bacterium (assembly GCA_033856275.1). Classification (GTDB taxonomy): domain Bacteria; phylum Actinomycetota; class Thermoleophilia; order Solirubrobacterales; family 70-9; genus VRUE01. The sequence goes on from JAWVFJ010000005.1 coordinate 3,486, forward strand.
GAGACGCCGGCGGGGAGGCCGGCATGCAGGAGGACGTTCGTCCCCGAGGCGGTGGCGGGGTTGGAGAGGGTCGCTTCGCCGGCTTTGATCGAGGCGATCGTGGTGTTCGGCGGGATGCCGGGGCCTTCGATCCGCTCACCCGCAGCCAGCGGAGCCGGCCCTGGAGAGGAGATCGCAACGCCGGCGCCGGGTTTGATCGTCGGCTTTGACAGTGTGAGTTCGTTGCCTTTGACGGCTTTGATCGTGGTTCCGGCTGGTATGCCTTCGCCCTGGACCCCCTGTTCGACTTCGAAGCTGCCGACGCCGGCGCTTACTGAAGTGAGAGTTGGGAAGCCGGCCCGAATTGCCAGCCCCGTTGCGGCGGCTGTGGCGGGTTTGGAGAGGGTCAGTTCGCCTGCGTTGACGGCGGTGATCTTGGAATCCTGCGGGATGCTCCCGCCTTCAATTGCCTGGCCGACTTCGAAGCTGCCTTCTTTGGTGCTCACTTCGGTGAGGGCGGCAGCGCCGGAGCTGAGGTTGACGTGGGTGAGCGATTTGTTGGCCGGTCTTGAGATCGTTATTTCCGCGGTGGGGAGCCCTTCTTCGGCTTTGATGGCGACGATTGTCGTGTCGATGGGATTGCCTTTTTCGTCTAGGGCGGGGATGCCTTCGCCCTTGATCCCCTGGCCCACCTCAAAGCTGCCTTTGCTGGTGCTCACCGAGGTGATCACGCTGGAGCCCGCGATCAGGGTCCCTTTCCCGCTGGCGCCTTTCAGGGTTCCTGTCCCAACCGCGCCTTTGAGCGTCGCGGTGGCGGTGGCAGTGCGAAGTGCGGTGGCGGCTTTGGAGCCCGCGGTGAGATTCGCGATCCCCGGCCCACCGAAGCGGCGGCCTTCAAAGCCGAGGCCAAAGACACCCCCACTGGCGCTCACCGTCAGGGCTTGGTGCTCATCGGGTTCGTTGGCCTGGTAGGCCGCGTCATCGATGTATTCAAAGGCGTAGCTGGTTTGAGAGCCGCGCGGGTTGATCAGGGCGCCGAGCGTCGCCGTCGTCGCGCCCATGCGGGAGACCGACTCCGACTGGATTGCCGGCGGGAATTCCTTGGCACCGGCGAAGATGTAACCGAGGCCTTCGTAGCCAGCGGCGTAGAGGACGCCGGCGGGACGGGTGGCTTCCCAGCTAATAGACGGGTTGAAGGCCAGCGCCTTGACTTCACGTATCGCCGTAGGTCTCGGAGCAATAGGGAACACACCGACTTCGATGAACTTGCCTTCGGAGTTACAGGCAAGTTGGTGTCCCTTCCCGTCCGAAGGCTTGTAGTTGTCGTAAAAGACTTCCCCGTTTTCGGGGTTAATCGTCATTCCCTGGATACCGCTGCCAGGAAGCTGGTATTCGCAAACAGGAGTGTTGGGTTCATTCGGCGCGAACTCGTAAATCGCGGCTTCTCCGGCAACATAAAGATTGCTGTCAGAGTCGAGCGCGAGTCCCACCCCGTTCTCGTAGTTGATTCCTTCGTGGTAGGCGGCGATGTCGTTTGCCTGCCCGGCGTAGGCGTAGTGTTCGTAATCGCCAGCGGCCTGCGGTTTGAACACCATCACCCTTGCGTGTTGGCCACCCGGTTCGGAAGCCTCTGCAAAGCCGAACTCCGATACGTAGACGGTGCCGGACGCATCAACGGCGATCCTCCTCGCGGTGTGGAACTTTTCCGGGCTTGCGCTGATTGGGACCGTACTTTTCACGCGTTCGCCGAATGCAGCTATCTGATGCAAGCCATCGGCGCTGAAAACCTTGACGCCAAGTTCGCCGGCCCCGAGGATGTAGACGTTACCCGTGATTTGATCAATAGCCATCGCAAGCGCTTCGTCAGGCAAAGCTGTCGCTCCGAGCAGTTTTCCTGTCGGGCCGTACTGGATGAGCTGGCGCCGGGAGGTCGCCGCGTAGACCGTACCCGCATCCACCCCACCGGCTCCAGTGGTGTTGACAGCTATGCCACCTACGGCTTCAATCGGCGATTTTTCACCTCCCGCAAAGATGCCGACCTGTTCGAAGCTCGCCGAGGCGGTGGCTGCGAAGAGCACGCCGCTGACGAAGAGCAAACCGATCGCGGTACCAATTCCCGCGACTATGCGGTGGATTTGATGGGAGCTAGGACTTGGCGCCATAGCTGTGCTCCCTCATGGTCGGCAATGTGGTGTGCTTCGCGCGCCCGGGAACTGGAAGGGACATGGGCACGCGAAGCAGGGTCATCCAACTAAGGAGCGGTTACGGCCCAGGCTCCGTAGGATTCGATCTTGGCCGGTTCTTTGGCTGAGCCTTCAACATAGGGCCCGGACAGAGCCGCACCGCTGGTGCTATAGGCACCAAATCCACCTTCAAACGACCGTGGTTCTATAAAACCCACAGGAGTGACGGGTGAATTTTCAATATTTTCGTAGGCGGTGTAGACGCAGAGCTTACCCGCCGGGGCGGTTGGTTTAGCGACGCTTCCTTTGCAGCCCCCGGGTTCGATTATTTCTGCTTCGATTTCTTCGGTCTGTTTCTTGTTGAAACCGAAGCCGGAACCTTCGGCACCACCATTTGCCAGCGGGATCGCGAAGGAGAGTGACGAAAACATATTCACGGAGGCCGACGTGCTCTCGACAATGCTCCAGGCTCCCGTCTCCGTTTTGCCCGAGGGCAGCGTCGCGGTAAAGCCGCTGAAGCCTGTAGCTCCCGTGGCGCCAGTCGGACCCGTGGGACCGGTTTTGCCGGTCGGTCCGGTCGGTCCGGTGGCACCGTTAGATCCGTTAGATCCGTTGGTGCCGGCGTCGCCTTTGGCGCCGGCGGGGCCTGCGGGGCCCTGTGCGCCTGCCGGCCCAGTTGGCCCGGTCGCACCTTTAGGACCGCGCGGTCCTTTCTTGGCCTTTGCCGAGGCGGTCGCCTTGCCGCCGGAGTTGCTCTGGGCGGCGTAGGCGCCGCCCAACATTGCGAAGACTAGGGCTATCACCGAGATGACTCCCGGGATCCCGAATCGCGTGCGTAGCGTCGAGAACATCTAGATCTCTCTCCTTGTCCCGTGAGCCCCTCTGCCCGCCGCTTCCCTTTGCGGCTTCCTCGAGGCTCGGTTATGTCCCTGTGTCAGTTCCGTCCGCATCCCTTTGCGAACTGAACTACTTCGTACATCAACTGTGCGGGAATGAGAACAGAGTTGTTTGCGAATGTCAAGGCCACGCGCGTTCCCATAGGAATTTGGCTCTCTGCTGGGAAAGCGGCGACGGGGAAGCGCGGGGTTTCTCTAACGGGTGCTGCGCGCGACGCTGCGGATGGTGCGGGACATCGCCTTGTCGGTGGCCTCGGCCATCGCGATCTGGAAGATGCCCTGGAGGACGTCGGCGGCCAGCGGGCGGGTGCGGTCGAGGGCCTCGCGCACCTTGGGCCAGTCGCCTTCGGGGTGGCCGGCCTGGTCGAAGGGCTCCCAGACCTGCTCGAGGAAGAGCTGGGTGAAGAGCTGGGCGATGTCGTTGGCTTTGCGGCGCAGCTTCTCGGCGGTGGCGAGGACGGCGTCTGGGCTCATGCCGACTTCGGCCAGCGCGGCGCCGGCGGCCATCATGCGTGGGCTGATCACCTCGACCTTGCCGTCGGGCAGGGAGCGGATGACGCCGAGCTTTTCGCCCCGTTCGAGCATTTCGAGGCCGCGCCCTTCCTCGACCTCCTTGCTCCAGAGTTCCCCCAACTCGGTCAGCTCGACGATCTCCGGTGCCTCCTCTTCGAAGGGGGCGCGCAGCGTGCGCGTGAGGTCGAAGATCTCCTCAGCGGCGCCGTTGACCCCTTCCATCATGCGCCGGATCGCCTCCAGGTTGAGCCCCTCGGCCTGCATCTCGCGGGTCAGCTCGATCCGCGCCACGTGGTCCTCGTTGTAGTAGCCGGTGCGACCGTGGACGACCGGCGGCGGCAGCAATCCGCGGGTCTGGTGGGCGCGGATGTTGCGCACCGTCATCCCGGTTCGCTCGGCCAGCTCGCCGATCGTCATCTCGCCCTTGGTGGGTTTGCTCATTCCCTCATCGTAAGCGGGAAACGCTGCCCGTTCATCTTTTTCGACGGGTCCGAGCAGAGGAAGGCGATCGCCTCGGCGATGTCCTCGGCGGGGGTGAAGGTGGGGAACTGCTCGTCGGGGTTCTCTTCGCGCATGCGCGGCGTGAGGATCGCGTCGACGACGATGACGTTGGCGGTTGCGGAGGTGCTTTTGAAGCCATCGGCGAGGGCGAACGTCCAAGCCTCGGCGGCCGCCTTGGCGGAGGCGTAGGCAGCATTGGTGTTGGTCGGCGCCTGCGCCTGCTTGGAAGAGACGAGGACGAAGCGCCCGTGCTCGCTGGCGAGCAGCGCGTCGTGGAAGGCGCGCGTGGTGTGTTGGACGGTGCGAACCAGCAGGTCGTGCAGGAGGTCCCAGTCCGCGAGCGGCGCCTCGTGCAACGGCTCTCCCCCGCGCCAACCACCGACCAGATGCAGCAGGGCGTCGAGGTGCCCGAACCGCTCGAGCAGCGCCGCGCACCAGTCCCGCGTCGCCTCCTCATCGAGCAAGTCGACCGCGCGCCCGTCCCAGCGCTCCGCCGGCAAATCGAGCTCGGCGCCAACCCGATCAACGCGCTCCTGCGCAACGTCAGCCCCGCCGATCGTCACGCCGGCAGCAGCGAGCCGCTCCGCCACCACAGGCCCAAGTCCGCCGGCGACCCCGGCAATCGCGATCACACGGCCATCGAGGTTGCTCATATGGGGGAGACAGGATTCGAACCTGTGTAGGCAGAGCCAATGCGTTTACAGCGCATCTCCTTTAACCACTCGGACACTCCCCCAGGAGATAGGCCCATTCTAGATAGAACGAGCCGCCTAACGAGGATCGTTGCCGTATGCGGCCGAGCGATGGCGAATAGCCGCGACGCGAACCGTGCGATCGGAGCCGATCACTTGATAGATGATGCGGTGCCGGTCGGCCACCTCGCTCAACATCTCACTGAGATGAGCGCGGAACTCACGCGCTGGAACTTCCCTGGCTGCCCTGGCCAAAGTGGACGCAACTGCGTACTCACTGTCTATAGAGGAATCGTCAGGGCGCGACGCCCAGGCGCTCCACCATTTGCTCGTTGAACGCCGTCAGGGCGGACATCGGGCGCATGAAGACGGTGAGGACGGCTACGCGGCCGCCTTCGTCGAGCTCAAGGAAATCGATGCCCTCCAGCTCTCGGTCGCCGACGTTGGCTTTGAAGCGGAGGGCCACGGAGTTGCCTTCGCGGAGCTCGTCTATATAAGTGGTTCTCCAGGGTGGCGGCGACGTGGGTGAGGACCTGCGTAACGATCTCTCGGCCCTCGAAGCCGCGGAAGAGGATCGGGCTGTGCAACTCGACGTCCTCGCGCAGCGTCTCGGCGAGCAGGTCGAGGTCCTTTGCTTCGGCGGCTCGGCGGAAGGGGTGTGACTCGGCCATCGCATAAGCCTAGGGGGTTGGCGACTTACCTGGGCATGGCACCGCTAAGTCGCCAATGGGATACTCGCATCGTGCCCAGCGATCACACCCTCGCGCGCATCTCCAACTCGCTCGGCGCCACCGGCCTGCGCTGGACGGGCAAGCTCAACGTGCCGCTCTACCGCGTCAGCGGCGGGCGAATCGGCGGCAAGATCGGCCGCGCCCTGGTCCTGCTTCTCACCACGACCGGGCGCAAGTCGCGCCAGCAGCGCACGGCGCCGGTCGTCTACCTCGCCGACGGCGAGAACGTGGTCGTGATCAACACCAACGCCGGCAACGCAAGGGTCCCGGCCTGGTCGCTCAACCTGCAGGCGAACCCGGAGGGCGAAGTCGAGGTCGGGCGCAAGCGCTACCCGGTCCGCGCCCGGGTCGCCGAGGGTGAGGAGCGCGCCGAGCTCTGGCGCAAGCACAACGAGCAGTACGCGGGCTTCGACGACTACCAAGAGAAGCTCGACCGAGAGGCCTCGGTCATCGTGCTCGAGCCGCGTTAGGCGCGGCTCGAAGCGCTCGCCTCCCGCCGCCTTAGCTGGCCTCGCGCAGCATCTGCGCCTCGGGCAGGGCCCGCAGCTTCTTCAGCGTGTTGGTCTCGATCTGGCGGATCCGCTCGCGGGTGACGCCGAAGGTGCGCCCTACCTCCTCCAGCGTCAGCGGCTCCAGGCCGGAGAGGCCGTAGCGCAGCTCGATCACCTGGCGCTCGCGCTCCGGCAGCGCGTCGAGCGCCCGCCGCACCCCCTCGCGCTGCAGGTGCTCGCTCGCTTCCTCGAAGGGCTCGGCGACTTCATCGTCGGCGACGAAGTCACCGAGCTGCGATTCGTCCTCGTCCCCCACCGGCTTCTCCAGCGAGACGGGAAGCTGGGAGACGCGCAGGATGTCGCGCACTTCGTCGAGCGGCCAGCGCAGCTCGGCGGCGATCTCATGCGGCTCCGGCTCGCGCCCCAGCGACTGCACCAACTGGCGCTCGACGTGCGTCACCCGGTTCAGCTTCTCGACCATGTGGACGGGGATGCGGATCGTCCGCGCCTTGTCGGCGATCGCCCGCGTCACCGCCTGGCGGATCCACCAGGTCGCGTAGGTCGAGAACTTGTAGCCGCGCCGGTAGTCGAACTTCTCGACGGCGCGGATCAGTCCCAGCGAGCCCTCCTGAATCAGGTCGAGGAAGCTCAGTCCCCGCCCCAGGTAGCCCTTGGCGATCGAGACGACCAGCCGCAGGTTGGCCTCGACCATCTGCCGCTTGGCGATCATGTCGCCGCGCTCGATCCGCTTCGCCAGTTCCACCTCCTGCGTTGCGGTGAGCAGGTCGACCTGGCCGATCGAGCGCAGGTAGAGGCGCAGCGAGTCGAGGCTCGGCTCGACCGTCAGGTCCAGCTCAGCGTCTTTTTTCGAGGCCGCGCCGTTGGTCTCTTCCGCGCGTGCCTCCTTGTACGCGTCGACGCCGTCCTCGGCGAGCACTTCGACGCCCTGTTCGACCAGGTGGGCGTGCAGGCCCGAGATCTGCTCCTTGGTGACCTCGACCTCCTCGAGCGTGGTCGCGATCTGCTCGAAGGTGAGGTAGCCGCGCTCTCGCCCCAGCGCGATCAGCCCGCGCAGCTCCTCCGGCTCCGCAAACGGCTGCCCATCCGAATCCTGATCCAGTCCCCGCGGGACCGTCTCCAACGGTTCGATCTTCACTGCCTCCGGTGCAACCCTCTCCCCCTGGCCGGGGAGGCCGACCCCAACGCTCCGGCCGCTGCGAAGTATAGGCAGAAGAATCGGTTCGGTCCCCCCGGCGGGGCGCCGGCCGAGGGCCCCAGTCGCTTACGCTTCATAAACCTTGGCCAGCCAGACGACGACACCCGCACGCTCCGCGCCCGACGTGCAGGCGTCGGTGCCCGCCACCCAGGTGAGCCTCTCGCGCGTCGGTGTGACCGGGGTCGAGAAGGTGATCCGGGTCAAGGCCGACGGCACCGAGAACCTCTTCCACGCCAACTTCGAGTGCTTCGTCGATCTCGAGCCGCGCCAGGCGGGAGTCCACATGTCGCGCTTCGAGGAGATCGTCGGCGAGGCGATCGACGATGTCGTGCTCGGCGAGGCCTTCCGCGCCGAGGTTCTCGCCGCCCATATCGCCCAGCGGGTGCGCGAGCGCCAACAGGGTCGCCGCGCCGAGGTCTCGGTCGAGGCGCGCTATCCGGAGACGGTAGAGACGCCAGCGACCGGACACTCGACCCAGGAGATCTACGGCCTCTTCGGCACCGCCGTCGCCTCCGAGCGCGGCACCCGCACGCTTACCGGCGTGCAGGCTCAAGGAATGACCGCCTGCCCTTGTGCGCAGGAGATGGTCGCCGAGCTGGGCCGCGAACGGCTCGCTGACGCCGGCTTCGACGAGGAGCAGATCGAGCGGGCGATCGAGGCCGTCCCCATCGCCACCCACAACCAGCGTGGCATCGGCACCCTCTACATCGGCTGCCCCGAGGGCGGCGAGGCTTGGATCGATGCGCCGGAGCTGCTGCGCATCGTCGAGAGCTCGATGAGCTCGGAGATCTACGAGCTGATGAAGCGCCCCGACGAGCTGGCCGTGGTCGCCAAGGCCCACTCGCAACCGCGCTTCGTCGAGGACTGCGTGCGGGAGATGATCCGCGCCGTCGTCGAGGGCTACCCCGACCTGCCGGCCGAGGCCTTCGTCATGGCCCGCCAGGAGAACCTCGAGACGATCCATCGCCACAACGTCGTCGCCGAGCGCTACGGCACCCTCGGCGACCTGCGCGAAGAGCTCGCCTCCAGCGTGCACCAGTCCCGTCATGCGACGATGCGTGAGTGGCTGGAGTCGCCGGCCGCTTAGCTCGTCGCTGCAACGCTTTGTCCACCCCGTAGGGGGATAAGACGTTGCAACTCGGGTGGGTCCGGGTCCATCGCGTCGGCTGCAACGCTTTGTCCCCGTGCGGGGTGGACAAAGCGTTGCAGCCATCAGCTGGCCAATGATTCCCGCACCAAGCGAAGAAAGGGACTGGGGTTGGACTGAAGCATCTTGTACGTGGTGCGGTGCACTCGGTAACCGGCCACCTCCAGGTCCACGGTCGACTGATGGTCGCGCTCGAAGGCGGGTCGGTCGGCGTGGTAGTCGTAGCTATCGGCCTCCACGATTAGGCGCTCTTTGGGCCAGTAGAAGTCGACGCGCTTGCCCTCGACAAGGACGTTCACCTGGGGCAGCCTCAGGCCTGCGCGCTGGCAGAGCGCCAGGAAGTCGACCTCCGATGGCGAAACGGCCTCCGCGAACCGCGGATCCACTCGTTCGATTACCCGCTTGAATCGTCGCACGCCCTTGCGTCCGGATCCATAGTCCGTGACGATTCGATTCAGCTCCTGCCAGCGCAGGCGGCGACTCCGGTCGGCCTCAACGAGATCATGTTCCAGTTGCCGTTCATCCAGGCGCGCGGCGGTATCGAGCAAGGTTCGCTCGAGGGTCGTAACCGGGATCCCTGCTTCGATGGTGGTGTGCTCCTCCGGGAGCGTTCGGGTCTGGTGCAAGCGAATGCCGTGCGGCCGCCGGTGCCCGGACACACGAGTTACCTCGATCGGCTTTCGAGATCCTCGTATCCCCCAGAGCTGGGCCGCGCTTCCGTACGAGAGCACGGCTCCCGGCCCGCAGGCCAGAACGGCCGCCATCCATTCGCCATATAGCCCGATACGCAGGTGCCCGAGCGCGAAGACCCCTCGGTGGATTGGCACCAAACGGCCCCGCTCAACACGACTCTCGATCAGTCGAGCCCCAAGTCCCAGAGCAGTTAGTTGCCTCCAGACAACCACGCCGTGTTGGCGCTCGGCCAACTCTCGAATCGCCGAAGTCGCTTCATCCCTAGCTGCAACGCCCTGTCCCCCTGGCAGGGAGAGAAAACGTTGCACCTTGGGTTCATTCGGGTCCTTCGCACCAGGTGCAACGCGCTGTCCCCCTGGTGGGTGGATAACACGTTGCACCTGGGAGGTTGGTGGTGGGATGGGGCGGGAGTGGGACACGGCGTCGGTGGGCATGGGGCGACCGTGGCACGGGACGGCACGCAGGTGGCCCTCTCAACGTCATGACTTGCGCGCGGCTATGTGACGTGAGGTGCCCGGGTGCCTAGTTCGGCTTGGTTTTCGCCACCGCGCGCGCTTCGCGCTCGGCCTCTATGCGGCGGCGCAGGCCGAAGAAGTAGTCGGCGCCGCTGATCAGGGTGGCGGCGACGGCTAGGTAGACGAGGGCATCGACCCAGGCGGGGGCGGGGTTGGCGGCGATCAGGGCGATCACGGCGGCGATCTGCAGCACTGTCTTGAGCTTGCCGAGCCAGCTGGCGGAGATGACGATGCCGCGCTCGACGGCGATCGCTCTCATCACCGTGACCGCGAACTCGCGGGCGATGATCACCATCGCGACCCAGGCTTCGAGGCGGTCGAGTGAGACGAGCGAGACGAGCGCGGCGACGATCAGCAGCTTGTCGGCGATCGGGTCCATCAGCTTGCCGAAGGTGGTGACGGCGCCGCGCGAGCGGGCGAAGTAGCCATCCAGCCCGTCGGTGGCGGCGGCGAGGGCAAAGACCGCGGCGGCAAGCGCGTCGCCGTTGGGCGTCTCGCCGAGCAGGGCGACGACCACAACCGGCACCGCGAGGATGCGCAGCAGGGTGAGGGCGTTGGGGAGGTTGAGCGGGAACATCCCGCTCAGTCACTCTCCTCCGCGGTGGCAACGGCGGCGTTCTGAACGGGGGGCCGAGCCGCGTCGCGCTTGGCGAAGTAGTCCTCGCCCTCGATGCTGATGTGGGGGACGAGGCGGCCGAGCCAGCCTGGCATCCACCAAGCGCGCTTGCCGAGCAGGACCATGATCGCCGGTACCAGCAGGCAGCGCACCAGGGTCGAGTCGATCGCGATCGCGACGGCGAGGCCGACGCCGAACTCCTTCACGATCGGGTTGCCGTTGAGCACGAAGCTAGTGAAGACACAAACCATGATCGCCGCCGCCGAGGTGATCACACGGCCGGTGTTGGCGAGGCCTTCGATCACCGCCTCTTTCTCGTCGTCGGTCTGGCGATAGTGCTCGCGCATCTGGGTCAGCAGGAAGACCTCGTAGTCCATCGAGAGACCGAAGAGGATCGCGAACATCAGCAGCGGCACGAAGCTGACGATCGGGATCGCGTGGTCGAGACCGATCAGCGAGGAGCCCCAGCCGAGTTGGAAGACCGCGGTTACGACGCCGTAGGCAGCGGCGACCGAGATCAGGTTCATGGCGGCCGCCTTGATCGGCACCAGCAGCGAGCGGAAGGCGAGCAGCAGGACGATGAAACTGAGCGCGACGACGATGCCAATCATCAGCGGCAGCTTGTCGCCGATCTGGGTTGCGAGGTCGATGTAGCCCGCCGTCTGGCCGCCGACGTATGAGCTCGCGGAGCTGCCCTTCAGCGCTCCCGGGATGACGTCGTCGCGGAGGTTTTCGACCAGGCTGACGGTCTCGTCCGCCCACGGCGCCGATTTCGAGATGACTGTGAAGACCGCGACGGTCCCACCTTCGTCAAGCGTCGGTTCAGAGACCTGCGCAACGTCAGGGGCATCGCCGATCGACTTCTCCAGTACCGGCAGCACCGTTTTCGCTTCGCCGGCGCTCTCGAATTCCGAGGCGATCAGCAGCGGCCCGTTGACGCCGGGACCAAAGCCCTGCGTGAGGCCATCGTAGGCTTGGCGCGCGGTCGTCGACTTGGGCAGGGCGCTGAGGTCGTTCTGACCGAGCTCAAGCTGCAGCAAGGGGATCGCGAGGACCACCAGCACTGCCAGCGCGGCGATTGCCGAGCGCCAGGGACGGTCGGCAACGCCCCGGGCCCAGCGCCGCCAGCCGTGCGGCTCGGCGTCGTCGGGGTGGGTCTTGCCGAACTGGACGCGCAGCGAGTTGATCCGCGGGCCGAGCGCGCCCAGCATGGCGGGCAACAGCGTCACCGCCGCAGCGACGGCGATCACCACCGCGATCGCCGCGGTGAAGCCGAGCGTGCTGACCAGCGGGATGCCGGCAAAGGCGAGCGAGCAGAGCGCGATCACCACGGTGAAGCCGGCGAAGACGACGGCGCCGCCGGCGGTCGCCGTGGCGCGGGCAACGGACTCGCCCATCTCCATCCCGTCGCCAAGCTGCAGCTTGTGGCGGGTGACGATGAAGAGGGCGTAATCGATGCCGACGCCGAGGCCGATCATCGTCGCCAGGGTCGAGGCGACGCTCGGCACCTGAACGGCGTGCTCGAGCAGCCGGATCACCGAGAGCGAGCAGGCAAGGCCGAGCACCGCCGAGAAGATCGGCAGGACCATCGCGGTCGCCGTGCCGAAGGCGAAGAGCAGGATGACGATCGCCGCCGCAATGCCGATCGCGTCGCTTGCCCCGGTGTCGGGCTTGGAGAGAGCCTGGCCGACGTAGGCGCCGACTGAGACCCCAAGGCCGGCGGCTTCGGCTGGCTCGCCGGCGTCGAGCACCGCCAGCGCCTGCGCTTCGGTCAGTTCGCTGGGCCCGACGCTGAGGATGACCGGCACGTAGCCAACCGAGCGGTCCTTGCTGAGGAAGTGCGCGCCCTCGGGGCTGAGCGGGCTGACGGCGGAGTTGACGTCGTGCAGTGCATTGAGGCGCTTGACGCTTTCGCCAATCGCGGCGGCGTACTTGCCTTCAGTCAGAGAGGCCCCGGCCTTGGCCTGGAAGACGAGCGGGTTGCTGCCGAAGGCCTGTTCGGGCAGGTTGTCTTCGAGCAGTTCGGTGGCCAGGGTCGAGCCGGTCCCCGGCAGCGTCAGGTTGTCGTTGGTCTTGCTGTCCCCGGCCTGCCCGGCGAGAACGAGCGCAACGGCAATAAGGATCCAGGCCCCGATCGTCGGCCAGTGATGTCGCGAGCAGAAACGGCCGATCGCGTAGAGAGGGCCGGTCACGCGGGCATCATCTCGCTTTGCCAGGCGGAGCGGGTGGCGGCACGTCGCCGGTCTCGAATGGGCCAGGGACCGCCTGCGCCAAGCCCTCGCCTAGCAGCTGCCGCAAAACGGCAAGATGCTGTGCGTGGCTCGCTGCGAGTGCCGCGGCAAGCATGCGTGGCGCTGGCGTCTCCAGGTGCGGCGCGGCGTCCAGCGCCTGCCCGAGCGCGGCATTCTCTTCTTCGTAGGCGAACAGGAGGGCCTCTTCCGGGGTCTTCGGCCCGGGCGGTTCGAGTTCGCTCGCTTCCGCTTCGGTTTCGCCCCCCACGCCGCGGATCGTCTTGGTCACCGCGTCGACGTGCGCCTGCTCCTGGCCACGGAACTGACGCGCCACCGCCAGAGCCTGGCCGCGAAGGAGCGGCAGGACGCGCTCGTAGGCGTCGGCGCTCATCAGTTCCCGGGCGAGGACGGTGTTGAGGACTTCGACGTCTGAGGCCTTGTCGCTGTCAGTAGTGGCGCCGTGCCCGCTGCGGCCGCAGCCAGCGACGGCCAGCGTCAAGGCAAAGAAAATGACGGCGGCGCGACCGAAGCCGCGCCGCCGCCTGCTGATGGCAAATACTCGCTTCGAACCCATAGGTGGGCGCGAAGCATATGAGGAGTTCTAGCCGCTTTTGCTCTGAATTTCCAGACCTACTTGACAGCTTTCTTCGCTCGGCCCTTTTTGGCGTTCTTCGCCTCAGCCGAAAGACCCTCGAAGTTCATCAGCACAGCCGTGGCCGGAATCCCCGCCTCGCCCGACTTCGCCATCCGCTTGGCGCTGGCAGCGTGGATCTCGATGACCCTCTCAAGCGTCTCATTGACGAGATCTACTGTTTCGTCCCAGCCCTGCTCATCCACAACGCCTGGCGTCCAGCTCATATGCACGTCATCGCGGGCGTTGAAGCTGCCCCCTTTGATCGCTCCAACGACATCGTCGATGATCATCGACAGAGCAGACCAACTGACGCCCGGCTTGATCGAGTCGGGCAGGCTCTGCCACTCGCTGTCCTTGATGAAGGACCTCTCGGTTGCGCGGTAGTAATGCTCGACTGCGCCTCGACGGGGCTCGGTCTTGACCATTTCGATGCACTCAAAGTCCTTGAGCACTTTGACGTGGTAACTGACCTGGCTGAGGCCCTCTTCGAGCTCCTTTGAAAGTTCATTCGGGCTCGCCATCCGCTCGTTGAGAATGGTCAGGATTTCAACTCGCAGCGGATGGGCAAGCGCCTTCACAAGGCGCTGATCTACCCCGCTTCCCTTCTTTTTCTTGGTCTTCGTCTTTGCGGCCAAAGCGACTCCTCTGGTTCGTTGTTGCTGGCTTGAACCACTCCATCGTATTGAACGTAAAGGCAACTTTGCAAACCGAAATGACCATTTTGCAGGCGCGTAACTTAATACTGGAACTTTTTCCAGCATTCGATTGGTCTAAAGCGTCGTATCGGATGGGTCGCGACCCCCAACCGCAAGAGCTGACGATTGCGAAGGGGGTGAGGCAGGGTGAAGATTGCAAAAACGGAGCAGGTAGTTCCGCTGCTCTCAACTATCAAGACGCGCTAGTGCCGTATATGGGCGGATCGATCCTGGGCTCGAAGGATCGGTCCGCCACCACGCCTCGGATCGGCTGGCCATGATTCAGTTCCGATGTGGCAGATGAGCCTTCCAAAGACACGCCGGGCACATTTGGTGATCTGGCAACCGAGATCCATTCTTGTCGGCGGTGCCCTCGCCTAGTCGACTGGCGTGAGATGCGAGCTGCGGACCCGCCTCGTCGGTACGAGGGCGAGGATTATTGGGCGCGCCCGGTCAGCGGCTTCGGTGATCCATCGGCTCGGGTGGCAATTGTCGGTCTCGCTCCCGCCGCAAATGGGGCCAATCGCACCGGCCGAATGTTCACTGGCGACCGCTCGGGGGACTGGCTCTACGCTGCCCTGTGTCGGGCTGGCTATGCAAATCAATCAGCCAGCGTGCATCGTGACGATGGCCTGCGCCTCATCGGCGCTTATCTGACTTCCGTAGTGCGATGCGCCCCCCCGGCAAACCGTCCCACTCCAGACGAGCGCGACACATGTCTTCCATACCTCGAGCGCGAGTTGAGGCTCTTGAGACAGTGCCGAACGATCGTGACTCTCGGAGCCTTTGCTTGGGACGGTTCGCTTCGGGCGCTTCGGAGCCTTGGCGAAAAAATGCCGCGCCCACAACCGCGCTTTCGGCATGGGGCGGAAGCGGTCGTGGGACGATGGACGCTGCTGGGTTGCTACCACCCTAGCCAGCAAAACACTTTCACCGGTAGGCTCACTGAGCCGATGTTGGATGCGGTTTTTTCTCGTGCCGCAGAACTCTCGCGGTAGCGGCTGCTCTCTCATCGGGCCCGGCCGTTTCAAACGCAAGGAGCGCCATCGTCGCGGGCACGGGTCTCTCGTCGCTTTTAGCCAATCGAGCAGCAGACTTCGCCTGAATGGCGCCCAGTTCCTCAAGGGTTCGGTTCATCAGTTCCGTGGCTTCTGACCAACCGCGGCCATCGAACATGCCCGGTGCCCAACTGACATGCCTGTCGTGCCGGGCATTGAGCGTCCCCGCCTGCCATGCACCGACAAGGTCGTCAAACAGCAACTGCAGAACTCCGGCCGTCAGATCAGACTTCAGCGAGGTTGGCAGTCGTCGCCATGCCTCGTCATCGAAGGAAAGAGTTCGCATTGCTTGGAAGAAGTGCTCGTTCGCGCCTCGCCGCTTCCTCGTTTCGACTCGCTCGATGCATTCGAGTTTCTCCAGCTCCTCGACGTGGTGGTAGAAGGAGCTGACGTCGGCTTCGAGTTCCTCGCCGATTTCGCGGGCGCTGGCGACGCGCTCGTTGAGCACGGCGAGGATGTGCTCCCGCACCGGATGGCCTAGCGCTTTGATCAGGCGTCGATCGAAGAAGCTCTTCAGCTCGTCCCCTTCGCTCAGCTCCTGCATCGACTTGCCTGTCTTCATCGGCCCTCCCGACGGGTTGGATTGCGGCATCACGATAGGTCGCCGGTCGTACCGCAACTGCGGCTTAATTGCAGCGTTTCAAGATTAATTGAAACTAATTTGAGCAATTGGCTGGTCTCAAGCGTACCCAGAGGAGGTGGGCAGCGTGCAACGACCGCGACTGAAGCGCACCACGCAGCAGATGGAAGCGCCTAACGGCGATCTCTACCTGCTCCGGCCAAGCGCCGGGGCTGACATTCACATCGAGGAGCCCGACCCCGAGGGGAGGCGCCTGCTTGGCGCTCTCGACGGGACGCGGACCGAAGCGGAGCTGATCGAGGAGTTCGGGACCGATGAGGTCAGCGACTTGCTCGGCCAGTTCGAGGAGCTCGGCGTCGTCGAGGACGCCGCCGATGACGACCGGATCGCCGCCCCGGTGATCGAGCGCTTCGACCGCCAACTGCGTTACTTCAGCGACATCACGACCGGCCCCAGCGCGTCGGAATGCCAGGACCGGCTGCAAAAGGCGCGAATTGCGGTGCTCGGCGTCGGCGGACTCGGCGGCTGGTCGGCGCTGAACCTTGCCTGCTGTGGAGTTGGCGAGCTGTTGCTGCTCGACTTCGACCGGGTCGAGTTGAGCAACCTCAACCGCCAGGTGCTCTATTCCGAGGCCGACATCGGCCGCTTCAAGGCCGAGGCCGCGGCAGAGCGTTTGAGTGGCTTCAACTCGGCGATGCGGGTCGAGCCGCGAGTGCAGCGACTCGACAGCGAAGCGGCGATTGCCGAGACGATCGCTGGCTATGACCTTGTGATCGACGCCTGCGATTGGCCGGCGCACGACATCGAGCGCTGGATCAACGCGGCCTGCTTCGGCGCCCGCATCCCCTTTATCGCGATGAGCCACTTCCCGCCGGTGGCCCGCGTCGGTCCCCTCTACGTGCCGGGCGTGACCGGCTGCTTTGCCTGTCAGGAGATCGGCTATCGACGCGCGTTCCCGCTTTACGACATCGCGGTGAGACAGCAGCGCGGCAAAGGCTCACCGGCGGCGACGTTGGGGCCGGCCTGCGGCTTGATCGGGGGCCAGATCGGCCTCGACATCCTGCATCACCTCACCGGGCTTGCGCGGCCCTCGACTCTCGGTGTCGGCCACATCTACGACCTGCGCACGATGGCGGTAGACCGCGAGCCGGTGGTGCCGGAGCCGAGCTGTCCGGTGTGCGGGGGCATGCAGCCCTCTTCAGGCAAAGAGCTTCAAGGAACGGCGCCACGATAGATAGGGTGGCTGGCGATGGGGCAGGCTCGCCACCTTCTGTCGCTCTTGGTGCTGGTCGGCGTCGCCCTGGCTGCCGTGGTGGGCGGTTGCGGCTCATCGGACGAGACATCGGAGAGCAGTTCGAGCGGTGCGGGTCCCGCGACGAGGTCCACCGCTCCCCAGGGAGCAACCGCTCAGGCTTGCTCGGGCGCAGTCGCCGGCATCAGCCAGGTTCGGGTGAGCGGAGTCGGCTGCGCGGTGGCCCGCGGGATCGTCGCCTCCTGGGACAACAGGAAGGCCTGCGGGGCGCCGGCGGGCGGATCGCGGACGTCTTGCTCGGTCGAGGACTACCGCTGTCTCGGCGCGGCCACGGACCGCGGCCTCTCTGTGAGCTGCGCGGCGCCAGGCGGTTCGATCTCGTTCGTCGCCAAACGCAGCTAGCCCGCCTATGAGCGTGTTCTGCGGACCAAGCGGCCGAGCGCAGGGCCGATGAAGAGGGCGAGCCAGCAGTACGGAGCGAGGTGGCGCTCGAGGAGCGCGACGGGAATCGAAATGAGGAAGACCGAGGCAACGACGAGGGCATTGCGCTGGCCTTCCTGCGCCTCCTCGGTCGACATCCTGCTGAGGCCGGCGCGGCGGGCGTCGCAAACATCAGCGTGCCGGAGAGGACCACGCCGACCAGGTTGATCGCGTAGAGGATGAGCCAGGCCAGGTTTGACGGAGACCCAGAAACCAGGATTCCTACCTGGAAGAAGGGAACTCCCAAGCCATGCCACGACAGAAGAAATACCCCGATGAGCTGCTGGGTCGCGGTGCCCGGATGGTC
>JAWVFJ010000006.1:0-131622 GCA_033856275.1 Solirubrobacterales bacterium
GTCCCCCTTGTTCTCCAGGCGGCCGCGGCATTCGGCCTCCACCGCGAGCACCTTGTTGACGGTTTCTTCCATCGTCGCCACCACCTTGGTCCAACCCGCCTCGTCGAGCCGCACCGGCATCCAGTACAGCGTCGTGTCTTCGCGCCCGTCGATCGTGCCGGCCTCCAGCGCGGCCACGGCCCGGTCCATGAAGCTCTGCAGCGTCGCTCCCGAAACCCCGCCAAGCAGGGAGCGCGGCACCCGCCGCCAGACCCGGTCGCCGATGAACGCGTGCGGCGCTGCCTTGTAGAAGTGCTCGGTGGCACCGCGGCGCTGGGCGGTGTCAACGAGCTCCAGACACCCACACTTGTCGAGCGTGCGGGTGTGGTACGCCACATGGCTGAGGCCGGCACCCAGTTCTTCGGAGAGGCAGATCGGGCTCGACACTCGTTCGGTGAGGATCTCGAGGATCTGCACGCGTAACGGATGGGAGAGCGCTTTGATCAATCGCTGGTCGATCGTGTCGAAACTGCCTTGCTCCATCGGGGGGCTCCTTGGTGGGGGTGGCGGGAGAGTGCTTTGGCGTTCGCTGCACACTCAAATACGTTTCAGGTATTTATGCGGATCACACCCCGCACCCCAAACCCCAATTTCCGAACAATCTTCGTCGCAGTGCCTTCGGCTTAACGTCCTCAGACGCCGGCAACGCGAGTTATCGCGAAGATCATCGCGAAGCCGGAGGCGGTCAGCGCCACCCTCGCCCAGGAGGCGTGGGAGTGTGCCTCGGGCAGCAGATCGGTGGCGCCCATGTAGAGGAAGAAGCCGCTGTAGAGGCAGAGGATGTAGCCGAGGGTAAGGTCGGAGACGGTGACCAGTGAGCCGACGATCGCGCCCACGAAGGGGGCGGCGGCGTCGATGCGGAGCCACTTCCGCGCCTGGCCGCGATCGCCCGACTGGCTGAGGACGAAGCTGACCGTGTTCATTCCGTCGGCGAAGTCATGGCTGACCACGGCGATGAAGACGAGGAAGCCGGTGGTGGCGTCGAGCCCGAAGGCGAGCCCGATTCCCAGCCCGTCGATGAAGCTGTGGATCGACAGTCCCATCGCGCCGAGGACACCGACGCGGCCGTGGCTGCGCGCCCCGGGGCCGTCGTCACGGTGATGCAGCACCAGCGTCCGCTCGGCGAAGAAGAAAGCGAGGAAGCCGACGGCGACCAGGGTCGTCGCCAGCTTCGGGTCGTCGACGTTGGTGATCCCCTCAGGCAGCACGTCGAACAGCGCCACCGCGACGACGACGCCGCCGGTGAAGGCGATCACGGTGGGAAGGGCGTGGGAGAGGCGCAGCGCGACGTGGCCGCCCAGAAGCGTCGCCAGCACGGTCAGTCCCGCGAGCGGGATCACGATCAGGTGCATCGCGCTCAGCCCCCGGCCTTGGCGAGGCAGGCCTGACAGCGGCCGCGCAGGACGACCTCGTGGCGGGCCACCTCGAAGCCGGCGGCGCCGCCGAGGGCGTCGATGGCCCGCTCCAGCGCCTGGTCGGAGAAGGGCGTCACCTCTCCGCACTCGTCGCAGATCAGGTGGTGGTGATGCTGGTCGGGGTCGAGTCGCTCGTAGCCGGCGGCGTCGGCGCCGATGTCGATCCGCTGGACCAGGTGCAGCTGCTCGAGCCGGTCGAGGGTGCGGTAGATGCTGGCCCGGCCGGCGGCGAGGCGCCGGTCCATCTCCAGGGCCGTCAGCGCACAGTCCTCACCGGCCAGGAGCGCCAGGACTTCCTCGCGGGCGGCGCCGCTGCGGGAACCCGCCTCGTCGAGCTTCTTCGATGCGTGCGCCGGCCAGTCCACGGCGGCGAGACTACCAGAGAATGAGATTCATTCTCATCTAGGCCCCAGGGGGCCGGATCAGCTGTAGGCGTCCCACTTCTCCAGGTAGGGGAGGGGGTCGAACGGCGAGCCGCCCTCGTACCAGCCGGGCGGGCCCCACATCTCGAAGTGGAGGTGGCAGGCGGTGGCATCGCCGGTGTCGCCGACGATCCCGATCGGCTGCCCGGTGCGGACGGTTTCGCCGGTCTGCAGCGGCGACGGTTCGGCCAGGTGCGCGTACATGAAGTCGTAGGGGGTCCCCTTGCCGTCGATGACGACGTAGTTGCCGGCGTTGCCCTCGTAGCCGGAGTACTGGACCGTGCCGCCGCGGGCGGCGACGAGCGGGGTGCCGCATTCGGCCATCACGTCCTGACCCTGGTGGGTGTGGCCCGAGCGGGGCGCCCCGAAGCGACCCTCGCCCATGCTGAATTCGTGGGCGCCGAGGACCGGGAAGGCGTACCCGTAGAGGGAGAAGCTGAGGGTCACCGGGGCTGCCGAGGCGGCCGGGCGGGCGGCGACGGGGCTGCCCTGCGGCCCGATCCGGAAGCTGTAGATGCCGTTGCGGGCCGGTTTGCCTTCGGTCGTGGTGCCGTCCCAGCGGATGTTGGTCGCCACACCGGGGGCGACGTCGGCGCGGTAGAAGCTGCGGACGACTTCGCCGGCGCTGTTGACGACGTCGATCTGGAGGTCGTTCTGGGGCTGGCTGCTTTCGATCGTGAAGCTCAGCCGCGGGTAGCGGAAACCGAAGTAGAAGGATTTGCGCGGGGTGGTCTGGGCCGCGGAGACGCTGAGCGTCCCGGCGCTCGGTTCGGTCGAGGCCGGCCCGGTCGGGCTGCCCTTGGCCGCCGGCGCGCCGCTAGGGGTGGGGGCGCCGCCGGTGCTCGCCGAGGCGCCGGCGGGCAGGCCCAGCACCAGGACGACCGTCGCGATAGTGCCTATCTTCCCGGCCAAGCGCGACCGGACGAATCCCTTGCTGCGCACCGCTAGCCCTCTCTTTCGATCGCCTGCGGAGTTAGCTGTCGGGCTCGCGCTGAAAGAGTTGCGCTACGGCCTGTGTTCGGCCGATTCGCCCCTGAGACCTGCTCGGTCTCTACGGTTCCTCCGCTCCCGTTTGGACGTCCGCACGGGATTCGGCATTGCTGGCGCGGCAGTATAGACGCCGGGATGGCTATGATCTCCCGGCCGCGTGGGGTTCGACCGCGCGGTTTTTTAACGATGAAAACCTTCGTAGCCACTCCAAGCAACCGCCAACGCGACTGGTATGTCGTCGACGCCGAGGGCCAGACCCTCGGTCGTCTCGCGACCCAGATCGCCGATGCCCTGCGCGGCAAGCGCAAGCCGGAGTACACGCCGCACATCGACACCGGCGATTTCATCGTCGTCGTCAACGCGGAGAAAATCCGCGTCACCGGCAAAAAGATGGAGCAGAAGATCTACTGGCGCCACAGCGGCTACCCGGGGGGGATCAAGTCCCGCACCCTGGCCGAGATGCTCGACCGCCGGCCCGAGGAAGTCATCCGCAAGGCGGTCAAGGGGATGCTGCCGCGCAACCGCCTGGCCCGCCAGCAGCTGACCAAGCTCAAGGTCTACGCCGGCCCCGATCACCCGCACGCGGCCCAGCAGCCGAAACCGATGAAGACCGAGAGATAGATGACGGACGAGCCGAACAACGACGAGACTTCAGAGCAGCCCGACAGCGTCGAGGAGACTCCGGTGGAGGGCTCAGAGGGCACGGCCGCGGGTCCTGTCGCCGAGGAGGACTCCTCGTCCTCGCAAGCTGCGGGCGAGGAGCCCACCTCCACGCCACCCGCGGACGAGGCGGAGGAGTCCAAGGACGAGGCCCCTGAGGCAGAGTCTTCTGAGGCCTCTGAGGCTGAGCAGGCGGAGCCCGCTGCAGCTGAGGCGGAGCCTGCTGCCGAAGAGTCCGCCCCGGCGGAGGAAGCTGCTGAGCCGGATCCTGAGGACGAGCTACCTTGGAAGGAGCGGCGCAGGTTGCAGCGTTCGCGGCAGCCGCATAAGGCCGGGCCGGCCCTCAGCCTCGAGGAGCGGATTGCTCAGCGGGAGCAGGCGCGGAAGCTCAAGGCTGCGTCGCGGCGGAAAGAACGGGCTGCGGCGAAAACCGACAAGACTGCAGGCACCGGCACCCCCGTTGCCGAGAAGGACGCCGTTGCTGCTAAGACGCGGCAGGGGATCGTCGTTTCCAACAAGGGCGAGAAGTCGATCACTGTGCGGATCGATATTGCTCGGCGGCATCCGACCTACGAGAAGGTCGTGCGGCGCTCGCGGACTCTGCACGCTCACGATGAGCAGAACGAGGCTGGCGAGGGGGACATCGTGCGGGTCATTGAGACCCGGCCGTTGTCGAAGACAAAGCGCTGGAGGCTCGTCGAGATCTTGGAGAAGGCGAAGTGATCCAGCAGGAGTCGAGATTGAAGGTCGCCGACAACTCCGGCGCCCGCGAGATCCTCTGCATCCGCGTCAAGGGTGGATCGCACCGCCGCTATGCCGGCGTCGGCGACGTGATCACGGCAACAGTCAAACAGGCCAGCCCTCAGGGTGGCGTGCGCAAAGGCGAGGTTGTCCAGGCCGTGGTCGTACGCACCAAGAAGCAGCTCGGCCGGCCCGACGGCACCTACATTTCCTTCGACGAAAACGCTGCGGTGTTGATCGACCCGGCGAGCAACAACCCGCGCGGCACCCGCATCTTCGGACCGGTGGCGCGCGAGCTGCGCGATCGCAACTTCATGAAAATCATCTCGTTGGCGCCCGAGGTTCTCTGATGGCCAAGGGAATGCGCATTCGCAAAGACGATCAGGTGATGGTGATCGGCGGCAAGGACGCCGGCAAGACCGGCCGCGTGGTGCGGACCGAGCCGAAGCGCAACCGTGTCTACGTCGAGCACCTCAACATGATCAAGCGGCACGAACGTCCACGTTCGGTCAAAGACACGACGCGCGGCGGTGAGGTCGGCGGCATCGTTGAGAAGGAGGGGCCGATCCACGTCTCCAACGTGATGTTGCTCGACCCCAAAGACAACAAACCGACGCGGGTCGGCGTGCGCCGCGACAAAGGCGGCAAGCGCGAGCGCTTCGCCAAGCGGAGTGGGGCGACGTTTTAATGGAGTCGACTGTCACCGCTCAGTCCCAGGCCGCACCGCCCCCTCGTCTGCGCGATCGCTACGAGCAGGAGGTCCTGCCGGCGCTGACCAAGAAGTTCGGCTACTCGACCCCAATGCAGGCACCGCGCCTGCAGAAGATCACGCTCAACATGGGCCTCGGCGAGGCGAAGCAAAACGCCAAGATGCTTGAAGCCGCCCAGGAGCAGCTGGCGACGATCGCCGGCCAGCAGCCGAGTGTGCGCCGCGCCCGCAAGTCGATTGCTTCCTTCAAGGTGCGCGAGGGGATGCCGGTTGGCGTCTCGGTGACGTTGCGCCGCGCTCGCATGTGGGAGTTTCTCGACCGCCTCTGCTCGATCGCCGTGCCGCGCATCCGCGATTTCCGTGGTCTCAATCCACGCTCCTTCGACGGTCGCGGCAACTACTCGATGGGCGTCAAGGAGCAGCTGATCTTTCCCGAAATCGACTACGACTCGATCGACGAGGTGCGCGGCCTGGACGTGACGATCACGACCAGCGCCCCGAGCGACGAGGAGGCTTTCGAGCTGCTGCTCGGACTGGGGATGCCCTTCGCCAAAGAGGGCCGTCCCGGCAAACCCGACGCCGATATCGAGGCCCAGGAAGCTGCCGAGGAGGAGAAGCGCAAGGAGGAGGCCCGCCTGCGGGCCGAGGCCGAGCAGGCCGCGCTGGAGCAGCTCAAGGAGGAGAACCCCGAGGCATACGCCAAGCCCGAGACCGAGGAGGCCGGCGAGGAGGGCTCAGAGCCAGCCGCCGAGGGCGACCAAGAGGCCGAGAATGCGGCCGGCGAGGAGAATCAGGAGAATGGCTAAGACTTCGCTGAAGGTGAAGCAGGGCCGCAAGGCCAAGTTCAAATCCCGCGAATACAACCGTTGCCGCCGCTGTGGCCGGCCGCGCGCCTACTACCGCAAGTTCGGCCTCTGCCGGATCTGCCTGCGGGAGGCCGCGCACGAGGGCCACGTTCCCGGCATGACCAAGTCCAGCTGGTAACCGACCGAGACACGAAAAGAACATGCTTACCGACCCGATAGCCGACTACCTGACCCGGATCCGCAACGCGCTCGGCTCCGGCCACGACGAGGTGGAGATCCCCGCTTCGCGGCTGAAGCTGGAGATGTCGCGGATCCTCAAGGAGCAGGGTTACATCCTCGATTTCGGCAAGCAGCCGGCGCGGGTCGGCGAGGCGATCAAGATCCGTCTCAAGTACACCGAGGACCGCCGCCCCGTGATCGCCGGCTTGGAGCGGATCTCGCGCCCCGGTCGCCGCCGCTACGTCGATCACAAAGAAGTGCCGCGCGTGGACGGTGGTACCGGTACGGCGATCGTCAGCACCTCGGTCGGCGTGATGACCGGTCATGAAGCAAAGGCAAAGGGCGTTGGCGGCGAGGTAGTCGCCTACGTTTGGTGAGTGATGAGCCGGATCGGAAGAAAGCCCATCAGCGTGCCCGACGCCGTCAGCATCGACGTCGCGCCTGGCCGCGTTGCCGTCAAGGGTCCCAAGGGCGAGCTGACGCAGGTTCTCTCGAGCGACATGAAAATCGAGCAGTCCGACGGCGTCCTCACCGTCGAGCGCCCGACCAACCGCGGCGAGCACCGTGCCCTGCACGGACTCACTCGCAGCCTGATCGCCAACATGGTCGAGGGCGTCACCGACGGCTTTGAGAAGCGCCTCGAGATCCAGGGCGTCGGTTACCGCGCGCAACTGAAGGGCAAGAACCTCGAGCTGGCACTCGGCTACTCCCATCCCGTCGCGATCGAAGCGCCCGAGGGAATCGAGTTCGAGGTCCCGCAGCCGACCGAGATAGTCGTGCGCGGCATCGACAAGCAGCTAGTCGGCCAGGTCGCCGCGGATATTCGCAAGCGCCGGCCCCCCGAGCCTTACAAGGGCAAGGGCATCCGCTATCGCGGCGAGCACGTGATGCGCAAGGTAGGCAAGCGCGCATGACCGTCGTCACCAAGAGGCAGCGACGCTTGCGCCGTCGCCGCCGCGTCCGCGCCCGCGTGACCGGCACGACAGAGCGCCCGCGCCTGTCCGTTTACCGCTCCAACCGCGGTGTCTTTGCCCAACTGATCGACGACGGCAAGGGCCACACGGTCGCCGCCGTCAACTGGATCGAGCCCGAGCTGCGCAAGCTCTCTGCCTCAGAGCAGGCCAAGCGCGCCGGCGAGCTACTGGCCGAGCGCGCCAAGGCGGCTGGAGTCGAGAGCTGCGTCTTCGATCGCGGTGGCTACCAGTACCACGGCCGGGTCAAGATCCTCGCCGAGGGTGCACGAGGGGGAGGGCTGGTCTTCTAGTCCGCTACCTTGGACCGCTCGCTATGAAGGGAATGGATACAACCAACGTCGAGACGGTGAGCCCGCGCGGGCTCGACCTGCAGGAGCGCGTGATCGAGATCAACCGCGTCGCCAAGGTGGTCAAGGGCGGTCGGCGCTTCTCCTTCACCGCCCTCGTCGCCGTCGGCGACGAAGAGGGCGTGGTCGGGATCGGCTACGGCAAGGCCCGCGAGGTTCCCCTGGCGATCCAGAAGGGCGTCGAGAACGCCCGCAAGGACTTGATCCGCATCCCCAAATACGGCCAGACGATCACCCACAAGATCATCGGCCGCTTCGGCGCCGGGCACGTCGTGCTGCGGCCGGCCAGCCCCGGTACGGGCGTGATTGCTGGCGGCGGCGTGCGGGCGGTGCTCGAGCTCGGCGGGGTCAAGGACGTGCTGACCAAGAGCATTGGGACTCAGAACCCGATCAACTTGGTTAAGGCGACTATGGACGGGTTGATTCGTCTTCGTCGGCCGGAGGAGGTTGCTGAGCTGCGGGGGCTGACGGTTGCCCAGGTGCTTGGGGTGCAGAAGAGCAATGGCAATGGGGCTTCGGCTGTCGAGGGTTCGAACGGGTCGGCTGCGGGTCCTGTCGCCGCAGGGGACCCACCGCCCCCTCCGGTAGCTAAAGCTTCCTCGGGGGCGGTACCCCCTACGGCGCCACCCGCAGGCGAAGCGTCCGAGACTTCGAAGGATGAGGCCGCTGCTAAACCCGCTGAGGCTCCGGCAGCTGAGCAGACTGCAACTGCGACCGCCGAGGAGCCGAAAGCTGAGGAGGCCCCGGCCGTAGAGGCAGCGCCCGCCGCTGAGGCGAAAGCCGAGGAGCCCGCAGCCGCTGAGGAGACTCCGGCTGCAGAGGGTGACAAGTCGTGAGTGCGGTGAAGATCAAGCAGGTTCGATCTGCCAACGGCTGCAATCCCGCTCAGAAAGCGACGCTTAGCGCGCTTGGGTTGGGGCGGATTGGGAAGGCTGTCGAGCGGAAAGACTCGCCGCAGCTGCAGGGGCAGATTCGGACTGTCACGCACCTGGTCGAGGTGGATGGCTGATGGCTGACAAAGAGCGCTCGGAAGAGATCGGGCTGCACAACCTGAGGCCGAAGCCCGGGTCGCGCAAGGCGCGCAAGCGGTTGGGGCGCGGCGAGGGTTCGGGGCTGGGCAAGACCTCCGGTCGCGGCCACAAGGGTGCCGGCTCACGTTCGGGCTCCAAACGGAAGCCCGGTTACGAAGGCGGGCAAAACCCGATTCATATGCGGATGCGAAAGCTGCGCGGGCCGCACATGAAGAAGTCGATGCCGTTCGAGAACTTCAGGACCAAGTCGCAGCCGGTCAATCTCGCCGACCTCGAGGAGCGCTTCGATGCCGATGCCGAGGTGACGCCCGAGACGCTCAAGGAAAAAGGGCTCGCCAAGCGCTCCGACCCGGTGAAGATCCTCGCCCGCGGGGAAATCTCGAAGAAGCTGACGGTCAAGGCACACGCCTTCAGCGCGGCCGCCAAGGAGAAGATAGAAGCGGCTGGCGGTTCCTGCCACACTCTGGAGCCCTAATGCTCCGGACTATTGCGAACGCCTTCAGCGTCGCCGACATTCGCAAGAAGCTCGCCTTCACCGCGGCGATGCTGCTGCTGTACCGACTCGGCGCCTATATCCCGGCGCCAGGCGTCGATCTCAACGCGGTCAAGGAACTGCAGAACAACTTCGCCGGCGGTGGCATCCTCAACTTCCTCAACACCTTCTCGGGCGGCAGTCTCTCGCGGCTTTCGCTCTTCGCGCTGGGAATCATGCCCTACATCACCGCGTCGATCATCCTGCAGCTGCTCACCGTCGTAGTGCCGGCACTGGAGAAGCTGCAGAAAGAAGGTGAGGTCGGCCAGCAGAAGATCACCCAGTACACGCGCTACCTCACCGTTGGCCTGGCCTTCGCGCAGTCCTTCGGCTACGTCTTCCTCTTCCGATCCTTCGGTCAGCAGGGTGGCAACAACTTCCTCGGCAATCTCGGTGGCGCCAAGGTGCTGCTGATCGTGATCTCGCTGACGGCCGGCTGCACGCTGTTGATGTGGTTCGGCGAGCTGATCACCCAGCGCGGCATCGGCAACGGCATCTCGCTGATGATCTTTGCCTCGATTGTCTCCAGTCTTCCAAACGGGCTGCAGTCCTGGTGGGAAAATCCCGACCAGGTCTTCGTCGTGATGATGCCCTTCATCGCCCTCGCCGTGATCGTCGCGATCGTCTTCGTCCAGGAGGGGCAGCGGCGCATCCCGGTCCAGTACGCCAAACGCGTCGTGGGGCGGAAAATGACCTCGGGTGGTTCGACCTACCTGCCCCTGCGGGTCAACATGGCCGGCGTCATCCCAGTCATCTTCGCCGCCTCGATCATGGCCTTCCCGCCGACGATCGGGCAGCTGCTCAACACGCCCACTGCGCTCGACTTCGCCGCCTTCTTCAGTCCCAGCAGCTGGGCCTACGTGGCCGGCGAGGTCTTCTTCATCGTCATCTTCACCTACTTCTACACCGCCGTCACCTTCAATCCGGTCGACCAGGCCGACAACCTGAAGAAGTACGGCGGCTTCATCCCGGGCGTGCGCCCGGGACGGCCGACGGCCGAGTACCTCGATCGCATCCTCTCGCGCCTCACCTTTCCCGGCGCCCTCTACCTTGGCGCCGTGGCGGCACTGCCAACGATCCTGCTCAGCCAGACGTCGGCCAACTTCGCCTTCGGCGGTACCTCGATCCTGATCGTCATCGGGGTCGCGCTGGAAACTGTGAAGCAGCTCGAGGCGCAGCTGATGATGCGTAACTACGAGGGCTTCCTCAAATAGGCTGCGGCCGATGTCGGAGCTGAACCTAGTCCTGCTCGGCCCGCCCGGGTCGGGGAAGGGGACGCAGGGCGAGCGGCTACAGGACGACCTGGAGCTGCCCTACTACGCGACTGGCGACATCCTGCGTGCCGCGGTGCGCGAAGGGACCGAGCTGGGTCGGGCTGCCAAGGACTACATGGACCGTGGCGACCTCGTCCCGGATGACGTGATCGTTGGCATGATCGGTGAGCGGATCGATTCCAGCGAGGCCGCTGACGGCTTCATCCTCGATGGTTTTCCACGTACCGCGGCACAGGCTGAGGCGCTGGCGGCAAAACTGGGGGAACTGGGCCGGGAACTGACGGCGGTGCTGCTGATCGACGTCAGCGACGAGGAGGTCGTGCGCCGGCTTGGCGGGCGCCGCACCTGCGTCGAGAACGGTCATGTCTTCCACGTCGAGTTCAACCCGCCCAGGCAGGAGGGGGTCTGTGACGTCGACGGCAGCGAACTGATCGTCCGTGACGACGACAAGCCAGAGGTGATTCGCCACCGCCTCGAGCAATACCACGAGAAGACGGCGCCGCTGGTCGAGCATTACGACAGCCAGAGCCTGCTGCGGCGGATCGACGGTGCGATGCCGCCAGATGCCGTTACCGACGAGATCCAGCGCACCCTGGCGACGCTTCGCCTCGAGGCCGACGAGGCCATTTAGCGCGTGCCAGCATCATCAGGCAGGGCACTAGCGTGTACAGGATGATCATCCCCAAGACCCCCGAGCAGGTCGACAAGATGGCGGCTGCCGGCGAGATCCTCGTCCGCTGCCTGCAGATGCTCGCCGCCAAGGCCCGCCCTGGTGTCACAACCAAGGAGCTGGACCTGGTGGCGGAGAAGCTGATCCGCTCACAGGGGGCCGAGCCCGCCTTCAAGGGCTACCGGGGATTCCCAGCATCGATCTGCGCTTCGCCCAACTCGATGGTCGTGCACGGCATCCCGGGGCACTACGAGTGCAAGCGCGGCGACGTGCTCTCCCTCGACGTCGGCGTGATCAAGGATGGTTGGGTAGCCGATGCGGCGATGACCCTGCCGATCGGACCGGTCGAGCCGGAGGCCCGCAAGCTCCTCGACGTGACCAAGGCAGCGCTTTTCGCCGGGGTCGAGCAGATGCAGCCGGGCAACAAACTCGGTGACGTCTCAGCGGCCATCCAACGGGCGGTCGAGATCGAAGGGCTGTCGATCATCCGCACCCTTGTCGGCCATGGGATTGGCCGCGAGATGCACGAGGATCCGCAGGTTCCCAACTTCGGCACGCCGGGCAAGGGCCCTGTCCTCGAGGAGGGCACGGTGCTGGCGATCGAGCCGATGGTGAACGCCGGTGGCGCGCTGGTGCGGATGGGAGACGACGGCTGGGCCGTCTACTCCCAAGACGGCTCGCTCGCGGCCCACTTCGAGTTCACCGTCGCGGTGACCGCCGACGGCCCGAGAATTCTCACTCCCTGGCAGGAAGAGGACTAGCGCGCCCGCTCGGCGGTGTGGAGGTGTCGATGTGCCCCTGGCGGGAATTGATGTCGCACGCGCTTCGCGCTTAGCGACCGCAGAGACACATCGGCCTCCCCCGGCTCAAGCGGCTTGGGGAAGCTTGTGCCGAGACCACCCGTGCCAGTCAGCCTTCTCCCAAAGCGCCCCCCTGCTATCTTTCCCGGTCGGCCCATTTGGGCTGGTGTTTATGCCTGCCGCCCAACTCCTGGGGCGTGCGGGAGTCCTGTGTTCGATACGAGACCGGAGCAATGAAGGTTCGAGCTTCCGTAAAGCCGATGTGCGAAAAGTGCAAGATCATCCGCCGCAACGGCGCGGTCTTGGTGATCTGCCAAAACCCCCGGCACAAGCAGCGCCAGGGCTAGGGCAAGGATCGCATGGCACGTATCGCAGGAGTTAACGTTCCGGTCGGCAAGCGCGTCGAAATCGGACTCACCTACATCTTCGGGATTGGGCGCTCCACCGCCCAGAAGATCCTCGCGGAAGCCAAAGTAGACCCCAACACGATGGTCAAAGACTTGACGGAGGACGAGGTCATTCGCCTGCGCGATGCGGTCGACCAACGTGAGGTCGAGGGCGATCTTCGGCGCGAGCGCTCTCAGGACGTCAAACGATTGATGGAGATCGGCTCCTATCGCGGCCTGCGCCATCGTCGCGGCCTGCCTGTCCGCGGCCAGCGGACCAAGACCAACGCGCGCGGCCGCAAGGGCCCGCGTCGAATGAGCGTCGCCGGCAAGCGCAAGGCGCCGACGGCGAAATAGGTACGACACATGGCCGCCGCTAAAAAACCCGCCAAAGGGCGCTCCCGCCGCCGCGTCAAGAAGAACGTCACCTACGGGCAGGCGCACATCAAGACTTCCTTTAACAACACCATCGTCACCCTGACCGACACCGAGGGCAACGTGATTGCCTGGGAGTCGGCCGGCTCGGCGGGGTTCAAAGGCTCGCGCAAGTCGACCCCGTTCGCCGCCCAGGTAACGGCGGACGCCGCCGCCAAGAAAGGGATGGAGCATGGCCTCGAGAAGGTCGAGGTCTTCGCCAAGGGGGCTGGTTCGGGTCGCGAGACCGCGATTCGCTCCCTGCAGGCGGCTGGCCTCGACGTCACCACCGTCAAGGATGTTTCCCCACAAGCCCACAATGGCTGCCGCCCGAAGAAGCGGAGGCGCGTCTAGATGGCTCGCGACACCGGACCGCAGTGCAAGCAGTGCCGTCGTGAGGGCCAGAAGCTCTTTCTCAAGGGCGAGCGCTGCTTCACCGACAAGTGTGGGGTTGAGCGCCGCTCCTACCCGCCCGGGGAGCACGGCCGCGGCCGCATGCGCCAGTCCGAGTACCGGGTGCAGTTGCGCGAGAAGCAGAAGACGCGCCGCTACTACCA
Source organism: Solirubrobacterales bacterium (assembly GCA_033856275.1). Lineage (GTDB taxonomy): Bacteria > Actinomycetota > Thermoleophilia > Solirubrobacterales > 70-9 > VRUE01. The sequence goes on from JAWVFJ010000006.1 coordinate 12,987, forward strand.
GGTGCTCGAGAAACAGTTCCGCGCCTACTACGACAGGGCTTCGCGCCAGGATGGCGTCACCGGCGAGAACCTGCTGCGCCTGCTCGAGTCGCGCTTTGACAACGTGCTTGTACGCCTCGGCTTCGCCGCCTCGCGGCGCCAGGCCCGCCAGCTGATCCGGCACGGCCACTGGCTGATCAACGGCCGCCGGGTAGACATTCCCTCCTACCAAGTACGTCCCGAGGACGTGATCTCGATCAAGTCGAACTCGTCCGCGGGCGACACGATTCGCAAGGCAACGGAGCTCGTCTCCACCGTGCCAGCCTGGTTGCAGGCCGACCACGACTCCCTCACGGCCAAGGTCCTGCGCTACCCAGAGCGCGCGGAGATCTCGGCGCCGGTGCAGGAGCAGCTGATCGTTGAGCTGTACTCCAAGTAACCGGACCCACGTTTCTGAACACGCATACGCAAGGAACACATGACCACTGATTTCCAGGTCCCTCGCATCACCTCTGAGAAGGTGGATGACCGCCGCGGCACTTTCACCATCGAGCCCCTCGACAAGGGCTTCGGCTACACCTTCGGCAACAGCCTCCGCCGCGTGCTGCTCTCCTCATTGGGCGGCGCCGCCGTTACCAGCGTCCGCATCGAGGGCGTTGCGCACGAGTTCTCCACCGTGCCTGGCGTCAAGGAGGACGTCACCGACGTCGTCCTCAACCTCAAGGATCTTGTCGTCCGCATGCACACGGACGCCGATGAGGTGGAGGCACCGCTGGTCGCGACCGGCCCGGGCGAGGTCAAGGCGAAGGACATCGATCTTCCCTCCGGCGTCGAGATTCTCAATCCCGATGCGCCGATCGCGACGCTCGAGAAGAAAACAAAGCTCGAGATCTACCTGACAATCGGCCGTGGCCGCGGCTACTCGCCGGCTGAGGAGAACAAGTCCGACGAGCAGCCGATTGGTGTGATCCCGATCGACTCGATCTTCTCGCCGATCCGCCGTGCTTCCTATTCGGTGGCGACGGCGCGTGTCGGCCAGCGCACCGACTTCGACAAACTGACCCTCGACCTCGAGACCGACGGCTCAATCGAGCCGGGCGCGGCGTTGCGGGAGGCATCCGAGATCCTGATCAAGAGTCTGGCGATCTTCACCGACGCCGATCGGGTCGAGGAGTTGACCGCGCGCGAACCGGTTCCGAGCCACATTACCGACGTGCTGCCCGGGCCCGCTGGCGACGGCATCGCCAGCAGCAATGGCCTCGATGAGATTTTGATCGAGGAGTTGGAGCTGGGCGTTCGCTCTTACAACTGCCTGAAGCGGGCGGGGGTGCAGACGGTCGGTGACCTGGTGCGCAAGACGCGCTCGGAGCTGAACGCGATCCCCAACTTCGGCCAGAAGTCGATCGAGGAAGTGATCGAGACCCTGCACGCACGCGGCCTCGATCTTCAGGGAGACTGAGCGGGGAGCTGAGCAGGCGATGCGCCACCGCAAGAAGCGAAACAAGCTGAGCCGCGACGCGGCGCATCGGGAGTCCCTGCTCTCCAACCTCTGCAAGCAGCTGATCGACCACGAGCGGATCAAGACCAGCCAGGCCAAGGCCAAGGCTGTCAAGCCGGAGGTCGAGCAGCTCATTACCCTCGCCAAGCGGGGGGACCTGCACGCGCGGAGGCAGGCGCTGGCGACCCTGCACAACGACAAGTTCATCGTGCACAAGCTGTTTGAGGAGGTCGCGCCGCGCTACGTGGAGCGGCCTGGTGGGTACACGCGGATCGTCAAGCTCGGGCCGCGGAAGTCTGATTCGACGGAAATGGTTTACCTCGAGTTGGTTTAGGGCTCGGGAGGGGCGATTCCCTCTCGCCCGTCCAAGTGCCGCGCTAATTAGCGCGGCACTTTGAGTATCCGCCCGTGCGAGAGGGAATCGCCCCTCCCCAACCGAATCGGCTCTCGATGGCTAGCTTGGGTCGTACGAGACGGACTCTAGGTACAGGCCGTGCGGTGGGGCCGTTTCGCCTGCTTCGGGTCGGGGCGCTCCGCGTAGTAGCTGCTTGAAGCTGTCCAGGGTTCGGCGGCCGGAAGCAACTTCGAGCATGGTGCCTACGAGGATGCGAACCATGTTGCGCATGAAGGCATCGGCGGTTATGTGGAAGGTGGTGATGTCGCCGTCCCGAGACCAGGCGGCTTTGAGGATCTTGCGGTTGAAGTGGACGTGGTCGGTTTGGGTGGGGGTGAAGGCCGTGAAGTCGTGCGTCCCTACGAGAGTCGCGGCACAGGCCTCCAGCGCTTCGTGATCCATGTTGTAGGGCCACCAGAGTGCTCGGCCCTGCTCGAAGGGACTGGATGCCCGGCGAACCAGGATGCGGTAGCGGTAGGTACGGGAGAGGGCGTCTCCGCGGGCGTCGAAGCCGTCCTTGGTCGGGGTTGCCGCTGTCACTGCCAAGTCGCGTGGGCCGAGGCCATTGAGCCTTTGCACCAGGTTTGCTGGCATCTCGGCATTGGCAACGAAGCTCGCCACTTGACCCTCTGCATGAACTCCGGTGTCGGTGCGGCCCGCGACGGTCAGCTCGACCGGCTTGCGCAGGACGGTGGCCAGTGCCGACTCGAGCTCACCCTGCACCGTCCGCTGTCCTGGCTGCCTTGCCCAGCCGCGGAAGCCTGTGCCGTCGTATTCGATGTCCAAGCGGACGGTCGTCACGTACCAAGCAGCTTCAGCAGGCCGGCCTCATCGAGGATCTCGGTCTCGTATTTCTCGGCTTTGGCCAGCTTCGAGCCCGGATTCTCGCCGGCGACGACGTAGTCGGTTTTTTTCGAGACAGAGCTGATGACCTTGCCACCGGCCGCCTTGATCAGCGCTCCGGCCTCCTCGCGCGTCAGCTCAGGCAGGGCGCCGGTGAGGACCAGGGTCTTGCCTTCGAGCGGGCCGCCGCTGGCGCGTCGTTCGGAGGGATCCTGCTCCAAGCTCAAGCCCTTTTCGCGCAGCTTCTCGACCAGTTCCCAGGTGCGCTCGTCGGCCAGCGACTCGGCGATCTGCACCGCCATGATCGGACCGACGCCCTCGACCTCCTCGATCTGCTCGGGGTCGGCTGTGTGCAGGGCGTCGATTGAGCCGAAGTGGTCGGCAAGGGCTTCCGCGGTGACGTAGCCAACGCCCGGCAGTCCGAGCGCGTAGAGGACGCGTTTGAAGGGACGGGAGCGGGAAGCGTCGATTGCCTCCACCAGATTGCGAGCCGAGATCTCGCCGAAGCCGTCGAGCCCGGTCAGCTGGTCCTCGCTCAGGTCGTAGATGTCGGCGACGTCGGCGATCAGGCCTTCGCGCAGGAAGCGCATCGCCTGCTTCTCGCCGAGGCCGTCGATGTCCATCGCGCCCTTGCTGACGAAATGTTTGACGTGCTGGAAGGATTGGCCCGGGCAGCCCGCCTTGTTGGGACAGAAGGTGAAGACGGAACCCTCGGGCTTGACCGTGGGGGTGCCGCAGGCCGGGCATTTGGCTGGCGGCTTTGGCTTCGCCCCCCGCCGCTTCCCCTTCTCCTGTCGCTGGATCAGCGGAGCCACCACTTGCGGGATCACGTCTCCAGCTCGCATCACCACGACCTCGTCGCCCGGCCGGACGTCCTTGCGGGACAAATCCTCCTCGTTGTGGAGGGTTGCGGTGGAGACGGTGACGCCACCGACCTGGACCGGCTCCAGCATCGCGAAGGGGACGAGATGGCCGGTGCGGCCGACGTTCCAGACGACCTCCTTCAGCCTCGTCGTCGCCGTCGTCGGCGCGAACTTCCAGGCGATCGCCCAGCGCGGCTCGCGGCCGACGACCCCCAGCTCCCGCCAGAGAGTCCGCTCGTCGACCTTGACGACGACACCGTCGATCTCGTAATCGAGCTTGTCGCGGCGTGCCTCCCACCAGCGGCAGCGCTTGACCACGGAGTCGATTCCAGGGTGATGGGCGGTATCGGGGTTGACCTTGAAGCCGCGCTCGGCCAGCCATTCGATCTCCTCGCTGTGGGTGGCAAGCTCGAGACCCCGCACGGCGCCGATCCCGTAGGTCCAGATCGAGAGCGGCCGTTCGGCGGCGAGGGCGGGGTCGAGCTGGCGGATCGAACCGGCAGCGGAGTTGCGCGGGTTGGCGAAGGCAGGTTCGCCGGCCTCGACGCGCCGCTCGTTCAGTGCCTTGAAGTCGGCGATCGGCAGGTAGACCTCGCCGCGCACTTCGACCAGCGATGGGGCGTCCTTGATCCGCAGCGGTATCGCGCCGATCGTGCGCAGATTCTGCGTCACGTCCTCGCCGACCCTGCCGTCGCCGCGGGTGGCGCCGCGGATGAGCAGGCCGTTCTCGTAGGTCAGCGTGATCGCCAAGCCGTCGATCTTCGGCTCGGTCGTATAGCTGAACTCGGTGGCGCTGATGTCGAGGCGTTTGAGGTGGTTGCGGATCCGGGTCTCCCAGGCGCGAAGCTCCTCCTCGTTACGGGCATTGGCGAGCGAGAGCATCTGCTCAGCGTGCTCGACCTGTTCGAAGCGCTCGAGCGGCGGCGCCCCGACGCGCTGTGTCGGCGAGTCGGCGGTGCGCAGCGCGGGATTCTCTGCCTCGATCGCGCGCAGCTCATCGAGCAAGGCGTCGTATTCGTCGTCGTCGATGATCGGGTCGTCGAGGACGTAGTAGCGACGGTTGTGCCCGGCCAACTCCTTGCGCAGCTCGGCCGCCCGTTGCTCGGCGTCTGCGCCGTTCACACCGAAGTGGTCGCGCTTGCTGCCAGCATCTCGTCGAAGCCCCAGCCACGCAGGTTCTCGAGGCCGCCGTGATCGGTCAGGTCGAAGTGGATCGGCGTCACCGAGATCCGTCCCTGGGCGACGGCGTTGAGGTCGGTTCCCTCGATCTCCTCGTAGCCGGGCTGCCAGCCGTAGATCTCATACTGGCGGCGCTCCTCGTCTTCGCCGACCAGCTTCAGCTCGTCGTTGTAGATTCGTTTGCCTAGCTTGGTCACCTCGATCCCCTTGGGCTCGCCCGCGGGGCAGTTGATGTTGATCAGCGTCGCCTCCGGCATTGACTCGTCGAGCAGCCGCCGCACCAGCTCAGCGGTGAAAGGCGCCACGGCGCCGAAGTCGAAGCGGCCGCTGACGTAGCCCATCCCTCCCCCGGAGGACTGCTGCGAGACGGCAACGGCGGGGATGCCGAGCACGATGCCCTCGAAGGCAGCGGCGACCGTGCCGGAGTAGGTGATGTCGTCACCGAGGTTGGCGCCGTGATTGATGCCCGAGACGATCAGGTCGGGCCGGTGCCCGACAAGGCCCAGCTCGGCAAAGCGCACGCAATCGACCGGTGTTCCGTCGGTGGCATAGCCCTTGTCGCCATCGCCAAACTCGACCTCCTCGACCGTCAGAGGCGAGCGCGTCGTGATGCTCCGCGCCGTCGCGCTGCGGTTCGAGTCCGGCGCGATCACATCGACGTCAACCCCGTCGATCTCGCGCAAGGCCCGACGGGCGGCTTGTAGGCCCGGGGCGGTGATCCCATCGTCATTGGTGAGCAGAACGCGCATCGGCATCGATTCTAGGTGGCGAGATCACGGAGCCGGACTCGATGACGCTTCAAATACGGCACATCTCGCGCGCCACCGATGAGTTCACCTCCGTAAGGCTGATCGTATGGCGTTTGCTCAAGTCGGACCCCTTACGGCCGTGATCGAGGCATTGGCCACCGCGGTGGAGCTGGTGTCGTCCTTGGCAGCGTCGCGGCTGGAATCTGGGGCTTGCGCGGGGTCTTGCCAGGCGCGGTCTCGAGACGGACGTACTTGTGGTCGGCTATATGGGCAGTCCATTCGGCACGCAAATATCGGCCGGCGTGCATTGCATTCGTCATTGCAGCCATTCTGATCTTCAGAAATTCGAGTGAAGCTGCGTTGCAGACCGTGGCGCTGTTGGGAATGTTCGTCGGCTTGGTGATTGCCCTAGGTCTCGAGGAACGAGCGCGTCGACGACGAAGACGACACCCTCAGTAGGAGGCGACTTCGCCGGCGATCAGGTCCTGCTCCAGGTGGGCAAGGCTGAGGTCGCGGACGCTCGCCATCAGGATCGAGAAGATCATCACCCGGCCGCTGCGGTTGAAGCAGTAGCCGGAGAGGTTGCTGACCGCGCTGATCGTCCCGGTCTTGGTGCGGCAGCGGCCGTAGGCGGCGGTGCCGCGCATGCGGTCTGCAACGGTTCCCTCGTGCCCGGTGAGGGCGAGATCCTGGATGAATTCGTCGCCCACGTTTGTGTCGCGCATCGACCTGAGCAGGCCGACGACCTGCGTCGGTGAGGCGCGATTGGAGCGGGTCAGGCCGGAGCCGTCAACCGCGTGGACACCGGATTCGTGGCCGCGGGCGAAGGCCTGGACGACCTTGGCGCCCGCCGCCGTGGTGCCAGCGCCGCCGAAATGGGCGCCGAGCAGCTTGAGCAGCATCTCGGCGAAGAAGTTGTCCGAGTAGACATCGGTCGTGTTGACGATGCTGGTCAGCGGCGGAGATTCGATCCGGGCAAGCTCTGTGCTGAACGGCGGCGCAGTGCCGAGCGCGACCGAGGGGGAGATGCGCACGCCCGCTTCGCGCAGGGCAAGCCCAAGCGCGCCTACCGCGGATAGTGCCGGATCGATGGCAAAGCTTTGGGCGGCTGGCGTGCTGTAGCCGGAGTTGAAGGAAAGACCTGAGAGCGGCCCGATTTCGGGACTTGTGGCATAGGCGGAGTCGGCTACGCCGCGCAAGCGGTCGAAAATGCTGTCGTCGGCGTAAAGGCGCCCGGTGACCGAGTCGATCCCCGCTTCGCGGACCTGTCGCTTGAGCTGAAAGATGTTGGTGCCCAGGCCGCCGAGGAAGCGCCCGTAGAAGGAGGGCGTGCCTAGGGTCGGATCCCCCGCGCCGACGAGGTAAAGACTGCCGTGCAGGACGCCGTTGCGATCGATGCCGCCGTCAGTCTTCAGCAATGTCGCGATCCGCGCCTGTGTCCCGAGGCGGCCCAGGGCGGTTGAGGTCGTGAACAGCTTCATGTTCGAGGCAAGCGGCCTTTGTCGCCCAGAGGCCCGGGCGCAGACCGTCTTGCCCGTTTCGCCGTCGATGACGAGGAGACCGCTGGCGCCACCCCCACCGCGCACGAGTCGGGAACGCATGGTTGCGCAAACGCTGCCGCGAGTAGCTGCTTCTGCCGCGGCGGTCAGCAAGAGTGCCGCAAGCAGCGCGCAAATCGCGGCGAAGAGTGCCGGGGGACGCCTCACTTAATGAGATAATGCTTGTTTATGGGCAAAGTTGTGGACATAGAGTCGCAACCGCGACGGCGCCGCAACCGCAAACGCCCCTCAAAGACTGCCCTAGTTCTCGGCGGCGGAGGCTTCACCGGCGGGGTCTATGAGATCGGCGCCCTCCGCGCGCTCGATCTCCTCGCCGTCAACAGCACGGTCAACAGCTTCGATATCTACGTCGGCACCAGCGCCGGCTCCTTCGTCGCCGGCATGCTCGCCAACGGCGTCACGCCCGACGAAATGATGCAGGTGATCAATCGGCGTATTCCCTCGGATTTGGAGGACCTTGACCTCGACAAGGTCTTGAAGCCCAACTACTGGGGTTTCGTCGAGAAGGCGGCAATGCTGCCGTTGCGGACCCTAGAGCTGGCGCGCAGCCTGGTGCGGATGGGCCAGTTCTCCGCAATGGACATCGGGGTCGGGCTGGCTGAGGCGCTGCCGACGGGCTTTTACTCTGGAGCCGGGATCGCCGATTACATCGCCGCCGCCCTAGGCGAATCTGGACGGGTCGATGACTTTCGTCTGCTCGAGCGGGAGCTCTACCTAACCGCTACTGATCTCGACACCTGCGAGCGTATTGTCTTTGGCGAGGAGGGCTGGAACGACGTTCCGATCTCCAAGGCGATCCAGTGCTCGACGACCCTGCCGATCGTTTATAAGCCCGTTGATCTCAAGGGCCGCCAACTGATCGACGGCGGCATTCGCTCGACCACCAACGTCGACATCGCGGTGGAAAAGGGCGCCAAGTTCATCGTTGTCGTAAATCCCCTCGTCCCCTTCGTCAACGACTTCCAGAAGACGATCCCGACGGTCTTCGGCACTCGCGTGCGCCGCGTCTCCGACATGGGCCTGCCGGCGATCGCGAATCAGACGTTCCGCTTGATCGCTCATGCGCGTTTGCACGAGGCGGTGGCGCAGTGGGAGGAGAAGTATCCAGGCGTCGACATCATCCTGCTGGAGCCCGAGCCAAACGACGAGCTGATGTTCGGCACGCCGATCATGGACTACTCCCGCCGCTTGAAAATTGCCCGTCACGGCTTCGAAGCGGTTACGGCGACACTGGCGAAGGACTACGAGCGCTATAAAGAGATCGCCGAGCGCCACGGCCTCGAGATCTCTGGCCGGCGGGTCAGCCGCGTGGTCGAGCGGGCCGCAGAAGAGGAGCCGGAGCAGTCATCCGCCTGGCGCCGCGTCCTTGAGCAGACCACCTCGGTGCTCCTCCGCCAGTCCGGCGAAGCGTCCTAGACCCCGAGTGCGCAGGAGGGCCGTTGGCCCCTCCCTGGGAATTGATGTCGCACGCGCGCTGCGCGCGCTTAGCTCCGAAGAAGGAGCGCGGCTAACGCCGCGCAGATACCGGATTGCATAGGCCGCTTCGCGACATTCCCGGGGACGGGCCAACGACCCTCCTATCCAACTTGCTCCGTAGCTGAGATGGCGTGCGTCCCAACTCAACTCGCGATGTAGCTGAGATGGCGCATGAGAGGTGGAGTCGGTTGGTCCTCTGGTCGAATGTCGCCGAAGGCGGCGATATGCAATCGGTCGATTGCGCGGCGTATGCCGCGCTCCTCCTTCGGAGCTAAGCGCGCGAAGCGCGCGTGCGACATCAATTCGACCAGAGGACCAACCGACTCCTCACATACCAGCGTCAGCTCGCGTAGAGCTGCTCGATCTCTTGCTCGTGCTTGCTGGCGACGACGGCGCGCTTGACCTTCAGCGTCGGCGTCAGCTCGCCCGTTTCCTGCGAGAGATCGCGGGGGAGGATTGCCACCTTCTTGACCTGCTCTACCCGGGCGAACTTCTGGTTGATCGTTGCCACGTGGTCTTCGATCGCTTTCAGAACGTCGAGGTTGGCGGCAAGCTTTTCGGGATCTTCGGGCAGGCCGTGCTCCTTGGCGTAGGCGACCGCGTCTTCGGGATCGAGGGTGACCAGGGCAACGAGATAGGGCTTGCGGTCGCCGACGACAACGCACTGGGAGACCAACGGGTGCTGCTTGATTTCATTCTCGAGGTTGGCCGGCGTGATGTTCTTGCCGCCTGCGGTGATGATGATGTCCTTCTTGCGGCCGGTAATCTTGATGAAGCCCTCAGAGTCGATCTCGCCGATGTCGCCGGTGTGCAGCCAGCCGTCGACGATCGTTTCGCGGGTCGCCTCCTCGTTCTTGTAGTAGCCCTGGAAGACGTTAGGGCCCTTGACCAGGATCTCGCCGTCCTCGGCGATTTTGATCTGGCAGCCAGGGAAGGGCTTGCCGATCGTGCCGACCTTGAACTCGTCTGGCGAAGAGATCGTCGCCGCGGTTGAGGTCTCGGTCATGCCCCAACCCTCAAGGACGAGCACTCCGGCGGCGTCGAAGAAACTCAGGATCTCGGGATTGATCGGGGCGGCGCCGGAGACGGCGAGTCGCAGCTTGCCACCGAAGAGGCCACGGATCTTGGAGAGCACCTGCTTGTCGGCGAACTCGTACTCCTTGCGCAGCAGGAAGCCCGGCTTGCGGCCAGAGCGCTCGGCCGCGCGCATCCTCTTGCCGACGCCGATCGACCACTCGAAGATCGCCTTCTTGATGCCGCCCTCTTTTTCCATACCGCTGCTGGCGGCGGTGTAGATCTTCTCGAAGATTCGTGGCACTGACGGGAAATAAGTCGGTTTCAGTTCACCCAGGTTTGGCAGGATCTTCAGCGGATCACGCTCCCAGTAGGCGATCGTCGCGCCGAGGTCGAAGCTGCCGAGTTGGATCAGCAAGGCGAAAGAGTGGGCGAGGGGGAGGTAGAGGTAGGTGAGGTCTTCTTCCTCGATCACGCTGGTCGCGTTGACCATGTCGAGCATCGCCCGGTAATTGCCATGGCTGATGATGCAGCCCTTGGGAGGCCCAGTGGTGCCCGAGGTGTAGATGAAGGTGCAGATGTCCTCGGGGGCGACCGTCTTCCAGCGTTCTTCCCACTCGGCCGCGTTCCGGGCAGAGCCACGCCTGGCGAGGTCCTCGAGTGAAATCGCGTCCTCGCTGGAGCCGGTCATCCGTACGACGTGCTCGAGCAGGGGCAGGCGCTCGCGAACCGTGCGGATCTTCTCCATCTGTTCGTCATCCTCGACGACGACGACCTTTGCGTCGGAGTTCTCCAGCACGTACTGGCACTCCTCGGGCGAGTTCGTCTGGTAGATCGGCACGACGACTGCGCCGGCCGAGAGAGCGGCGAAGTCGAAGTAGGTCCACTCGGGGCGGGTGTTGCCGAGGATCGAGACCTTGTCGCCCTTGGCCACGCCCAAATCAATCAGGCCGAGCGAAAGCGAGCGCACCGTCTCCATCACTTCGTCGAAGCTGCGGTCGACCCAGTCGCTCTCCTGCTTGAAGCGAACCGCGGGGGCGCTGCCATAGAGCTTGGCGGAGAGCGGCAACAGGTCCGCCAGCGTCGACGATTTGGTCCCCCTCTCCATGCGGCGAGGGAGTCTAGTTAAAGAGTTAGTTTGGGCGGACTTCCCGCTGCGACTGCTGGCCCGTCATCCTGCGCAGGGAGGTCTCGAAAAGGGACCTGTCGATGCGGCCGTGGAAGATGGGTATGCCCATCTGCATGCACTTGCCGATCACCTCCTGCCGCTTCATGTGAAGCTCTTCGGCAAGCTCTGACGGGGTGAGGTGATTGGCCACGGCGGACCTCCCTTTAGTAGCTGAAAGTGAGTAGCGAGATATTTACTCCTGTCGCGGACGCTGTCAAACGATTCATCGTTTCTTGCCTGACCGCCCGCTGCCGCGAGCCGGGATAATGCTTTGGTGCCCGCAACCGCAGAGAGCCAAGGCCATCAACCGGCAGCCACACCGATCCCGCGCCGGGGTCGCATCTGGGTCGTGCTCGTCCTCGGTTTCTTTCTCCTGGCGATCGGCTACGCGATCGTCAGCATCGCCACCCAGGCGGCGGGACGGGACGTCGTCCACCTGGCAGGCATCTCCGAAGCTCAGGAAATCTTCGGTGGGGTGCCGCAGGAAGGCGACCGGCTCGGTTCCTCCGACGCGCCGGTCTCGATCCAGGTCTTCAACGACCTACAGTGCTCGAGCTGCCGAGAAGACTTCCTCAGCACGATCCCAGGGTTGGTCAATGGCTACGCCCGGCCCGGCGATGTGAAGCTGCTCTACCGCCACTACTCAAACAGTGAAAGCCCAGAGGAGCTGGGCTTCTACGGGGCCGAGGCCGCCGCGGACCAGGGCTACGGCTGGCAGTACATCTATCTCTTCTTCCGCAATCAGGACGAAGCCGAACGCTTCGGTGTCGATCAGGACTTTCTCGACTCGGTAGCGGGTGGCATCGAGGAACTGAACGAGCCCGAATGGCTCGCCTACCTGGAAGACAATGGTGGCTCTGACGGTGCTATCAGCCAGAGGCTGCAGGGCTATGAGGAACTTGGGCGCGACCTTGGCATCCGCACCCACCAGGCGGCGATCGTCAGCGGCCCGCGGGGCACCCGCACGCTGCAGGACGGCCCCTCACTGGCTCAGATCGAAGCCGCAATCGAAGCGGTCCGGTAGTTACTGCCTCAGTCTGGGATAATCGCCGCTTCTCGGGGCGTGGCGCAGCCTGGTAGCGCGCACCGTTCGGGTCGGTGAGGTCCCCGGTTCAAATCCGGGCGCCCCGATTAGAAGACCCTCATTTGAACCGCCGCCAGAAGAAGCGCCGGCTCCGTTGACGGCCTCACCATCCAACCGAGCCGGAAGCTCGGGATCGGCGAGGGTGGCGACCGCCGAGCGCCTCCGGATCGAGTTCGGCGAAGACCTGCGGTTGATGGAGGGACCTCGGCTGGGGCAGCGCGCCAGCTGGGAAGGCCGACCTGACCATGCCGCCCAAGGACCTGACCGAAGCCCTCACCCAATTGCCTTACGCGCTTGGACAAGGACAAGAAGGTCCACCAGGCCAAGCAAGCCCCTCGCGCCTACGGCATCTCGAAGGCAAGGGCGCGGTGAGCGGGCGGGTCGACTGGGGAGGCCGCAGGGCACCCTCGGCAATCGCCGCCCGAGTCTCGCGGTTCAATACCGTTCAGTTAGGACGATTGAGCAGGGATGAGAAGTTCGAGTAAGGGGGCGTCAGAGTGAAGGTCGAGATGCTGAACGTCGGCTGGATGACCGCCTCGGCGGCGCTTTGGCGGCAGGGCGACGATCCCGAGAAAAGCATTCGCTTCCCGGTCCCCGCCTACGTCATCGAGACCGAGAGCGAGCGGATTCTGATCGACACGGGCCTCCATCCCGGTGCTTGTGCCGATGCGGCTACTTTCTATGGTGGCGCGGAAACGATGGGCCTCTTTTCTTTCGAGCTCGACCAGCCCGTGAACGAGCAGGTCGACCCCGCGACTATCACCAAGATCGTCCTCACGCACCTGCACTGGGATCACGCCGGTGGCCTTTCGCTCCTGCCCTCGAGCATCCCGGTCGTCATCCAGCGAAGCGAGTGGCAGGCAGGCGGAGATCCCGAGGCCATCGCCCGGAATTTCTTCTTCCCGCGTGATTACACCGACGACGAGCGCGAGGTCCTCCTCGTCGACGGCGATCACGATCTGCTCGGCGATGGCTCGATCGAGTTGCTGCTCACGCCCGGTCACACCCCGGGCCATCAGTCCGTTCGCATTGGGGAGGGGCTGATCCTTGGCATCGACGTCGCCTACTTCGCCGCTGGGCTCGATGACCACCGTTTCCCTGCCTTTGGCGATGATCTCGGCGAGCAGCGCCGCTCCGTCGAGCGCCTCCGCACCCTGCGGGACGCCGGCGCTCGCATCATCCCGGGCCACGACCCCGACGTCCTTCGCCCGGGACCAGTGAGCATCTGACGCTGGGCGGGGTCCCGGGGGGCGCGCCGCGATCCATGCGATCATTCGGCGATCGTAGCCTCGGGGATCGGACCGGAGCACTACTTCTCCGTCACTCCTGGGTCATGTGTTGGGACACATGCGCAGATTCCTGCTCATTCCGCTTACGCTGGTCCTGCTGGCGCTGCCGGCCATGGCCGGCCCGCTGGCGCTGCCACCGCGCGGCTTCATCGGCATCTCGCCGCAGGGCGCCACTGACGCGGCCGACTACCAGTTGATGGGGGAAGCGGGAATCACCTCCGTGCGCCTGCCGATGAACTGGGCTGAAATCGAGCCCGAAGCGCGGGATCGCTTTGCGCCTCGCTGGGAAGGGCTCGATGCCCAGGTGGGCTTCGCCGCGGAACAGGGTATACGCCCTTTTCTGTTCGTCTGGGGGACGCCGGAATGGGTCTCGCCGCGCCTCGGCGGTGAACCCGTCGCCACTGCTCGCCAGCGGCAGGAGTGGGCCCGTTTCCTGGCCGCCGCAGTCAACCGCTACGGGCCGCGCGGCAGCTTCTGGCGTGAGCATCGCGACCTGCCGCGAATGGCGATTCGCCAGTGGGAGATCTGGAATGAGGAGAACATCGTCACCTTCTCCAAGGAACCAAACCCTGAACGCTTCGGCCGCCTGATCCGCATCTCCGGCCAGCTGCTCCATCGCCTCGAGCCTGGCTCGACCGTGATCCTTGGCGGGCTCTTTGGCCGTCCGCTGCAGACGCCACCCAACATCCAGTCCGGTGGCTTCCTCGCTGCGCTCTACCGCGTCCCGGAAATCAAGCGCTACTTCGATGGCGTGGCGCTGCATCCATACGTGGCGGACGCTACAGCGCTCGAAGGGGAGATCGAAAACCTTCGGCGCGTGATGAGCTTCAACGGCGACGGGGCGACGCCGCTCTACGTGACCGAGATGGGCTGGGGCTCAGACGGCTTCGAGTCGCGCTGGGAGCGTGGCCCCCGAGGCCAAGCACGCGAACTGGATCGTTCCTTCGCCCTGCTTGCGGGCAATCGGCAGCGCTGGCGCATCGGCGGCGTTTGGTGGTTCTCATGGACCGACCAGGCGGGCTCTTGCCAGTTCTGCGACTCGGCTGGGCTGCTCACCACGCGGCGCGAAGCCAAGCCGTCCTGGTACCGGTTCAACGCTTGGACCGGTGGCGATCCAGCCACGGTCCCGCGGGCCTCCGGGCGGGCACTGCGCAGCGCTCCCTAGCCACACCGGTTTGCGACGCCTTCTCGCGGGCAGTCTGAAGGACCGCAGAAATTAAAGGAGGAGCTGTCATGGCAGAGCAGTTGCAGGGCAAGCGAGTTGCGTTCCTGATGGCCAACGAGGGAGTCGAGCAGGTCGAGCTGACCAATCCGCTCGAGGCAGTCCGCCGGGCTGGTGCTGAGACGGAGTTGCTTGCCCCCGAAGCGGGCGAGATCCAGGCTTTCAACCACCTTGACAAGGGCGACACCTTCGAGGCCGATGAGGCGGTAGGCGACACCGATGCCGGGCGGTTCGATGCCCTTGTGCTGCCAGGCGGTGTCGCCAATCCCGATCAGCTGCGCACCAAACCAGAGGCGGTGGAGTTCGTGCGCTCGTTCTTCGAGGCGGGCAAGCCGGTCGGCGTGATCTGCCACGGTCCCTGGACGCTGATCGAGGCGGACGTGGTCCGCGGCCGCACGCTCACCTCGTGGCCGAGTCTGCGAACCGACTTGCGCAATGCCGGCGCCGAGTGGGTGGACGAGGAAGTCCATGTCGACGAGGGGTTGGTCAGCAGTCGCAAGCCCGACGATCTCGAAGCCTTCTCCGCCAAGGTGGTCGAGGAGATCGGCGAGGGAGTGCACGAGGGCCAGCGCGCTGCTGCCTGAGTGATGACGGCTGTCGGCTACACGCTCTCCAGCGAGGAGTTCGGCGCGCGCGACCTGGTCGCCCAGGCGGCGCGCGCCGAATCGGCCGGCTTCGAGTTCGCGGTCATCTCCGACCACTTTCACCCGTGGGTGGACAGACAGGGGAATAGCCCCTTCGTCTGGGGTGTGCTTGGCGCAATCTCCGAGGCAACGGAGAAGCTGGAGTTGGCGACCGGCGTGACCTGTCCGACCACGCGCATCCACCCGGCGATCGTCGCCCAAGCAGCGGCGACCGCGGCCGCGCAGCTACGCGGGCGCTTCTCGTTTGGCGTCGGCAGCGGCGAGAACCTCAACGAGCACATCCTCGGCGACCGCTGGCCGCCGGTGGTGGAGCGCCAGGAGCGGCTGGCAGAGGCGATCGAGGTGATTCGCCTGCTTTGGCAAGGCGAACTAACGACGCACAGAGGTCGCCACTACACCGTCGAGAACGCCCGCCTCTACAGCCTGCCGGACGAACCCCCGCCGATTCTCGTCGCCGTGGCGGGCATGCGCTCGGCTGAGTTGGCCGCCAAAGCCGGCGACGGCATGGTCGGGACCGCGCCGGTCCCGGAGACGATTGAGCGCTTTCGCAGTGGGGCCGGAGCGGACAAGCCGGCCTACGGCCAGATCCACGTCTGCTGGGCTGAAAGCGACGAGGAGGCGCGCAAAACCGCCCTGGAGTGGTGGCCCAATGGCGCCGTCAGCGGCTCCTACTTCCTCGAGTTGCCCCTGCCCAAGCACTTCGAAGAGGCGGCGGAACTGGTCGGCGAGAAGGAGATTGGCGAGAAGATCGTCTGCGGGCCAGACCCCCAACGCCACCGGGAAGCGATCGAGGAATATGTCGATGCCGGCTACGACCACGTTTACCTGCATCAGGTGGGCCCCGATCAGGCGGGTTTCTTCGACTTCTACGAGCGCGAGGTACTGCCGAAGTTCCGCTAGGCGGGGGGTGTAGAGGCGCACCGATTTGGGTAGCAGCGGCGCATGTACGCCATACCGCTAGCCGTCATTGTTTTTATCGCCGTGATCGCCGTTGCCTGGTCGCCGTTGCCGGCGCTGATCATTGCGGTGCCAGCGTTCTTGATCTTTCTCGTCTACGTGGGAATGAAACCGCGTGCGGACGAAAAAATAGAACCGCCAACCGGCACCGCGGGCAAATACGAGGACGACACACCCAAGGGCGCTTGGGGCGAGCCGCGCGGATGAGCAATCGGGGCGATCGTCCCGTCCTCGCGCTGCTCGGGGCGGGGGGCACGATGGGCAAAGGCATGGCACACAACCTTGCGCGCGCCGGCATCGAGGTGCGGGCCTGGAACCGCACCTACGAGAAGCTGGACGATCTTGCCGACGAGGACGGCCTCAGTCGCTTCCGGGAGGCGGATGAAGCAGTCGATGGAGCCGCGGTGGTCCTGACCATGCTCAGCGACGCCGAGGCGGTCCTCGGCGCGATGGAGGAAGCGGCGGGTGCTGCGCCATCCGGAGCCATCTGGTTGCAGATGAGCACGATTGGCATCGAAGGCACCGAGCGCTGCAGCGGGCTGGCGTCGGCACGGGGCCTGGTCTTCGTCGACGCTCCGGTGCTTGGTACCAAGCAGCCCGCCGAAGAAGGAACTCTGGTCGTCCTCGCGTCTGGTCCCGAGAGCGCTCGCGAGCCGCTCAAGCCGGCCCTGGAGGCGATCGGCAAGCGCACGATGTGGGTCGGCGAGCCGGGCGCGGGCAGCCGTCTGAAGGTGGCGGTCAACAGCTGGATCGTCAGTGTTGTCGAGGGGCTCGCCGAGACGCTCGTCCTCGCCGAAGGCGTCGGCGTCGACCCAGAGACGTTCCTCGATGCGATCGCCGACGGGCCACTGGACCTTCCCTACCTGCGCTTGAAGAGCAAGGCGATGCTCGAGCGAGACTTCACCCCGTCCTTCCGGCTCTCGCTTGCCGCCAAGGACGCCGACTTGGTGGTTCGCGCGGCGCGCGCAGGCGATCTCGAGCTGCCGATGCTGGAGGCGATCAGCAAGCGCATGGCAGAGGGCGCGCGCGAGCGCGGCGATGAGGATCTGGCGGCGACTTACCTGACCAGCGCCCCGGCGGGCTGAGCCGTGCCCGCGTAGCGATGCCTGAGTCCGCGGCAGAGTTCGTTCCGCCGCGACACACTCTGCAGGCGCTGCGCAAGGCGGCCGCTGGATGCCACGGTTGCGAGCTCTGGAAAAACGCGACCCAGACCGTCTTTGGTGCGGGATCCTCCAAAGCGGAGCTGATGCTTGTCGGCGAGCAGCCAGGCGATAAAGAGGACCTCGCGGGTAAACCCTTCGTCGGACCCGCGGGGCGCCTGCTTGACGAAGTGCTCGAACAAGCGGGGATCGATCGCGGCGCGGTCTACCTGACCAACGCGGTAAAGCACTTCAAGTGGCGGGCGCGGGGCAAGCGCCGCCTGCACCAGACCCCGCGCGCGGGCGAGGTCGAGGCCTGCCGGCCGTGGTTGGAGGCCGAGATCGAGGCGGTCTCGCCGCAGGCCCTGGTTGCGCTTGGCGCAATCGCGGCAAAGGCGCTCTTTGGCTCCAAAGTACGGGTGATGCGAGACCGGGGTCGCAAGCTGGAGACGTCCCTGGCGCCGATCGGGGCGGTCACGATCCATCCTTCCGCGATCCTTCGCCTGCGCGACCACGACGAGCGCGAGGACGCGCGCGCCGCGATGGTCGCTGACCTCGCCGCTGTCGCAAAGGCGGCCAGCCGGTCCTCGGTCGCAAGCTGATCCTCGAGTAGGACAAAAGTGTTGGACTTATGATCGAGCGCGAGTTACGTTCTTTCTCGTAGCACTGCGATTGGGAGGCAGATGGCCTGGATCGACATATCAGCGGTGGCAGCCGCGCTTGCCGGGCTATGCGTATGGCTTGTCGTCGTTCTGCTGCTGCGTGCGCGCAAGGCGCAGCGGCGCTTTGAGATTCTCGGCAGGGTCGCCGCGGTGTCGGAGAAGGGAGGTTCCCTGGACCAAACATTCGAGGAAATCTGCGACATCCTCGTACCCGAGCTCGCTGACTTCTGCATGATCGACGTGATCGAGGGTGGGCGGCCCAAACGCGTTGCCGTGCGCGTCGCGCCAGGTGGCCACCGGGGCGCCGAGGCCGGCTTGAAGGAGCGCCAGCCGTCCCTGCCACAGTCGATGCTGGACGGCGAGGACGACGCACTGAAACCCCGCTTCTATGAGCGTATGTCGGAGAGTGATCTTCGCGAGCTCGCCCATGACGAAGGAGATGACCTGGCCTTTCTGCGGAGCTTGGGCATGCGCTCCGCAATCACACTCGCCCTGCAGGCGCGTGGGCAGGTGAAGGGGACTCTGACGCTGGGCGTCGCCTGGTCCGGTCGACGTTACCGACGCGACGACGTCCGCTTCGCTTGGATCCTCTCCGGCCGAGTGGCGCTGACGCTCGATAACAGCGGTCTTTTCGCCGACCTGGAGCGGGCCGAAGAAGCGCGATCGGAGATCGCCGCGACGCTGCAGCGTGGACTGCTGCCACCCCCGTTGCCTCACATCCCAGGCTGGTCGCTTGCCGCGATGTACCGACCGGCGGGCGCCGAGAACGAAGTCGGCGGTGATTTCTACGACGCTTTTCAGGTCGCCGACGGTTGGATGCTGGTGATCGGGGACGTCACCGGCCGCGGCGCACGGGCGGCGTCGATCACGGCGCTTGCCCGCTACACATTGCGCACGGCGGCGGTGCTGACCAACGATCCCCTCGTCGCCCTGGCGACCCTCAACCGGGCATTGCTTGCCCGTCAGGACGCCTCGCTCTGCAGCCTTGCCGCCCTTACTCTGAGTGAGGACCCGCGGCAGCCTGTGCGAATCGCCGTTGCCGGCCACCTGCCGCCGTTGCTGGTGGATGGAGGGCAGGTCAGCGAGGTGGCGAGCACGGATCCCGTGCTGGGAGCCTTCGCCGACGTCGAGTGGCGAATCGGGCAGAGCGCGGTCCGACCCGGCCAGCAATTGGTCATGTTCACCGACGGCATCGTCGAGGCGGCCGGCGAAGGCGGTCGCTTTGGGGAGGCACGCTTGCGCGCGGAGGTTGCCGGGGCCGGCAACCCGGCCGGCACGGTGCAACGGGTCGAAGGAGCGCTGCGCTCCTTCACCGCGGGGGCCCTCGAGGACGACGTGGCGATCCTTGCCGTCTCCAGGGCTGCGGGCAGCGAGGCGGCCGAAGTCGCGATGCCAGGATTCAGCGGGAACGGCGATGGCTGAGAGCCACGAGGCGCTCGTCGGTCGCCTCTACAACGCCTTCAATCAGCGCGACGAGGCGGCGATCGTCGAGCTCTGCTCAGCGCGGATCAAGTTCTTCGCGATCACGGCCGAGGAAGTTGGCCGGAGCGCCCCCTACGTAGGACCCGACGGCTTGCGCGAGTATCTGGACGACGTCGCCCGGATCTGGGAAGAGCTGTTGATCACCGCGAGCCGGATCGAGCGGCGCGAGGACCGCGTGCTTGTCGTCGGCCGCGTCTACGTACGCAGCCGTGAGCTCGGTATTCGGGATATGCCGGTGGCTTGGATCTGGCGGATTGAGGATGGGCTCTTCGTGCGTGGCGAGGTTTTCGCAGATCCCGAGCAGGCCGCCGCCGACTTCGTTCAGGCCGCCGCCTGAGCCACCCTCTGGCGGCGGAGCGCCTCGAGTACTTCCTCGGTGAGTTGCGCGCCATCGTCGGGTCGCAGTGGCGTGGCGCTGACCCGCAGCACGACGCCGTCCACGTCGACTTCCTCGAGCGAGACGTTGGGCGGATAACGGGTGGGGACCTTGATTGCCGCCAACAACTGCTCTTCGATCCGCCGCGGACTGGCCTCGTGAGAGAAGCGCGCTCGAAAGTCGACTTTGGGCGGCTCGCGCAGGGGCACAACGACGAGGCTGATCAGGACGCTGTTGGGGACCTGCAGGCGATCGGCACCTTGCACCAAAGTGGCGTAGAAGAGGCCGAGCGAGCTCACCGTCCCTTCTAGGGAGCCCGCCAGGGCACCTCCGACCAAGCGAACTCGTTCGCCGACCCGGAACGGTCGCGTGCTCTGCAGGACGATGCCGGCAAAGAGACTGCCCAGGGTCTGCTGTGCAGCGAGGCCGAGCACGATTGCCGTGAAAGCACCGCCGACCGCCAGGGTGGCGGCTGTGACTCCAGCGATCCGCAGGGCCAGGATCACCACGGCCATCATCCCGAAGAGGCGAATCAGGAAGCCCAGTGTGCCAGCCGTCGCCGGATCGACCCGGCGGAAGAGGCGGGGGGAGATCCAGCGCACCAGCCAGTGGCTTCCCGCCGAGCCGACGATAACGAGGATCATCACCGTTGCCGCGCGCACCCACGGTCCGTAGCCGGGGAAGAGATCCTGTCGCCTGTAGTAGACGACGAGCACCGTCGCGAGCACGACCAAAGCAACCAACAGTCCACCCAGCGCCCGCCCTGGCGATTGAGCCTCCAACTCGTGGCCGAGGCCGACCTCCTGCCAGGAATGACTGCGGGTCTCAAACAGATCGCGAGGCAACCTCCGGCGCGGTGCTGGCATCCTCTGCCGCTACCCTGGCGGCGGTGACGGAAAACGGCCGTTTTGCGCGACGGGCCCACGGGTAGCGTGGGCCTAAGGCAAGATGGCTATGCTCGCGGTGCGCGCGGGGAACAAGCTCTCCAGCGGGAGATGAAGCAGATGGCGAACGCTCCACCATGAACGATAGGCCGACAGGGCTGCAGATCAAACTCCCCGCGAAAGCGGAGAATGTCGCGGTGGTGCGCCATGCGCTCGCCGGCCTGGCCGAGCAGATCGGCATGGACGAAACAGGAGTGGCCGATCTGAAGACGGTCGTCACTGAGGCCTGCATGAACGTCGTCGTCCACGCCTATCCGGATGGCCTGGGCCCGCTCACGGTCGAGGCCGATCCCGACAACGAGGGTCTTACCGTGACCGTGAGCGACCGCGGCTCGGGGATCAGCCCTCAGGCGGACTCCGAACGGTCCAGCCTCAAACTCGGTCTTTCGCTGATTGCCGCTCTCTCCAGCAGCTTCAGCATCTCCGGCGGTCTCGATCGCGGAACCGAGGTGATGATGCGCCTCCCTCTTAGCGGCGGGGGCGCCAATGGGGTGGCTCCCGCCGACAAAAAGGTTTCCGTCGAGGTCGATGCGACTGAGCTCACCGTCGCTCGCGCTGAGCTGCTTGAGCCGGTCTTGGCCAGGCTTGTCAGTGCCCTCGCGGCTCGTCGTGATCTCTCCATTGAGCGCGTCTCCGATGCCGTCCTGATTACCGACGCGATCGCCGATGCCGCTCCCGAGCGCTTCGCCGACGGGTGCGTGCGTCTCGGACTAGGTGACAGCGAAAAGGGTCTCGAGCTGCGTCTCGGGCCGATGAAAGCCGGCGCCGCCGGGGAAATTCGCCAGCAGCTTGAGGTCCCCGAGGTTGGTGGATCGCTCGAGGGACTCGTCGACGAGGTAGCGGTCGAGGAGTCGGACGAAGGCGACTACTTGATCGTCCGTTTCGCCGGCGTGCCGCCGGCCTAGTCGTGCTTCTCGTCCAGGCCCCGTTCCTCCTCGATCCGCTCGCGGATGCGTGCCAGCGCGCGACGGAGAATTCGGGAGACGTGCATCTGCGAGTGGCCAATGCGATCGGCGATCTGCGACTGGGTCATGTCCTCGACGAAGCGCAAGCGCAGCACCACGCGCTCGCGCTCCTCCAGGTAGGGCAGGGCCGCGTCGAGTGCGATCCGGCCCTCGACCAGTTCGAAGCGCTCGTCCTCCTCGCCGACCCATTCGGATGGGGGCGCTTCATCGGAATCCTCGGCACCCGCTGGTCGGTCAAGTGAGAGCGGCCGGCGATTGTGGTTGGCCTCCATCACCTCGAGCACGTCGGTTTGCTCCAGCTCCAGCCGCTCGGCGATCTCACCTACGGACGGCGAGCGCTGCAGTTGCTTGGTCAGCTCAGTGATCGCTTTATCGACTTCGGCCATGCGGTCGTGCAGTCCCCGCGGCACCCGCACGGTCCAGACACGGTCGCGGAAGTGCCGCTTTAGCTCGCCGAGAATCGTTGGCGAGGCAAAGGCGGTGAAGGGAATGCCGCGCTCGGGATCAAAGCGATCGACGGCATTGAGCAGGCCGAGGTTGGCGACCTGGAGCAGGTCGTCGAAGGACTCGCTTGCCCCCCGGTAGCGCAATGCCAGCCGCTTGGCGAAAGGCATGTTCCGACGCACCAACTCTTCGCGCACGGCAGGCTCGCGATCGCGGGCGAAGCGCTCCCAGAGCGCACGATCGCCAGCCAGTTGCTCGTCCGCGCCTAGGGGGCGCGTGCTTGCTGAACTTTCGTCGGTGTCGCGTTTGGCTGCCATGAGGTAAACAGGCGGGGAAGGGTGGGTGTCAGTGCTGCATACGCCGCCCTTGAGCCCCTGCGGGCCGTGCAGCCGTTCGCCTAGTCAACGCTAGCAGGGCCCTTCGGCGCATACTGATCGCGGCTCAACCGCTCTACGCGACCTTCCGTCACAGCCTCCCGCAGTGCCCCCCGGAAGCGACCGGGCCCCCAATAGCGGCCGCCGACGCGCCGCGCCAACTCGCGGCGATTGGCGCTTCCCCGCTCGGCCAGCGCCCGCTCGATGATTTCGATCTCGCGGTCGCGATCCGTTCGCGTTTCCGGCGGCGCCCATAGGCGCATGCCAGGGGATGTCGTCAACCCCCCGGGTCCGGGCCGGTAGCGCCGCAGTCCAGATCGTTCGCGCCGCAGCCGCTCCTCCACACGCTGGCGCCGTGCCCGCTCCTTCTCGTCCTCGGTGGTCTCATCGCCCGCGGTCTCCTTCTCGCCCGCCGCCGTCAGCGGGGTGGCGATTTCCTCCAGTTGCTTTTGCTCTGCCTTGACGCCGAAGAGCAACTCGGCGATGCCCCCGATCGCCATCACCACGGCGCCAATGAAGAAACCGATCGCGATCTGATCCTGATTTCCACTGGCGATCAGGTGGCCGAAAAGCAGGGGTCCGACAATGCCGCCGGCGGCAGTGCCGACCGCGTAGAAGAAGGCGATAGAGAGCGCCCGTGTCTCCATCGGAAAGATCTCGCTGACGGTCAGGTAGGCGGAGCTGGCGCCGGCCGAGGCAAGGAAGAAGATCGCCAGCACGAAGGCCATGAAGGAGAGGGTGGTCAGCGAGTTGCCGAGCAGCAGAACAGCGAGCACCGCGGTCAGGGCGGCTGAGCTGAGGTAGGTGAAGGTCACCATCGGCTTGCGGCCGACGGTGTCAAAAAGGCGACCCAGGGTGAGTGGCCCGAGGAAGTTGGACAGCGCGAAGATCGCGATGTAGATCGGTACCGTCCCGGAGGCGACGTTGAAGAATTCGCCGAGCAGCGTGCCGAGGTCGAATGTGACCGCGTTGTACATGAACGCCTGGCCGACAAAAAGGGCAAGACCGAGCGCAGTGCGACGAGGGTACTTCGAGAAGGCCGTGCGGGCGATCTCAGAGAGGGGGATTCGCTCACGCTGCTTGACGGTGAGGCTTCGATCGGGCTCAGTTAGGCGCTCGCCCGTCTCCTCTTCGATCGCGCCCTCGATGTCGCCGACGATCTTCTCGGCCTCGTCGTCGCGGCCGTGGATGAAAAGCCAGCGCGGACTCTCGGGTACGTTGCGGCGGACGAGCAGGATGCCGACACCAAGGGCAGCGCCGATCGCGAAGGCCAGTCGCCAGCCGAGGTCGGCGGCAAAGAGCGCCGTATCGAGCAGTGCAATCGAAGCGATCGCACCGCCGGCAGCGCCCAGCCAGTAGCTGCCGTTGATTATCAGGTCGACGCGGCCGCGCACCCGCGCCGGAATCAGCTCGTCGATCGCCGAGTTGATCGCCGCGTACTCACCGCCGATGCCGGCGCCGGTGAAGAAGCGGGCGGCGAAGAAGTACCAGGCGCTGAAGGAGAAAGCCGTGGCGATGGTGGCGGCGATGTAGACGCCGAGTGTGAGCAGGAAGAGCTTCTTTCGGCCGAAGCGATCGGTGAGTTGGCCGAAGAAGAGGGCGCCGACGCAGGCGCCGGCCACATAAAAGGCAGCCGCGGTGCCGATCTGGCTCGCGTCGAGCGTGAGGCCGCTGCCCTTTTCGGTGAGGCGCTGGCCGATGCTGCCGACGATCGTCACCTCGAGGCCGTCGAGGATCCAAACCGTGCCCAGCCCGATCACGATCATCCAGTGGAACTTCGACCAGGGAAGACGGTCGAGCCGCGATGGAATGCGGGTCTCGATCGTCCCCATCTGCGAGCCTCCGTCACTCATCCCACCGCCACCTACCCGCTTCGCGGTTGGTTCATGCCACTTGCGTGGTCGCCCTGAGAGGCCTGCCGGGTAGGCAAAGCGTGGCGGCGTTAGGCTTCCCAGCCGACTTCGAATATCGATCAAAGGAGATGCCAGATGGCCTTTTCGGTTCCCGACCTTCCCTACTCTTACGACGCTCTCGAGCCACACATCGACGAGACGACGATGCGCGTCCACCACGACAAGCATCACCAGGCCTACGTCGACAAAGCCAACGCGGCTCTGGAGGGAACCGAATGGGCTGACCGCGAGGTCGAGGACGTGCTCCAAAACCTCTCCAGCCTGCCGGGCGACAAGCAGGGCCCGGTCCGCAACAACGCCGGCGGCCACTACAACCACACGCTCTTCTGGCAGATGCTCAGCCCCGACGGTGGCGGTGAGCCGAGCGGCGAGCTCGCTTCCGGCATCGAGCAGACTTTCGACTCCTTCGACTCCTTCAAGGACGAGTTCAAGAAAGCCGGCATCGCCCGCTTCGGCTCCGGTTGGGCCTGGCTGGTCAAGGACGGCTCTGGCTTGGCGATCGTCTCCACGCCCAACCAGGACTCGCCGATCTCAGACGGCAGCGTGCCGCTGCTCGGCTGCGACGTCTGGGAGCACGCCTACTACCTGAAGTACCAGAACAAGCGTCCCGACTACATCGACGCCTTCTGGAACGTGGTCAATTGGGACTACGTCGCCCAGCGCCTCGGCGAGGCCGGCTGAGCTAGGACGCCACTGGTGTTGCGGGCCGCGCCGCCTCGGGCAGGTGGCGCGGCCCCTCTCCCGCCTTCGGCGGGATCAGGCTCATCGCGTGCTCGGCCTTGGCGGTGATGGTGAGGCTCGGGTTGACGCCGGGATTGGCGGGGATCGCCGCCCCGTCGCAGATCAGCAGGTTCTCGTAGCCGAAAACACGGTTGCCGCTGTCGACGACCCCGGACTCAGGCCCCCCGCCGATGACCGCGCCGCCGAGGATGTGGGCGGTCGAAGGAATATTCCGAATCGACTCGGTGAGCGCGCTCTGGGCGACGCCGCCGGTGCGCTGCTCAAACCAGCGGGCGACTTTCTCGGCGGCGGGGATGTAGGTCGGGTTGGGCCTGCCTGGGTCCTGTTCGGTCTGCAGGCGCACGCCGGAGCCGAAGATCTTGCGTTTTGGCCGGAAGTGCATGGCCGCATCGACGGTCTGCATCACCAGCAGGATCACCGTGCGTTGCGACCAGCGGTGGGGGATCAGCATCCGCAAGGTGCGCAGCGGATGGCGCAGGATCGCCGCCAACCACTTGGCCGGCCGTGTCAGTTTCGTTCCCGGTCCGGTCATCGCGGTGAAGGTGCCGGCCATCGCGTCGCCGCCCTGACCGTAGGTGACGACCTCGATGTGAGTGTCTGGGTCGGGGTAGATGCTCGAGGTGATCGCCACCGAGCGGCTGAAGTCGCGCTCGTCGTCGGGCGCGGTGACCGACTGGATCGACTCCGAGTTGGTGCGGACGAGGTCGCCGAGCTTGTCCGAGACGCGCGGCAGGGCGCCGCTGTAGCGGCAGTTGGCGAGCAGGTTGTTGGTGCCAAGGGCGCCTGCGGCGACGATCACACCGCGCGCGGTCTGTGTGCGGCGGCGCTTGCGCAACCAGGAGCCGGAGCGCTCGCTGGTCACCGCGTAACCGTCGGAGCCGTCGGCGGCGCCGAGCGGGCGGATCTCGGTCACTTGACGCTCGGGGTGGATCTCGACCCCGAGCTTCTCGGCGAACCAGAGATAGTTCTTCATCAGCGTGTTCTTCGCCCCGTGGCGGCAGCCGACCATGCAGCTGCCGCAGCGCATGCAGCCGGTGCGGCTGGGGCCCTCGCCGCCGAAGAAGGGATCGGAGACCTCGACTCCCGGCTTGTCGAAGAAGACGCCGACGCGGGTGTTGGTGAAGGTCTCTCCGACGCCGATCTCCTCGCCGTATTCCTGCAGCAGCTTGTCGGCGGGGCCGATGCCCTCATACTCGACCACGCCGAGCATCCGCTCCGCGGTGTCGTAGTGCGGTGCCAACTCGCTTTCCCAGTCGCCGAGCCCTCCCCATTGGGAATCGCTGAAGAAGGCTGGTCGTGCCCGGTAGAGGGTGTTGGCGTAGCCGAGGCTGCCGCCGCCGACGCCGCTGCCGGAGACGATGAAGACGTCCTTGAAGAAGGTCATCCGCATCACACCCCGGAACCCCAGCCGCGGCATCCAGAAGTAGCGCCGAGGGTGGCGCAGATTCGACTCGGCAAAATCCTCGTCGCGAAAACGACTGCCGCACTCAAGAACGGCGACGTCGTAGCCCTTTTCAGCCAGGCGAAGCGCTGAAACGGAGCCACCGAAGCCAGATCCAACGACGATCCAGTCGAAATCAAGCTCTTTCACCCGAAGGCTCCCGGTTGCTCGATCGTGTACGTCTCGGCGGAGGATGGGTGGGGGCGGAGCGTCTTGTACTTTTTCGCTGCTGAGGTTCGGGGCGCTAGCCGTCCCCGCTCCTCGAAAAAGTTAAGCGGAGCCCCCACCCATCCTCCGCCTCAAGCCTCACCCGGCTTGAGCGGCCGGAAGTCAGAAGTTCGTGCTCCGCATACAGGGCAGAACCAGTCTTTGGGGATGTCCTCGAAGGCCGTTCCGGGCGGGATGCCGCCGTCGGGATCGCCAATCGCCGGATCGTAGATGAAGCCGCAGCTCTCGCAAATCCACAGCGTCTGCTCCGTAGCCGTCGTCATGGGAGAAGCTTAAACTCAGTCTTTGCTGAAGTTGACCGCGACCGGCTCGCGATCCGCTGCGTCTTCAATCTCAAAGAACTCGCGTTTGGTGAAGCTGCCCTGGTTGGCGATGATCGAGCCCGGGAACTGTTCGATATCGGTGTTGTAGGACTGCACGTTGGAGTTGTAGATCCGCCGTGAAGCCTGGATCTCGTCCTCGAGCTCGGAGAGATTGCGGCTCAGCTGCTGGAAGTTCTCGGTGGCGCGCAGCGTCGGGTAGTTCTCCGCGACAGCGCGTACGTCGGCGAGCGCCTGGGTCAGTTTCTGCTCCGCCTTGGCGGTGTCCTCGACGCCCTCGGCAGCCATCGCCTCGGCCCGCGCCTGGGTCGTCTTCTCGAACGTCTGGCTCTCGTGCTCGGCGTAGCCCTTGACCGTCTCGACCAGGTTGGGCACAAGGTCGTGGCGGCGCTTCAGCTGCACGTCGATCCCGCTCCACGACTCGTCGACCCGGTTGCGCGCGGCGATGATCGAGTTGCGCTTGGCGATGTAGTAGAGGACCGCGATGACGATGATCGCGACCACCACGATGATGGCGATAGTCATAGGGGCATCCTACTTGGCTCCCCGGCCAACTGCATAGGATCGGCAGTCGATGAGTGCAAAGCAGGAAGCGCAGGATTGGGCTGAGGCCGTTCGCAAGTACGGCGAGCGGCACGAGCTCAAATACGAGCCGGTGGGGGGGATCAACCCCGTCAACGGGCCCGTGGCGCTCTGTGTCGGTGGCACCAACCGCCTCACCGGTCAGCTCAGCGAGGGCTTCTGGGGATCGTGCTGCGACGCCGACGAGAAGGAAGTCGGCGGCTTCCTGAGCAAGGCGGTGTTGCCGACGGCGCTGCTCGCCAAGGCGCACATGCCCGACCTAGCCCAGGTCGTGCCGGCTTTCAACGTCGAGTCGATCGAGGGGCATGAGGTAGTCACCCAGCGCTTTGCCCGCAAGGTCCAGTTCGAGTCGATCGACTTCAACAAGCGCTTCATCGCCACGGTGCCGAGCGAGTACGACCCGGTCGCCCTGCGCGAGCTCTTCAGCCCCGGCTTCCTCAGCTGGACGACGACGATGACCGGCGAGATCGATTTCGGCATCAACGATCGCCAGCTCTGGTTCCTCTGGCGCCTGCGCGAGCGCAGCCCCGAAGAGCTGAAAGCGGCCCTCGAGAATGCCGGCAAGCTCTTCAAGCGGCTGCAGGGCGAGATGGACGAGAGCGGCATCCACACCTATCCGCCGGGCCCCTGGCATGCCGGGCTGGAGCCCTTCCCGCCTTCCGCAGGCTAGCCCGGGTAGTCGGGATCGCCGGGGAGGACGACCCGGTTGTCCTCCTGCGTGCCGATCACCTTGGGGAGGATCGGCTCTATTGCGGCTCCCCGGTGTGCCGCGATCGCCTCGTCGGAGTTGCGGAAGGGAAGCAGGGCTTCGAGCTGCTTGATGGTCGGAAAGGCGAGGGCGATCTCACCGGCGGCCTGGGCCTCCAGCGCGCCTGCGGGCTCGAACCAGCCTGCGTCCGTCGTCTCCACGCCGTCGGGGCGCGGCGGCGTGTGGGCGGGCGCCAGGGCAAGGAAGAACCAGGCGTCGAAGCGGCGCGAGACCACCTCGGGGGTGATCCAGCGTGAGAAGAGCACCAGCTCCTCGTCCTCGGGCAGGGCGATTCCCGCCTCCTCCTCGAGCTCGCGCATTGCGCAGGCTTGGAAGCGCGCTTCGTCGGCGCCGTCGCCGTCGTCGACCGCCCCGCCGGGAAAGACCCAGACATTGGGCATGAACCTCGCCTTCTGGGTCCGCTTCAGCAGCAGCACCTCGAGCGCCCGATCGGCGTGCTTGCCGCCCCGTCGCAGCAGCACCACCGAGGCCGCGGGCCGCGGTTCCGCCGGCTCCCCGAGGTTCGGTGCCTCGGCCGGCCCGCGTTGTCTCTCCTCCATGTATTGAGCCTACGCCGCCTGGGCCAGCTGAGTCGCCGGTGCATTCGCACTGGCGGCCTGAATCGATTCGCGGGTGATCTCGAGCAGGCGGCGCAGGTCGGACTCGGAGATCGAGAGGGGGGGCATGAGGACGACGACGTCGTTGAGTGGACGGACGATCGCGCCGCGCTCGCGTGCTTTTAGCGTCACCCGGTGACCCATGCGCAGGCTCGGATGATGGACGCCGAGGTCGATGCCGGCCATGAAGCCGCGTCCGCGCACCTCGGCGACCTCGGGCATCGCCTCGATCTCGGCGAGTATCTCCTGCAGCAGTGCGATCTTTGGCTGCAGGCGCTCCAGCGTGCGCTCACTCTCGAAGACGTCGAGGTTGGCGAGCGCGGCGGCACAGGCGAGCGGGTTGCCGGTGTAGGTGTGACCGTGGAAGAAGGTGCGGTACTCCTCGGGGGCGCCGAGGAAGCCGTCGTGGATGCGCTCGCTGGTCAGCGTCGCGGCAAGCGGCAGGTAGCCGCCGGTGAGGCCCTTGGCCAGGCAGAGCAGGTCGGGCGCGACGTCCTCCTGCTCGCAGGCGAACATCGTGCCGGTGCGGCCGAAGCCCGTCGCCACCTCGTCGCAGATCAGCAGCACGCCGAAGCGGTCGCAGAGCTCGCGCACGGCGCGCAGGTAGCCGCGCGGGTGGGTGAGCATGCCGGCGGCGCCCTGGACCAGCGGCTCGACGATCACTGCGGCGATCTCCTCTTCGTGGCGGGCCAGCACACGCTCGAGATCGCCGACGTCGCCGGGCTCGGCGGCGTGTGTCTCGAAGAGCAGCGGCCGGTAAGTGGAGTGGAAGAGGTCGATGCCACCGACGGAAACCGAGCCGATCGTGTCGCCGTGGTAGGAGTCGCGCAAGTGGACGAAGGAGGTGCGGCGGCGGTGCTGGCCACCCCGTTGCTGTTGGAACTGAAAGGCCATCTTGAGGGCGATCTCGACCGCGGTCGAGCCTGACTCCGAGTAGAAGACGCGGGTCAGGCCAGGTGGCGCGAGGTCGACCAGGCGACCCGCCAGCTCGGCGGCGCCGGGGTGAGAGAGGCCGAGCATCGTCGTGTGCGCGATCTTCTCCAGCTGCGCCGCGACCGCGGCATCGATGTCGGGATGCGCGTGCCCGTGCACGGTGCACCAGAGCGAGGAGACGCCGTCGATGTAGCGGCGCCCATCGCCCGCGACGAGGTGCGAGCCAGCGCCCGCCTCGATCATCAGCGGCTCTTCCTCGCGCCAGGCTTGCTGTTGCGTGAACGGGTGCCAGACGTGGTCCCGGTCGAGCTGCGCATGGTCCACCGACGTCACCGGCAATTGAGACTAAACACGCCCCCGGCCGGAACCCCTTGCGCTGACTTCGCCTTTTGTTGCCCATAGCGGAACAAAAAGCGAAGTCAGCGATTTTGGCGGGCTACTTTGCGTGATTCTCATCACACGAACAACTATTCCTTTTGAGAAATAGTTGTTCATCTGCAACTATTAGCAATATGCAAGCGAGCGGCATAGCGGCATTGGTCGATGAGGTCACGACTCCGGATGTGAGCGATGAGGCTCAGGCCACCGCAGCGCGGATCAGCGCCCTGCTGCGCCACCTCTTTCTCTACGACCGCGGCAACGTGCTGCGCGTGATCGAGGAGAGCGGCCTCTCGATGACCCAGTCCAAGGCCCTGCTGGAGCTGGGCGGCCTGGGTGAGGCGATCGAGGCTCGGCAGGTGAGCGAGCTGGCCGAGGCGCTTGGCGTCTCGGTTCCCTCGATGAGCAGGGCGGTCGACGGCCTGGTCCGCAAGCGGCTCGCCAGCCGCGTCGAGGATCGCGAGGACCGCCGCGTGCGCCGTGTCGCGATCACCGCCAAGGGCAAGAAGCTCGTCGACACCCTCGTCGTCGTGCGCCAGGCGGGGATGGAGACGTTTGCCGCCAGCCTCACGGCTGCGCAGCGCCGCAAGCTCGATGGCGCCGTCGACTCGCTGATGGACCGCGATGACATCGCCGAGGCTTTCGAACACCTGAAGGAGGTAGGACCGTGAACGCACTAATCGTCATGGTGGCTGCCGGTGATTCGAATCCGTGGCGATTCGTGCGTGAACACGGAGGTGTTCTATGACCCGTTACCGCCACCTGATCACCGACGACAACCGCAAGTGGTGGACGCTCGGAGCGATGTGCTTCGCGCTGTTCATGATCATGCTCGACAACACTGTGGTCAACGTCGCCCTGCCGTCGATCCAGCGTGACCTGCACGCCTCGATCTCCGGCCTGGAGTGGACGATCAACGGCTACACACTCTCCTTCGCCGTGCTGCTTGCCACCGGCGGGCGGCTCGGTGACATCTTCGGCCGCCGCCGCATGTTCCTCTTCGGCGTCGTCATCTTCGCCCTCTCCTCGGCGACCGCCGGCCTGGCCGCCAACTCGACCGACCTGGTGATCAGCCGGGTCGTGCAGGGCGTCGGCGCGGCGCTGATGATGCCGGCGACGCTCTCGATCATCACCGACGCCTTCCCTGCCTCAGAGCGCGGCAAGGCGATGGGCATGTGGGCCGGTGTCTCGGCCCTGGCGCTCGCCGTCGGCCCTGTGGTTGGAGGTGCCCTCACCGAGCACGTCAGCTGGCGAGCGATCTTCTACCTCAACATCCCGGTCGCGATCGGCGCCGTCGCCGCTTCGCTGTTTGCGGTGCGCGAGTCGCGCGACAACACCGTCGGCCGCGAGGTCGACTACGCCGGCGTCGCCCTGCTCACCGGCGCCCTCACGGCGCTGATCCTCGCCTTGGTCGAGGGCAATGAATGGGGTTGGGGATCGACCGAGATCGTTGCGCTGCTGATCGGCGCCGCGGTCGGCATGGCGGCCTTCGTTGCGGTCGAGCTGCGGGTCAAGGTGCCGATGGTCGAATTCCGCTTCTTCTCGGACCGCAATTTCCTCGGCGCGGTGGTGGTCGCGCTGATCGTCTCCTTCTCGATGCTCGGCGTCTTCTTCTTCCTCGCCCTCTACATGCAGGACATCCTCCGCTACTCGCCGCTCGAGGCGGGCGTCAGGTTCCTGCCTTCGACCCTGATGATCGTCAGTGTGGCGCCGGTCGCCGGTCGGCTATCCGATCGCTTCGGCCCGCGCTGGCTGATAGCCGCCGGGCTCGGCATCGTCGCCGCCTCGCTCTACAGCTTCAGCGGCATCGCGGTCGACTCCAGCTACCTCGACTTGCTGCCCGGCTTCATGCTGCTCGGCATCGGCATCGCCCTGACGATGTCACCGATGACCAGCGCCGCGATGAATGCCGTCTCGGTCGACAAGGCGGGGATCGCCTCCGGCGTCCTCTCGATGTTCCGGATGGTCGGCGGCAGCCTCGGCGTCGCCGTAACCGGCGCGATCTTTCAGGGCTCGGTCGGGGCGAACTTCGCCGACGCCAGCCCGCAGCAGTTCGTCGACGCACTAGGCCAGGCGATGAGTATCTGCGCGGTGGTCGCCGCGCTTGGCGCGGTGATCGGTGCGACCGCAATCCGCGCCAAGCGCGACACCCTCAGCGTCCAGGCGGCGGAGGCGGCGGTCAGCCCGGGCGGAGAAGAGCTCGCCGGGCGCGAGATCGTCGCCGCGGGCAAGCCCGCTGGCTGAAAAGCTGCGCGCCAATGAGGATCCTGCTGCCGCCCTCGGGAAGGGAGCAACTCCCGCAGCTAGAGGCTGAGGCCCGGCCAGCTCTCCGGCGCGGCGAGATCGAGCTGCGGCAGGGCCACCACCCGCACTTCGGCCAGGCCTTCGATCGTTTCGCGGTTCGACCTCTCGACCACGCCCGGCGCTGCGGGCCAGGGAGTGAGGACGACAGCAGCGACGCTCAGCCCGCCGGCCCGCGCCGCCTCGACCGTCAGCAGCGTGTGGTTGATCGTGCCGAGCCCGGGCGGTGCGGCTATGACTATCGGCAACCCCAGGTCGGCCGCGAGGTCGCGCACCAGGTAGGGACTGTCGGCTCTGTCCCGCACGGCGGCACAAACTCGACAGGCGAGCGGGACCAGCAGTCCGCCAACTCCCTCGCATACAAAGCGTTCGGCGCTCGTGGCGGCCTCGCGCGCGGCTCGGCGCAGGCGCTCCGGCTCGATCTCCTCACCAGCTTGGGCGGCAGCGAGGTGGGGGGAAGCGGGTGGGCCGTAGCGGTAGGGGGCGATCTGGTCGTCGCTCTGCCCCGATCCGGCGGCGCGGCGCAGCAAGGCGTGGTCGGCCTCGCCGGGATCGTCGAGGCCGGTCACCACGGGCTTGAAGACG
Organism: Solirubrobacterales bacterium; assembly: GCA_033856275.1. Lineage (GTDB taxonomy): Bacteria > Actinomycetota > Thermoleophilia > Solirubrobacterales > 70-9 > VRUE01. The sequence continues at coordinate 46,078 of JAWVFJ010000006.1, forward strand.
GCGACGCTCATGCCCTGCTGCCGCAGGTTCCACGCGAGAACTCCGGCAACGACCGTCTTGCCGACCTCGGTGCCGGTGCCGGTGACGAAGAAGCCGTGCAAGGCTCAGGCGGCTACTGCCTGCGGAGCAGCGGCACCGGTGCCTGCGGCGATGCCGAACTCGCGGGCAGCACCGCCAACGACGCTGGCGGCCCACTCCAGCTCTTCGCGGCGGTGGGTCGACATCACCGTGAAGCGCAGCCGTGAGGAGCCCTCCGGCACTGTTGGCGGGCGGATGCCCTGAGCGAAGACGCCTTGCTCCAGCAGCCGCTCACAGAGGGCCATCGTCGTTGCCGCATCGCCGACTTCGACCGGCACGATCTGGGTATCTGAAACGCCTACCGCCAGCCCTTCGGCAGCGAGCGATCTGCGCAGGGTGGCTGCATTGGCGATCAGTTTGTCGACTCGCTCGGGTTGCGATTCGAGCACTTCGAGCGCTGCCATCGCGGCGGCAGCGACGGGGGGCGGCAGCGCCGTCGAGAAGACGAAGGACCGTGCCGTATTGAGCAGGTAGTCGGTCGTCTCCTGGCTCGCGCAGGCGTAGGCGCCGTAGGAGCCAAGCGCCTTGCCCAGCGTCCCGATCACGACGTCGACCTCGGCGCTGAGCCCAGCGGCGGCGACCGAGCCCCGCCCACCCGGGCCTAGTGCTCCGGTGGCGTGGGCCTCGTCGACCATCAAGCGGCAGCCGTGCTGGCGAGCTAGGGAAACCAGATCCGTGAGCGGAGCGACGTCGCCGTCCATCGAGAAGATGCCGTCGGTGACGATCAGCGCGGCACGTTCGCCCGCCTGGCGCAAGCCCCAGGCGAGGTGGTCGACGTCGCCGTGGCGGTAGACGAAGGTCTCCGCCCGCGAGAGTCGGCAGCCGTCGATGATGCTGGCATGGTTGAGCTCGTCGGAGAAGACGACCTCGTCGCGCCCTGCCAGGGCGGCGATCGTGCCGGTGTTCGCCAGGTAGCCGGAGCCGAACAGCAGGGCCGACTCATACCCCTTGAAGGCCGCGAGGCGGCGCTCGAGCCGACCGTGTGGCTGCATGTTGCCGGAGATCAGGCGCGAGGCCCCGGCCCCAGCGCCCCAGTGCATCGCCGCCTCGGCCGCCGCGCCGCGCACGCGCGGATGGGCGGCGAGGCCGAGGTAGTCGTTCGAGCAGAGCAGCAGGACAGCCCGGCCGTCGAGGGTGACGCGAGGACCCTGCCTGCCCTCGATCAGGCGAAGCCGCCGGTAGAGCCCCCGCCCCCGCAACTCCTCGATTTGCGTCGCGATCTCCATCATGGGTTCACCAAGCCGCCCCCGGACGCGGGCGCGCGGGCGCGTAACTTCCGGTGGTCATTAGCGCGCTCGCGCGGGAGCGGAGGAGGCGGGCGCTGGGTATGGCGGCGGCTTCTTGGTCTTCTTGATCACCCGCAGCTGGGTCGAGGGATCCCAGAAGTTGGCCTCGTCTTGGTGGTCGATCAACTCGTCGATCGGCGTCGCGGGAGTTTCGCCCGCGAGCCAGCCGTCGCGATTGTCGGGACGCGGGTTGGCGCCGTTGTCGGGCTGGCGAGCGACGTTCAGCCCGAGCTCCTCGAACATCGCCCGGTCGTCCTCCGGCTCGGCCCCCAGCGTTGTGAGGAAGTTGCCCATCATCACGCCGTTGAGCCCGGCCTTGACCGCCAGCGGCTGCAGGTCGCCGAGGTTCTCCACCCGCCCGCCGCAGAGGCGGAAGAGGGCGCCGGGGATGATCAGGCGGAAGATCGCCACCCACTTGACGACCTCCCAGGCGTCCATCAACGGACGCTCGCCGAACTTGGTGCCGGTGCGCGGGTTGAGCAGGTTGATCGGCACCGAGGTCGGATTGATCTCGGTCAGCTCGAAGGCCATCTCGACCCGCTGCCGTGGCGACTCGCCGAGATTGAGGATGCCGCCGACGCAGGTCTCGAGACCCGCCTCCTTGACCGCCTGGATCGTGCGCAGGCGCCCCTCGTAGCGGACCGTGGACGAGACCTCGGGGTAGTAGGAGCGGGCCGACTCGACGTTGTGGTGGACGCGCTGGATACCGGCCTCGCGCAGCTTCTTCGCCCGCTCGGTCGACATGTGGCCGATCGAGGCGCAGCGCTTCAGGTTGGTCTGCTCGGCGACGAGCTTGGCGCCCTCGAGGATTTTCTCGAAGTCGCGCTTGGAGAGGCCCTGGCCCTGGGTGACCATGCAGAACCGGTGGGCGCCCGCCGCTTCCGCGGCTTTGGCGTGCTCGAGGATCTGCTCGGGCTCCATCATCGCGTGCATCGGCGTGTCCGCCTCGGCATAGCGGGACTGGGCGCAAAAGCCGCAGTCCTCGGCGCAACCGCCGGACTTGGCGTTGACCAGCGAGCACATGTCGGTCGAGTCGCCGAAGTTCTCGCGGCGCACGGCCCAGGCACGCTCGACCAGGTCGCCGATCTCCTCGTGACCGGTCAGCTCGCCGAGGGCCAGCGCTTCCTCGAAAGAGATCAGGGAGGGCATTCGGGCGCAAGGCTAGGCAGCCGCCCGGACGCCTGAACGTGTCTGACCTTAGGGGTCCATATGGCCCCTTAAGGTCAGACACGTGGGCGAGACGAACACCAAGCGCAGGCGGCTGGCCGCCGGGACGGCCGCGGGACTGGCTGTCGCCGCCTTCGCTTTCGGCGCCGTGCTCAGCGACCGCGGCGGGGCGCCGAAGCCCAGCGCTCCCTCGCGGCTATCGCTGCGCCAGTTGGCCGGCGAGCGTCTGGTTGCCGGCTTTGCGGGCACCGCTGTGCCCCGAGCGCTGGAGCGGACGATCCGCCAAGGCGAGCTGGCGGGGGTGATCCTCTTCGAGGAAAACCTGCCCAGCCGGGACGCAGGCCGCCGCCTGGTCGCCCAGATCGAGGCGCTGCCGCGGCCGCTTGGGTTGCGCGACCCGCTCTTGGTCATGGTCGATCAGGAGGGCGGCTTGGTGAAGCGGCTTGTCGGCGCCCCCAGCGCTTCCGCCGAGCAGATGGGAGCCGCCGGCCCCAGCTTCACTCGCCAGCAGGGAAGGGCTACCGCCGCCAACCTGCGTGGTGTGGGCATCAATGTCGACCTTGCCCCGGTGCTCGACGTCGCCCGCCCGGGCGGGACGATCGCCAAGACGGAACGCGCCTTCGGCGCGACTTCTGCGCAGGTCGCGGCGACTGCCCTGCCCTTTGCCGAGAGACTGCAAGCGGGCGGGGTAATAGCCACCGCCAAGCACTTCCCGGGACTCGGCGCTGCCGCGGAGAACACCGACTTCGCCGTGCAGCGGATTGACCTCTCGAAGCGCATGCTGCGGGCCCTCGACGAGTGGCCCTATCGGAGCTTCGCCGCACGCGGCGGCGAGATGGTGATGCTGAGCACCGCCATCTACCCAGCCTTCTCGCCGAGGCCGGCCGCCTTCGCCCGGGAGATCGCGAGCGGCGAGCTGCGCGATCGCATCGGTTTTGCCGGCGTCTCGATCACCGACGCGCTGGAATCGGTCGCCGTGCGGCGCTTCGGCGGTCCCGCCAAGGTGGCGACGGCAGCCGCCGGAGCGGGAACCGACCTCCTTCTCTTTACCGACTACCGCGCCGCCGGAGGCGCCCGCAAGGCGATGCTGCGAGCGCTGCGACGTCGTGACCTGACACGACGGCCGTTCGAAGCGTCGGTGGGCCGCGTCCTGCGGCTTCGCCATCGCCTGCCGGACTAGGGCCGGTCAGCCACGGTGACCTGCGCCTCGCCCGGCTCAGGCTCCACCTTGGCCGAGTCGAAGACCCGCACCTTGTCGCGGCCCGATCCCTTCGCCTCGTACATCGCCGTGTCAGCCCGGCCCAGCACCGTTTCGAAGCTGAGCCGCCGACCCGCGCCGAAGGGCGCGATGCCGATGCTGGCGGTGATCGGCGGCACGTCGCGCTCGGCGCTTATCCGTTCGCGGATTCCAGTGGCGATCTCCTCGGCAACCTCCTCGGCCTCCTCGAGCTCGCAGCGCGGCAGCACGATCGCGAACTCATCGCCGCCGATCCGCGCCAGCACGTCGGTTTCGCGGGCGCGACCGCGCAGAACCGCGGCGATCTCGGCGAGGACCCGGTCTCCAGCAGGGTGCCCGAGCGTGTCGTTGACCTGCTTGAAGCGATCGAGGTCGAGCATCAGCAACGCGCCGGCGATCCCATAGCGGTGGCTGCGGGCCAGTTCCGCCCGCAGGTCTTCCTCGAAGCGGCGGCGGTTCTTCAGCCCGGTGAGGGGGTCCTGGCTGGCCTGGACGGAAAGTTCCTGCATCCGTTCGTTGCGGCTCCAGACCAGCACCAGAGCCGCCAGCAGCGCCGCCAGCGAGAGGCCGACGATGGCGATCATCACCGGCAGGTCGGCGCCGGGGCGGCTGGGGTCGCGCACGACCAGCAGCCAGGTCCGGTCGGCGATACGGATTGGCGCTGCCGCGGATTCGTCCCGGGGAAGCTTGGGACCCGCGACCGCCTTGCCGCGCTCGACCAGGGAAGCATCGACATGGTCCGGCAGCGCAGCCATCGCCGAGGCTGCCAGATCTGGAACCTGGAAGGCGCCCGCTGCGAAGCCGATCAGGGCTGCGCGCCGCTCGGCAACTGTCCGGATTGGAGCCCCGTCGCGGTAGACCGGGCGGAAGACGTTGATCCCGGTGCCACCGACCAATAGGCGCAGTGCCGGGGTCGCCGCTGGCACGCCACGGTCCCGCGCACGCTGCAGGTAGGGGCCGCGCCGGCTGTCGGAGCCGATGTCATAGCCGGCGGGAAGCTGCAGGTTGAGGCCGGCGGCCGCCGCGTAGATCAGCGGGAAGTAGTGATTGCGGGCATGAGCCCTGACCAAGTTGCCCAGCGGCCCGCGTTCGAGGATCGGATAGCCGTGTGTGCGTTCGAAATGCGCTCGCTTGCCGGCGGGCACCGAGCCGATCAGGGCGGTTGCGACCAGCGCTCCCGGCCGCAGCAGCGAGCCGGCGACGACTTCGAACTCATGGCGGCTGAAGCGACGCTCTGCCCGGTAGAACGCCGCGGCGCTGGAGAGCTGGCCGACCGAGAGCCCCGCCAGCGCTTCCGCCTGGTGCGCGGCGCGGGTGGCCTCGCTGCGCTGCCTCGTCTCGAAGTTGTCGTGTTCGCGTTCGTGCACTACGAGCGCAACCGCGATCGAGCCGATCGCGATCGCGATTACAACAGCGAAGCCAAGCCAGAAACGAAGGCGCATGGTCTTCTTGTCGGCCGCCGCCCGCCGAGCCTCAATCTACGGGCGCATTTGCAAGCGACTCCCAGAGGTACAGGGAGGCGAGGCTGCGGTGCGGGCGCCAGGGTTCGCCGATCTCCAAGACCCGCGTCGGCGTCGGCATCTCCTCCAGGCCGTACTCGACCTGCACCGCCTTGCGGATGCCGAGATCGCCGCCAGAGAGCACGTCGGGCCGCTCGAGGTGAAAGAGCAGGAACATCTCCGCGGTCCAAACGCCGAGGCCGCGAACCGCGACGATCTCCTCGATCACCAGCTCGTCGTCGAGCTGGTCGAGGCGGTCGAGCTCCAGCTCCCCCTCGATCACGTGTGAGGCGAGGTCGCGCACGTATTCGACCTTGCGGCCGGAGAGCCCGGCGGCGCGCAGGTCGGCTTCGCCGGCTTCGAGCAGCTGCTCGGGCGATGGCGTGCTGCCATCGAAGCGGTCCAGCACGCGCCCGTAGATCGTCCGGGCCGCCTTGGTCGAGAGCTGCTGCCCGACGATCGCTCGCAAAAGCGCCCCGTAGGCGTCGGCCGGGCGCTCCTCGCTGCGTCGCCGCAGCCGCGTCGCAATGTCGATTTTGCCGACGCGCTCGATCAGGGCCGCCATCGTCGGATCGCTGGCAGCGAGCTGTTTGCGCGCCTTGGCGCTCATCGGCCCTTCCACTCGGGCTTGCGCTTTTCGGCGAAGGCTTTGATGCCCTCCCGAAAGTCCTCGGAAGCAAAACATGACTCGCGCAGGGCGATCAGGCCTGCCTCCTGCTGCTCGCTGATCACCGGCGAGGCGGTGAGCAGGTCGATCGCGCTTTTGTTGCCGCGCATCGAGAGCGGAGCGTTGGCGGCGATCTCCGCCGCTAAGGCGACGGACGCCTCCTCGAGCTGCTCCGCGGGCACGACTTCGTGGACGAGGCCGATCTCGGCGGTGCGGGCCGCCTCGAAGTTGCGGCCGGTGAGAAAAAGCTCCTTGGTGCGAGCCGACCCGACCGTGTCGAGGAACTTGCGCAGCCCGGTGTGGCTGTAGACGAGGCCAAGCTTGACCGGGGGCATGCCGAGCTTGGCCCCGGCCGCGGCGATCCGAAGGTCGCAGGTGATTGCGAGCTCGAGGCCGCCGCCGATGCAGTGGCCGTTGATCGCCGCCACGGTCGGCCAGGGGTGGTTCGCCAGTGCCTCCGTCGCGGCGTGGAAGGGGTGGGCAACCAGGGCCTCAGCGTCGCGCTCGAAGGTCTCGGTGGGAATCGAGGCGATGTCGTAGCCGGCCGAGAAGACCGGTGGCGCGCCGGTGATCAGCAGACAGCGGGTCTCGATCCCCCGGTCGAGCCGGGGCACGGTCTCGGCGATCGCGTCGAGGATCTCGTGGTCGAGCGCATTGCGCCGCTCGGGATTGGATATGCGGAGGCGGACGACCGCCTCGGCCGGCGAGTCGAGGAGAAGCTTGCCGCCGGCGAGCTGCTCGTTCACTCGAGCACTACGAGGACATCGCCTTCGCTGACCGACTGGCCCTCCTCGCAGCGGATCTCCTTGATGGTGCCGTCGTCTTCGGTCTCGACCGGGATCTCCATCTTCATCGACTCGAGGATCACGACCGTGTCCCCGTCCTCGACCTTGTCTCCGACCGCGACCTCGATTTTCCACACGTTGCCGGTGATGTGCGCCTCGATGTTCATGGCGGGGCACAATAGCCGCCGCCGCGGTGTCCTTTTCCTCGACATAATGAGCAAAAGGAACGGCGGAGGGGTTGAGCGGGCAGAATGGCGGCCGTGAGTCTTGGCGCATCACCCGTGGTCGTCGTTGCCGCCCGAAACGAGGCGGACCGCATCTCAGAAACGGTGGCGGCCCTGCGTAGCGCCTTCCCCGGGGCTGCGATCTGGGTGGCGGATGATGCCTCGGCCGACGGTACCGCCGAGGTGGCGATCGCCAGCGGGGCCAAAGTGGTCAGCCGCCGACGGCCGCATGGCAAGGGCGCGAACGTCAGTGCCGCCGCCGAGGCGGTCCTCAGCGACGGCGCCGCGCCTGGGCTCGTCCTGCTTTGCGACGGCGACCTCGGTGACTCCGCGGCTCAACTCGGGCCGCTGCTCGCCGCCGTCGAGGCGGGCGAGTGCGATCTTGCCGTAGCCGCCTTCGACAGGCGCGCCGGGGGCGGCTTCGGCCTGGCTCTCGGCTTCGCTCGCTGGGCGACCCGCCGCCGCTGCGGCTTCGAGGCAACGGCGCCGATCTCCGGCCAGCGCGCGATGCGCACCGAGGTGCTGCGGGCGACCTTGCCCTTTGCCGCCGGCTACGGCATGGAGATCGGTATGACAGTGGACGCGGTTCGCGCCGGCTACCGGATTGGCGAGTATCAGCTCGACCTGGAGCACCGCGCCACCGGCCGCAACCTCGCCGGCTTCGCCCACCGCGGTCGCCAGCTGCTCGATTTCGTCCGCGCCTACCGGGCGCGAGCTTAGCCAGGCTGCGGCCAGCCGCCCTCTGCTCGCTCAATCGAGCCGGCCAAGGAGAGCAGGGTCGCCTCGTCGTTTTCGCGCCCAAGCAACTGTGCGCCGATCGGTAGGCCGCTCGACGTAAGGCCGGCGGGAACGCTGATCCCAGGCCAGCCGACCACGTTCCAGGCGAAGGCGAAGGGGCAGATCGCGCTCGCGGTCGAGCTGGTCGTCCAGTAGCCCTTGCCCTCGAGCGCTCCGATCCGGGGCGCCGGCCTTGCCGTGGTCGGGGTGAGGACGACGTCGCAGCGCTCGAAGACGCGGCCGACCCGCCGTCGCAGCCCCGGCTCGGCAGCGCGGGATATACGCAGCGGCAGGCCGCTCAGCGCTCGTCCGAGGCGTGCGTGCGTGCGGGTACGGGGCTCAAGCGCCGAGCGGTCTTCGCCATGGGCTCGCAGCCAGGCATCGACGCCCGCCATGCCCCGGGGGACGATGGCCGGGCCGACCATGCCGTAGTCGGGGTCAACGCGGACGATTTCATGCCCTAGCTCGGCCAGGCGATCGGCGAAGCCTTCGATCGCCTCGCGGTGCTCCGGGTCGAGCTTGTTGACGACGCCAAGGGGTGTAGAGAAGGAGACGGCAACGCGCAGGGCCCCGGGCTCGCGGGCCGCTGCGTCGGAAAAGGTCTCAGCTGGTGCAGGCGGTCGGTGCAGGTCGGCCGGAACGTTGCCGTGGATCGCATCGAGGAGCAGGGCGGCGTCGGCGGTGCTGCGGGCAAGCGGGCCGTAACAGCTGAGTCCATTGAAGGCCTCGGGGTCCGGCCATGTGGAGACGCGGCCGCGCTGGGGCTTCAGTCCGACCAGTCCCGTCCAGGCAGCCGGGATGCGGATCGAGCCGGCCCCGTCGGAGCCGATCGCGGCGGGGACCACGCCCGCTGCGACGGCGGCTGCGGCTCCCCCGCTGGAGCCGCCAGGGGTGTGGTCGGTATTCCAGGGGTTGCGGGTGGCTCCGTGCAGGGGCGTCTCGGTGAAGTGCCACTGGCCGACCTCGGGCGCATGGGTCTTGCCGATCGGGATTGCGCCCGCCTCGCGCAGACGCCGCACCGACTCCGCATCGCGTACTGCTGGGCTGCCGCCGCCACAGCCGAAGGGGCTGGTGTGGCCGGTCAGGTCGACGTCGTCCTTGATCGCGACCGGCACTCCCAGCAGGGGTGCGTCGTCACCCTCGACAAGGCGGCGGTCGGCCACATCCGCGGCGCTCAGTGCCTCTTCGGCACAGATGACCCGGAAAGCATTGAGGGTCTTCTGGCTCGCTTCGGCACGCTCGAGCGCCGCCTCGACCAACTCCCGCGATGTCGTTTCCCCGGCCTGCAGCAGCAGTGCTTGCTCCCGTAGGCCGGTCGTTGAAGTTGTCGTCGTCATCATTCGCTACCTCCCTTGCCGCTTCTTGTTCGTTCGAACGAACGATAAGCGAAACAGGTAGGCTGGCGCTTCTTGACTACCGTCGCGCCCCCCGATACCCGCGAGCGAATCCTCCGCGCCACGGTCGAGTTGATCGGTCGCGAGGGTGTTCCCGCGGTGACGAATCGCCGCGTGGCCACCACCGCTGGTGTCGCCCTCGGCTCGCTCACCTACCACTTCCCCAGCCAGGTTGATCTGCTGCGTGAGAGCCTGCTGCTATTCGTCGGCGAGGAGGTGGCGCGCCAGGAGGAGATCGCCGCCGATCTTCGCCGAAGCGAGCCGAGCGTCGAGCAGGTGGCGGTGGAAGTCGAGCGTGTGGTGGAGGAATCGAGCAACCGGATCCAGCAGTTGGCCGAGATCGAGCTCCACCTCCAGGCGGCGCGCGACCCGGCCCTGCGTGAGGCTTCGGTGCGCTGCTTCGAGGCCTACGAAGGGGTCGCGGCCGCGGCGCTGGAAATGCTCGAGGTGCCCGAACCGGCCCGCCACGCGCGCACGATCGTGGCGCTGATGTATGGCATGGGCCTGCGACGGCTGAGCACCGGCGAGGACGCGTCCGGAGTGGCGGAGGGCCTGCTGACGGTGGTGCGCGGAGTGGTTCGCTGATCCTCGCGATCGACCAGGGGACGACGGGCACGACCTGCCTCGTCTTCGATGCGAAGGGACGAATCGCCGGCCGCGCCTACTCAGAGTTCGAGCAGCACTTTCCGCGGCCCGGCTGGGTCGAGCACGATGCCAACGAAATATGGGAGGTGAGCCGCCGCGTCGCCGTCCAGGCGATCGTCGACGCCGGCATCCAGGGGGCCGATCTCGACGCGATCGGTATCGCCAACCAGCGCGAGACGGTCATCGCCTGGGACCGTGACAGCGGCGAGCCGATCCACCGAGCGCTGGTCTGGCAGGACCGGCGCACGGCCGAGCGCTGTGAGGAGTTGCGGGCAGCCGGGCACGAATCGTTGGTGCGCGAGCGCACCGGCCTGGTCATCGACCCCTATTTCTCGGCGACCAAGATCGAGTGGCTGTTGCGCAACGCCGAGGGGGCGGAGCGGGCGGCCTTCGGCACGGTCGACTCCTGGCTGCTCTTCAAGCTCACCGGCCGCCACGCGACCGACCACACCAACGCCTCGCGCACGATGCTCTTCGACATCAGGCGGCGTGCTTGGGACGAGGAGCTCTGCGGCCTGCTCGGCGTCGACCCCGCCAGCCTGCCGGAGGCGCTGCCATCGGCCCACGTCTACGGCGCCACGTCGGAGTTCGGCGGCGAGGTGCCGGTGGCCGGCATCGCGGGCGATCAGCAGGCGGCACTCTTCGGCCAGGCCTGCCACCGGGCCGGCACCGCGAAGAACACTTACGGAACCGGCAGCTTCGTTTTGCTCAACACCGGCCCGGAGCCGCCGGAGCCCGTTGGCGGCCTGCTTTCGACGATCGCCTGCGGAACCGAGGAGCGTGCCGCCTACGCGCTCGAGGCCTCGATCTTCGTCACCGGCGCCGCGCTGCAGTGGCTGCGCGATGGCCTCGGCCTGATCGAGCGGGCTGAGGAGAGCGAGGCGCTCGCGGCCTCGCTTGACGGCAATGACGGCGTCTACTTCGTGCCTGCCTTGACCGGTCTCGGCTCACCCCACTGGGACCCCTACGCCCGCGGCACGATCGTCGGCCTCACCCGCGGCAGCGGCCGGGCGCAGCTGGCGCGGGCAGCACTGGAGGCGATCGCGTTCCAGACGGTCGATGCGGTGCGGGCCCAGGAGGAGGCGGCCGGAGAGCATCTCGCCCTGCTCAAGGCCGACGGCGGTGCGGTCGCAAACCGCTGGCTGATGCAGTTCCAGGCCGATGTGCTGGGCTGCGAGGTGGTCGTGCCCGAGGTGGCTGAGACGACCGCCCTGGGGGCCGCCTACCTGGCTGGGATTGCGACCGGCCGCTGGGGTCTGGACGAGGTAGGGAAGATGTGGCGCGAGGCGGCGCGCTATGAACCGGCGATGGAGGCAGGTGAGCGCCAAGCGCTCCTCAGCGGCTGGCACCGGGCCCTCGACCGCGCCCGGGGCTGGGCTGACCCAGCCGCTGGCAGCGGACCGTAACCCCCTGTCGAGGCGGGGGTACCGCGTAGCGACGGCCGGCGGCCGTCGTAGCCATGGCCGACATGAAGCCACAGATCTACAAGGACGAACGTCCGGCGGAGTACTTCGACCAGTTCCACGCGGCGGCGCGCAAGGGGGTCGGCTGGACCTACACCTTCGTCCGCGTCCTGATCTCGCTGCCGACGCTGATGATCTACCGGGTGCGGGCGATCGGAGTCGAGAACGTGCCCAAGGACGGCGCCCTGATCCTCGCCCCCAACCATTTCAGTCAGATGGACCACTTCTTCATCGGCCTTTACCTGCTGCGGCGCAAGGTGCGCTTCATGGCCAAGTCGCAGATGTTCGGCCCGCCGGTCCTCACCTACGTCTACAAGCACGGCGGCGTCTTCCCCGTGCGCCGCGGCCATCACGACGAGGAGGCCATGACGACGGCCTTCACGATCCTTGACCAGGGAGAGATGCTGCTCGTCTACGCCGAGGGTGGGCGCTCGCGCAGCGGAAAGCTGGGCGAGATCAAGCCAGGAATCGGCCGCATCGCGCTCGAATCCGGGGCACCCGTGGTTCCGGTCGCGATCCAGGGCTCGGAGAAGGTGCGCAGCTGGAAGCGGTTCCGCTTCCCCAAGGTTACGGTGCAATTCGGCGAGCCGCTTCGCTTCCCGAGCGAGGAGTCGCCGAGCCGCGAGCGACAGCTCGAGGTGGCGGAGCAGATATTCGCCTCGGTCCGCGAGATGTACGAAGAGCTTGCTACTCGTAGCGGGCGCTGAGGCCGGCGAAGAACTCCGGGTCGTGACCCGGGGTGACGATCGCGTCGGGGTACTCGCGCTTGAACAGCTTCAGCTCCTGCAGGGAGCGGCGGTAGTTGTGGGCGTCGAAGGGGCGCGGCGCCAGCGGGGCGTCGCCGTCGAGCTGGGCCTGCATGTAGGTGACGTCGCCGCCGATCACGAAGTCGCGTTTGGCCAGGTGTGCGATCACCGACATGTGGCCGGCGCTGTGGCCCGGTGTGTAGGCGAGCCGTATCGAGCCGTCGCCGAAGAGGTCGAAGGTGCGGCCGAAGGTCGCGTAGGAGTCGATCCCGCCGCGATCGAAGTCGACGGTGCGGTAGTCGAAGGCATAGTCGTAGTGCGCGCGCCGGTAGCCATTGAGCAGGGGACGCGGTCCGGTCGCCGCAGCCTCCCACTCCTTTTCGCTGACCACGAAGGTCGAGCTGGGGAACTCGGAGATCGCCGAGGAGTGATCGATGTGCAGGTGGGTCATAACCACGATCGGGATCTCGCCGGGGTCGAGGCCGAGCTTGCGCAGTTGCGCCGGCACGTCTTCGCCGGCCTCCAGCGACGGGTTGCCGAAGCGGGTACCGAGGCTGCCGAAGTTCTCCTTGCCGTCGGTGGCGATCGAGGGGTGCAGCCCGGTGTCGATGAGAACCGCGCCGGCGCTCGGGTGGCGGATCAGGAAGGCAGGGCAGGGCACCGTCGCCGCCGGGTTGCCGCTGAGCAGCGCGCGCAGGAGCTTCAGCGTCTCGAAGCGGCCACCGGGGCGTTCCATCATCGTCGCCGGCCAAGTGACGTGCCCCGCCACGATCGGCTCGACCGTGACTGTGGCACCGTGGGTCCCGCCGGTCAGCGGCTCGTGCAGCGGTTTCGGCTCTACGCTCACCTTCATTGCCGCTGAGGTTACGGTGAGGGCCCGTCTATAGGCTTGCGCCTTGAGTGCGGAGCGAGCAAACGTGCATATCTGATTCTTCGCGCAGCGAGCGAAGCACGAACCTGATCTATGGCTGAAAGCCCGCATTCGCGCATCTTTAGAGACGGATTGCTCGACGGACAGGTTTGTGTCGTCTCCGGCGCCGGCAGCGGCCTGGGTCGCGAGACGGCGCTGGAGTTGACCCGCCTTGGCGCCGCTGTGGTCGGTTGCGGGCGCCGTGAGGAGCCGCTGGCGGAGACCGCCGAGTTGGCGGCGGCCTTGCCCGGATCCTTTGAGCGCGAAACAATGGACATCCGTGACGAGGAGGCGGTTGACCGTTTCTTCGATCGGGTCTTGGCGGACCACGAGCGGATAGACGTGCTGATCAACAACGCCGGCGGTCAGTTCCTCGCTCCTGCGGAGTCGATCACGCCGAAGGGCTTTCGGACCGTGATCGATCTCAACGTCCAGGGCACCTGGCTGATGACCCATGCCGCCGCAACCAAGGCCTTCATCCCGCAGGGAGGCGGCAAGGTGCTCAGCGTCACCCTCTCGCCTCACAATGGCATGCCGGGCATGGTCCATTCTGGAGCTGCACGAGCGGCGGTCGAGAACATGATGCGCACGCTGGCGATTGAGTGGGCCCGCTTCGGGATCAAGACCTGCGCCCTTGCCGCCGGCCAGTTCGCAACTGAGACGCTGCTGACCAAGTATCCGCAGGTCGTCGTCGACAACCTCGAGCGCTCGATCCCAATCGGCCGCGCCGGCCGGGCCGAGGAGATGGCCTGGCTAGTCGCCTATCTGGCTTCGCCGGCCGGCGACTTCTTCTCAGGCACGACGATCACGATCGACGGAGCCCGCGACAACTGGGCCGGCCCCTGGCCCCCCGAAGCGATCGCCAGCGAGTCCGGCGACCCCCTAGCCGAGGAGCGCCGCCCGAAGAGCTAGCCGGCGCGAATCAGGTTCATCAATGAAATAGATGGGGAACTTGATTCGCGTGCTGGATCAGTCGCGTGGCTCGAGGATGACGAGGGGGATTTCGCGGCCCTTGCTGCGGGCCGCGTAGTCCTCATAGCCGTGGTACGTCTGGACCGCGATTGGCCAGAGGCGCTCACGCTCCTCGGGATTGGCGACGCGGGCGTGGACTTTGCGGTGCTCGCGGCCGACCTGCACCGTCGTATCCGGATTGGCCATCAGGTTGTGGTACCAGGCGGGGTGTTTGGGATAGCCGCCCTTGGAGGCGATTACCACGATGTCATCGCCATCTCTCACGTAGAGCAGGGGGGAGGTGCGCTTGGTGCCGCTCTTGGCCCCGATGTGGTCGAGCAGCAGCATCTTGCCCGGTCCCCCCGGCACCGTGTGCCCGAGCCTGCCGCCGCTGGCGCGGTAGAGCGCCGTGTGCAGGCCCATGAAGCGACGGGTGACAGGCCAGATCCTGTCCGCCACGTCGAGGTAGCGGGGAGGACGCCTGTCACCTGTCGCCTGGGAGCTCAGGTGTACATCCCCCCGAACATGCCGCCGGTGACGTTGAGCACCTGGCCGTGCACGTAGTTCGCCAGCGGCGAGGCGAGGAAGAGCACCGGTCCGGAGGCCTCCTCGGGAGTAGCGGGACGGCCGAGCGGGATGATCGCCGAGGCCATCGCCCGCATCTGCTCGGGGATGCCCAACTCGATCTTCTCGCCGCCCGGGGCGGTCATTTCCTCGCCCTCCTCCTTGGCGGCGGTGAGGCGCGTTTCGACGAAGCCGAAGGCGACGGCGTTGACGTTGATCTTGAACTGGCCCCACTCCTTGGCGAGCGTTTTCGTAACGCCGACGACGGCCATCTTCGCCGCCGAGTAGTTCACCTGGCCGGCGTTGCCCATCGTGCCGGAGGTGGAGGAGATATTGATCAGCTTGCGGAAGACCTCTTTGTCTTCGCCGCGCTCCGCCTTGGCCGCCTCGCGCCAGTGGGGCGCAAGCGCCCGGGCGACGCGGAACGGCACGACGGTGTGGATGTCGAGCATTGCCTGGAACTGCTCGTCGGTCATCCGGTGGGCGACGCCGTCCCAGGTGTAGCCGGCGTTGTTGACGACGATGTCGACGGCGCCGAAGGCGTCAACCCCGGCGGCGACGAGCTTGTCGGCGGCCTCCGGCTGGGTCAGGTCGCCGGCGTGAACAGCGGTTTCGCCGTCAATCTCGCCCGCGGCCTGTTCGGCGACGTCGGCGTCGAGGTCGTTGATCAGCACCTTGGCGCCCTCACTGGCGAACAGCTCGGCGGTTGCCCGGCCGATACCCCGCGCCGATCCAGTGACGATCGCCGCCTTGCCATCAAGAAGTCCCATCAGTCTGCGTCTCCTTCTCCGTTCGTAAAGTCGGCCCGGGAGGCTACAAGGAACGATGTAGCCCTGGTTGACTGGCCAGTCGGTAAGTCGAAACGGGCGTCTGCCGGCTCCATCGCTCAGGACGGCGGGGACATCAGGAGCCGGTAGTCAAAAGCCGTCTCGTAGCCCAGCTTGGCGTAGATCGGCCTCCCCATCGGCGATGCCTGCAGGGAGGCGATCTCGGCGCCGAGGGCGAGGCCGGCGTTCGTCGCTGCCACGGTTACGGCGCGGCCGAGCCCCAGCCCGCGTGCCCGCTCGAGGCTACCCACCCAGTAGATGCCGGCCACGCCGTGGCTGACGATGGTCATCGCGATGCTCGCGGGCTTCCCGTCGAGGTGGATGGCGAATGCGGCGACGTTCTCGGCAAGCAGGCCGGAGTGATTCGTGTAGCCGGCGAAGACCTCGGGTGGAAAGCCGTTGCTCATGTAGGCCTCCTTGGCCACCTGCCAGAACCCAGGAGCTTCATCCTCGTCACTCAGCCGGCGCAACTCGGTGCCGGCGGGCAGCGGCTCCGTTGAGAGGTCTTCGCCGAGAAGCATCTCCGGCATCTCATAGACGGCTTGAAAGCCCGCTGCCTCGGCGGCAGCGGCAAGGTCGCTGTCGGCGGCCTGGCCCGCCCTGACCCAGATGCTGAATCCACGCCTGCGCACCGCGAAGAACTCGTTGGCACGGACGACAAAATCCTCGCCATCGACGCTGTCGTCGCGGCGAAAGGCGGCGTTTGAGATCACCGGGTGCGTCGAGCTGCCGGCCCCGAAGAGCCAGCCAGGTTTGGCCTCGATCGCAGCGCCAGGATCGAGCTCGAAGAACTGGCGCGAGCTGTCGACGAGGTTGCTGTGAGCGCGTTCGAGCTCTCTATCGCCCAAGTTCGACGCCGCCGTCCTCGGTGATCGTCCAGTGCGGGTTGTGGGCGACCTCCCATGGGTGGCCGTCGGGGTCGATGAAGATCGCGCTGTAGCCACCCCAGAACGTTTCGGCGGGCTCGCGGGCGATGGTGGCGCCAGCGATTCGAGCCTCCTCGGTCGCCGCGTCGACCTCCGCTGGAGAGCCGAAATTGAGCGCGAGCGTTACCCCGCCCCAGCCGCCACCGTCCTCGACGCAGCTGTCCTCGGCAAGCCGCGCCCGGTCCCAGAGGGCGACGATCATTTCTCCCGCCTGGAAGAAGACGACGTCGTCCTCCGGCTCGGCGCCCGTGGTCCAGCCGAGCGCTTCGTAGAAGCGGCGCGCCCGCCCGAGATCGCCCGTGCCGAGGGTGATCAGGCTGACGCGCTGCTTCATGGGTGGATCAGGCTGCTGGCCCCGCTGGCGGCGGACCACCGGCCGGTGGCTCGGTCGTCTCCGGCTGCTCGGGTAGAGGCGGGGGAAGCGGGTCGGCAGGCGCCGGCGGGGCCAGTTCGCCCTCGATCGAGTCGGCCTCGGCCTCCCAGACCTTGTTGAGCTCGACCTGGATGTAGGCCCACAGCGCGGGGGAGATCAGCACGTAGAGGATGATCGCGATCCAGCCGTTGAGCGGCTCTTGGCCGGCAAGGCGGGAGGCGCCCATGACCCGCTTGGTGCCGCGCCAGTAGGTGATCAGGGCCGGAACGACGATGATGCCACCCGGAAACAGGGCCAGCACGGAGTTAGTCGGGTTCTGGCCGAGGTCGTATCCCTTCGCTTTGCCGTAGTCGCGCAGCTCGCGGTTGATCCGGTACCACCAGACCAGGTGGTAGATGCCGAGCGTGATGATCGGCAGCAGGGCCGCCGCCCAGGGACTGCGGACCTTGACCCTGTCCTGGCTCCCCCGGATCTGCATTTCGTACGCCATCTAGCCCTCGTTTCTCCCTGCTTCGGATAGGTCGCGAAGACCCTACCCGACGCTTCGCGCGAAATCTCTCACTCCATGGACCGTTCTTCGACCACCTCGAAGAGGCCGTCGGTGCCGACCGATTCGACGAACTCCTCAGCCGCCGCGCGGCGCTGCTCATATTCACTGTTGTCCTGCTGGCCCGCCCGCAACTCGTCGAGCGTGCCGTCGAAGAAACCGAAGGTGATGACCTCGTTCTCATCGGCGACGTTGCGGACGGCGTAAAAGCGCTTCCAGCCGGCCGGCGCGTTCGACTCATCGTCTGGGATGAACACCTGCTTGAACTGCTCCATCGTGCCCGGCTTCAGCTTGCGAACCGTCAGTGCGCAGTACATGGGTCTCCTTTCATTTGCCCGCCTCCGCTCGATCCTACGCCCGCGGTGAGCCATTTCAACCCGTTCACCCGATGGCAACGGGATCGACTCAGGATCGACACATCGAGGTCGCACTTCGTTAACGCTGGAGACCTCCAGCCTCCTAGCGTCGCCTCACCAGTTACCGGACAAGCCGGTGTCACGCACAAAGGAGATGCAGGTGATACGACGCAAGCAGGTGGTTTCGCTGCTCGCCGGCGGCGCGCTGTCGCTTGGCGCGGTGTTTGCCGCCAATGCGATGGCCTCACCGTCGGGTGGGTTCACGCTGACCGGTGTGCCAAGCGCCAACACGCGGTCGGACGGGTACGCGCCGGCCAGCAAGCTCTCGCCGGAGCTCTCGCAGACGATCGTCGCCCAGGGTGGGACCCGGATGGAGAACAGCTCCCCGCTGACCTCCTTCTACGGCTACGACAACGATGTCCTCAACGCCGCCGGCAATCCGCAGATGGTGCCGTTTGCCGGCAACGGCGGGTTCGGCAACGACGGCGACAACGAGATCACCGGTCTCTTCGTCTCCGACGGCGATACCGGGACCGATGGGATCCTCGGCGAAGAGGTCCCCAACCTCGAGAGCAGGAAGTGGCGCTGGTTCTACACCCAGCAGCACGGCGATAACCGCACCTACGAGGTTGTCGTCAAGCACGGCCACGACGAGTAGGCCAGGGCACGGATCGTGGGCTGGCCGAACTGGGGCCCGGGATCTTCCCGGGCCCCCAGTCGGGGCTAGCGGACTAGATGCCGGCGATTGCCGCCAGTTCCTTCGGCTGCAGCAGGGCGACCAGTGTGTTGCGGTCGATGCTGGCCAGGCCGCCCTTTCGCAACTTCACCTTGCCCCCTGTAAGGCGGGCTATCTCGGATGAGAAGTCGGGCTCGTGGCCGACAAAAAGAACGTCGCCGCGTCCGGCGGCCAGCGCCTCCGAGTCGAAAGGGCCGCCGCGCAGCTCCTCGGCGATCTCCGGCTCGAGTCCGAGTGCCTCGCAAGCCAGCCTGGCGGTGTCGGCCGCCCGCACCTTGGGGCTCGTCAGGCAGGCGTCGGGTTTGATCCCGAGCGCTGCCAGTGCCCGCCCGGCGGATCGTGCCTGGCGCTCGCCCTTGGGCGTGAGTCGCCGCGCCGCGTCGTCGACAGTGCCTTTCTCCGCCTCGCCGTGCCGGAGCAGGTAGATCACACACTCGATCCTACGAAGTCGGCTTTGCCGGCGCCTATCCTCGAGCTTGTGCTTCGCCGCTTGCCAATCGCCGCGCCACTTGTCGCCCTCATTGCGCTGCTCTTTTGCGGGTCCGCGACCGCCCGCTGGCATCCCGCTCCAGACTCGGCTCCATGGCAGTGGCAACTGCAGGGGAAGATCGACACCAGCGTCGCCGCCACGGTCTACGACGTAGATGGCTTCGAAACTTCGCCGCGCGTCGTGCGGCAGTTGCATCGGCAAGGCCGCCACGTCGTCTGCTATCTCGACGTGGGGAGCTGGGAGAGCTATCGGCCGGACGCGGGCTCGTTCCCACGGGCAGTGCTCGGACGGCGCTACGAAGGATTTCCGGATGAGCGTTGGCTCGATGTCCGCCGCTTCCGTCTTTTCGCCAAAGCGCTGGAGCATCGCTTCGGGATCTGCGCCCGCAAGGGATTCGACGCGGTCGAGCCGGACAACCTCGGCGGTTGGGAAAACGCGACGGGTTTCCCGATAGGCGCTGCCGCCCAGCTGCGCTTCAACCGCTGGGTGGCTCGGCAGGTACACGCCCGCGGCATGGCGGTTGCGCTGAAGAACGATGGCCGCCAGACGAAGCAGCTGCTTGGCGATTTCGACTTCGCAATCGTCGAGCAGTGCTTCCAGTACGACGAATGCGGACTGTATGAGCCATTCGTGCGAAAAGGCAAGGCGGTCTTCGAGGCTGAGTACGAACTCGAACCGGCGCTCTATTGCGACGCAGCCAACTCACTCGGCTTCAGCGCGATCGGCAAGTCATACGACCTCTTCGCGCGCCCCTGGCGGCCATGCCCCGGTGTGATGGCTGGGAGCTAGCTCCCCGGTACGCCGCTGGCGAAGGCCTGCAGAGCGGGGCGACCTCCGCCGATCAACGGGTCGCCGTGGGCGAAGAGCAGGTGCTCAAAGCGCTCGTCGAGGAGTGCCGTGCAGCGGTCGCGGATTTGCGCCTTCACTGCCTCGGGGTCGTCGCCAATCAATTTGTCCGAGACGAATCCGAGCGAGCCTCGGTTGACGACACTGTCGGCGAAGAGCAGCGCACCACCGTTTGCCTCGATGCGCAGCACCGTGTCGTCGGGCGAGATCGCATCCATCTCGAGCGCGACGATGTCGTCGGCGATGCGGTCGCCGAAGGCGAATCCATCCACCGCCGGACCATCCCCGAACTCATAGAGCCCCGACTCGTGACAGAGGATCGGGCAGGCGAATCGCTCGGCGATCTGCGACGCGTGGCGCAGGTGATGCCGGGCCGAGAGCACGATCCGCTCGACACCACGCCGATCGAACCACTCGATTCCCTCGTCCGGCAGCAGCGGGTCGATCGCGGTCCCTGATCTGCTGACGAAGTGACATCCAACCTCGGATCCGGTCTTCGGATGGGTTGCCTTCCAATGGAAGACGCCCTCGATGATCTCCTCCATGGCGAGACTGCTACCCATCCTGCGGGCAGATCTATCGGCAACGGCCGAGACGGTGCAACTGGCGGCGATAGGTCTGCATCGAGCCATGCCGCCAATCGCCATGCGTCTGTCGCCGCAGCCTTGCAACCCGCTCGCGGTGGTAGGGCGAGGAGAGGCTCTCGGCGTGGCCGATCACGTTGCGGAGCTTTATGTGGAAGCGGCAGCGCAGGTACCGGGTCAGCTGCAAAGAGGCGCGCATCTGGCGCCGGTTGCCGAGCACTTCGCCATCGCTGAATCCGGTGTGCTCGATCCCGATCGCCGTCCAGTTGAGCCCAACCGTGTGCCGGCAGCGAATCCTCAGCGAGACCAACTGGTAGATCCGACCCGATCCCGAGACCACGAAGTGTGCGCAGACATTCGGCAGCTCGTGCAGCTCCGGATCAGGGCGGTCGGGCGCAAACGTGTTGTAGACGGTCTCGGCACTGCCGGTTTCAGCCCAGTGCTCGACGATCACTCGCGGTCGCTTCAGCCTCCAGGTCCGTTCCCCATAGTGCCGCTCCGAATACGCCGCCATTTGCCGCTTTCGCTTCGCCCCAAACGGAATGGGGTGACGCACGATGTTCGGGGGCGATACGCGCACGGCACGCGATGTGGTTCTGTGACCGCTGGGACCAGCCAATGCTTGACGGGCTGCCGAGCCGCCCGCGAGGACGCAGAGAAGAACCAGAACATAGAGAACGGGCTTCACAACCCCATCAACTTGCCGAGGATCTCCTTCATCACCTCATCGGTACCGCCCCCGATCGGGCCGAGGCGAGCGTCGCGGACGGCACGCTCTATGCCGTACTCGCGCATGTAGCCGTAGCCGCCGTGGATTTGGAGGGACTGGTCGGCGATCTCGAGGACGGCGCGCTGGGTGATGAGCTTGGCCATGGTCACGTCTTGAATGCAGTCCTGGCCCTCGTGGAAGAGGCGCAGGGCGTTGTAGGTGAGGGCACGGGAGGCCTCGGCCTTGGTCGCCATCTCGGCGACGTGATGGCGGATCGCCTGGAACTTGCCGATCGGGCGGCCGAAGGCTTCACGGTCGAGGGCATAGGAGACGGTGGTCTCGATCAGCCGCTGCATCGCGCCGACGGCGCCGATCGCCATCAGCAGCCGCTCCCAGGCGAAGTTGGCCATGATCAGCTTGAAGCCCTCGTTCTCGCCGCCGAGCAGGTTCTCCTCGGGCACCTCGACGTCGGTGAATGACAGCTCTCCCGTGTCGGATGAGTGCCAGCCCATCTTCTCCAGCTTCTGGGCAACCTCGTAGCCGGGCATCTCGCGCTCGAGCACGAGGAAGGAGATGCCGCCGTGGCCACCCTCCTTCTTCGTCTTTACGGCGCAGACGAGGAAGTCGGCGCGGACGCCGTTGGTGATGAAGGTCTTCGATCCGTTGACGACGTAGCCACCGTCGACCTTCTCGGCAAAGGTGGAGATGCCGGCGACGTCAGAGCCGGCGCCGGGCTCGGTGATCCCCAGCGCGCCGACCTTCTCGCCGGCAATGCCCGGCACCAGCCAGCGTTGCTTCTGCTCCTCGGTGCCGAAGTTGAAGATCGGCGGCATCGCGATCGAGGTGTGGGCGTTGAGGCCGGCGGCAACACCGCCGGAGCCGCCGCTGCGGGCGAGCTCCTCGACCCAGATCGCATCGTGCAGGTGGGTGCCGCCCTGGCCACCGAGCTCCTCGGGGAACTTCAGGCCGAGGAAGCCGAGCTCGGCACAGCGCCCGTACAGCTCACGGGGGAATTCGCGCGCCGCCTCCCACTCGTCGACGTTGGGCGTGATCTCCTTGGTGACGAAGCGACGCACCGTCTCGCGCAGCTCCTCGTGCTCCTCACCGAAGGGCGGGAGGGTGGCGCGCTGGCCGCTGTCTCTGATGATTGACACTTCCGTTACACCAGCAGCTTGTTGTCTGCGCACGGGGGCGTTAGCGTGGCTACCATGGAACGCACGATGTGGACCGACGTGCGACTTGACGATCTTTCCAACCGCATGGATGCCGGCTTCGAGCGGGTCGACCGGGATATTCGCGAGATACGGACTGATCTCCGCGACATGCGGGTGCTGCTATTCCAGCTCTGGGGCGCGACGATGGTCGCCATCCTCGGGACCATCGTCACCGTGCTCGCCACCAACACCTGACGCGATCCGGCCAGCCGTTCGGGCCTACAGCCCGTAGCTCCGCCCGATCACGTCGAGCATCACCTCGTCGGTGCCGGCGCCGATGCGGTTGAGGCGCACGTCGCGGAAGGCGCGCTCGATCTCGTACTCCTTCATGTAGCCGTAGCCGCCGAGGATCTGAACGGCATCGTCGGCGACCTCGCAGGCGATGCGGGAGGCGTAGAGCTTGGCCATCGTGATCTCGCGCACCGGGTACTCGCCGTTGGCGAAGCGCCAGGCGGTGGCGTAGGTGAACTGCTTTGCCGCCTCGGTCTTGGTCGCCATCTCGGCGATCTTGTGGCGCAGGGCCTGGAATTTGCCGATCGGGCGACCGAAGGCTTCGCGCTCCTTGGCGTACTCGATCGCCTTCTCGATCATCCGCTCCGCCCCGGCGTGGCAACCGGCGGCAGCGACCAGGCGCTCCCCCTGGAGCTCCCAGGCGATGTGGTAGAAGCCCTTGCCGACTTCGCCGAGCACCGCGTCAGCGGGCACGCGGACGTCCTCGAAGGAGAGCTCGCCGGTGTCGGAGGCGTGCATCCCCATCTTCTCCAACTCGGCGGAGACGGTGAAGCCGGGCACGTGGTTGCCCTCATCGTCGCGCAGGTCGAGCACGAAGAGGGTGATGCCATCGTGGCGAGCACTGGGATCCGTCTTGGTGACGAGGACGATGAAGTCTGCGCGCGGGCCATTGGTGATGAAGGTCTTGGAGCCGTTGATCACGTATTCGTCGCCGTCGCGGATCGCGCTGGTGCGGATGCCGGCGACGTCGGAACCGGCGCCGGGCTCGGTGATCGCGATGCAGCCGATCTTCTCCCCCTTGAGGCCGGGTTCGAGGTAGCGGCGCTTCTGCTCTTCGGTGCCGAGCAGGTGGATCGGAGGCAGCACCATGTCGCTCTGCACGGCGAAGCCCATGTTGGTGCCACCGGAGCCGGAGTAGCTCATGCACTCGGCCCGGACCAGCGAGTAGAAGTAGTCGCCGCCCTGTCCGCCGTACTCCTCGGGGAAGCAGAGGCCGAGGAAGCCGAGCTCACCGGCGCGCTTCATCGCGGCGGAGTCCCAGTAGGTGTCCTCCCACTCGTTGCGGTGCGGCCACAGCTCCTTCTTCACCCAGGACTGCATCGACTCGCGCAGGTCTTCGTGCTCCTGGCTGAAGATGAAGTGCTTGCGGCCGGCCTCGTGGTCGGGCTTGATGACTTTGGAGCCGTTGGTCGTCGCGGTCGCCACTGTCTCTCTCCTCGTTCGAAGTCCTCGCTTGGGCACCGTGTCTGATTTGGACCACCCGCAGGGGTGGGTTAACTCAGACACGTCTCGTGCGGGTGGACAGTAGCACTTCCTACTTTCAGCACGGTTCGGCTATGGTCCCACGCCGATGGACTACGAGGTCGTCAAGTACGAGGTCGCCGAGGGCGTCGCCACGGTGACGCTCAACAATCCGGAGAAGCGCAACATGCTCTCCGGCCAAATGCTTATCGAGTTGGTCGACGCGATGAAGACGGCACGCGACTCCGAGGACGTGCGCGCAGTTGTCTTGACCGGCGCAGGCGACAAGGCGTTCTGCGCCGGCGCCGACCTGGGTGGCTTTGCGGCGGAGGTGCCGCTTGTCGC
This sequence comes from Solirubrobacterales bacterium, assembly GCA_033856275.1. Lineage (GTDB taxonomy): Bacteria > Actinomycetota > Thermoleophilia > Solirubrobacterales > 70-9 > VRUE01. The sequence continues at coordinate 69,897 of JAWVFJ010000006.1, forward strand.
CAAGCACTTCGCCTCAGACCTCTTTCTCGAGTTCTTCCGCCTGATGCCACGGCTCGGCAAGCCGAGCCTCTGTGCGGTCAATGGCCACGTGTTGGCGGGCGGGATGGGCCTCGCCCTCTCCTGTGACTTGGTCATCGCCAAGGAGGGAGCCACCTTTGGCACGCCGGAGATCAACGTCGGCGCCTTTCCCTACATGATCATGGCGATCATCTACCGCAACGTCCCGCGCAAGAAGGTCAACGAGATGATGCTGCTGGGCGAGCGGCTGAGCGGCGAGGAGGCGGTCGATTACGGCCTCGCCAACAAGGTTGTGCCCGCTGCGGAGTTCGACGCCGCGGTCGCCGATTGGGCGACCAAGCTGGCCTCGAAGAGCCCGGTGCTGATGCGGCTTGGTCACGACGCGATGTACCGCCAGCAGGATATGGCTGTCGACGATGCGCTCGAGTACCTGCGCTCGCAGCTTTCGCTCACCTTCTCGACCGAGGACATCGTCGAGGGCGTCACCGCATTCTTCGAGAAACGCGACCCGCAGTGGAAAGGGCGCTAGTGGCGGACGGCGAGCAAGAGAGCAAGCACCTGCTGCCGGGCACCGCCCCGCTCGGCGACCTCACCGAGCAGTTGCACGAGCGCCGCGAGAAGGCCAAGCTCGGCGGCGGCGAGGAGAAGATCGCCAAGCAGCACGAGCGCGGCAAGCTGACCGCCCGCGAGCGGATCGACCTGCTGGTCGACGAGGGCACCTTCATCGAGATGGGCATCCACGGCCGCCCCCACTTCGCCCAGCGGGCGATGGAGGGCAAGGAGGCGCCCGCCGACGGCGTCATCACCGGCTGGGGCGACGTCGACGGCCGTCCCTGCTGCATCGCCGCCTACGACTTCACCGTGATGGCCGGCTCGATGGGGATGACCGGCGAGCTGAAGGTGACCCGCCTGCGCGAGATGGCCCTCTCCAAGCGGATGCCCTTCATCTGGCTGCTCGACTCGGCCGGCGCCCGGATCCAGGAGGCAGCGGGCTCGCTCTTCGCCGGCTCCGGACACCTCTTCCGCGAGGAGGTCGAGATGTCGGGCGTGATCCCGATGGTCGCGGCGATGATGGGCCCCTGCGCCGCCGGCACCGCCTACATCCCGGCGCTCGCCGACTTCGTGCCGATGGTCTCCGGGCAGGGCGCGATGGCGCTGGCCGGTCCGCACCTGACCAAGGCGGTCACCGGCGAGGACATCACGATGGAGGAGCTTGGCGGGGCCAAGGTGCACTGTCGAAAGTCGGGGGTGGGGGACCTCGAGGTCAAAGACGACGAGGAGTGCATCGAACGGGTCAAGCAGTACCTCTCCTACTTCCCCACCAACTGGGAAGAGAAGCCCCCGCTGCGCGAGGTCGCCGACCCGATCGACCGCCAGTCGGAGAAGCTGATGGAGATCGTGCCGGACTCCTCACGGCAGCCCTACGACATGTACGAGGTGATCCGCGAGATCGTCGACGACGGCGAGTTCTTCGACATCAAGCCGAAGTTCGCCAAGACGCTGATCACCTGCTTCGCCCGCTTTGGCGGCCAGCCCGCCGGCATCGTCGCCAACCAGCCCAAGCACCTGGCCGGCATCCTCGACAACGACTCAGCCGACAAGGCGGCGCGCTTCATCAACCTCTGCGACGCCTTCAACATCCCGCTCGTCTTCCTCCAGGACGTTCCTGGTTTCATGGTCGGCGCCAAGGTCGAGCACGCCGGAATCATCCGCCACGGCGCGAAGATGCTCTACGCGGTCAGCCGCGCCACCGTGCCCAAGGTGACCGTGATCGTGCGCAAGGCCTACGGCGCCGGCTATTACGTGATGTGTGGCAAGGCATACGAGCCTGACCTGATCGTTGCCTGGCCCGGAGCGGAGATCTCGGTGATGGGCGCCGAGGGGGCGGTCAACATCATCGGCCGCTCGATGATCGAGGCCTCCGACGACCCCGAGGCCACCCGCGAGTCGATGCTCAACGCGGTCCGCGAGCAGATCGACCCCTACATCGCCGCCGGCAACGCGGTGATCGACGACGTGATCGATCCGCGCGAGACGCGGCCGACGATCGCCAACGCTCTGCGGATGGCCAGGAACAAGCACGTCCAGAAGCCGAGGAAGCGCCATGGGGTGATGCCGGTATGAAGGTGCCTGGCGACTTTCCCGTCAGATACACGGATAACTCGCCAGGCAGGAGCGGGAAATGAGCTCGTTCGACGATCCGGTGATCATCAGCTGCTCGATCAGCGGCGTGATCGCCAACCGCGACCAGTGCCCGGCGATCCCCTACACCCCCGAGGAGTACGCGGCGGAGGCGCGGCGCGCGGTCGACGAGGGCGCTTCCCAGCTCCACATCCACGCCCGCAAACCCGACGGCACGCCCTCCTACGAGGTCGAGGACTTTCGCGCGATCACCGAGGCGATCCTGGCCGAGGTCGACGACGTGATCGTCAACTACTCCACCGGGGCGATCGGCATCCCGATCGAGAAGCGGATCGAGTACCTGCGGGCGCTGAAGCCCGACGTGGCGGCGCTCAACATGAGCTCGATGAACTACGCCAAGTACTCCCCGCGCCGCAGGGACTTCGTCTTCAAGACGGTCTTCGAGAACAGCTTCGACACGATCATCGCGTTCCTCAAGGCGATGCGCGAGCTGGGGATCAAGCCAGAGCACGAGTGCTTCGACGCCGGCCACGTCGCCAACCTCGATCCGCTGATCGACATGGGGCTGCTCGAGCGGACGCCGCTGCAGATCTCATTGGTGATGGGAGTGAACGGCGGCATCCGGCCGACGCCCCGCAACGTCACCCTGATGTCCGACCAGATCCCCGGTGGCGCTGAGGGCGAGAACCAGTGGCAGGTGATTGGCATCTCGCGCGACCAGTGGAAACTGCTCGGCGCCTCGCTGGTCCTGGGCGGCAACGTCCGCGCCGGAGTCGAGGACAACCTCTATCTGCCGAACGGCGAGATGTGCCGCTCCAACGGCGACCTGATCGGCAAGGCACGGCAGATGGCCGAAGACGTCGGCCGCAGCGTCGCCAGCGTGGCCGAGGCTCGTGCGTTGCTGGGAGTGCCGAAGCGTGAGCGCTCTCCCGCTTAGCGACGTCAAGGTCCTCGACCTGACCCGGCTCCTGCCCGGGGGGTTCTGCTCGCTCCTGCTCGCCGACCTCGGCGCCGAGGTGCTCAAGCTCGAGGACACCGGCATGGGTGACTACATCCGCTGGGCGCCGCCGTACTACGGCACGGATGAGCAGCAGGAGCTGGGCACGCGCTCAGCGCTCTACCTCTCGCTCAACCGCGGCAAGCGCTCCGTCCGGCTCGACCTCAAGAGCGAGAAAGGACGCGAGGCGCTGCTGCGCCTGGTCGAACGCCACGACGTCGTCCTCGACGGCTTCCGCCCCGGCGTGCTCGACCGGCTCGGCGTCGGCTACGAGCGCATGCGGGAGGCCAATCCCAGCATCGTCTTCTGCGCGATCACCGGCTACGGCCAGGACGGCCCCTACGCGCAGCGCGCCGGCCACGACATGAACTATCTCGGCCTCGTCGGCCTGCTCGGTCTGACCGGCGCCGTCGACGGTCCGCCGGTCCAATCCGGCGGCCAGATCGCCGACCTCGGCGGGGGCGCCCTGATGGCGGCCTTTGGCGTGATGGCGGCGCTGCACGAGCGGCAGCGCTCAGGCGAAGGCCAGATGATCGACGTCTCGATGGCTGACGGCGCGCTCTCCTGGCTGGCGATGGTCGCCGGCCGCTACTTCTGCGACAGCGAGGTGCCGCAGCGCGGCGAGCAGCAGCTCGCCGGCGGCCTGCTCTGCTACCTGCCCTACGAGGCGAGCGACGGCTGGGTCAGCTGCGGCGCTCTGGAGCCGAAGTTCTGGGCCGCCTTCTGCAACGGCGTCGAGCGCCATGACCTGATCGAGATCCAGTTCGAGGCGCCGGGCTCCGAGGCTTGGCAGCAGGTCGCCGAGGTCTTCCGCTCGCGCACTCGCGACGAATGGAAGGCCTTCAACGACGAGCACGATTGCTGCATCGAGCCGGTCCTCGACATCGATGAGGCGCTCGACTCCGATCTGGTCCGTGCCCGCCGGATGGTGGTCGAGGTGGAGCAGCCGGGCCTCGGCACCGTGCGCCAGCTCGGCGCCCCCGTGAAGATGAGCCGCACCCCTGCCGACCCGACCCGCCCGGCGCCCGCCTTCGGCGAGCACACCGAGGCGGTGCTGCGCGAGGCGGGCTACTCCGCCGAGGAGATTGCGGCAATGCTGGAGTCCGGTGTCGCCGCCGGGCCGAGTTCTGGCGCGGCCACCACTTTCCGCGCATGAAGTTCGGCATCTCCACACTCCGCTGGTCCTTTACCTGGGTATTTGGAGCAAAAGAACAGCGGAAGGGGTTGTTGTGAGCGCAAACGGCGACCTGCTGCGGATGGGCGAGCTGGCCGAGGCCTCCGGCGTGCCGGCGCCGACGATCAAGCACTACCTGCGCGAGGGCCTGCTGCCGGAGCCGGTCAAGACCAGCCGCAACATGGCCTACTACCCGCCCGAGTTCGTCGATCGGATCAAGCTGATCAAGCAGCTGCAGGAGGAGCGCTTCATGCCGCTGCGGGCGATCAAAGCGGTGCTCGACGAAGATCCCGAGCGCGCCCGCGCCCTGGTCGAGCTCGAGGACCGCATCCTCGACCGCGCCCTGGCCGGCGAGCGCACCCGCACCAGCGCCGCCGAGGTCCGCGAGCGCTACGGCGTGCCCAAGGACGTGCTCGACCGGCTCGAGAAGCTGGAGGTGCTGAGTCCGAACAGTCGTGGCTACTCCCCCTCCGACATCAAGATCATCGAGGCGATCAGCCGCTTCCGCGCCGGTGGCTACGACGAGCAGATCGGCTTCACCGTCTACGACACCCTGCGCTACAAGAGCGCGATCGAAGATCTGGTCCGCCAAGAGGTCGAGGTCGTGATGGAGCGCCTTGCCGGCGAGGTCTCACCCGAGCGCGTCGTCGAGATGCTCGAAGCGGGTGCCCAGCCCCTCCAGGACCTGATCGCTGCCCTTCACACCAAGCTGATGGTCGCCGAGCTGGAGCGCCACCGCGCCAGCCGCGGCTAGGGAGATTCGAGATTCGAAGATGGAAGCGGCCGCCCAACTCGGCGACCGCTTCCGCAGCAATTAAAAAATACGCTTCCGTCTAAGACGAAATGACGATCGGGTCAGGTAACGTCACTTTGTACGTGGCGTCCAGTTTGGCTTCCATTGGGCAGAAGACACTTTCGCCATGTTCCCACAGCACTTCGTTTGTCAGGATCGTGGCTAAGGTTTCTTGGGTGGGAGACCCTTCCATATGGAATATGGGTAAGCCTCCGTAAACGCAATCGATGAATTCCATGGGACAGCTCACTAAGATTTTCGTGTTGTGCAGCGTGAGTGTGCCTAAGTTCGAGCCGGTCCGTAAGAGTAAGGCTAAGCCCAGTTCGAGCGATTTGAATTCGCAGGGATCTTCTCCGGCCGTTAAGCAGTCATCGAAGAATTCGAATTTTTCGACGTGGATGATCAGCGGATTGGCTAACCCTAATGCGTTGCCTAAGAAGAGCGCTTTTTTGCACTGAATCGTCGTCAGGCTGGTTAATAGTTTCGGATTTACCGCCACAGCTTCGATGTGGCCGGTATAGATGTTTGCAGCTGCACAAGGGTTTTCGTGTTTTTTGCAAAGCGCAGTGGTTTCCGCCGATGCGGTAGAGGCGCCGAGGAGTGCCATTGCCGTCACGGCGCACGCCAATATGAGGCCGAGGGCCTTCTGTGTTCTCACTTTTTCCAACTCCTTCTAGTTTTGGACGAGTAACTGCATGTTGGGCACAGCTATGCACAAGAAAAATAGATCAAATTGTGAGAACTTGCTGATTGGTCGTTTCTTTGGCTATCCGCGAAGCTCTGCAAGGCCCTGCTCTTGGCCGACGATCGGCTCGTAGCCGAGCTCGTCACGGGCCTTGGCGATGTCGATCGTGCACTCCTGGGTCAGCAGCCAGGAGCGGAAGAAAGTCATCGGTGGCTCTCCCGGCAGGGGCAGGACCTTCCAGGCTGCCTCGCAGATGCGGGCCATCGGGGCCGCGGTCCAGGCGGGCAGGCTGCGGTCGGGAGGCTCGACGCCCTGGGTGCGCAGCAGCTCGGTGACGAACTCGCGGAAGACGACCGGCTCGCCGTCGGTGACGAAGTATGCCTCGCCAGGTCGACCCTTCTCGGCGGCCAGGACAAGGCCCTCGACGACGTTGTCGACGTGGGTCGTGTCGGTGACGTTGCGGCCACCGCCCACCCAAGCGAAGCGACCGGCTTCCACGGTCGCGACCATCTCCGGCAGCAGCGTCGTGTCGCCCTTGCCCCAGACGAAGCGGGGCCGCAGGACGACGGTGTCGAAGCCGTCGCGCGCCGCTTGGCGCACCGCCTGCTCGGCTTTGGCCTTCGTCGCCGGATAGGGCGCCCGCGAGTCCGGGCGCAGCGGCGCTGTCTCGTCGACGTGGACCAACGGCTCGCCGGCCATCAGCGCCGCCTCGGTCCCGCAGTGGACGAAGCGCCTCACCCCGGCGCTCGCGCACGCCGCGAGCGCGTTGCGGGTGCCTTCGACGTTGCCGCGCTCGAAGTCCTCCCAAGGTCCCCACTCGCCGAGATGGGCGGCGAGGTGGAAAGCGACGCCGGCGCCTTTGGCGCCGGCCGCCAGTGACTCCTGGTCACCGAGCTCGCCCCGGACCGGCTCAGCCCCCAGCCCGGCGACGCGTCCGGCAGCGTCGTCTGAGCGCGCCAGCGCCCGGACCGCCCGGCCTTCGCTGAGCAGGCGCTGCACCAGCTTGCCGCCGATGAACCCCGATCCGCCAGTGACGAAGGCTGTCTCGGCCATCGCGGGCGATGTTAGCCTGGCTCCGGTGAAATCCGTTTTGATCACTGGCGCCTCGACGGGCATCGGCCGGGCAAGCGCCCTGCGGATGGATGCCGAGGGCTGGCGGGTCTTCGCGAGCGTCCGCAAGGAGGAGGACGCGGCGGGATTGCGCGATGCCGCTTCGGAGAGGCTCGTGCCGCTGATGCTCGACGTCACCGATGCGGAGCAGATCGACGCGGTCGCTGGGCAGGTCGCCGCTGCGGCGGGGGAGAGCGGACTCGACGGACTGGTAAACAACGCCGGCATCGCGGTGATGGCGCCGCTGGAGACGATTCCGCTCGACGACCTACGGCAGCAGCTCGAGGTCAACCTGGTCTCACAGGTCGCGGTGACGCAGGCAATGCTGCCGCTGATCCGCAAGGCGCGCGGTCGCATTGTTTTCCTCAGCTCGATCGGCGGGCGCATGGCGATGCCTTTTGGCGCCCCCTACCACGCCTCGAAGTACGGGATCGAGGCTGTGGTCGACAGCCTGCGTCAGGAGCTGCGGCCCTGGAAGATCGAGGTGGTCGCGATTGAGCCGGGCTCGATCGACACACCGATCTGGGAGCGTGGCGCAGACATCGCCGACGAGATGGCCGAGCGGGCTCCGGCGGCCCAGGAGGCACTCTACGGAGAGAAGATCGAGCGCTTTCGCGGCGCCGTTCGCCGCACCGCCGAGCGCGGCATCGCGCCCGAGAAGGTGGCCAAGGCGGTCCAGCATGCGCTCAGCGCACGGCGGCCGCGCACTCGCTATCTGGTCGGCGCGGACGCGCGCGGGCAGGCGCTGCTGTCTCGGCTCATGCCAGACCGTCTGATGGACCGGATCGTGGCCCGCGCGATGGGTATCTGACCGGCGCGCCTCTCAGCGCGGCGCGCCGAGCGTCTCGCGCGTCATTTCCACCGCTTCGAGGCTGACCATCGCTCCGGTTTCTGCGGCGACCTCGGCTGCCTCGTCCAGGGCCGTGTCCGCATCGTCCCGTCCCGTGGCGGCGCGGGCGATCGCCACCGCCTGCAGGTCGAGCGGCAACGACCACAGCATGCCGCGTTCGCGAGCGACCTCGGCTGCCCATTCGGCCAATTCGAGCCCCTCCTCGCCACGGCCCACCCCGACCAGCGCCTCCGCCCGCAGCCCCGCCCGCCAGGTCTCCATCTCATCGCCGTCGCTGACCGCGGCTCGGTACACGCGCTCGGCCTCTTCGAGCGAATCGAGCGCGCCAGCGTAGTCGCCGGCGGCGATCTGCGTTCCGCCCAGGTTGGAGAGGGCGAGACTGCGCGAGAAGACGTCGCCAAGCCGTTCGGTCAACTCGCAGTTGCGCCGCGCCAGCGCAATCGCGGCGTCGAGGTCACCGCGCATCGCCAGCATTAGCGCCTGGTTGCTGCGGGTCCAGCTGGCGATCTCAGGGTCGCCCTCCTCGGTGGCGATCCGCAACGCAGCGTTGAACTGCGCTTCGGCGTCCTCGAGGCGGCCGCGCTCGCGCATCACCAGCCCCTTGGCCATCGTCGCCCAGGCGACTGGGCTGCCGATGATGATCCCAGCGCCGGCGCGGCGATCGTCGCCGGCCAGGTCGAGTACTTCGTCGAGCGCCTGGTCGAAACCGTCGAAGTCACCCGTACAGAGGCGAGCATAGGAGCCGGCGGCCCGGATTGCAATGCGCAGGTGCAGGTCACCGGAGGCGTCGGCGAGGTCGATCGTTTCCCGCACCGCCTCCAGCCAGCGCGAGGCTACGTGCGGTATGCCCGGCCGCGCGTCGGTGGCGACCTTGAGCAGCGCCAGCGAGTGCAAGTCACCGGTCCTCTTCGCGATCTCCTCGGCTTCGGCGGTGAGGCGCGCTTCCTCCTCGTCGTCCATTCCGAGTCGCCAGGCGAAGTCGAGTTGCAACAGGCGCGACATCACCGCCATCGCCATTGTCTCGTCGGTCTCCTCGAGTTCTTCAGTCAACTCCATCGCCTTCCGCCACAACCGCAGCGCGTCCTGCGGGCGACTGCTGCCGGCCCAGTAGGCAGCTCGTGCCGACCAGCGCGCCGCTTCGAGCGGTTCCCCACCGGCCTCCATGTGGCTGGCCACCAGGGCCGCAAGCTCGTCGTGGCGATCGGGATTGAGCTCGATCAGGACGCGGGCGGTGGCCGCGTGCGTGGCCGCGCGGTGCTCGGCCAGTTGGGTGCCGTAGGCGACCTCGCGGGTTAGCGGGTGGCGGAAGGAGAAGACCCGTTCCGGGTAGACCTCGGTCTCGAAGAGGAAGCCGCCCTCGGTCAGCTCGCAGAGCGCCGCCCGATAGTCCTCGTCGTCACTAAGGCCGGACACCATCCCCAGCGCCCGCTCACTGATCTCCTTGTTGGTCACCGAAGCCGCCTGTAGCAATTGCTTGGTGCTCGGGCCGAGCCGGTCGATTCGCGCTGCCAGCACCGTCTGCACGCTGGCCGGCACTCCCGTGTCCTCGACCGGCCGCGCCAGCCGGTAGGCGCCGCGCTCGCCCTCGAGGTTGCCGGCTTCGGCGAGGCCGCGGACGATCTCCTCGATGAAGAAAGGGTTGCCGGCGGTGCGCTCGTGGATCAGCTCGCCGAGGCCATCGAGCGAGGGGTCCTCACCGGTCAGGTCGCGCAGCAACTCGCGGGTGTCCTCGGGCCCGAGCGGCTCCAGTGAGATGCCGCGGTAGCTGCTCGCTCCGGCCCATTCGGCGCTGTATTCGGGGCGGAAGTTGACGATCGCCAGCGTCTTGGTGCCCTCGACCGAGGAGATCAGCTCGCCGAGCAGGGTGGCGCTGCCCTCGTCCATCCAGTGCAGGTCCTCGACCAGGGCGACGATGGAGTGGCGCCGGTTGGGCGCTCGCACGAGGCGGCAGACGGCACCGCGCAGCGCCCGGTGGCGCGCCTCGGCGCTCAGCTGCGGCAGTGGCCGATCGGGGTCGGGGACGCCGAGGAAGTCGAAGAGCAGCGGCAGGTCCTCGGCGAAGTCGGGATCGAGCAGCAGGGTACGCCCGGCGATCTTCTCGCGCACGATCCGCTCCGTATCACCGTCGGCGATGCCGAAGTAGGAGCGCAGCATCTGCAGCACCGGCATGAAGGGGATCGCGCGGCCATGTGCCTGTGCCTGGCATTCGAAGACTTCGACGCCGCGCTCGCGGCAGCGTTCGGCGAACTCGTGGCAGAGTCGGCTCTTGCCGATCCCCGGCTCGGCGACGATGCCGACCGCGGCCCCCTCGCTGCGCTCGGCCCGCTCAAGCGCCGCTTCGAGCACGGCCATCTCCTCGTCGCGGCCGACGAAGCGGGAGAAGCCGCGCTCGCGCGAGAGGTCGAGTCGCGAGCGGGCGGCGCCGACTCCGGACAGCTCGAAGACCCCGACCGGCTGGCTGGCACCCTTGATCTCGAAGTGGCCGAGGTCCTCCAGGTCCATGAAGCCGTGGGCGAGTTCGGCGGTGCTCTCGGTCAGGTAGGCCTTGCCGGGCTCGGCGAGCGCCTCCATCCGCTGGGCCAGGCCGACCGTGTGGCCGACCGCCGTGTAGCCGCCCTCGCCGATCTCACCGGCGACGACCTCGCCGGAGTTGATCCCGATCCGAGTCGAGAAGTTGAGCCCGTGCTTGCGGCGCAACTCGGCGGCGTACTCGCCGACGTCGTCGAGCATCTTCAATGCCGCGTAGCAAGCGCGCCGCGCGTGGTCCTCGTGCGCGACCGGCGCGCCGAAGACGGCCATGATCCCGTCGCCGGTGAACTTGTCGACCGTCCCCTCGAAGCGATGGACGGCATCGGCGAGGGTGGAGAAGAACCGTTGCATGATTGCGTGCCACTGCTCGGGGTCCTGCCGCTCGGCCATGTCCATCGACCCCTGGACGTCGGCGAAGAGGACCGTTACCTGCTTGCGCTCGCCACCAAGCTGCGCGATCTCACTCATGCAGCCGAAGCTTACGCCTGCACCTATACTGAGCAAACCGATTGACTGGTCAGTCAACCAGGGAGCCAAAAAAGGAAACTCTTTGCGCGCAGCGGTCGTACAGCTCAACTCCACCGGGGAGAAGGCACGGAACCTCACCACCGCCGAGCGGCTGGTACGAGCCGCCGCTGCGGATGGAGCTGAGCTAGTGGCACTGCCGGAGAAGTGGAACCTCTTGGCAGGTGGCGAAGAGCTGGTAGCCGGCGCCGAGGCGCTCGATGGCCCGAGTCTCAGCGCCGCGCGCGCTTGGGCCAGTGAGCTGGGGGTCCATCTGCTCGCTGGCAGCATCTCCGAGCGGGGAACTGGCGGCAAGGCATTCAACACCTCGGTGCTGATCGGCAACAACGGCGAAGACCTCGCTGTCTATCGCAAGATCCACATGTTCGACGTCGAGGTTGGTGGGGTCGCTTACCGAGAGTCCGAGCACGAGGAGGCCGGTGCGGAGATCCTCACCACCCTGATGGGCGACCTCACGGTGGGCCTGAGCGTCTGTTACGACCTGCGCTTTCCCGAGCTCTTCCGGATCCTTGCGGTGCGTGGCGCTCGCCTCTTCACAGTGCCATCCGCGTTCACGCTGGCGACCGGGCGCGACCACTGGGAGGTCCTGCTGCGCGCCCGGGCGATCGAGAACCAAGCTTTTGTCCTTGCTCCCAATCAAGTCGGTGAGGCACCGCCTCACTTCAGCTCTAACGGCCGCTCGATGATCGTCGACCCCTGGGGAGTGGTGTTGGCGACCGCCCCCGACGAGGAGTGCTTCGCCGCCGCCGAGCTCGACTTTGGCGATCAGGACCGCATCCGCGAGTCACTGCCCTCGCTGGCCAACCGCCGGCCGCAAGCTTACGCCTGGCCGCGGCTCATAGAGGCTCATGCCTAATGGCAAAGGCACCGCCGATCGACAAGCGCCGCCAGATCCTCGATGCAGCGATCCGCGTCTTCGCCCGCCAGGGCTTTCATTCGACTCGGGTTTCCGATATCGCCGACGAGGCGGGGGTCGCTTACGGGCTCGTCTATCACTACTTCAAGTCCAAGGATGAGGTGCTCAACGAGCTCTTCAACGAGCGTTGGTCGTTGCTGCTGACGGCGATCGAGGAGGCTGACCGCGAAGGCGCATCCCCGCGCGCCAAGCTGGAAGCGGTCGCCGGCTTCATCGTCGATTCCTACCGCCACGACCCCGAGCTGATGAAGGTGATCATCGTCGAGGTCACGCGGGCGGCGAACTCCTTCGGCCGCACTCACCTGTCAGAGATTCGCCGTGCTTATGACTCGATCGCCAAGATCGTCGCCGACGGTCAGGCGGCCGGGGTTTTCCGCCGCGACATCGACGCCAACTTTGTCTCGATGTCCTTCTACGGGGCAATAGAGCAGCTGCTCTCCGGCTGGATCTTCGAGGTGATCCCGGCCGCCGATAGCGACTTCGACCAGGCAAAGACCTTGCTGGTGACGACGATTTGCGACGGTCTCGAGCCCCGATAGGTATGGTCGAGGTCAATGGATAACGACATCGCCAAACGTCTGATCTGGAGCGGCATGTTGGCCGCCAGCGGCGCGCTTGCCAGCATCGTCGCAACGCGCCTGGCCGCTCTCGTCTGGCGGCGCATCTACAACGAGGATCCGCCTGAGTAGCGTGGCCGACGGCACCGGCATACCTCCGCAGCCCCAAGACGAGCGCTCGGTCAGCGAGCTCGTCTTCGACGTCGCTGAGAAGAGTTCCTCGCTGGTTCGCGAGGAGATTGAGCTAGCCAAGACCGAGGTCTCCGAAAAGGTCAGCAAGCTCCTGCGCGGTTCGGTCGTTGGTCTCGCGGCCGGCACCTTCGCCTTCCTAGCACTGATCCTGGTCATGGAGGGAGTCGCCTGGCTGCTCGCCGAAGAGGTCTTCGACGGCAACGCCTGGCCCGGCTTCTTTGTCGAGGCCGCGCTCTTCCTCTTGATCGCCGCTGCCGCTGGATTCATCGCCTACCGCTCGGTCCAGGCCGGTGCGCCGCCGGTGCCCGAGCAGGCGATCGAAGAGGCGAAGTTGACCAAGGCGACGCTGGAATCTGGCGCGAAGGCGGGCAAGGAATGAGCGCCCACCCCGAGCCCGCCCGCCCCTCGACCGCCGGCACGCCGGGCCGTTCAGCGGCGGAGATCCGCCGCGACATCGACCTTCAGCGCCGCGATCTCGGCAGCTCCGTGGAGATCCTGCGCGGCCGGGTCACCGAATTGACCGACTGGCGCCGGCAGGTGGCCGAGCATCGCTCGCAGCTGATCGTCGGCGCCGCTGTCGCCGGCTTCGCCCTCGGCGGTCTGATGATGCTGCGCCGCCGCCGCTAGTCCGATCCGTGGCTGACCTGGGGGAGATCAAGCGGATGATCGAGGCCGGGTTGCCCGGCGCGACGGTCGAGGTAGTCGACGAGACCGGCAGTGGGGATCACCTGAGGGCGACTGTCTCGGCATCTCAGTTCGAGGGTCTCTCGCGACTCGACCAGCACCGTTTGGTCAAGGCCGCGGTGAAGGAGCGCTTCGACGATGGGGCCATCCACGCGCTCTCGGTGAAGACCGAGCTGCCCGGATAGCTACTCTGTGCCAATGGCCGACGCAGAACTGAAGCAGAAGATCGAGGAGCTGATCGCCGCCAACCCGGTGCTGCTCTTCATGAAGGGCACCCCGGAAATGCCGCGCTGCGGCTTCTCGATGCGAGTCGTGCAGGTGCTCGATTCCCTCGACGTCGAGTACGGCGCGATCGACGTGTTGCCCGCGCTGCAGCCGTTGCGCGAAGTCACCGCTGAGATCTCCGACTGGCAGACCTTCCCGCAGCTCTACGTCAACGGCGAGCTGCTCGGCGGTGCCGACATCGTCGAAGAGATGTTCGACTCCGGCGAGCTGGCCGAGGCCCTGGGCGCCGAGCAGCCCGAGGCCGCACCGGCAGCCGCCGCCGCGTCTCCGGCGCAGTCGCCCCCGCTGCAGATCGAATAGTCGTCGTGCAGCGCTAGACGGCGGCAGTCTCGGCGGCGTCGTCCTTGACCTGGAAGGACGAGCCGCAACCACAGGCAGCGACGACGTTGGGGTTGTTGACCTGGAAGCCAGCACCTTGCAGGCCTTCCACGTAGTCGACCTCGGAGCCGAAGACGAACTGCATGCTGACCTTGTCGACGATCACCGAGACGCCGTCGACCTCGAAGACGTTGTCGTCCTCCTTGGCTCGATCGAAGGCGAGCGCGTACTGAAAGCCGGAGCATCCGCCCCCTCGCACAGCGACCCGCAGGGCCTGACCCTCGGAGCCTTCCTGGCCGTCAAGCAGCTCGGCAATCTTGCCCGCGGCCTTCTCGGTGAGGGCGATTGCTGCTTGCGGCGTGTCCGTGGCGGTGTCAGTCACTTCACAAAGTGTAGCGGGAGGTCTGCGAGAATCGCTTCGCTTGAGTCCTCCCGCTGAAACTGCGGTCGTTTGCGACACGACGGCCTACCTGCCGAGCGAGTTGATCGCGTCGCGTGGGATCAAGACAATCAGCCTCTATGTGGCGGTCGACGGCCAGCAGGAACCTGAGTCGGAGATCTCCGATTACGCTGCCTTTTACGAGCGCCTGCGCGCCTCGGAGGGCGGCGCGACGACCTCGCAGCCCTCGATCGGCGACTTCGCCACTGTTTATGAGCCGCTGCTCGATGAAGGACGCGAGATCGTCTCGATCCACATCTCTTCGGGGATCTCGGGCACCTACGAGGCAGCCAGGCAAGCGCGCGAGCGCTTCATCGACGAGGGCAAGGGGGGCGAGCGGATCCATCTCTTCGATTCCCGCTCTGCCTGCGGCGGCATGGGCCTGCCTGTTCTGGCGGCATCGGCTGCAGCGGCAGCGGGAGGAGACGGTTCAACCGTGCTCACCCGCGCCAAGCAGGCTCGGGAGGAGCTGAAAATGTGGTTCGCGATCGACACCCTCGAGTACCTGCGCCGCGGCGGCCGCATCGGCGGCGCCCGTGCTTGGATCGGCTCGGCGCTGAAGATCAAGCCGATCCTCACGCTCGAGGAGGAGATCACCCCGGTGGAGCGGGTCCGCACCCGCGCGCGCTCGATCGAGCGCCTGCGCGGCTACGCCCGCCAGCGCCACGAGTCAGGCCTCGACGCCTGGGTGATTCAGCACATCCAGGACCCCGAGACAGCGGACGCTCTCGCCGACGACTGCCGGGAAATCTTTGGCTGTGAGCCGGCCTTCATCTCCGAGATCGGTCCCGTGATCGGCGCCCACGTCGGCCCTGGCCTGCTTGGCGTCGGCAGCGTCTCGAAGGCAGTGCTCAGCTAGGCGCGGATGCCCTGGCGGGCATCCTCACGTGGCACTGGCTTCGCCTTGAGGCGAACCGGCGTGGTCGAGAGCGCCTGGACGCGCAGATCGCTCCAGGTCAGGCCTTCGCGCACCAGCGCCGGTAGCCCGAGCGCGACGGCGGTGGCGATCTCGACCGCCTGCAGGATCACCCCGTAGGCGAGGCCATCCGCGGTGCTGATGCCGAAGCCCGTGTGCAGAACACTGATCACGGCGAGCTGGAAGACGCCGATATTCGAGGGCGTGGCCGGAACGACGGCGGTCACGTTGACGGCAAAGAGCACCGCGGCAGCGGCACCGATCCCTGCTTGATCGCTGAGTCCAAGAGCGGCAAGCAGTGCCCAGCAGGCAGCGAGTTGGATCGCCCAGGCCCCCAGCTGAGCTACGGCGGCCGCCGGGCCTCGCCGCGGGTTGCGGAAGACTCGCAGGCCGGCACGAACCTGCACCAACGCGGCATGCAGCGCGGCACCCATCCGGGCCAAGCGCCCGTTGCCGTTGCGACGCATCAGTGGCGGCGCCAGCAGTACGACGAGGAGCAGCAGCAACGGCACGAAGCTGAAGGCGAAGAGCTTCTGGGTGCTGGAATGGAATAGATCGGTGGTCGAGACGATGATCACCCCGAGCAGGGCGAGGGCGACGATGTTCAGCATCGTTTGCGAGACCAGCGTGCCGAGCAGCACGGGAAAGGTCTCGCGCATGCGGCCTATCCGGCGCGCTAGCGACATCGCGCGTGCCGGCTCACCGAGGCGAGCTGGCAGGGTCGCCGACATCAGCACGCCGATCATCGTCGCCGAGGTGACGTCGCGGCGACGGACGGGCCGCAGCGGCAGCGCCGCGCGCACGATCCAGTACCAAGAGGCGGCACGGAAGAAGAGCGAGAGCGCCATCAGCGCGCAGGCAACCAGCACCCAGCTGAGGTCGGAGCGGACGATGCTTTCGACCACGTTGTCGACGCCGATCTTCTGCGCCGCCAGGGCGGTTAGGCCGACGCCGAGAACGCCGGCGCCGGCGAGCCCGATCCGGCGGGCGATCTTGCGCTTGCGCTTGCCCGGCTGGGCGGGGACGGGATCGAGCGAGGGGAGCCGCCGTGGTGGCTCCGGCGGCAAGCCGTCGGCCGGGCGTATCCCGGCCCAGTGCGCTGCCCGCTCCAGCGCGCCGCTTGGCTCGGGGGCCTCGATCGCCCGCTCGTACACCTCGGTCACTTGATCGGCGATGTGGGGCCAGGCGTAGCGCTCGGCGCTCTGGCGGGCGGCTTCTCCCATCGCCGCGAGGCGCTCGGGCTCATGGTGGGCGCGCTGCAGCTCCTCGGCGAGCCGCTGTGGATCGCCGGGCGGGACGAGGACGCCGTCGACGCCGTCGCTGACCACGTCGCTGTAGCCGGCGATGGCGGAGGCGATCGCCGGCGTGCCGGCGGCGAACGCCTCGGTCAGGACCATGCCAAAGCTCTCGCCTGAAAGCGAGGGGGCACAGAGCACATCGGCCTCGTGCAGGGCTCGGTGGAGCGCCTCGCCGGAGACGCGACCGCGGACGTCGATCCAGCGCATCGTCTCCGGATCGGCGAGGTAGCGGAGCACGTCCTCGCGCTCGGCTCCAATAACTGTCAGGCGGCTGGGTACGTGCTCGACCAGCGCGCCGAAGGCGGCGAGCAGGATCGGTAGGCCCTTGCGCTCCTCTGGGCGGCCGACGAAGAGCACCCGCAGTTCCTCGCTGGGAGGCTTGGGATCGGCCGGCGCGGCGGCGACATCGACGCCATTGGGGATCACCTCGTAGCGGCCACCAAACCAGCGGCGGCCGGTCCAGGCGGCGGCCTGCGAGACAGCGATCCGGGCGGAAAGACGGTTGAACACGCGCCGCGCGCCGAGCGCCGAAGCGAGGTTGTTGGGCATGGGCTTGGTCGAGTAGGCGTGGAAGGTGCCGACCGCCGGAGCGTCGGTAGCGAGCGCGGCGTTCCAGCCGACCAGCGGCACCAGGGGCTCGTGGATGTGGACGACGTCGTAGTCGCCCTGGCTCAGCTCACGCCGGGGAGCGAGCACCCCACCGGCGGGGAACGGGGCAAGGTTCGAGATCGCCCCGTTGGAGGGAAAGCCCGCTGTACGCCCAAGTGGGATCAGATAATCGGGGATCTCTCGCGTCTCGGGGGCGGCTCGGTGCAGCACTCGGCTGAGGCGGCCGGGCGGGTCAAAGGGGGCGAGCACGCGAACGTGGTGACCGCGGCCGAGGAACTCCTGGGCGAGCGACTCCACGTGTCGGTTCACGCCGCCCTGGTAGGACCAGGAATATGGCGAGACGAGTGCAATCCGCACGAGTCCTAAAGGGTAGTTGATTCCTCAGAGGCGATCCCGTGCGTGATTCGCGCGGATCGTTCGCTCCACGCATAACCCGCGAAAACAAGGATGTAGGCGGTGCCGATCTCGAGGAGGAGGGCGCCGGAGTCGTTTGCGAGGGCGCCGATGGCTGTCGCCGCGAGGGCGCCGACAAGCCCGGCGCGAAGGGCCGGGACGGGCGCGAGCCAGCGGCGCAGCCGATCGCGCTGCAGCACCGCGACTACGGCAAGCGCGGCAACGAGGGGAAGGAAGAAGAGGACCACAGGCCGGGCGAAGCTGTGCGCGGAGAGCTGCAGGCGGCGTTGAGCGACATCGGCGAGGTCGCCGAGTCCGCCAGCATCGAGCACCGAACGCGTCAAGTGGGCGTTGGCGCCCGAAACCAGGTCGGCGAGGGCGATCAGCGCCAGAACCACCAGCGGTGCGGCGATCACGAACAGGGCCGCGCGCCGACGCCGCGCGGCGATCACCGCGGCTGCGGCGGCACCGCCGACCGGCAGCACGATTGCGGCGCCGACGTCGGCGCCAAAGCGGCCAGCGGCGAAGACGACCGCGGCAAGGAGGCTGACGGTGAGGAAGATCGCGGCGGCACGGCGTCCCGCCATCTGCGGTGAGAAGCCGGCTAGGGCCGCCCCGGTTCCGGCAACGACGAGGACCCCCAGTAGCGCCTCAAGCTCGTTGCCGATCCCGTAGAAGCGCACCCCGAGTCCGGGGTTGGGGCCCAATAGAGAAAGCGAGGTGAGCGGCGAGCCGGCAATGACGTCGATCGCGTAGGCGAGGACGACGAGGCCCGACGCAACCGCTAGCGCGCGCAGACCGCCCAGCACGAAGAGTGTCAATGCGCTGAGCAGGGGAGCGCCGAACATGACCAGCAACTGTTCGGTCTCCTGGCTTGGTTTGAGCGCCGCCGCCGCAAGTAGAAGCAGGGGCAGGTAGACGATGCTGAGGCCAGCGAGCCGCACGGCTGCGCGACCAACCCGGTCGGCGCTGACCAGGGCGGCGAGGCCAAAGACCACAAGCCAGACAAGCAGGCTGATCCCGATCACCGGCCCCCGCCGATCGGAGATCACCGCCATCCGCCCGCCGAGCGATTCGATTGCGGCAACATCAACTGATCTCTCGGAACGAATCGGCTGCCCCGACATCTGCGACGGCACGTCGATCCCCAACCACGAAAGCACGGTCGGCGCGATGTCCGTGGAAAGCACGTAGCCATCGGTCCGGGTGCTGTCCGAAGTCAGGGCCCCATCGAACCCCCGCCCCGCGATTCCGATCGCCAGCGCCCCGTTCTTCTCCGGCGGCGCCTCCCCGATCGCGATCAGCAGATCATTCCCTCGCAGCGCCTCCACGAGCTTCGGCAATTGCCTCAAGCCGACGGTTCGGACTGCGCAGCCTTTGCCAGCCTGCGCGAGAGTTGTCGCCAACAAGCCGGGCACGATGTCGGCAGGGGCAGATTCCGCCCGCTTAACCACCGCCTGGGAGTAGGCCGGCCCGCAGATCCCACCACCGAGGCGACGAGGCAAGTCCGAGTCATAGAGCGAATCGAACACCCGATTCCCCTGGCTGATGTCGAGATAGGTCTGCTCCGCCGGCACGCTCCCAAGCCCAGCACTCATCAGCCCTGGCGAAATGCCCCGAACCCTCGCAAGCCGCTTCACATCGATCGCTTGAGGCATGAGCGCCACGGTCACCCGCGGCAATAGAGCTCGTGTCCCTGTGACCGGGATCCGGACAGGGGGTGAAGCGTCTTGTACTTTTTTGTCAGGAGATTCTCGGACGGCGGCAACCGCCTCACCAAAAAAGTTAAGCGGAACCCCCTGCCCGGATCCCGCCGCCCCAAGAGAGACGACTATCGTCAACCCAATGGCCGCCGATCGCACGTTCGCAAAGTTCAGTTTCTTCAAGGTCGATCCTGCCTGGCGCCGTCGCGACGCCGAGCTGCGAACTTCCGACAAGCAAGAGTTCCTCGCCGCCTGCGAGGACTTCGCCCTCGATCGCTCGCTGCGCGCCTACTCAACCATAGGAACGCGCGGCGACGTCGACCTGGTCCTCTTGAGCCAGAGTCCGAACCTCGACGATCTGCACACTTTCCACGTCGTGCTCGGTCAGAGCGGCCTGGCGAAGTGGAGCGAGACCCCCTACTCGTTCCTCTCGATGACCAAGCGCTCTCCCTATTCGGATGAGCAGGCGCGGCCGGAGATCTGCGCCTCGGAGCGCAAGTATCTCTTTCTCTACCCGATGATTAAGCAGCGCCGCTGGTACGGCCTGTCCCCAGAGGAGCGTGGCCGGATCATGAAAAGCCACATCGAGGTCGGCCGCCGCTATCCCGAGATCACGATCAATACCTCCTATTCCTTCGGCCTCGACGACCAGGAGTTCGTGGTCGCTTTCGAGGGTGACGACCCGGGGATGTTCCTCGATCTGGTGCAGGAGCTGCGGCCGACCGAATCAAGCGAGTACACGGAGCTCGAGACCCCGATCTTCACCTGCGTGGCGCTCTCGCTGCGCAAGGCACTGGACGCGCTCGACGGGGTGCCCAGCGCTGTGGCCGCAGGCGCATGAGTACTCAGGCGCTCAGCTACGCAATTGACGAAAACGACCACCTGATCAAGGTCGACGACGGCTACTACCGCTTTGCCGAAGAGAACGGCTGGCTCGAGGCCGGCAGCAGTCTTGGGCGCTCGCTCTGGGATTACGTGGCCGGTCGTGAGCTGGTGAAACTGCAGCGGTTGCTGATCCGTCGTATCCGCGACGAGGTCGGCGACGTCGAGCTGCCCTTCCGCTGCGACGGGCCAAGCGTGCGCCGGGAAATGGACATCAGGATCGTGGCCCGTCCGGGTGGACGGGTCGTACTCTTCTCGGCGCGCTTGCGCTCCGAGGAAGAGCGGGACACTCCCCAGCCGCTGCTCGATCCGGAGGCTCCACGGAGTGAGGAGATGGTGGAAATGTGCGGCTGGTGCGATCGCTTCGAAGTCGAAGGCGAATGGGTGGAGGTCGAGGAGGCGGCCAGGCGCTTGCGGCTGTTCAGTCGGCCCGAGCTGCCGGCGCTCAGTCACGGCATCTGCCCCGACTGCAACGAGATGCTGCTCGCCGCGTAGGCGCGCGGCGCCGCGAGTTCCCTATTCTTTCGCGCTCTCCATGAGCCAAATCGGAACTGAAGAGAATCCCCTGAGAGTCGCCATCGTCGGCGCCGGCCCCTCCGGCTTCTACGCGGCTGAGCACATCCTCAAAGACGGCGACCTGCACGCTCAGGTTGACCTCTTCGACCGCCTGCCGACGCCGTTCGGCCTCGTCCGTGGCGGCGTCGCGCCGGACCACCCGAAGATCAAGTCGGTAATCCGGGTCTACGAAAAAACCGCGGCTCGCGAGGGATTCCGCTTCTTCGGCAATGTCAAGGTTGGCCACGACATCGAGGTCGAGGATCTCGAGCGGCTCTACCACGCGATCGTCTTCACGGTCGGCTGCGAGACCGACCGCCAGCTCGGCATTCCCGGCGAAGACCTTCCCGGCAGCCACGCCGCTACCGCCTTCGTCGGCTGGTACAACGCCCATCCCGACTACGCCGACGACGAGTTCGACCTCGCCTGCGAGCGGGCCGTCGTGATCGGCAACGGCAACGTGGCGATGGATGTCGCCCGCATGCTGGCGCTGACCGATCACGAGCTGCGCCAGACCGATACGGCCGACCATGCGATCGAGTTGCTCGACCGCAGCGAGATCCGCGAGATCGTCGTGCTGGGCCGACGCGGGCCGGTGCAGGCAGCCTTTACCAACCCTGAGATCAAGGAGCTGGGGGAGATGGAGGACGCCGACGTGATCGTCGATCCAACCGACGTCGCGCTGGATCATGCGAGCGCCGCCTACCTCGAGTCCGAGCAGGCCGACAAGACGACGCGGGTGAACGTCGAGACGCTGCGCGAGTTCTCTCAGCGCACGCCGCAAGGCAAGGGCAAGCGGATCGTGTTGCGCTTCCTCGCTTCTCCGGTGGAGATCCAGGGCGACGGCAAGGTCGAGAAGATCGTCATCGGTCGCAACGAACTGGTCGAGGAAGGCGGCACCCTGCGTGCCAAGGACTCGGGCGAGCGCGAAGAGCTCGAGTGCGGCCTCGTCCTGCGCTCGGTCGGCTACACCGGCATCCCGATCGAGGGTGTGCCCTTCGACGAAAAGCGCGGCTTGATCCTCAATGAGGGCGGTCGTGTGCTCGACTCCCACGACTCCGGTCACAAGGTCGGCCACTACACGGCGGGCTGGATCAAGCGTGGCCCGTCCGGCGTGATCGGCACGAACAAGAAGGACGCGCTGGAGACCGTCCAGCACCTCTTCGCAGATGTTGAGTCGCAGACCTTGCTCAGTCCCGAGAGCACGGACCCGGGCGCCGTCGAGGCCCTGCTCGCCGAGCGCGCTGTGCGCTACGTGAGCTTCGAAGACTGGCAGGCGATCGACCAGGCCGAGATCGGCCGCGGTGAGCCTCACGGCCGTCCCCGCGTCAAGTTCGTCCGCGTCGAGGAGATGCTGGAGAGCCTCCGCGAGCACATCTCCGGCTAGCTCTTCGCCCTGCGGGTAGGCTAGGGCAACCGCAGACAACTGTCTTCATTCCAACTGCGCCTGACGACGGCGAGGTTCCGTCGTTTGCAATAGGGTGGCGAATGCTGACGGCATTTTTTTTAGAAAACCTTTTCATTACCAATACCGCCACCCGACGATGCACGCCGACAGCACCCTGCCCCCGCCTGCCCGAGTTCGCGCCGGCGGAACTGTGCTTTCCCTCATCGCGAGCCCGCTGAGCGTTCCGATCCTCCGCGCCCACCTCGACGGACCGCTGCGCCTTCCCGACCTTCGCGAACGAATCGGCGGGGCGGCCCAGACGACCTTGCGCGGTCAGGTAGGCAACCTTCGCGGCATCGGCGCGCTCGAACGCCATGTGAGAGGCGGAATGCCTTACACGGTGGAGAACGAGCTAACCGAGGCGGGGAGGGGAGTGCTGGTAGTAGCCAAGGTCATCGAAGCGTGGCTCAAACGAGCGCCTCAAGGCCCCATCGTTCTCGGCAGCGAGCCCGCCAAGGGGGCGATTCGAGCGCTGGTGGGTGGCTGGGGGTCGACGATGCTGCGCGCTCTAGCCGCCCGCCCCCTCTCGCTGACTGAGTTGAGCAGCGTGATTGGCGATCACTCCTACCCGGCGCTCGAGCGCCGGCTCAGCGCGATGCGCGCCGCCCGCCAAGTAGAACCGAGACCGAACCGCGGCTGGGGGGCCAAGCCCTACGGCGTCACTGACTGGACCCGCCAGGCGGTTGCTCCCCTGGTGGCGGCCGGTCGTTGCGAGTGCGAACACTTTGCGGAGGCAACTGACCCCCTGGCCCGAATTGACATCGAGGCCGCCTTCCTTCTCTCGGTTCCCCTAGTAGACCTCGAGGTCACTCGCTCTGGCTCCTGTCTTCTCGCCGTCGACACCGGCAGTGTCAGGCACACCGAGGCAAGTGACCGTCTAGCCGGGGTTTACGTGGAGATCCGGGAAGGCGCAGTCATCTCCTGCAGCTCTCGCCTCGAGCAAGACCCCAGGACATGGGCCATCGGCTTAGTCAGCGCATGGGTCACCGCGATAGTCGAGGGTAATTGTGACCGCTTGCGTCTTGGTGGTGAAGATCCAAAGATTGCCGATGATCTGATCAAGCGTCTTCACGGTTCTCTGAAAATAACCTGACCATAAGCCATATGGTGAAACTGGCAGCCATCTTCGAGGCGGTGCCGGGCTTGCGCCTAAGCGCGCGCGCGCCTTTTTGTCCTGCTGGATTTTGCAGGCAAAAAACTCGCTAGTTCACAACTGTTGGTTAGCGTTAAGTGTGAATAATCTGTAGCTCTTGACCGTTTATTCGCGGCCTGTTATTCAATGCACTCCCGAGGCCACGAAGGGGAGCCTGTCAACTGCATGGCGCTGACCGAATGGACCCGGACGACCCTTGCCCCGGCTTAGTCGAAGGCCGGGAACCCCGGCGATCAGCCAATGATCGACCCCCCATCGTCGTCAGCAGGGGGGCGAGCAGGCGGATGTTGGGACGGAGCCCCCCGTTGGGCTCCGTCCCACCCGCCGCACCTGCGAAAACGGGTTCTCTGAGGCCATAGCGAGGACGTCGCGCCGAGGTCCCCAAGTGAGAGGAGGGACCCCGGCGCTAACCGTAACTCAATGCCAGCGGGAAGAATCCCGCCAGGCGTAAAGAGCATAGAGCGCAAATAGCGCTGATTCCAGCCGCTATGGACAAAGTCCCCCTATTTTGGGACTACCCAGTCAGCAAAGTCCCGCCGCGCTCGGTGCCGGCAATCAGTTCGTCGGGTGCGTCGCCCTTTGGGATGAATCCGGATTTCATGCCGAAATAGACAGCCTGCGGATGGTGAGCGACTATCGCGACGGTCGATTGCTCGGGCATCACGGCAAAGCCATCGGACAAGGTCATACCGATCGCTTCGAGGTCAAGGAGACGCCAGACCTTCGCATGCTCGGATTGATCGGGGCAGGCAGGGTAGCCCCACGAATAGCGCCGACCTTGATCGAGTGGTATGCCGAGCTCCTGGCGAGCTTGCGCATGTAGCCACTCCGCCAATCCCTCGGCTGCTTGTACTCCAAGCCCGTGGACGTAGAGCTGCTCGGCGAACTCGCCTTCCTTCTCCAAGCGCTCGATCAGCTCGGTTACCTGCGGACCAACCGTCACGCCCTGCAGGGCAACCACATCGCGTTCGCCGGACTCGACGGGACGGTAGAAGTCGGCAAGGCAAATCCGGTCGTGCTTCGGTTGGCGGGGGAACGCAAGCCGCTCGATCTCCCGACCCGAGTCCTCGGGGTCGAAGATCACAAGCTCGTTACCGTCGGCGTTGCACGGAAAGTATCCAAGGCGGGCGCGGGGGCTCAGGTATTCCTGCTCTCGCCACATCCGCTCGAGGCGCGGGGCAAAGCCCTCCTCCTCCCCATTGCCCTCGACCAGTTCCTGCCAGGCCTGACCCTTGACCCCACGGCCACCCCAGTGCAGCTTGAAGAGAACGTGGCGATCCAGGTAGGGGAAGACGTCGTCGAGGTCGATGTCGATCTCTCGCCCACCCCAGAAAGGTGGCTCGGGGATCGGCGCATCGGTACGCGCGGAGGAGCGGACGCTTGCGTCGCTGGTTGGCGGTGAGTTATCGATCACCACTGGCTTCTCGCGCAGCTCCTGGGCCTCGACGCGGATGCGCTCCACCAGGGTCTCGCGGGTGGGCGCATCGACCAAGGCATCCATCGTGTCGAGCCCCTGGAAGGCGTCCTTGCAGTAGAAGACTCCGGGCCCGTAGACCTCATCGGACTCTTTGCCCTTGGGGTAGAGGGTGCGCCGGCCGAAGTCGCGATTGATCGCCGCGCCACCGATCAGCACCGGGAACTCCAGCCCGCGTTGATGGAGCTCCTGCACGCAGATCGGCATCTGCTTGGAGGTGGAGACCAGCAGGGCCGAGAGGCCGATTGCATCAGCATCGTTCTCGACGGCCGCTTCGATGATCGCGTCCACAGGCACCTGCTTGCCGAGGTCGATCACGGTGTAGCCGTTGTTGGTGAGGATCGTGTTGACCAGCGACTTGCCGATGTCGTGGACGTCGCCGAAGACGGTTGCGATCACCACCTTGCCCTTGGTGTGACCCTCGATCCGATCGAGGTAGTTCTCGAGTTGCGCTACGGCCCGCTTCATCACTTCGGCCGATTGCAGGACGAAGGGCAGGATCAGTTCGCCGGCGCCGAACTTGTCGCCAACCTCCTTCATCGCCGGCAGCAGCACCTTGTTGAGAGTCGGGACGGCGCCGATCTTCTCGACCGAGCGGTCGATCCACTCCTCGACTCCATCCTTCTTGCGACGTAGGATGTGCCAGTGCAGTGCCTCCTCGGGCCCCATGCCCTCGGTCGGGTTGGCCGCCTCCTCGGCGGCCTCCTCGCCCTTTGACTCGAAGTGGGCGATGAATCGCTCCAGCGCGTCCTCACGCCGGTTGAAGACGAGGTCGTCGGTCAACTCGCGCTCCTCCTCGGAAATCTCCGAATAGGGCGTGATGTGGTTGGGATTTACCATCGCCAGGTCGAGCCCGGCCTCGACGCAATGGTGCAGGAAGACCGAGTTGAGGACGGCACGCGGCCGCGGCGAGACTCCGAAGGAGACGTTTGAGACGCCGAGCGACGTCTTCACCCCTGGGATCTCCGCCTTGATCCGGCGGATTCCCTCGATCGTCTCCACCGCAGAGGGCTTCCACTCGTCGTCGCCCGTGGTCAGGGTGAAGGTGAGCGCGTCGAAGATCAGCGCCTCGGGATCGAGGCCATGCTCGTTACAGGCGATGTCGCGCAGCCGTTCGGCGATCTCGACCTTGCGCTCAGCCGTCTTCGCCATCCCGACCTCGTCGATGGTCAGCGCGATCAGGGCAGCGCCATGCGCCTTGGCAAGCGGCACGACGGCGTCGGCCTTGTCCCGGCCGGCCTCGAGGTTGATCGAGTTGACGATCGCGCGTCCGGGGATCTGCTCCAGTGCCGCCTTCAGCACCTCCGGCTCGGTCGAGTCGACCTGGATCGGCGAGGGCTGAGTCAGCGAGATCCGCTTGACGACCGCCGCCATCTGCTCGTCCTCGTCCTGGCGCTCGGTCAAGGCCACGCAGACGTCGAGCACATGGGCGCCGCCTTCGACCTGGTCTTCGGCGACCTGGACGAGGCCGTCATAGTCGTCGGCGAGGAGCAGCTCCTTCGCCTTGCGCGAGCCCTGCGAGTTGACCCGCTCGCCGACCAGCGTCGGCCGTGGTTCCTGGACCAGCGGGGTGGAGGTCATCATCGAGGAGACCTCGATCGGGCCGGGCGCGGGCCGTGGGCCGGGCACGCGGCCGTCGACCTGCTCGCGGATCGCGGCGATGTGCTCTGGCGTCGTCCCGCAGCAGCCGCCGACGATGCCGACGCCGTAGCGCTCGACGAACTCGCCCAAGGTGGCGGCCAGCGGCCCGGGCTCTTCCGGGAAGATCGTCTCGCCATCGGGCCCCTGCAGGGGCAGGCCGGCATTGGGGATGCAGTGGACCGGCAGCGGGCTGTGCTCGCCGAGGAAGCGGATCGCGTCGCGCATGTCCTCCGGCCCGGTCGAGCAGTTGAGGCCGATCACGTCGACGTCGAGCGCGGTGAGGGTTGTAAGGACAGCCTGGATGTCGGTGCCGAGCAGCATCTTTCCGCCCTGGGGAAGCAGGGAGACGCTGGTCTGGATCGGCAGCACGCGCCCGGTCGCCGCAAACGCCTCGCGGGCGCCGAAGATCGCCGCCTTGACCTCGAGGATGTCCTGAGCCGTCTCGATGATGATCAGGTCGGCGCCGCCATCGACCAGTCCCCGTGCCTGCTCGGCGAACACCTCGACGAGTCGGCCGAAGGAGATATCGCCCAGCGTCGGGTCGGTCGAAGCGGGCAGGAAGCCGGTCGGGCCGATCGAGCCGGCGACGAAGCGCTCCGCGCCCGCTGCCTTGCGAGCGATTTCCGCCGCCTTCGTATTGATCTCCAGGGTGTGCTTGCCCAAGCCCCACTCCTCGAGCTTCAGCCGCGAACCCTGGAAGCTGTCGGTCTCCACGACTTCGGCCCCAGCTTCGAGCATCGACGAGTGAACCCCCTCGATCACGTCGGGCCTGTTCAGCACCAGCGCCTCATGGCACTTGCCCTCGAGCCCGCCGTAGTCCTCCTGCGTCAGGTCGAACTGCTCCAGCGTCGCGCCCATGCCGCCATCGAAGACGACGACGCGCTCCTTGGTCGCAGCTATGAAATCTCGCTCGGACATGACCTAGGAGGGTAAGGGGTCCGGGCACCCTCCTCTGGAGGCTCAGGGACCACGCCACGAACCTCCCGGGCCGACCTGCTGCGCAACGGCCTCCAGGGGAGGGTGCCCGGACCCCTCCTCCGCCTAGGCTCGGGTCAGCCGCGCATGCCGAGGCGGCGCTTGAGGTCGCGGGCGCTGAACGCCTGGGAGATCCGGTCGACGAGGCCGCGGCGGGCTTTGGTGTACGGGTACCAGGCTGGTTCGCGCTTGCCGCCGAAGCGAGTGATCACGACCGACTCTGTGCGGCAGTACTTCTTGATTCCCGGTTCGCCATGGCGGTAGCCGATGCCGGACTGCTTCCAGCCGCCCATTGGGACACCCATTGCCGCCATGTTGATGATCACGTCGTTGACGTTCACCGAGCCCGCCTCGATCCGGCGGGCAATTTTCTCGGCCCTGTTCTTCTCGCCGAAGATCGAGGCGGCGAGCCCGTAGCGGCTGTCGTT
The DNA here is from genome assembly GCA_033856275.1 of Solirubrobacterales bacterium. Taxonomy (GTDB): domain Bacteria; phylum Actinomycetota; class Thermoleophilia; order Solirubrobacterales; family 70-9; genus VRUE01. The sequence continues at coordinate 97,585 of JAWVFJ010000006.1, forward strand.
GGCGAGTTCGAGCGCCTGCTCGGAGTCGCGCACCTTCATCACCCCGACGACGGGGCCGAAGGTCTCATCGCGCATGACCTTCATCGAGTGGTCGACGTCGACCAGGACCGTCGGCTCGAAATAATCGCCGGGGCCGGCGACTTTTTTGCCTCCAGTCAGGGCCCGGGCGCCGTTGGCGACCGCGTCGTCGACGTGGTCCTCGACGACCGCGGACTGGTTTGGCGAGGTCATCGCGCCGACGTCCTTCTCGGGCTTGCGGCCGTCGGCGCCCTGGCGCAGGCCGCTGACCTCCTTGGTCAGCTTGTCGACGAACTCGTCGTAGACGGGCTCCTCGACGTAGATCCGCTCGACCGAGATGCAGAGCTGACCGGAGTTCACCATCCCACCCCAGGCAGCCGCGTTGGCGGCGCGGTCGAGATCCGCATCGGCGAGCACGATCATCGGATCCTTGCCACCGAGCTCGAGGCTGACCGGGGTCAGCGTCTCCGCGGCACGGCCCATCACCTTGCGGCCGGTCCGGTCGGAGCCGGTGAACTGGACGTAATCGACGTTGTCGATCAGAGCGCCACCGGCCTCGCCGGTACCGAGCACGCAGTCGAATATGTCCGGGCCGCCAATCTCCTCTTTCCAGGCCTTGACCACCTTGATCAGGCTGAGCGGCGTGAACTCGGAGGGCTTGACGACGACCGCGGCACCCGCCTGCAGGGCGGGGATCGAGTCGCCGAGCCCCATTGCCAGCGGGAAGTTCCAGGGGCTGATCACGCCGACCACCGGGAAGGGCCTGTACTGGACCAGGAGCTTCTTCGACGCCAGCAGCGGCGAGTGGGGGCGGACGATTTCATCGCCGATGAACTTCGCCGCCTTCGCGCCGTAGAAGTTGATCAGGTCGGCGACATAGGTCAGATCCAGGGATATGTCGGCACGCACCTTGCCGGTTTCCGCCTGCATCGTGTCGGCGATCTGTTCGGTGTTGTCGAGAATCCAGTCGCGCAGCTTGCCGAGCCAGTGGTAGCGGCCCTCGATTCCCATCGCCTCCCACTCAGCCTGATTGGCACGGATCCGAGCCACCGTGGCGGCGATCGTCTCGGGCGTGTCGACCTCAATCGAGCCGACCGTTTCACCGTTCGCCGGGTTGAGGACCTCGATGCGCTCGATGGGTGGCGAACCGCTGCCGCCGTTCGAGCCGGTGGTAGCTGCCGTGCTCGTCTCCACAGTCCCGCTCTCCACTGGAAACTCCCTTCCTCAAAACCCTTTGGCTGGTCAGCCAACTGTAACCGCATCAACTCGACGGTGCCGCGGATCAGCTCGCGGCGATCTCGCTGAGCACCGCCGCGACATCGGGATCGAACTGGGACCCCGCGCAAGTGTGGAGCTCGGCCACCGCGTCCGCGGTCGGCATCGCCTTGCGGTAAGACCGGGTTGTCGTCATCGCGCTGAAGGCGTCGCAGCAGGTGACGATGCGAGCCTCGATCGGGATCTGCTCTTCCGTGAGGCCGTCGGGGTAGCCGCTGCCGTCGTAGTGCTCGTGGGAGGAGCGGACTATGCGGCCTACGTCAGCCAGGACGCCACCAACTCGTTTCAGCATCTCCTCGCCCTCGATCGTGTGGCGGTGCATGACCTTCCACTCATCGTCGTCAAGCGGGCCGGGCTTGTTGATGATCTCCTTGGGGACGGCGATCTTGCCGACGTCGTGGAGGAGGGCGGCGAACTCGACGTTGCGACGCTGGCGGGAATTCAGGCCAAGGCGATCGGCGACCGCGAGCGAGAGCTCGACCACGCCGCGGCTGTGGCTGCCGGTGTAGGCGTCGTCGGCCTCGACCACGTCACCGAGCAGCATCGCGGTGCCCTGGTAAGCCTCGCTCAGCTCAAGTGCCTGATCGATTCGGCGCTGCCGCTCGCGGGAAAGCACAGCGAGGACGGCGGCGAGGGGGAGCACGAGCAGGCATGTCGCCGGCCCCAGCTCGAGCGCGGCGAAGGTCGCCAGCAGGCCAACAGGGGCAAGGGCCGCATCGAGTGCGTACACGGGTGCGATCTGTCGCAGCTCCATTCGCGGCACGTTTCCCTCGATCAGCCAGATGCGGGCAGCCGTCGCGGCGAAGTCGAAGGCGAACTGAGCGAGAAGGGCCAGCGCGTACACAGGCCATTGGTCCCAGGAGAAGATCTGGGCACCGGCGAGGACGATGACCAGTGCCGGACCTATCGCGTGCCAACAGTCGCCGAAGACGTGCAGGGCGCGGCGCACGCTGGTCGCACCACTCGCGTAGTCGAGCATGCGTCCGAGTGCCCAACTGAAGCTGACCACCAGCGGCACGTCGGGGGTGGGAAGGAGGAAGAGCATCGGCACCAGGACCAGCTCGGTCGGCACCGTGTAGCCGTCGGCGAAATCGAACTTGGCTCGGCAGGCGACGACGTAGGCGCCGGCGAGGACGGCGAGCGGCAGGGGTTCGAGCGCCCGCGGCGAGGTGAAGCTCAGGGCCATCGCCAGGGCAACCGCCAAGAAGGCAACTCCGGCGACGCTCTCGACGCTCAGCTCACGAAGGCTTGGCGCGGCAACCGCGCGAGCGCGGCCGCGGGCGAAGAGCTGCTCGACGTCTAGTGTCTCGGAGGCTGGTGGCATGGGATTTGGTATCCCGCTCGCAAAAGCGGTCGCACCTCTTTTCGGCTCGCTGCCGCGCTTGCAATAGCCGCGCATGCCAAGAGTCATCGATTTCTAGGGGAAATGCGACGGAGTCCGACATTCGTCCGAATCACTTCAGTTCCGCAAATGCGTGCCGATCATCACCGCACACATAAGTCAGCTGCATAAAGGCAAACCTGCCGCGAGGCAGGGACGCAAAGTCAGAGGTCTCGCGTTTTAGCGTGAGATGGCTCAACTGCTCAGCTTGGTTTCACGACCAGGCTTTTTGTCCTGCCGTGAAGGGAGGTTTGCCATGAAGCTCGATCAGAACAACGTTGCTGTCTCGTTTCGGGTGAGACTGACTGCGGTCCTCGGGATCGCGCTGCTCTCACTCGGCCTTGCCGTTACCAACGCACAGGCATGCTCCTATCCGGGTGCCAAGCCGGTCTTTGCTCCCTGGGGCGATCAGCACTCCTATGCCCTGGCGCCCGACGGCGGCTTCGAGTCCGGCGGCGCCGGCTGGTCGCTGCGCGGCGCTCAGGTTGTCGCCGGCAACGAGAGCTACCAGTTGAACGGACTGGCCGATTCGGGATCGCTTGCGCTGCCCGCCGGCAGCTCGGCGACGAGCGCGCCGATCTGCATGTCGATCGATACGCCACTGTTTCGCTTTGTGGCTCGCAACACGGGCGATCCATCCTCTCGTTTGCGCGTCGAGGCCGTCTATAGCCTGCTTGGCCTGGTGCGAACGAACGTCGTCAACACCGTTTCGGCCGGCTTGAGCTGGGAACCCAGCAAGCAGGTCTCGACGGTCTTGGGACTCTCGACCATCGTCGGCACGGTCCTGCCGAGCGCAATCGAGATTCGCTTCACGCCGCTGGACAGCAAGGGCCAGTGGCAGGTCGACGACCTCTACGTCGACCCCTTCGCCCGCCACTAGCGGGCAACGAGCCTGAACACCGGCCCCTCCTGCGAGCAGACATAGACCTGGCCACGGCCGTTTTCCCCGAAGGAAGTGGGGGAGGCGACCGTGAGCCCGGTCTTGCGGTCGTCGCTGGCTCCATGCAGGTGGGGGACAAGGCTGCGCAGGACGCCGGAGCAGTAGTCGGCATAGACGTAGCGGCCCCGCAGCGGGGACGGTCCGCCCTTGCCGACCACGTAGCCGCCGATGATCGTGCAAGTGCCTCCGTCGCGGCCGCGGCCGTAGGCCATGATCGGCTTGGTTGTGCCGCCGGGGTCAGGTGTGCCGCTGTTTTCTTCTTCGTAGGGGTGGAAGCCCTCGAAGGCGTCCCAACCGAAGTTGGCCCCGGATGCGGCGGCGACGGTCGTGTAGTCGAGCTCCTCGAAACGGTTCTGGCCGACATCGCCGATCGCGATCCGGGGCTGGGTGGCGCTGGTGGTGTCGAAGGAAAAGCGGAAGGGATTGCGCAGGCCGTAGGCGTAGATCTCGTCACGGCCCGGCTTGCCGACGAAGGGGTTGTCGGCGGGGACTGAGTAAGGCTGGCCAGCGCTCGGCCGCGGGTCGATGCGCAGCAACTTGCCGAGCAGGCTCTCCTTGTTCTGGGCGCTGTTGGGCGGATCGCCGCCGGAACCGCCGTCCCCGGTACCGAAGTAGAGGAGGTCGCCGAGGAACTGCAGCTGTCCGCCGTTGTGGTTGGCGTTGACCGGGTGGGCGATTTCGATCACGGTGCGGCGCGTTCCGCGATCGGCCTTGGTCGCGCTCGCACGCTTGAGTTCGTCGACGCGGATATTGCCGGCATTGTCCGTGTAGTAGACATAGAAGCGACCGCTCTGCTGGTAGTCAGATGGAAAAGCGATCGAAAGCAGGCCACGCTCGCCGCTGGCGCCGACCAGTCCTCTGATGTCGAGGAAGGGATGGCCTGCCCGCCGGCCTTTGCGCAGTACCTCGACCTCGCCCTCCTGCTCGACCACGAAGAGCAGCTGGGGAAACCCGGGTGCGCTCGCCACATAGGTTGGTTCGTTGAAGCTGCCGATGCGCTTCAGGGCCAGGCTGCCACGCTTCGCTTTCGACGGTTCCGCACCATGCTGCTGTGCGGTGCCGCAGGCCGGCAACACCACCAATGCCAGTGCTGACAGAACGATGCTCGATGCGGCGCGGCGCCTCACTCGGATCAAGCTACCCGGCTACCCCTATTTCTTTTCGACGACTTCTCCGCGGTCGTTGACTTCGGTGTTGCGGGCGGCTGAGCTGATTTTCACCGCGAAGGATCCGCCCGGTGCCACCCCGCCGCCGGTCTCCGCCTTCGCGGCGCCACTCAGTCCCGCGTCGATGGCATAGAGCAGCGTGTAGTTGCCCGACTTGACGGCGCTCAGCTTCCAAACAGCGTTGGCCGTTACACCCTTCTTCAGCGGCCCAAAGTCAAAGGTCTTTTGGTTTGAGGTTTCCGCGCCGCCGGGAGCCAAGGAGCCGGCGAACTTCGGATAGTGCTCGGCGAGGACCCAGACGGGCCGGTCGGGCTGGGCCAGTTCCGGCTGCGGGTCGTGGATCCCGAAGGGCAGGGTGGAGCCCTGGCCCTCCTTGCCCTTGATCGAGACGTTCACCGTCAGCGCCGGGATCGTCTTACTACTCGTGTTGCGCACGCCGAGTTTCAGCAGGTAGGTCTGGCCGAGCTGCTGCTCGGTGGGGAAGCTGGCGTCGGTGACACGGAGCCGGTAGGTACCTGCGGCCTCGTTGGCGTCAGAGGACGATTCGCCGCCGCAGGCAGTGATTGAGAGGGCCAGCGCTGCAAGGACAGCGGTGACCGCAGCACGAAGGCGGTAACGCGAGACCTCTGTTCCATGCCCCCCCAAAGCGGCCGCAACATACCACGGGGTTTCGCCTGCTCCGGAGCGGGTTAGTCCGAACTCAACAGAGCCCGCTGGCGCATCGCATAGACTCGTTTGAAGAGGAGGATGATGGTCGGATCTGCGGTCAACAGGGCATTTCTGCCCGCCAAGTCGTTGTTCGAACAGGTCGGGGACATGATGATCCTCACCGCCCGCACGCTCGTTTCCGCGGTCAAGCCTCCCTATCCCTACGGCGAGGAGTTCATCGGCCAGTTCCTCTTCGCCCTGCAGCTCTGCTGGTTCCCGCTGCTGATCTCCACCGTGGCCTTTGGCTTCGGTGCACCCGGCCTGCAGGCCTCTAACTTTCTCTCGCTCTTCGGCGCCCTCGACCGGCTCGGCGGCTTCTTCGTCCTCGCCTCGATCCGCGAGTTCGCCCCCTTCGTTACCGCGGTCGTCGTCGCCGGCGTCGCCGGCACTGCGATCACCGCCGACCTCGGCGCCCGCAAGATCCGCGAGGAGCTCGACGCCCTGCAGGTGCTCGGCGTCGACCCGATCAAGAACCTCGTCGTGCCGCGCTTCCTCGCCCTGATGCTGATCACGGGCCTGCTCGACATCTACGCGCTGGTCTTCGGCATCACTGGCGGTATCGGCGCCGAGCTGCTCTACCACCAGTCGCTCGGCGGCTTCTTCGCCACGCTCTTCTCCAATGCCTCGGTCACCGATCTCTGGGGCTCGGTGATCAAGTGCACCCTCTTCGGCGCGATCATCGCGGTCGTCTGCTCCTACAAGGGGATGACTGCGTCCGGAGGCGCCGCCGGCGTCGGTCGCGCCGTCAACCAGGCGGTGGTGATCGCCTTCATGGGTGTCTTCGCCTTCAACTACGCCTTCACCCAGACCCTGCTCGCCACCAACCCGGAGCTGCAGACGATCCGATGAACGCCTGGCTGGAAGTGCCGCGCGGCTGGCTCGACTCCTTCGGAGAGATCGCCCGCTTCGGCTCCCGCGTCGCCGGCCTCGTCTACAGCGGCCGCGTCCTGCGTTTCTTCGGTGAGAGCCTGCGCCAGGCCGGAATTCTGGTCCTCGGCTCGGCGCTGATCATCTGGGGGCTCGTCTTCATCCTCGGCCTGCAGTGCGGGATCGAGGGCGCCTACCTGCTGCGCGCCCAGGGCGCGCCCGCCTATGCCGGCGTCTTCTCAGCCTGGTGCGACCTGCGCGAGATCATGCCTTACGCCTTCGGTTACATGCTGGCGGCCAAGGTCGGCACCGGCATCGTCGCCGAGCTTGGCGCGATGCGGATCTCCGACGAGATCGACGCGCTCGAGGTGATGGGCGTTCCTCCCGTCACCTTCCTCTGCGCGACCCGCCTACTTGCCGCCTGGATCGCCTTCCCCTTCATGTACCTCTGCGGGATCGGGATCATGTACTTCGCCAGCTACCTGGCTGTCGTCCAGCAGATCGGCGACGTCTCCTCCGGCGGCTACCTGCTGATCTTCTGGATGTTCCAGAACCCGCCCGACCTGCTCTTCAGCCTGATCAAGGGCATGTTCATGGCCACGGCGATAGTGATGGTCGGCTGCTACTACGGATATACGGCTTCGGGGGGCCCGGTTGGCGTCGGCACCGCCACCGCGAAGTCGATGGTCCTCAACATCGTCTTGGTTCACATCATCGGGATGCTGGGCACCCTGGTCTTCTGGGGAGCCAACCCGCGGGCACCGATAGGAGGCTGATTTAGGCTATGAGCATGGACGACCCGACCAGGCCCGAAGAGGACGAGTTCGAGGCCGAGGCGGAGACCACCGCCGAGGTCGCCGATCCGGTGGTCCCCGAGTCGGCGCACGGCGGCCCCTACGTCAGCGAGGACGGTTTGACGATGGGGCGCGATTTCGTCATCCCCGGCGTCGATCCCGCCGAGGCCGATCCCTACCGCTTCCACACCGGACGCAAGCGCGACCACGGCGGCGAGGACGCGATCGAGATCATCGACCTGGTCAAGCAGTTCGGCCGCGCTCGTATCCTCAACGGCCTCAACCTCGGCCTGCCAGAGGATCAGGTCTCGATGGTGCTCGGCCCATCGGGCACCGGCAAGAGCGTGCTGATCAAGCACATCGTCGGCCTGCTCTACCCAGACTCGGGCGACGTGCTCGTGCACGGCGAATCGATCCCCAACATGACCGACGACGAACTCTTCGAGGTGCGCAAGAAGTTCGGCCTGCTCTTCCAGGACGGTGCCCTCTTCGGCTCGATGAACATCTACGACAACACCGCCTTCCCGCTGCGCCAGCACACCGACAAGAGCGAGGAAGAGATCGGCGAGATCTGCAACCGCCGCCTCAAGGAGGTCGGGCTCAGCGAGGCGATCTACAAGATGCCCAACGAGCTTTCCGGCGGGATGCGCAAGCGCGCCGGCTTCGCTCGCGCGCTGGTGCTCGAACCGGCGATCGTGATGTTCGACGAGCCCGACTCGGGCCTTGACCCAGTGCGCACCGCGCTGCTCTGCGAGCTGGTCCGCGAGGTGCACGAGGAGAACGGCGGCTGCTACCTGGTGATCAGCCATGACCTCAACACAGCGCGGCGGATCTCCGACTTCATCGCCGTGCTCTGGAACGGCAAGATCGTCGAGTCGGGCCCCAAGGAGGAGCTGTTCGACTCCGAAAACCGGTTCGTCAGTCAGTTCCTCAACGCGGACGTCACCGGCCCGCTCTCGATGGATTGAGCTCGATCGCGGCGTGGGCCGTCCGCCACGCGCGGATGGTCCTGGCGGTCTCGGCGGTGCTTGCAATTGCGGCGGCTGCGGCCGCTACGCAGCTGCCGACTGACGCCGGAACCGACACCCTCGTCGACCGCGACAGCGAGAGCTATCGCGCGACCGAACGGGTGCGCGAGGCCTTCGGCGAAGAACCAGTCGTCGTTGTTGCCGAAGGTGACCTGCAGGAACTGATCCTCACCCCGAACCTCGGTCGCCTGCTGCGCCTCGAGGGCTGTCTCTCGGGCAAGGTTCCGAAAGGCGCCAAGCCGATCCCGGGGCCCTGCGCCGAACTGGCGCGGCTGCACGCGGTTCAGTACCTCGCCGGGCCGGGCACCTTTCTCAACGAGGCGGTGATCCAAATCGACGACCAACTGCGTCGGCTGGCCGCCACCGTGCCGCCTGACCAGCTGCGCGAATTCCTGCTCCAGGTGGCGGCTCGCTACGGGATAACCAGCGCGCCCAGCATCGGCAACCCGGACTTCCTCGCCTCGGTCGTTTTCGACCTGCACGGCGTTCGTGGCACACCGAAGGCGCGGCTCGCCTACCTCTTTCCCAACGATCACTCGACCCAGATCGTCCTGCGCCTGCGTCCCGATCTCAGTGACGGCAAGCGGAGTCGCGCCCTGGGGCTGATCCGCAAGGCGGTCTACGACACGACTCCGCGTCAGGCCTGTGCCTACAAGGGCAAGCCGGAGGCCTGCTTCGGACTGCACGGCGCCGGTACCTACACGATCAGCGGCGCGCCGATTGTCATCGAAGGCATCACCGGAGCCCTGAAGGGAGCGCTGCTCATTCTCTTCGCGGTCGCGATCGTGATCATGGCCCTGACCCTTTTGTTGGTCTTTCGCTCGCGTTTGCGGCTGCTGCCGCTCGCGATTGCGCTTGCTGCGGTCGCACTTACCTTCGGACTGCTACGCCTCTTCGGCGGGTCCCTGACGATTGCCACGATTGCGACGATGCCGATCCTGATCGGGCTTGTCGTCGACTACGCGATTCAGCTGCAGGCTCGGTACGACGAGGCTTCTGCCAGCGGCGCAGACCCCATCGATGCTGCCCGTTTGGCGGCGGGGCGGGCCGGTCCGACGATTGCCACGGCCTGCCTGGCGACGGCGGCGGGTTTCCTGGCCCTGCAGTTGTCACCGATTCCGATGGTTCGTACGTTTGGCATCCTCCTGATCTTTGGTATCGCGGTGGGGCTCGGGTTGGCTCTTACGGCGGGGTTCGCGGCGTTGGGGTTGCGGGGAGGGATGGGACGAGGGGGCGCCCCTCCGCTTGCTGGGTTTTTCGCCGCGGGGTTTCCGGCGCTCGCTGAGTGGTCTGTGCGAAAAACAGGACGCCGCGTGCATCCGGGGCACCCCCTCGTCCCATTCGAGCGCGCCTTGGGACTTGCGTTGGATCGTCCGCGGATGGTGCTCGCCGTTGGGGCGGCACTTGCCTTGGTTGGGTGGGGGCTTGGGACGCAGATTGCCACGGTCTCCGACATTCGCTCGCTCGCGCCCCAGGGACTGCAGGAGATCAAGGATCTGGAAAAGGTGCAGGATGCGACGGGGGTTTCGGGGCAGCTTCAGGTCGCGGTCGAAGCCTCTGACTTCTCAGCTCCGGCGACGATTAGGTGGATGGCTGATTTCAAGCAGCGGGTGCTCGAGGAGAACGGATTCTCGGGTCCGCGGCCGAGCTGCCTGAAGGCTGAAATCTGTCCAGGTCCCGCGCTTTCCGACTTTCTCGTCAACAGTAAGAGCAAGGAACAGCTAAAGCAGAGCGACACTCGTGCGACATTGCGGGAACTGCCCCCTTACGACTTGGAGCAGCTTGCTCCTGTGGACACGAAGACCGGACTGCCAGGGCATCTCGCGCTGCTGAGCTTTGGGATTCGCGCGCAGTCGCTGGAGGACCAGCAGGCGCTGATCGATCGGGTGCGCTCGGAGGTTGGCGAGCCGGGAACGCCAGGTGGGCCGCCAGCGGGGGTGAGGGTTCGCTTCGCAGGGTTGCCGGTCATTGTCGCTGCTGCAGCTTCAGATCTCTCGGGCAGTCGCTACTGGCTGACGCTTGCGGGGCTTGCTGCGGTGGCCCTAGTGCTCCTGGCTGCCTACCGCTCGTTCATGCGGGCGCTGATCCCGCTCATACCTGTTGTGCTCGCCACGGGCTGGTCCTCGCTGGTGCTCTGGCTGACCCAGATTCCGCTCAATCCGATGTCGGCGGCGCTGGGGGCGCTGACGATTGCGATTGCTACGGAGTTCAGCGTGATCCTTGCGGCGCGTTTTCGGGAGGAGCGAGATGGCGGCCGGGCGGTCAAGGACGCTATCCGTGCTGCGTACGCCCGCACAGGACCGGCCGTCTTCGCCTCGGCCGTGACGGTCATCGCCGGCTTCGCCGTGCTGATCGTCAGCGACGTGAACATGCTGCGGGACTTTGGCTTCGTCACGATGGTCGATCTCGGGGTGGCGCTGCTTGGCGTGATCGTCGCCTTGCCGGTTGCGCTCGTTTGGCTGGAGGAGCGGTGAGGGACCGGTACTCGCTTGTGGTCGGGTTGATCTTTGCCGCGGTAATCGTGGTGGCGGCGATCAACACGCTTGGCAGCAAGGACGAAGGGACGCTTGGGCTCGACAAGCTGGAGAGTCGCTGGCCGCTGCCGGAGTTCGCGGTGCCGCGCGCTGACGGGCCGCTGGAAGGTGACGCGAACGTGGCTCAGGACGACTGTGAAACCGCCGAGACCCCTTGCCCGAGCGGCGCCCGGCGCCAGCCGGCTTGCCGGATCTCCACGCCTGGTGCGCTGCGCGTCTGCGACTACTTCGACCGGCCGTTGGTTCTCGCCTTCTGGTTCTCGCGCGGTGGCACCTGCAGCGAACAGCAGGATGTGGTCAGCCAGGTATATGGGCGTTACCGTGGGCGGGTGAACTTCCTCTCTTTGGATGTCCGCGACGACCGTGACACGGTCCGCGACCTGATCGATCGCCGGGGCTGGAAGATGCCGGTCGGTTACGACCGCGATGGAGCGGTTGCCGGCCTCTACCGTGTCGGCCTCTGTCCGACCTTCGCCTACGTGTACCCCGGCGGCACTCTGCAGGAGGCGAGCGTCGGCGAGCTCACCGCCGGGCAGCTGGAAGCGCGCGTCGACGATTTGCTGCAAGCGACCCGCGCGGAGGAGGTGGATTGAGCATGGATGGGATCGAGGCCACCGGATCAGATCTGGACTGGGAGCCTTTGCCGCGGCAAGGCTGGGTTGCACCGCACATCGCCAGCGAGTTTCCCGGTCTTGGTATCGCCTGGGTCGAGGTCGACAGCAGACCCGCCCGCAGCCCCGAGCCGGTGCGCCGTCGCCTGCGCGATCTCTCAGATCGCTTCTACGGCTCGCACGCGATCCACATGCGCGAGCGGCCGATCCCCTGGGCCTACCGAGTCTTCTTCCGGCAGATCGGCCTCGACCCCGATCGCACTCGCACCCCGATTGAGCAGCTTGCACTGGACCGGCTGCACGATGGTGCCTTCGCGACCCAGGGTATGCCCGCCGATGCGCTGAGCATTGCCACGATCGAGACCGGCGTCGCCCTCCGCGCTTTTGATGCAACGCAGATCGAAGGGGAGCTCTGCATTCGCGACTCGGCGCCGGGAGAGTCGCTGCCGGGAAAGCCGGCCAAGCTTGCGCAGGGGACTCTGACAATCGCCGATGGCCGCCGGCCCCTGTCCCTCCTTTTCGGCGGCAGGAGCGCCGAGCAGGCAGTCGAGCCGGAGGCGACGCGCGTTGCGATCGTCGCCGTGCAGGTGAGGGGCGTACCCCAAGCGTCGGTGGACGAGGCCCTCTGGATGGCCTGCGCAGCCATCGCTGCCTAGCAGCCTTCACAGGCCTTTTCCACCCTGCCTAGTCTTCGTAATATGGAGCTAAGGAACCCGGCAGGTGTGTGATTTAGACTGGTAACCGAGTTTATGCCGGATCTGCTCGATCGAGACACGCTCACGACACTTCGGGTGGGAGGCGACGAGCGCCTCGCACGCGTTGAGCTGCGCCGTCAGATCGGTCGCCTCGAGCACGAGCTCGCTCGTCTATGCACAGAGGCCTTTCCACGCCTCTCCCTCGACACCGCGATCCCCGCTAGCTTTGCCGAGCCGCGGGTCGCTGGACTTGAGGAGCTCGAGCGGGTTCGCGACGCGCTCTCTGACCGCATAGCCCAGGCGCATCGCGCCTTGCTCAAGCAGGACGAACTGGAGACGCGCAATCGGGAGCTGCTGGAGAAAATGCTGGTTGCCCCGGCCGAGTACAAGTGGCTGCGGATTTCACGCACCGACGTCGGCGAGCCGGGCTGCGGCCACTGGCACTCGCGGCCGCGCCTGGGGCCGCTGGGGATGCTGATGGGCTGGTGGCGCGTCAAGGTCTCCTCCGGATGTCCGTTATCCGGACGGCTTGCGGCCGTTGAGCGATAGACCGGCTCCAGACGAGCGACCGCCGGCGCCTTGGGGCAACTTCCCGCTAGCCGAGCTGACCGTGCTCGCCGGCATCGTGATGTTGGTGATCGGTGTGGTCGGCAGGCACCCGACCGCGATCGGGGTTGGCGTCGTTTTGGCCGGGCTCGGTGGCCTCGAGGTTGCGGCGCGCGAGCACTTCGCTGGCTACCGCTCACATACGACCCTGCTCGCGGGCACCGTCTTCGTGCTCGTAACCGGCGGACTCTTCTACCTGGGCGGCCTGATCCTGGTGATCTGCCTGGCGGTTGGCGCTGCCACCTTCCTTGCCACCTTCCTTGCCCTGAGGCGCGCCTTTCAGCGGGCTTCGGGCGGCTTGTCGTTCAAGGCCGGCCGCTTCGGCGGCGGTTGATTAGACGAGCACCGACTCGCGGGAGGAGAGCTCGGAAGAGAGCAGAGCACGCTGGCGGGTCGTGAGAGTGCCAAGGCGCTTGTTCTCGTTGAGGGCGAGGGCGATGAGGAACTTGCGGGCCCGGGTACGGCCCCAGCGGCGCTGACTGGTCAGCAACTCGGCGAGGGTCATGCTCTCAGTCTCCCAAGGGCAGTCCCGCACAACGTCCGCCGCGTCGACGTCACCCCGTGCGATAGAGCGCTTCAACTCTGCCCTCGCAAGTCGCACGCGGTTGGCACGCGCAAGTGCCTGCATGTGCTGTGGGGCCTGGATTACGGAAGCGGTCGTCTGAGCAGGGGCGATCGAAGCAGCGTCCACTGGGACTCCTCCCTTCGGGTTCTTTAACTGGGTAGCTCTGCGCACCGAACCGGAGGTGCAAACCTCGGCCTGGCTGAGTTGAGTGCTCCACCATTCGCGTCCCTGCCCCGGGATGCGGTCGGCGCGGAGGCAAGCTATGCCTTCGAGGCGGCGAGCGTCAACCCCGTCGGATGGAAAGCCGCCCCCAGCCGGTCGCTAAGAGCATCTTTTTCGTGGCCGTTCGGACTTGTCCCGTTTCGGCCAGGCCCGAAACTACCCCGACCGGGGTAGTTCGGGAAAGTCTTCGATCACTCTGGCGATGGTTCCCAAAGCGGCGTCGAGGTGCTCACGCTCGTGGGTCGCCATAAGGCTGGTGCGGAGCAGCGCGCCACCTGGCGGGACTGCCGGATGGATCGCGACGTTGGTGTAGACGCCCGCGTCGAAGAGTGCCTTCCAGAGCAAGACGGCCTGCCAGTCGTCTCCAACGATCACCGGGACCACTGGCGTGGTGGCAATGCGCCCGTCGGGAAGCGTCCCTGGTTCGACCACCTTCAGCCCGAGAGCACGCAGGCCCTCGCGCAGGTACTCGGCGTTGTCGAGCAGAGCTTGGAAGAGGGATGGCCCCTCCTCTCGGATCACCCGTAGCGCTCCCAGCGCAGCGCCAACGGCCGCCGGCACACTGGAGGCGCTGAACATAAAGCTGCGCGCGGAGATCTTCAGGTACTCGATCACGTCGGCGGGCCCGGCGATGAATCCGCCGCACGATGCAAGGCTCTTCGAAAAGGTGCCCATGCGGAGGTCAACCTCGTCCTCAAGGCCGAAGAGCTCGCAGGCCCCAGCCCCGCGGGCGCCAAGGACGCCGACGCCATGCGCCTCGTCGACCAGCAGACGGGCTCCGTGTGCCTTGCAAAGCTCGACGATTCTGGGCAGATCGCAGACATCGCCCTCCATCGAGAAGACCCCATCTACGACTACGAGTACGCCTCCCTCGTCCTCGGCAGCCCGCTCCAGCATTTTCTCGAGCTTGTCCATGCGGTTGTGGCGGAATGGGCGCAGCTTGGCTCCCGAGAGCCGGCAGCCGTCGAGGATCGAAGCGTGGTTTCCGGAGTCGCAGATCACCGTGTCGCCAGGCTCGAGGATGCTTCCCAAGCAGCCGACGTTCGCCTGGTAGCCGGTCGTGAAGACGAGCGCATCCTCGGTCTTCATCCAGTCGGCGATCTCGCGCTCCAACTCAACGTGAAGAGGCGTGGTTCCGTTCATGAACCGGGAGCCGGTGAGGGCGGTCCCGTAGGTCTCCAAGGCGTCGCGCGCGGCTTGCTTGACCCGTGTGTCCCCGGTCAGACCCAGGTAATTGTTGGACCCGAGCATGATGATCTCGCGTCCCTCCATCTCCATCAGGGGCCCCGCCTCTGACTCGATCAAGCGGAAGTAGGGAAGGAGGTCGTGCTCCTTTGCGGCTTCCAGTTGCTCAAGGCGATCATGACTGCGCGCCTTCTCGAATACGTCGACCGGGGACTTGGCTGTCTCGCTCATGGGGCAGAGTGTAGGTTCCGGCCGTGATCGCGGAGCGAAAGCGTGCTTATCTGGTTCTTCGCGCCGTGAGCGGAGCGAAACTCTGATGCCCGTGGCAAGCGTCTCAATTCGGCCGGTCCGCAACAAACGCGAGCTGAAGCGCTTCGTCAAAGTGCCCTTCGGGCTGCACCGCGACCACCCGCCATGGGTGGCGCCGCTGGTCTTCGAGCGGATGGAGTTTCTCAATCGCGAGAAGAATCCCTACTTCGAGCACGCCGAGGCGGAGTATTTCCTGGCCGAACGGGACGGCGAGGCGGTTGGCCGCATCACGGCCCAGGTCGACCAGTCCTGGGATGAGACCCAGGGTGGTAGCGACGCAATGTTCGGTTTCTTCGAGACGACTGAGGACCCAGAGGTGGCCGCCGGCCTGCTGGAGGCCGCTGCGGAGTGGGCGGGCCAAAAGGGACGTGGCCGCATCCTCGGCCCGATGGACTTCACCACCAACGACGAGATCGGCGTTCTGATCGATGGGTACGAGCGGCGGCCGATGATCCTCGAGAACTGGCACCCCCCGTACTACCGCGAGCTGATCGAAGCGAACGGCTTTGGCAAGGCGATGGACCTGTTGATGTGGGAACTGCAGTTCGGCGACCTCAAGGAGGGGGAGCGCTTCGACCCTTCGATTCATGCCGCGGCGGAGAAAGCCCTGCACGACGAAGGAGTGAGGATCCGCAACATCGGCATGCGGAGCCTGCCCGATGAGATGCGCCGCTTTTCCGAGGTTTACAACGAGGCCTGGGGCCGTAACTGGGGCTTCGTGCCGGCTACCGACGCCGAGATCGAGTTCCACGCCAAGCTGCTCAAGCAGGTAATCGACCCGGACTGGGCCTATATCGCCGAAAAGGACGGCGAACCGATCGGTGCCGCCTTGACCCTTCCCGACATCAACCAAGCGCTGGCCGGGTTGAATGGCCGCCTCTTGCCCTTCGGATGGCTCAGGTTTCTGCTCGCGAAGCGCAGGATCGACCAACTGCGCGTTCTTGCGCTTGGCGTTAAGCACGCCTACCGCCACACTGGTGTCGCCGCTGGCCTCTACCTCAAGCACCTGGAGACCGCGGCGGGGCCGGGCGCGATCGAAGGCGGCGAGATGGGCTGGATCCTCGAGACGAACGAAGCGATGAACCGTGCCATGGAGGGAATGGGCGGCAAGGTCGTGAAGAGGTACCGCGTCTACGAGAAGCAGCTCTAGATCTACGCAAGGTGCGGGGGCGTCCCTGGTTGCGCGCCGCAGGCATCGCTAAGGTCGGCGGGGTGAGCAATTTGGAGCTGGAGCCTGTTTCGGTTCACGTCCTACCCCGCGAGAACGCCGCCCCACTGCCCGTGCGCAGTGAGGCCCGAACCGCGGTGATGGCGGCTGCGGGTGGGGTGCTTGCCGGTGCAGCGACCGTGGCCGCGGTTCGTGCGGTCGGTGCGGTCGCCGGGCGCAAACGGACTCCGCGTCGGCTCGCCCGCCGCGAGCGGCCCGCGAACATCGTCGCCAGCCGTTCGTTCCTGGTCGACGTCCACCTGCTCGGGCGGTGAGCGCATCAATCGTCGCGGTGATCGCCGGGGTTCCGAGTCCGTGACGATTGGGGCGCGAACGAGTCATTGGCAATGAGCCTCGAAGTAGAGGCGAGACCGCCGTCGCCGTTCCGGCTGCCGGCCTACGACAGCGAGGACGGCGTGATGCGGGTGCGGCGCGGGGTCACCTCCCGCCTCCTGCACGTCGAAGACTGCCCGGTGCTGGTGCGGGTCTGGGAACCGGGGAAGGATCGGGTCGCGGTGCGGGCTGAGCCGCTCGATCCGTGCGCGATCGCCGCGCCGGGCCCAGCGGCGGGGACGCCGGACCGCGAAGCCGGCCCAGCGGAGCTGGAGGTGGCGGTCGAGCGGATGCGCTTCGCGTTCGGCGTCGACGACGACCTCACTGCCTTCTACCGCCGCTTCAGGGGCGATCCGCTGCTCGGCCCCTTGCTGCGCCGCCGTCCCTACCTGCGGCCGCGCCGCCGCCCCTGGCCCTGGGAGGCGCTCGCCTGGGCAGTGGTCAAGCAACTGATTGAGACCGGCCGCGCCGCCCGCATTCAGCGTCGCATGGTCGGGCGCTGGGGGCTGCGGCTGGGCTCTGGCCGCGAGGGCCTGCGCGATGTGCCCACTGCGGACCTGATCGCCGGCCGGGCACCGGTCGAACTTGAGTCGCTTGGCCTGGCCCTCAAACGCGCGATTGCGCTGCGCTCGGTGGCGGGACAGGTAGCGAAGGGGCGTTGTGACCTAACCGAGGAAGGCGCGGACCGCCGCTTGCTTGCCGTTCGCGAGATTGGCCCTTGGACCGTGCAGTGCCTTGGCCTGTTTGGTCGTGGCGACCCCGATTCCCTGCCGGCCGGTGATCTGATGTACCTGAAGCTCGTTGGTCGCCTCGCCCGACTCGGGCGCCGGGCGACGGTCGAGGAGGTCGAGGAGTTTTACGCGCCTTATGCGCCCTTTCGAGGCCTCGCTGCGGCTTGGACCCTCGGCCTTTAGAGGGCCACCAGCGGCCGAACTCAAGCGCGTGCGATAACGGTCGATAAGCGAGCAATGGAGAGCCCGACGCGAGGCGGCAACTGGCCCGAGAAACGAGTCAATGAGTTCCTCGATCAGATCTCCGCCGGCGGTGAGGACTACCGCCGACTGGTGGAGCGCCTGCCGGCGATTGTCTATGCCGCCGAGCTTGGTGAGAACGGCCGCTGGCGCTACGTCAGTCCGCAGGTCGAGGAAATCCTTGGCTACACGCCAGAGGAATGGCTTGCCGACGCCGGGCTCTGGGCCAGTCTCCTGCACCCCGACGATCGCGAACGCGCTCTCTCACAAGAGTCACGCAAGACGATCGGTACCCGCAACCCGCCGTCGGTTGACTACCGGATGATCACTCGGGACGGGCGCACGGTTTGGATCCTCGATGAGGCCGTGCTCGAGCCTGACGAAATGGGCACGCCGGTCTGGCACGGTGTCCTCTACGACATCACCGAGCGCAAGAGCGCCGAGCAGGAGCTACAACGGGCCGCGGCGCAGCAGGCCGCGGTGGCGAGGCTCGGCGGCCGTGCCTTGCAGGACGGCGACCCGGAGGGCCTGATGGGCGAGGCGGTCTCGCTGCTGCAGGAGATCGAGGGCGTCCACGCCGCCTGTATCTGGGAGATCGGCCGCGACGGTCGACGGCTCGGGCTGCGGGCGGGACTGGAGGACCGCGTCGTCGGCGCGGCACGCGCCTCGGCCGCGCGCGACTCCCACGCCGGCGCGGCGCTCGACTCGCGCCTGCACGTAATCGTCGACGATTGGTCCTCCGAGAAACGCTTCTCGATGCCGCCGACGCTGCGCGTGATGGGCATACGCAGCAGCCTCGCGGTGCTGATCGATGGCAAGGACCATCCCTTCGGCGTGCTCGACATCCACTCCACCGAACCCACCCGCTTTACGCCGCAGGACGTGCACTTCGTTCAGGCCTCCGCCAACGTCCTCGCCGACGCGATCGAGCGCCACGCGACCGACCAAGCCCTGCGGCACCGGGTCCTGCACGACCCGCTCACCGGCTTGCCCAATCGGCTTAGCTTCGTCGATTCGCTCAACGACTCGCTGAAGCGCAGCACTGTCTCCGGCTCGCCGGTCGGGATCCTCTTCCTTGACCTAGACAACTTCAAGCTGATCAACGACAGCATGGGTCACCACGCTGGCGATGAGCTGCTGGGCGCGGTGGCGCCGCGGTTGCGTGGGCACCTTCGCCCTGGCGACATCGTCGCCCGCTTCGGCGGCGACGAGTTCGGCATCCTCGTCGACCGCCTCGCCGATGAGGACGAGGCGGTTGCGATCGCCGACCGTATCGCCGCCGCTTTCGCCGAGCCCTACGCGATGGGAGGGGTCGAGCACTTCGTCAGCGCCAGCGTCGGCATCGCGGTCGCCCGCCCCTCTCCGCGTGAGCCGATCGACGCCGACCTGTTGATCCGTGACGCCGACGCCGCCATGTATCGGGCCAAGGAACGCGGTCGCGCCCGCTGCGAGCTCTTCGACGCAGAGATGAGGGCGGGAGCGCTACGTAGGCTCGAGGTGGAGCGGGAGCTGCGCCAAGCGCTTGAGCACAATGAGCTTGAGCTTCACTACCAACCGCTGATCGCCCTGCGTAGCGGCGAGATCACCGGGCTCGAGGCGCTGGTCCGCTGGCGCCACCCTGAGCGCGGCCTGCTCGATCCTGGCGACTTCGTCCCGATCGCCGAGGACAGCGGCCTGATCGAGCCGATCGGCCGCTGGGCGCTGGAGAGCGCCTGTCGCCAGGTGCTCGAATGGCATGAGTTGCGGCCCGACCAGCGGCCCTTTGACGTCTCGGTCAATCTCTCGGCGCGGCAGGTGACACACCGCGACCTCGCCGGTTCGATCAGCGAAATCCTCACCGCCACCGGCCTCGATCCGGTGCACCTGCGATTGGAGGTGACCGAGAGTGTGCTGGTGGAGGAGTCGGCGACGGCCACCGGAACGTTGGAAGCCTTGAGCGATATCGGCGTCGGTCTCGTCCTCGACGATTTCGGCACCGGCTACTCCTCGCTGGCCTATCTCAATCGCTTCCCCTTCGACGCGCTGAAGATCGACCGCTCCTTCGTCGACGCGCTGGGCGTCGAACAGGAGCGCACGGCGATCGTCGAGGCGATCATCGGCATGGCGCGCGCCCTCTCGCTCGACGTGATCGCCGAGGGGGTGGAGAACGAGCCGCAGATGCTGGAGCTCACCCGGCTCGACTGCGACTACGCCCAGGGTCATCTCTTCTCGCGAGCCCTTCCGCCGGAGAAGATCTCCGCCCTGCTCAGCGAAGGGACGCCGCTCTATTCGGGGATCGCGCCCGGCAGGTAGTCGTTGCTGAGCAGGTCGGACGTAGCCGGCAGGCCGTCGATCAGTTCGTTGTCGCGCATCCAACCGGTGAACTCGCGCCACTGGCCGGGGGCCATGTAACCGTAGGGACGCTGATCGCCCGGGGCTGGCGCGAGCAGTGGCAGCGTTACTGCCAGCTCTGCTTTGGTCAGCTTGGGGTCGAGGTCGGGATTCGCTTCCAACAGCGTTTTCGCCGCCGCCTTGGGATTGCTCGCCGCCGCCGCCGTTCCACGCGCGAGCGCCGCAATGAAGAGCCGAATTGCCTGTGGGTCCTCTTCGAGTCGCTTGCGCTGTGCAACCAGGACCAACTCGTCATAGGTCGGTACCCCGAGCTTGTCGACTGGCGTGACAATCGGTTCTTTGCCCCGCAAGCGCAGATCGACGCCCTCGATGTTGCTGAAGCCGCCGAGCATCGCCTGGGCTCGGCCCCCGAGTAGCGCCGGCAGCAAGCCAAAGCCGACATTCACTGCTGTGACGTCGGATGGCTTCAACTTGGCGCGGGCAAGGATCGTCTTCAGGTATGCATCCTGATAGGGGATACCGGCCGTGGCGATCGTCTTGCCGCGCAGGCCCCCTACGCCACCGATCCTCGACTTCTTCAGCCAAATCATCGAGGTAAGCGGACGGTTGACGAGGGCGGCGACGGCCTGGACGTCGAGACCTTGTTCGTGGGCCAGCAGCACCTCCGGCTCATAGGAGATCGCCAGGTCGCTGCGTCCCGTGGCCACGAGCTTGATCGGAGCAGCGGGATCCGAAGGGGTCTGGAGATTGACGTTGAGGCCGGCTTCCTTGAAGTAGCCGAGCTTCTGTGCCATGTAGATCCCAACATGATCGGGGTTTGGGAAGAAGTCGAGAGTGAGGGTGAGCGATTCCGTTTCGCCCGTTACGTCTTCGCTCTTCTCGCCACAGGCGGAGAGGCCCAGCGCCAGAGCCAGCAGGGCGACGGCGAGGGCGACCGCCGGGATGGAGGCGCGCTTCATCCCCTGCTTTCTATCGCCAAGTGATGATGCGACGCTCTGCGAGGGCGAGGAGGGCGAAGAGGGCCATCGTCATTGCCGCCAAGACGAACATCGCCGCGAACACGCGCGCCGTTTCCAATTGTCCGTTGTCGATCAGGATCAGGTGGCCGAGTCCGGAGTTTGAACCCGCCCACTCGGCGAAGACGGCGGCGATCGCAGCGACGGCGACGGCGACCTTTGCGCCGCTGAAGAAGAAGGGCAGGGATGTTGGCGCCTCGACTCGCCAGAGGATCTGGCCCCGGGAAGCGTCAAGCGTACGCATCATCTTCGTTGCGCCAGGCTCGACCGAGCGCAGGCCGTCGAGCGTGTTGACGGTGATCGGGAAGAAGCAGATCAAGGCGATGATCCACAGCTTTGGTCCCAGCCCGTAGCCGAACCAGACGGCGAGGATCGGCGCGATCGCGATTATCGGGATCGTCTGCGAGGTGACCAGGAGCGGATACACCGCCCGCCGCAGGGTCTCGGAGAGGTGGAGGGCCACGGCGAAGCCGAGGCCGACGACGACTGCGCAGCCAAGGCCTAGCAGCATCTCCCGCAGTGTCACCCAGGCGTTTTCAGCCAGCAGCGAGCGGCTCTGCCAGAGCGATTCGGCAACTTCGGCGGGCGAGGGGACGAGAAAGCTTTCGAGGTTGAGCAGATCGGCGAGCGCACCGGTGCCGGCCGCGAGCTGCCAGGCGCCGACCAGGCCGGCCAGCAGGAGAGTGGGAAGCAGCCAGCGCTTCATCTCGTTCCCTCGCGCAGGGCATGCATGGCGCGCTCGCGCACGGCGATGAACGCGGGATCGGTGACTGCTTCATCGCGATCGCCATTTCGTGGCGCTGGAGCGCTGAGCCGTTCGACTATGCGGGCGGGTCGGGCGGAGAGCACCGCGACGCTGTCGCAGAGGTAGAGCGCCTCCTCGATGTCGTGGGTGACGAGGACCACGGTGCGTGGGTCCGTCTCCAGCGCTCCTGCCAGCCACTGTTGCATCTCGGCCCGGGTAATCGCGTCGAGTGAGGCAAAGGGCTCATCCAGCGCGAGCACCGGCTTACCGGCGACCAGCGTGCGCAGAAAGGCGACGCGTTGCCGCATTCCACCGGAGAGCTCGGCTGGCGCCGAGCGCTCGAACCCGGCCAGGCCGAAGCGCTCGAAGAGCAAGTGAGCTTGGCGCCGTGCCTTGGTGCGACGAACGCCACGGTTACGCAGCGCCAGCGCCGCGTTGTCGATCGCCGCGAGCCAGGGCAGCAGCAGGTCGCGCTGCGGCATGAAGGCGCAGTGGGCCAGTCGGCCGGCGGCATCGACCGCGCCGCCGACTTCGACCTCGCCACTGGTCGGTTCTTGCAGTCCCACGATCAACTCGAGCAGGGTCGACTTGCCGCATCCCGAGGGCCCGACCAGGCCCAGGACGCCGTGAGTCGCGAGGCCAAGGTTAAGTCTGTCGATCGTTCTCAGTTCGCCGTAGGAGTGCCCGAGGTCACGGATCGCGAGCTCCGAGCCCACGATTGGCGCCGAGGCAGGCATCGCGACCGCCCCGGCGAACTTTTCTGCTTCCGCGGGCATCTTGGTATCCTGGCGCACTCGCGCTCCTGACCAAAGAGGTCAGGAAAGTCGAATTAGCAGTACCGCGCGGAGCATCATATGGACCCGGCAATCATCGTCTTCGGACTAGGAATCGGCGCGCTCGTCGGCATGACCGGCATGGGCGGTGGATCCCTGATGACGCCGTTGTTGATCCTGATCTTCGGGATCCAGCCGACGACGGCAATCGGCACCGACATCTTCTACTCGGCGGTTACCAAGACGGTCGGCGGCTGGCGCCACTTCCGCATGAAGACGGTGAACACGGAGCTGGTCAAGTGGCTTGCGCTCGGTTCTGTTCCAGCGGCAGTGCTCGGCGTTGCGATCGTCTCGGTGCTGGAGAGCCACATCGGTGAAGACCGGCTCGACTCGCTTGTCTACGCCGTCCTGGGGGGGACCCTGCTGATGGTCGGGATCATCACCCTTACCCGGGCGCTGATTCTGCGCGATCTCGTCGAGGAGCGCGATCGCTTCGACGTCGAGCGCCGCCACAAGGTCGCCGCGGTGCTGATCGGCGCCACCACGGGCCTCGTGATCGGGGTTACCTCGGCCGGCTCCGGCACGGTGATCGCGATCCTGCTGATCGCGATTTATCGCCTCGCCCCCAAGAAGGTGGTCGGCACCGACGTCTTCCACGCGGCGATCCTGCTCTGGGCGGCCGGCATCGCCCACTGGGTAGGCGGCAACGTCGACTTCACCCTCGCCGCAAACATCCTGATCGGCTCTGTCCCTGGCGTCGTTATCGGGGCCGCGCTCTCCGATCGGGCGCCGCAGGGCTTCATCCGCACTGCGCTCGGCGTCGTCCTCGTTGGCTCCGGCATCGTCACGATCCAGAAGGGCGATCCGACCGTCTGGCCGATCGCCGCTGCCGTCGCCGCGCTTGGCCTTGGCGCCATCCTCGCCGCGCCTCGTGTGCTCCACCGTCGCCGCGAGCGCGAAGCGCAAGCCGCCGCTCGCGCGGCGGCGCTGGCGCCGGACGCAACCGGCTGACTGATTAACTAGCTGCCTATGCGTGTTTCGGCCAAGGCTGACTATGCGGTGCGGGCGGCAGCCGAGCTTGCCGCTGCCGAGGAGGGTCCGGTCAAGGGCGAGAAGCTTGCCGAGGCGCAGGACATCCCCCTGCAGTTCCTCGAGCACATCCTCTTGGAGTTGAAGCATGCGGGGATCGTGCGTGCGCGCCGGGGCGCCAAGGGCGGTTACTGGCTCGCCCGGCCGGCCGACGAGGTGACGATCGCCGATGTCGTCCGCGCCGTCGAGGGTCCGATCGCCCACGTGCAGTCGGCGCCGCCGGAGTCAATCGAGTACCGCGGCAATGCCGAGCACCTGCAGGAGGTCTGGATCGCCGTGCGCGCCAGCCTCCGCACAGTGCTCGAGCACGTCACCCTTGCCGACCTGGTCGGCGGCCAGCTGCCCAGCGAGGTCTCCGCCCTCGCCGCGCAGCCGGACGCCTGGGTCGCGCGCTAGGACGCGAGTCGGAACGGCGGATAGTCGTCCGTGACGAGGACGAAGGCGTAGCCGACGACGCGGTTGTGCCAGCGGATCGTCCCGTCGACAAATTTGAAGATGCCGCGCGGGTAGCGGCCGGTGAAGAGGATCGCGAACCAGGCTCCGATCACGGCGAAGAAAACGCCGATTAGAGGAAGAACAGCACGATGTAGTGCGGGATCGCCAGCAGCCACTTGACCAGCGGCAGCCCTCGCTCGAGGCGCTCGGCGTCGGGTAGGCGAAGTCGAGGTGAACCGCCTGGTACTCGTCGGTTGAGGGGTATTCGTCGTCCATCAGCGCGAGGTAGACGCCGATGCGGTTGGCGAAGCGCATCATTTCCAGGTTCCAGTCGTACCACCAGCGCGGATACTTCTTGCGAAAGAGCAGCATCAGCACAATTGGCAGCACGACCAGGCTGCCGCCGGCGATCGCGCCGCTGAAACCCGCTCCGTTGGACTGGGCGCCGCCGGCTAGCTCGGCGCCGGAAGCAGGGCGGCGACGATTGCGATCGGGATCACGGTAAAGATCCGGAAGAAGGTCGTCAGCCGGTTGAGCTCGCGCTCCGGATAGTCGACTGAGAACGTGACTGGGTAGGACGGTGGCATCTCTCCCCCTTTGGCGGTTTGAGGACGAGTACCAGCCGCCTAGCTGTATTCCTTCCTCAGTCCGCTGCTGGCACCCCACCTGCAACGACGTTGACGAAGTTCTCCAGGTGACGGGTCGTCCAGCACTCGAAGGCGCCATCGCAGTAACGCTCGTAGGCGGCCATCACCGAGTCGCCGTAGTTCCAATAGAGCTTCGGCTCGGGGTTGAGCCAGAAGAGCCGGCCGGCCCGTTCGGCCACCTGGGCGAAGACGTCGGCGCGGGGCTCGCGGCCATTGGTACGGGCGTCGCCGAGCACGATCACGGTCGAGCGGGGGTCGAGGTCGTCGGATATCTCGCCGAGGAACTCGAGCCAGACACGGCCGTAGTCGGTGTAGCCGGAGACGTCGGCGACGCCACCCTCGCTGGAGATCCGCTGGGCGATCACGCGGAAGTCACGCTCGTGCTCAAAGACATCGGTGACCTCGGAGATGCGCTCGATGAAGACGAAGCTGCGCAGCTTGCGAAAGGAGTCGTGCAGGGCGTGCAGGACCGAGAGGAAGAAGACGCTGGCCGAGGTGACCGAGGTGGAGACGTCGCATAGAACGTAGATCTCCGGCCGGCGGGGGCGCTTGGGTCGGTAGCGGATGTGCATCGGCACGCCGCCCGTCTCCAACGAGGTGCGCATCGTGCGCCGCACGTCGACCGTCTGGCCCTTGCGCCGGCCGCGCTGCTCGTGGCCCAGCGTCGCCAGGCGCCGCTTCATCTGCGAGACGGCGCGATGCACGGCGGCGAGATCCTGGGTCGGGCTGGTCGGCAGAGCTCGGTCGAGCTCGGCCAGCGGGCGGGCAGGGGGCAGGGTGGAGGTGCGCTCGATCAGGTCGCGCTCGAGCTCGCGGCGTAGGTGGCGCTCGAAGGCGTTGAGCTGGTCGCGATCGATCGGCGGCAGCTCGGCTGCGCCGTCCTCGGCCGGGGCCTGGGTGCCAGCGGCGAGGCCGAGCGTGCGCCGGATTCGTTGCACGTCGACGCCGACCACGCCCGAGCCCTCGCCCTCGCGACCGAAGGCCGAGATCGCCAGCCGCGCCAGGTCGCGCATCTCGCCGTCGTTGCCCTCGACGATCGCCTGGCGCACCTGCTCGCGCAGCTCGTCGATGTCGAGCCGCTCGGCGCCCTCGTGGCGCCGTCCCTGCTCCTCGATCCCGCGCGAGATCGCCTCGGTCTCGGCGGCGCGGAAGAACCAGCGCTCGAACAGCAGCTCAAACAAACGGCGGTCCTCCTGCGACTTGGCGATCGTCGCCGCCAGCGCCTCGCGAAAGTCCTCGCGCGAGGTCCAGGGCACCTGGTCCAACGCCGCGAAGGCGTCGAGGATCTCCGAGGTGCCGACCGCTACACCCTCGCTTCGCAGCTCCTCGCAAAAACCGAGCAGCTTTGCGGCGAGTCCGGGCGGGCCCGTCTCAGCCTTGGGGCCGTACGGGCTCGGCAAGCTTCACCCCGACTCGCTCGGCGACCAGGTCGATGTCGGTGCGGTGCTTGACGATGATCGACATCGATTGCTCGAAGGTCTTGCGGTCGATGTCCTCGGCTCCCATCAGCAACAGCGTGCGCGCCCAGTCGATCGACTCGGCGATCGAGGGCGGCTTCTTCAGGTCGAGGTCGCGGATCATCCGCACCACCTCCACCATCCGGCGCGCCAGCGACTCCGGCAGCTCGGGCGCGTGCAGGCGGACGATCTCCATCTCGCGCTCGAGGTCGGGATAGTCGAGCCAGAGGTAGAGGCAGCGACGCTTCAGCGCCTCGGTCAGCTCGCGCGAGTTGTTCGAGGTGAGGACGACGATCGGCATCGTCGTCGCCGATACCTGACCCAGCTCCGGGATCGTGATCTGGAAGTCGGAGAGCAACTCGAGCAGCATCGCCTCGAACTCCTGGTCGGTCTTGTCGATCTCGTCGATCAAGAGCACGACCGGCTCGGGGCTGGCGATCGCTTGCATCAGCGGTCGCTCGAGCAGGAACTCCTTGTCGAAGATGTCGCCGTGCACGTCCTCCCAACCGTCCTCGCCGCCGGCCTGGATGCGCAGCAGTTGCTTGCGGTAGTTCCACTCGTAGAGGGCCTTGGCCTCGTCGAGGCCCTCGTAGCACTGCAGGCGGATCAGCTCGCGACCCGTGGCGCGTGAGAGCGCCTTGGCCAACTCGGTCTTGCCGACCCCCGCCGGGCCCTCGACCAGGACAGGCTTGTCAAGGCGCTGGGCGAGGAAGGAAACCAGTGCGGCGGGCTCGTCGGCCAGGTAGCCGACCTCGGCGAGCGCCTCCTTAACCTCCGCTGCAGAACCATCGGTCACGAGGGCGATGATAATCCCGTGCTGTGCTCGACCTCGTCCTGCCGCTTGCCGCGCTGCTGCCACACAGCGCGGGCCCCTACATAGCGCTGATGCTGATCGGCTTCGCGGTCGGCATCCTCGGCCACCTCAGCTCGGCCCGATGGCTGGTCGCCGCCGGCGTGATCCTGATCTTCCTCGGCGCCTTCCTCTTCCCGGTGGCGGTGAACTTCACCCAGGACAGCCCGCGCGATCTCGATGCGCCAGCGGAAGGCACCCGTCCGGTCGAAATCGTCCCGTAGCTGCCGCACTTCTTTTCGCTATGCGGCGGAAATGCGAACTGCACATCTCGGCGGAGGAGCAGCCGAGGCGTTTCGAACAGCGTGCCGCCAACCCGCTCAAGGCTTGAAGCTGACACTCGCGTGTAGCGGTCGCCCGCACCGTGATCGGGACGATCGATCCGGATGCGAAGCTGGGACCGGGAGCCGCCGCCTAAGCGCTAGCTTTATGGCTACGCCAACCCGATCCTCGTCCAGGAGGCCCACAGTTTTGAACCAAGTTCGCATCCTTTCCGTTTTTGTCGCCCTGATCGCGCTGACTTCAGCATTCGCTGCTTGCGGCGGCAGCGGCAGCGATGACCCCCAGACGGTCGTCGACGAAGCGACGCTGCGGGGGGTCGAAAGCGGCAAGATCGACCTTGCGGTCGCTGTGGGCGTCAAAGGCAAGAAGGGCGGCAATGTCGACGTCAGCCTTTCCGGTCCCTTCCAGAGCGAAAGCGAAGCCGAATTGCCCGAACTCGACCTTTCCTTCTCCGCCAAGGGCTCGGTCAGCGGCGAAAAGCTCGACCGCGAAGGCGGTTTCACCCTGCTCGGCAACAAGGCTTACGTCGCCTACGAAGGCACCGAGTACGAAGTCGATTCGACTACCTTCAACTTCGTCAAATCGATGCTGAACCAGCAAGGCGGTGGGCAGGACCAGTCAAGCGAAGTCGCGGCTTGCCAGGAAGCTGCCAGTGGCCTCGAACTGGGCAAATTCGTCGAAAACCTCAAGGACGAAGGCGTCGCCGACGTCGGCGACACTAGTACGACCAAGATCAGCGGCGACCTGAACGCAACCGGCGCGGTCGAAGCGTTCAGCGAACTGATCGACGATCCCGCTTGCAACGAACAGCTGAGCGCCGCCGGGTCGTTGCCCTCTGCGGCCGAACTCGACAAAGCGAAGAGCACGGTCAAGGACTCGGTCAAGTCCGCCCACGTCGATCTCTACGTCGGAGACGACCACATCGTTCGCAGGATCTCAGCAAAGGCGACGATCGAACCGCCCAAGAACGCCAAGGCCAGCGCGAAACGCGTCGATCTCGACCTCGATTTGACTTTGACCGGGGTCAATGAAGAGCAGGCGATCTCGGCGCCCAGCAGTGCCAAGCCGCTCAGCAACCTCTTCCTCAAGCTGGGCATCAACCCGATCGAACTGCTCGGCGCCTTCCAGAACGGCGGCGGCGCGGGTGGCCTCGGCAGCCTGCTGGAAGGACTCAACAACGCCGGCGGCGGCTCGTCGGGCGGCGGTGGCGGCGGCAGCTCAGGCGGTGGCCAGCAGTCTTATTACGAATGCCTCGGTGAAGCCCACACCCCCGTGGACATCCAGAACTGCACGGGATTGCTCCAGTAGCCGCGTTTCTTCGCACTCCATATGGCTGGCCCTATCTGCTGACGCCGCTGATCCCGCTGGCGGTGGTGCTGGACCTGGCCGGCGCCGCGGCGGGGATGGTGTTTGCCGCTTCGGCGCTGGGGATCATCCCTACGGCGGCGCTGATGGGCCGTGCCACTGAGGAGCTGGCGGCGCGCTCGGGGCCGGGCATTGGCGGGCTGCTCAACGTCACCTTTGGCAACGCCCCCGAGCTGATCATTGCCCTGTTTGCGCTGGGACAGGGTCTGCACGAGGTCGTCAAGGCCTCGATCATCGGCTCGATCATCGGCAACATCCTGCTCGTACTCGGCGCGGCAATGCTCTTCGGTGGTCTGAAACGCGAGAAACAGACCTTCAGCCGCACGGGGGCCAGCGTGCAGACCTCGATGCTGCTGCTCGCCGCCGCGGCGTTGCTGATGCCGGCGATCTTCGAGCTGGTCGAGGGCAAGGGCTTGCCCCTGCCAGGGGCTGAATTGGTCGACTACGGCTCGACGGTCGAGCACCTTTCACTCGCGGTGGCACTCGTCCTGATTGCCACCTACGCCGCCGGTCTCTTCTTTTCGCTGAAGACCCACCGGGCGATCTTCAACCCCGAGTACGGCGACGAGGACAGCTGGGATTGGTCCACGCGGCGATCGGTCCTCACCCTTGCCGCCGCCGGCGTCCTGGTCGGCCTCATGTCGGAGATCCTGGTCGGTTCGATCGAGGAGGCTTCCCACGCGGTCGGCCTCTCCGAGTTCTTCATCGGCGTGATCGTCGTTGCCATCGTCGGCAACGCCGCCGAGCACTGGGTCGCGGTCCTGGTCGCGATGAAGAACAAGATGGACCTCTCGGTCAACATCGCGATCGGCTCCAGCGCCCAGGTCGCCCTCTTCGTCGCCCCGGTGCTCGTCCTCGCCTCTTTCTTCATCGGCCCGCACCCGCTCGCCCTCGTCTTCAATGGCTTTGAGCTCGGCGCGATCCTGCTCGCCGTGCTGATCGCCAACTACGTCACCCAGGACGGCGAGTCGACCTGGTTCGAGGGGGTCCAGCTACTCGCGGTGTACCTAGTTTTCGGAATCGCCTTCTACTATGCCTGAAGCTGTTTGGGGGCACTGGTGAGCCCTACAAAAGCTTCAACTAGCGGTGACAAGCTCTGAGAGGGCCTTGAGCACGACGTCGTCGTGCGTTTTCGGCGAGACCTTGGGGAAGGTTTTGGCGACACTGCCCTCGGCGTCGATGATGAAGGTGGCGCGCTGCACTCCCATGTACTTCTTGCCGTACATCGACTTCTCGACCCAGGTGCCGTAGCGCTCGGCGACTGCGTGGTCGGCATCGGCGAGCAGGGTGAAGCCGAGGTCGAATTTGCCGGCGAACTTCTGCACGGCATCGACCGGGTCGGGGGAGATGCCGACCACGCGGGCTCCGGACGCCTCGTAGTCCTTGCCGCGGTCGCGCACGCCGCATGCCTGGGTTGTACAGCCGGGTGTGTCGGCGCGGGGATAAAAATACAGTACGACCGTCTGGCCCTTGAGGTCGGAGAGCTTGACCGGATGATCGTTTTGGTCCGGCAGCTCGAAGTCGGGAGCTCGGTCGCCTGGTTGAAGCACGCGCGGAAGGCTATCTCAGCGCAGCGGTTGATTCGGATGCCGGCGGAGCCGTCCGAACGCTTCCACAGGAAAGACCTCCCCGCCCTAAAGTTCGCTCAACGTAGAGATGCCACTAGGCCGGGATGTGCCAACGGAAGGTGGCTGGGGTTGGGTCGGCCAGCCCCTGCGGGTCGATTGCCCGGACGCGGAAGGCATGCTCCCCCAGCCTCGCCTTCGTCCAATACGGGGACGCGCATGCTCGGTAGGGTCGGCGATCCAGCTTGCACTCGAAGCGGGAGCCGATGTCGCTGGAGCCAAAGGAGAAACTGGTCCAGCGGAAACCGGTGACTTCAGGGTGCAGCAGTTTCGTGACCGGTGCGAGGTTGGCCCAGGGAGCGGCAAAGGGGTCAAACTCGTCAGCGCCGATGTCGGCCGCGACACCCATCGTCCGCGGCTGCTCGTCGATGTCGAGGTTGCCGCTGGCGCGGTCGACGGCGCCCCTGTCGACCGTGGGCGAGTCAGGCAGCTGGTGCAGGTTGTCACGGGCGAGCAACGGGATCGCCCTGATATTGCCGCTGGTTCCCGGCGCGGTGACCAAGGCCCTGCCCTCCGCCCCGACCGTTGCGTAGCGTGAGCTCCGAAGTTTGATGTCCACCCTGGCGCGGCCCTTGTCGAGTGACCGGCCACTCGCAGCTACATCCTTCGCTTCGCCCGCGATCAGGGTCCCGGCCACGTCGATGTTCACGGTCAAGCTTCGCTTGAAGGCACTGAAGCCGAACGCCATCCCGACCGACTTTGGACCTGGACCGAGTGCGACCAGGGTGCTATTGCGGATCACGCCGCGAAACGTTCCCTTGGCGGTGCCGCCGCCGACGATAGCCGGGCCTCCGCCGGAGGCGATGCAGGCGCTGTTGCGGACAGTTCCCCTGTCGAAGGCGCAGGTGGGTTCAGTGGTGATCGTTGAGCGCGCGATCACCCCGTCGATCGTGCCTCCCGAAATCGTGATCGCCCTGGAGGTGTCCATCAGGTTGCGGATTTCCACATTGGCGACTTCGACCCCCGCCGGAACGTAGAAGGCGCTGGCGGCAAACGAGTCCGCCGGCATGACGACGACCGGCCGTGGCTTGCCCGGTTCGCCGCGCAGAGTTACGCCCTCGGGAAGCTGCACGGGCGGTATGTATCCGAACTCGCCTTCTTCCCTCGCGTAGTAGGTACCGGGGGCGAGTTCGATCACGTCGCCGGCCGCGATCGTCGTCCGCGGGGCGCCGGCGTCGGCCGCCGTGTACACGGAGCAGGGACGCGACGGGTTGGCGCAGGGATCCTCGCCAGTCCCGCCCGGGGCCGCGTACCGGGTCGCCGCCATCGCGCCGGAGGCAAGCAGCAGCGCCAGCGCCGCCGGCAGCGCCAGCGCCCACCCAGCTCGGCTCAACATGAGATCGGCCCGGCCCCGCGCTTCGGCCTCGGACGCCAAGCCACGTTGAAGACACGGGTCACACCTGCCAAGAAGGCAAATTCGTTCCCATCCCCAACCCACGAAAGACCCTTTCCGATTGCCCATCCCGCACCGTGGAGCAGCGGCTGGGGATCCTCGCCCACCGGCCCCGTCGTGATCGGACCATCCGGGCGTCGCTGCGGCAGTGGGAAGGGCCATTCCCAGCAAAACGAGGAACGCAGCAAGTACCAGAATAATCACGCCCCAGTTCACCACGCGTACCCTACCCCGCCAGTAGTGCCAAGCGCCTAAGCCGGACTGACGGCTGACGGGGCGCTACGGTAGGCCGACGCTGTTGATTTCCGTGTCGGCGCGGGGATGGAAGTAAAGGACGACGGTTTCGCCGCGTAGGTCGGCGAGGCTGACCTGGTTGCCGTCTTGGTCGGGCGGGGTGAAGTCGGGCGCGCTCGCGCCGGCTTCGATCACCTACTCGAGATCCTCGCGGCCAGGGTCCTGACCGTCCTCGTCCTCATCGAGCTCGCCGTCGCCCTGCTCCAAGGCGGTCTCTGAGACCGAGCTGGTCGGGCCGGGGTGGTAGCTGGTCTGGAAGCTCTCCAGTGCCCGGTCTCGCCCGTCTTCGTCGACCGGGACCTCGTCGGAGATGCGCACCCACTCCGCGCCCTCGTAGGCCTCCATGTTGAAGACCTCTTGATCGAGCGAGGTCGAGTCATCGACGACGACCAGCACCTCGGTCTGCGGGTTGAAGTAGGTCCCCGGCTGCATCAGCAGCTCCTCGACCTCGTAGAGGTTCTCCTCGGCGGCACCGGCCATCAGGTGCCCAATCCTATGAAATCGGCGACCTGGCGCTCGACCTCGGCCTCGACGTCGAGCGGCTCCTCGCCGCGGCGCATGCGCCGTTCGTTGCGGGCGATGACGAGCTCGCGCACTTCGGTCCGGAGTTTTTCGTCGAGATCACGTTTCTTGCCTGCCTTGCCGTTTAGCTCCGAGTCGAGCAGGACGCTCATTTCGGCCTCGACGTCGAGCGGCTCCTCGCCGCGCTGTAAACGGCGGTAGGACTTAGCCTCCAACATTTGCCGCGCCTCGGCTGCTTGGATCGCGAGATCAATCTCTGGCGATGGCTGGGCCATCCGCGGCGGCGGCATCGAGTGCATCACGCCGAAGCGTCCCTTGCCCAGCTCTTTCCAGGCCGGTCCGGAGCGGGCGAAGCTGATTGCGGCGATGGGCAGGGCGAAGAGCGTTACGGCCGCCAGCAGGTAGCCACTCTGCAAATAGGTCAACGCCATCGGGCAGACCATCGACACAAGGGTACGGCTCTCGCTCCCGGACCGCTATCCGGTACCCTTTGGGCTTGGTTGACTGACCAGTCAATCGGTGGTCGTCGCCCCGTGGCGAGGCCGCTTTCAAAGGCTTACGCAACGACCGATAAGGAGCGTCGACCAGTGGTTGACTTCACTCTCACCGATGAGCAAAAAGACCTGCGCGAGCTCGCGCACAACTTTGCGGAGAAAGAGATCCGCAGGGTCGCCTGGGAGTACGACAAGGACGGCACTTGGCCCCAGGACATCATCGACCAGGCCTGG
Organism: Solirubrobacterales bacterium; assembly: GCA_033856275.1. Taxonomy (GTDB): domain Bacteria; phylum Actinomycetota; class Thermoleophilia; order Solirubrobacterales; family 70-9; genus VRUE01. Next base: position 130,552 of record JAWVFJ010000006.1, read on the forward strand.
GAAGTCGGGTTGATGAACACCCACATCCCGGAGACTTACGGCGGTCCCGGCCTCGACTACCTCTCCGGCTGTTTGATCGAGGAGGAGATGGGCTGGGGCTGCTCGGGCATCGGCACCTCGCTGATGGCCAACGGCCTCGCCTCCGCGCCGGTCACCCTCGGTGGCTCTGAGGAGACCAAGAAGAAGTACCTCGGCATGCTGACCGAAGACAAGAAGCTTGCCTCCTTCTGCCTAACCGAGCCCGATGCCGGCTCCGACGTCAGCGGCATGAAGACCCGCGCGGTCAAGCAGGGCGACAAGTACGTCCTCAACGGCTCCAAGTGCTTCATCACCAACGGCACCTACGCCGACTGGTTCACGGTCTACGCCAAGACCGATCCTGAGGCTGGCCACCGCGGCATCAGCGCCTTCGTTGTCGATGCCAACTCCCCCGGAGTGAGCGTCGACAAGAAGGAGGACAAGATGGGCCAGCGGGCGTCCAACACCGCGACCATCTCCTTCAACGACGTCGAGGTCCCCGCCGAGAACCTGCTCGGCGAGGAGAACAAGGGCTTCAAGCTGGCGATGATGACCCTCGACCGCACCCGTCCGGGCGTCTCGGCGATGGCCGTCGGCATCGGTCGCGCGGCGTTCGAGTACGCCGCCGAGTACTCCAAGGAAAGGGTCCAGTTCGGCGTGCCGATCGCGATGCACCAGGCAATCCAGTTCATGATCGCCGACATGTCGACCAAGGTCGATGCCGGCCGCCTCCTGGTCTGGAACTCCGCGGTCCTGCTCGACCAGGGCAAGCGCAACACGCTTGTCTCCTCGGAGGCCAAGCGCTTCGCCGCCGACTCGGCGATGGAGATCACCGTCGACGCCGTCCAGGTCTACGGCGGCTACGGCTTCATCAAGGAGTACCCGGTCGAGAAGCTGATGCGCGACGCCAAGATAATGCAGCTCTTCGAGGGCACGAGCCAGATTCAGCGCCTGGTGATCGCCCGCGAGGTCCTGCTGCCGCGCAACATCGACGAGACCACGCCGGAGGCCGAGGCAAAGGCCACCAAGGCGGCCGAGGGCAGCCAGTCCGAG
>JAWVFJ010000007.1:0-13302 GCA_033856275.1 Solirubrobacterales bacterium
CGATCGCCCGGATCGAAGCGGTCACCCGGCGTCATCGGCGCGGCCGCCACGAAACCGAGTCCTCGCCCGTCGTCGCCGGTGAGCTGGAGATCCGCCCCGATCGCTTCCAGGCCTTCGTCGCCGGTGAGAGCCTCGACCTGACCCGGCGCGAGTTCGAGCTCCTGCACCTGCTCGCCGGCACCCAGGGCCAGGTGCTCGAGCGCGAGACCATCTACCAGCGGGTCTGGGGCTACGCGATGGCCCACGGCGACCGCTCGGTCGACGTCTTCATCCGCAAGCTGCGCCAGAAGCTGGAGAAGCGCTCGCCCGGCTGGCGCTACATCCATACGCACTTCGGCGTTGGCTATCGCTTCGATCCTGAGGCTGTCGGGGGAGTTGCCCCCGAGCTGGTGGCCGAGGCGGCTGCCGGCATCGACCCGCGGGCAGACGATTCACAAGTAGTTCACAGCAGCTTTACGGTCGCGTAACCGATTTCGCGCCCGTTGCGGCGATCCTCGCGGGCCATGTTGGAGATCCGTCCCGAGGAGCACGCCGCCCTGGTCGACGGCCGTCCGCTGAGCCTGACCGTGCGCGAGCTGCAGCTGCTGACCACGTTGGCGGCGCATCCGCAGCGCATCCTCACCCGCGAGGAGCTCTATGCCGAGGTCTGGGGCCGCCAGCCGCGCCACGACGATCGCTCGGTCGACGTCTACGTAAGCCGCCTGCGATCAAAGCTGGGCAAGGCGCTGCCGGGCCAGCGCTTGATCCACACCCACAGCGGCATCGGCTATCGCTTCTCGCCAGACGGTTAGCGCAAATTGCAGGGGCCTTTTACATCTTTTTCACAATCCCGATACAGGCAGGTAACAAGCTGTCGGAAGTGCGCTGAGAGTGTGGCCGGCGAGCCGGCCGATCTGGCCGCTCTCGTGCCCTACGACGAAAAGGAGTTCGTGTGAGTCCCTCTAGATGGTTGGCCATCTTCGCCTCCCTGGCCGTCCTCGCGATCGGCGTTTCTGCCTGTGGCAGCAGCAGCGATAGCGGCAGCAGTTCCTCCGGCAATCTCTCCGGCCAGATCGCAGGCGCTGGCTCGACCGCCCAGGAGGCCGCGCAGGAAGCCTGGATCGCCGAATTCGAGAACGAAAACTCCGGCGTGACGATCTCCTACGACGCCGTGGGCTCGGGCGGGGGTCGCGAACAGTTCATCGCCGGGGGCGTCGCCTACGCCGGCAGCGACGCCGCGCTCGAAGAAGAAGAAGGCGAACTGAAAAAGGCGGCCGACCGCTGCAACCCGGGCAAACTGGTCGAGATCCCCGCCTACGTTTCGCCGATCGCGATCATCTACAACCTCGAAGGCGTCGAATCGCTGCAACTCGATCCTGAAACCTTGGCGAAGATCTTCAACCAGGAAATCACCACCTGGAACGACCAAGCGATCGCCAAAGACAACCCCGGCGTCGAACTGCCGGAAACCCGCATCACTCCGGTAAACCGCGCCGACGAGTCGGGCACGACCGAGAACTTCACCGACTACCTCTCCAAGGTAGTCCCCAGCATCTGGACCTACGAAGTCAGCGGCGACTGGCCGGTCAAGGGTGGCGAGGCCGCACAGGGCACCTCCGGCGTGGTGGAAGCCGTCACCGCCGGTGACGGCGCGATCGGCTATGCCGATGCCAGCCAGGCCGGCGAACTCGGCGTCGCCACGATCAAGGTCGGCAACAAGTACGTCGAACCGACGCCGGAGGCCGCGGCGAAGATCCTCGAGGAGTCACCCGAAGCCAAGGACCTGGCCAAGACCCCCTACATGTTCCCCTTCGAACTCGACCGCAAGACCGAATCGCAGGGCACCTACCCGATCGTGCTGGTCTCCTACTTGATCGGGTGCACGAAGTACGGATCGGCGAACGAAGCCGCGATCATCAAGGGGTTCTTCAACTACGTGATCAGCAGCGAAGGGCAGGAAATCGCCGCTGAAAACGCCGGTTCCGCCCCACTGTCCGCGTCGCTGAGCAAGAAGATCCAGCCGGCCGTCGACGCAATCGAAAGCGGCTCCTAGGCAAGGCGCTTGGAGCACTCGCACACAATCGGGCCCCGCCGCACGCGGCGGGGCCCGGTGCGCTTTGTGGCCGGCTCCGGCAAGGTCGGCGACCGCATCTTCTCCAACCTGGCCGTCGGCGCTGCGATCACGATCCTCGCCCTGCTCGGCGGGGTTGCGGCCTTTCTGCTGATCCAGGCAATGCCCGCCGTGAGCGCCAGTCCCTCGGATCTGCCGGGGGGCAAGAGCCTGATCGACTACATCGCCCCGCTCGCCTTCGGCACGGTGCTGGCGGCGACCATCGCCGTCGTGCTCGCCGTCCCGCTGGCCGTCGCCGTGGCGCTCTTCATCAGCCACATCGCCCCCAGGCGACTGCTTCTCCCGCTTGGCTACATGGTCGACCTGCTCGCCGCCGTGCCCAGCATCGTCTACGGCCTCTGGGGCATCTTCGTGCTCGGCCCCGCGGCAGTCGGGCCGATGGAATGGCTCGAACAGAAGCTTGGCTTCATCCCGTTCTTCGAGGGACCGGCTTCGGTCACCGGGCGCACGATGCTCGTCGCCGGTCTGGTCCTGACCGTGATGATCCTGCCGATCGTCTCCGCGGTGGCCCGCGAGGTTTTCTCGCAGACGCCGCGCAAGCTCCAGGAAGGCGCCCTGGCGCTGGGCGCGACTCGCTGGGAGATGATCCGCATGACCGTCCTGCCCTTTGGCAAGTCCTCGATCATCAGCGGCGCGATGCTGGGTCTCGGTCGCGCGATCGGCGAGACGATGGCGGTGACGATCATCCTCTCGGTCTCGGGCATCGTCACCTTCAACCTGATCAGTCAGGCGAACCCCTCGACGATCGCCGCCAACATCGCCCTCGACTTCCCCGAATCGACCGGCCTTGCGATCAACACGCTGATTGCCTCGGGCCTGGTCCTCTTCGCGATCACCCTCGTAACCAACCTCGCCGCGCGGGCGATCATCTCGCGCCAGAACATCCAATGAGCACGCTCGACGGCGGCGTCCTGCCCGACTGGTCGTCCTATGGCGTCGTCGCTGCCTCGGCGCTGCTCTCCGCGGCTCTGCTGCTGGCGGCGGGGGCCTTCAGCGTCGCCCTGCTGCTGGTCCTCACGGTATTCGTCGCCGCCGTGGTCACCTACACCTGGTCGCGCCGCATCGAGGGGCCGCGGCGAGCGAAGGACCGGCTCATCACCCTGGTGATCGTCGCGGCCTTCGGCCTGGCGCTGATTCCCCTCCTCTCGCTCGTCTTCGAGGTGGCGAAGCGGGGCATTCCCGGCCTCAGCCTCGAATTCCTCACCGAGTCCGCGCGTGGCCACATCGGTGGCGGTGGAGCCGCTCACGCCCTCGTCGGCACGCTCGTGATCACCGGCGTCGCCGCTCTGATCTCGATCCCGGTCGGCCTGATGGCGGCGATTTACCTGACCGAGTACGGCGGCGGTCGCCTGGGCCGCGCGTTGACCTTCTTCGTCGACGTGATGACCGGCATCCCCTCGATCGTCGCCGGCCTCTTCGCCTACGCGCTCTTCGCCCTCCTCCTCGGCCCGGGCATTCGACTGGGAGTGATGGGCTCGGTGGCACTCTCGGTGCTGATGATCCCGATCGTGATCCGCACCTCCGAGGAGGTGCTGAAGATCGTGCCCAACCACCTGCGCGAAGCGTCTTACGCGCTGGGCACGCCGAAGTGGCGGACGATCGTCAAGGTGGTCCTGCCGACCGCCTTCGCCGGCCTGATCACCGGGATGATGATCGCGGTGGCACGGATCATCGGCGAGACGGCGCCGCTGCTGGTCACCACCGGCGTGGTCGACTCGATCAACAGCAACCCCTTCTCGGGCCGCATGCAGAACCTCGCGGTCTACGCCTACAGCGAGTACCGAACGCCCGGCGTCTTCAAGCAGGCTTCCTACGACCGAGCCTGGGCAGCCGCATTGACCCTGATCGTTATCGTCATGGTCCTGAACCTCGTGGCGCGCCTGATCTACCGCCGGTACCGAACTGAGATCCGCTAGCCCGTGGATGGAAGGAGATCACGACCGATGGGAGCCGCAGGTGCAACCCGAGCCGAGACCGAGGTCGGCAAAGCTGAGATGAATGCTGTGACGACAGGTGCGCAGTCCGCCCCCGAGTCGGTTGCGGCCACGCAGGGCCGTCCGGCGAAGACGCTCGAGACGCGCAGCGTCAACCTCTACTACGGCGATTTCCACGCTGTGGAAGACGTCTCGATCACGGTCGAGCCAAACAAGGTCACGGCGCTGATCGGCTCCTCCGGCTGCGGCAAGACAACCTTCCTGCGCTCGCTCAACCGCATGCACGAGCTGACCGCCGGCGCTCGGGTCGAGGGTGAGATCACCCTCGACGGGCAGGACATCTACGGGTCGAATGTCGACCCGGTCCAGGTCCGCCGCCTCGTCGGCATGGTCTTCCAGTCGCCCAACCCGTTCCCGACGATGTCGGTCTACGACAACGTCGCCGCCGGGCTCAACCTCAACGCGGGCCGGGTGAAGAAGGCCGAGAAGGACGAGATCGTCGAGCGCTCGCTGCGCGGGGCCCACCTCTGGAACGAGGTCAAGGACCGCCTCGACAAGCCCGGCTCCAGCCTCTCCGGGGGGCAGCAGCAGCGGCTTTGCATCGCCCGCGCGACCGCGGTCGAGCCGGAGGTGCTGCTGATGGACGAGCCCTGCTCGGCCCTCGACCCGGTCGCGACGCTGGCGATCGAGGACCTGATCGGCGAGCTGAAGAGCAAGTTCACGATCGCGATCGTCACCCACAACATGCAGCAGGCATCCCGCGCCAGCGACATCACGGCCTTCTTCAACCTCGAGGAGACCGGCAAGCCCGGCCGACTGGTTGAGATCGGGGCGACCGAGAAGATCTTCACCAGCCCCTCCCAGCAGGCCACCGAGGATTACGTCAGCGGGCGGTTCGGATAGGTGCCGGGCGGGATCAGGGTCGAATATCAGGAGGAGCTGGAGCGCCTCGAGGCAAGTGCCCTCGGGGGTCTTGACCTGGTCAGCGCCGCGCTCAGCCGCACCCTGGAAGCGATCGAGCACCAGGACGTCGAGCTCGCCCAGATCGTCGTCGCCGACGACGATCGCATCGACGGCCGCTACCTGGAGGTGCACCAGGCGCTGATCACCCTGCTCGCCACGCAATCGCCCGTGGCGACCGACCTGCGGTTGATCTCGGCCCTGTTGCACGTGCTGAAGAACGTCGAGCGGATGGGCGATCAGTGCGTGAACATCTGCAAGATGATCCCGCTGACCGGCAACGAGCCGCCCTCGGACCGGGAGATGGTGAAGCTGATCCTGGCCATGGGCGGGCAGACGAAGACTCTGATCAGCCAGGCCAAGCGCGCCTTCGAAGGACGCGACGTCGAACTCGCCCAGGACCTGGTCCGCCAGGACGACGTCGTCGACAACCTCAACCGCGACTGCTTCCGGCTCGCCCTGGAGATCGGCGACGACGCGGACAAGCGCGAGTGGGCGATGACAATGCTGCTCGGGGCGAGGGCGATCGAGCGGATCGGCGACAACGCTGTGGATATCGGCGAGCAGGTTGCCTTCGTCGTCACCGGGCTCTTCCGCGAGTTCGAGGACGCCTCGCATCCCGCCTAGGGTCCGGTTGCGATCCGGATCGTCTGGGAATATGCAGGAGAAGGCCGTGACGCTCTGCGCTGCCATAGATATCGGCTCCAATACGACGCGCGTGCTCGTGGCGGAGCCAGTCGACGGCCAGTTGAAGAAGGTGATGGAGCAGCGCGCCTACACCCGAATCAACAAGGCGCTTGATGCCGACGGTGCGATCCTCCCTCCGAAGGTCGAGGAAGTCGCCGAGGTGGTCTCGACCCAGGTGAGGCTCGCGAAAGAGCTTGGCGCCGAGGAGATCCGCGCTGTTGCGACGGCTGCGGTGCGCGAGGCTTCCAACGGCGAGGAGGCGGCGCTGGCGATTGGCGAGGCGGCCGGCGTGCGGGTCGAGGTGCTGAGCGACGAGGAGGAGGGGAGGCTCTCCTTCATCGGCGCGACCAAGACGCTCGGCCATCCGGCGGACGGCAAGGTTGGCGTCGTCGACGTAGGCGGCGGCTCGACCGAGGTGATCCTCGGCACCGTGCCCGGCGGTGCCAGCGAGGTGCGCTCCTGGCGGGTCGGCTCCGGCGTCCTCGCCGACGAGATGATCGCTTCGGATCCCCCTTCGGCAGCTGAGATCCGCAAGGTCCGCGACCGCATCGACGACATCTTCAGCGGGGTCGAGATCGAGCACCCCGCCCAGGCCGTCGCGGTCGGCGGCAGCGCCACCTCATTGCGCCGCCTGGTCGGCGCCGTGCTCGAGTACGAGACCCTGGAGCGGGGCATCCGCGTCCTCTGCGGCGATCCCGCCGCTGATGTCGCCCGCCGCTTCGAGCTCGATCCCGAACGCGTCCGCATCCTCACCACCGGGGTGCTGCTGCTGGAGAAGGTCTCCGAGCTGCTCGGTCAGCCCCTGCAGATCGGCAAGGGGGGGCTGCGCGAGGGCGTCGTCCTCGACATGCTGAACGGCAGCACCAACGGCTCTTCGCTCCGCCTCGTCGCCTAGCGACGCACACCGCTCGTCGTCTAGCCTGCTGGCGTGGCAGCTGCGCGTAAGGTCGGGCTCGACTGCAAAGCGTCGTTTGCGAAGGCAGCGGCCCGTGTGGTGAAGGTCCGGTCGAAGGAGGTCTTCGAGCACTCTGGCGGGGTCCTCGACCTGGCGAATACCGAGCGCGTCCACGATATGCGAGTGGCGACGCGGCGTCTGCGCGCGGCGCTCGAGGTCTTTGAGTCCTGCTTCCCGCGCAAGCGACACCGCAAGGCGTTGAAGAAGGTGAAGGCGCTGGCCGATGCACTCGGCGAGCGGCGCGACGCCGACGTGGAAACTGTCCTGCTGGAGGGACTTGTGGATGAGGCGGCCGAGGCGGATCGCGGCGCTCTTCTTGCGCTGGTCGAAGGGCTGCGCGTGCGGCAACGCGAAGCCAATGAGGAGCTTGCTCCGTACGTCGCTGCCAAGCACCTAAAGAAGCTGCGGCGGCACCTGAAGAAGCTCGTCAAGGCGGGGTCGTGAGGCCCAGGGCGGATAGGGCGTTGGCCTCATGAAAGCGCGCGTGGTGGAGGGTCTCAACCCGAGCGGCCCGTTGCGGTCCAACGTCTCGCGGATCGTCACCGTGAGGCTCGAAGAGCTGCGCGCCTTCGCAGATGCGGCGCTCGCCGCGGATGCAAGCGAAGTGCAGCACGACATGCGAATCGCCGCGAAGCGGCTGCGCTACGTGCTCGAGATCTTCGCTCCCTGCCTCGGCGAGGAGGCGAAGGCGGCCCGACGCGCCGCCAAGCAACTGCAGTCGGTGCTCGGCGACCTGCACGACTGTGACCTGATGCTGGCCGAGGTCGAGCACATCGGCTCCGTCGCGGCGATCCTCCGCGAGCGCCGCGAGCGGCTCTTCCACGAGTTCGTCGAGCTCTGGCAGGCCGAGGCCAGCAAGGGCACCTGGGCGGCGCTCGAACGCAGCGTCTAGACGAAACGCCGATTTCCATGCCTGGCATGGAAAATGTGCGTTTCGTCCCCGGTCACTGGATGTTCACCTGTCGTTTCCGGGTCATTCACAACTTTTCGCCGCAAATCGCGAACTCTGTCGTGACAGAAACGACTAGAGCAGGGAGACGCCGATGATTTCCCGAGTTGACATGCACTGCCATTCCACCGCCTCGCAGTTCTCGCGGCTCGGGGTTCAGCGTTCGCTGGGACTGCCGGAGTGCGCGACGCCTCCCGAGGAGGTCTACGAGTTGGCCAAGCGGCGGGGGATGGACTTCGTCACGATCACCGACCACGACACGATCGACGGCTGCCTAGAGCTCGCCGATCGTCCCGACTGCTTCGTCTCCGAGGAGCTGACCGCTCGCTTCGCCGGCGAGTCCCAGGCAGTTCACATCCTCTGTTACGGGATCACTCCTGGAGACCACGAGTGGCTGCAGGCACACGCCGGCGACGTCGAGTCCTGCGCCGCGTACCTTGCCGAGAACGAGATCGGCTGCGCGCTCGCGCATCCGTTCTACAACGTCGATGCGCCGCTGACCCCGCGGCATCGCCGCCGCCTTGCCGAGCTCTTCCCTATCTGGGAGGTGCGCAACGGCTCGCGCGCGGCGGAGCTCAACATGCCGGCGGCGATCTACATCGAGACGCACGGCGGCACCGGGATCGGCGGTTCCGACGATCACGCTGGCGTGGACATTGGCCGCACCTTCACGGAAGGGCCCGCGGCCGCCACGCCGGAAGAGTTTCTGCGCCATCTCCGCAACGGCGAGGCGGAGGCTGGCGGCGAGCAGGGCAGCGCCGCCAAGTGGGCGCACGCGGCGATGGCGCTGGCGACCCGCGCTCTCGCCCTCGGTGGGCCGGGCGGCGAGAGGACGCCCGACCCCGCCGCGGTGTTGAAGATCGCCCAGCGGACGATCGGCGAGGGCGCCGCGCGCGAGGGCAAGATCGCCGCCGACATCGGCCCCGGCGACGCCCGGGCGCTGCTCGAGGCATGGCTGCACTCGATCGAGCTCGATCTGCGCGGGCCGGAACTGCTCGCCTACCTGCAGGGCGAGGACTTCTCCCACGCCGACCTTTACCGCCGCGCCCGCCGCACCCACGAGCGACGACTGCGCGGCGCGATCGCGCAGGGGTCGGCGGCGGCGCGCGAAGGCAACGTAGCGGGAGCGGTGGGCGGGCTCTTCGATGCGCTGCTCCCGGTGGTGCCCTACGCACCCGCAACCACCTTCCTCGGCGCCGAGAAGGCGAAGCTGGCCAGCCGCATCGGGGAGCGGCCGCGGATCGCCCTGATCGCCGACGGGATCGGCGCCAGGCACGGCGTCACCGCGACGATCGAGAAGATTCGCGAGTTGGGCGTGCCGGGCTTCGAGATCGAGGTGGTCGGCACCGATGCCGGCGTCGACCGCCGCCTGCCCGCTGCCGCCGAGCTCGAGGTCCCCTTCTATGCCGGCCTGAGCCTCGGCGTCCCAGGTCTGCCCGGTCTGGCCGAGACCCTCGCCGAGGGGCGCTACGACGCGGTCCACGTCACCGCACCTGGCCCTGCCGGCATTGCCGCCATGCTGCTGAACCGGATCGCCGGCACCCCGCTCATCGCCAGCTATCACACCGAGCTGGCCACCTATGCGGGCTTGCGCAGCGGCGACGGGGAGCTCGAGTCGCTTGCTCAGACCGCGCTCGGAGCCTTCTACGGCGCACCGTCGCTGGTGCTCTCACCGAGTCCGGCGGCGGACCGCTCGCTGCTCGCGCTTGGGGTCGGGGCGGGCTGTCTCGGTCGCTGGGAGCGCGGCGTCGATGTTGCACGCTTCGATCCCGCCAAGGCGGCGCGCGAGGACTTTCCCGGCGAGATCAAGATTCTCTATGCCGGTCGCCTCACCCGCGAGAAGGGCATCGACCTGCTCGCCGAGAGCTTCCTGCGCGCCCACAAAGCCGACCCGAGGTTGCATCTGCTGCTCGCCGGCGGGGGTCCCGAGGAAGACGAGCTGCGGTCACGGCTTGGTGAGCACGCGACCTTCCTCGGCTGGCTCGAAGGGGAGGAGTTGGCGCGCGCCTACGCCAGCGCTGACGTCTTCCTCTTCTGCTCGACCACCGACACCTACGGTCAGGTCGTGCTCGAGGCGGGCGCCAGCGGTGTCCCCGTCGTCGCCGTCGCCGAAGGCGGCCCGGCATCGCTGGTCGAGAATCGCCACACCGGCATGCTCTGCCAGGCCGATCCAGACCACATCGCCGGCACGGTCTTGCAACTGGCAGCCTCGCCGCTGCTGCGCCGTCATCTTGGCGCCGCCGCTGTTCGTGCCGCCCGCGAGTGCTCCTGGGGTCGGGCGATGGAGCAACTCGCCGAGGGCTACCGCCGCGTTCTCGAGGTCGAGTCCGCCGCCGGACAAGCGCCTGCCCGGGCCGCCTGAGGCGGCTGGGAGGCGGTGGTGCGGCAGTACGATGACCCGATCGACGATCCCGCCCTCTACTTCAACCGAGAGCTCTCCTGGCTCGACTTCAACCAGCGTGTGCTGGAGCTCGCCGAGGATCCCGCGGTGCCGCTGCTGGAGCAGATCCGCTTCTGCGCGATCTACGCCTCCAACCTCGATGAGTTCTACATGGTCAGGGTGGCAGGCCTGTTCGAGCAGCTCGATGCCGGAATCGACGCGCGCGGCCCTGACGGGCTCAGGCCGGGTGAGCAAATCGACGCGATCCAGGCGCGGGTACTGGAGCTCGACAAGCGCCTGCACGCCTGCTTCGACGGTAACTTGCGCCCTGCGCTGGAGGAGCAGGGGATCCGCATCGTCTCGCTCGAGACGGCGAACGAGGAGGAGCGTCGCGAGATCGACGTTCGCTTCCACGAGCAGGTCTTCCCGGCGCTCACCCCGCTGGTGATTGGCCTCGGCCGGCCCTTCCCCTACATCTCAAACCTCTCGCTCAGCCTCGGCGTGCTGCTGCGCGATCCGGAGAGCAGCAGTGAGATCATCGCTCGCGTCAAGGTGCCGAAGGAGCTGCTCGGTCGTTTCCTGCCGGTCGGCAACGACGGCAAGTCCTTCGTGCCCCTGGAGGAGGTGATTGCGGCCAACCTCGACTCGCTCTTCCCCGGCACCGAAGTCGTCGACTACGGCTACTTCCGCGTTACCCGCGACGCTGACTTCACCGTCTCCGACGAGGCCGACGATCTGCTGCAGGCGGTCCAGGATGAGATCCGTCGCCGCCGTTTCGGCGAGGTTGTCCGTCTTGAGATCGCCGCCGGAATGAACTCGAAGCTGCGCCAGCAGTTGATCGACGCGCTGCGACTCGAGGACCGCGAGGTCTACGACGTCGACGGCCTGATCGACCTTGCCGATCTGACCGCGATCGCCGACGTACCCGGTCACGCCGAGCTGCGCTACCCGCCCTGGACCCCGGTCACGCACCCACGCCTGCTCGGCGAGGACGATGAATCCTGCGACATGTTCGCGGCGATCCGCCAGGAAGACCTGCTCGTCCACCATCCCTACGATTCCTTTGCCAGCTCGGTCGAGCGCTTCGTCGAGCAGGCGGTCGCCGATCCGGACGTGCTGGCGATCAAGCAGACCGTGTACCGGACGAGCGACGACTCGCCCCTGGTGCCATCGCTGATCCGCGCTTCCGAACGCGGCAAGCAGGCGGTCTGCATGGTCGAGCTGAAGGCCCGCTTCGACGAGGAGGCCAACATCCACTGGGCGAAGTCACTGGAGGAGTCGGGCGTCCACGTCGTCTATGGCATTCCTGGCCTGAAGACCCACGTGAAGGCGATCCTCGTCGCCCGCCGCGAGGGCGACAGGGTGCGCGAGTACGTCCACATCGGCACCGGCAACTACCACCCCAAGACCGCCCGCCTCTACACCGACTTCGGCCTCTTCACCGCGGACGAGGAGATCGGCGCCGACGTCGCCGAGATGTTCAACTTCCTCACCGGCTACGGCCGCCCGGCCGAGTACCGCAAGGTGCTGGTCTCGCCGACGACTATGCGCGACCAAATCCTCGCGGAAATCTTCGCCACGGTTAAGGCGCACGAAGCGGGGCAGGAGGCGCGGATCGCCTTGAAGATGAACTCGCTGGTCGACGCCGCCTGCATCCAGGCGCTGTACGAGGCCTCGCGGGCAGGAGTCCGCGTCGACCTCAACGTGCGCGGGATCTGCTGCCTGCGTCCGGGCGTGCCCGATATCTCGGAGAACATCCGCGTTATGTCGATCGTCGGTCGCTTCCTCGAGCACTCGCGCATCTACGCCTTCGAACGCGGTGGTGAGACCCGCGTGCTGATGGGCTCGGCCGACCTGATGCCGCGCAATCTCGAGAGCAGGGTCGAGCTCGTCACCCCGGTTGAAGACTCGGCCCTGCGCGCCGAGTTGCTCGACGTGCTGGAGCGTTGCTTCGCCGACAACGCCAATGCCTGGGAGCTCGACGCCGAGGGAACCTGGACCCGGCTGGCGCCGGCAAACGGTCAGCGCCGCAGCGTCCAGGAGGAGATGCGCGAGCTCCATGCCGGTCGCGCCGCCGAGCACCTCGCCGCGATCGCCGGCTGAACCGCGACCGGCCGCCGCTGTCAATAGGATTGCCAAGTAGTGCGCCTCTCCCTCCTGCCCCGCGATCGAACCTTCTTCGATCTCTTCATCGAGGCCGGTGAGAACACCCTGCAGGCGGCGCGGCTGCTCGACCAGATGATGGGCTCCTGGCCCGACTCCGGCGAGCTCTCGCAGCAGATTGTCGATGCCGAGCAGGAGGGCGACCGGATCACCCACGACATCGTCAAGCGGCTCAATTCGACTTTCGTCACGCCGATCGACCGCGAGGACATCTACGGGCTGGCTACCCAAATGGACGACATCGTCGACTACACCGAGGAGGCGGCGGACTTCCTCGGCCTCTATAAGATCGAGGCGCCAATGTCGCAGGCCCAGGACCTGACCAAAGTGCTGGTCGCCGCCTGCGAGCAGCTCGCTGAGGGGCTCGAGCACCTGCGCGACTTCAAGGATCTCGACAAGTACTGGATAGAGATCCACCGGCTGGAGAACGATGGGGACCGGATCTCCCGCAACGCGGTCGCGTCGCTCTTCTCCAACGGCATCGACCCAATGGTCGTGATCCGCTGGAAGGACATGTTCGCCGTGCTCGAGAACGCGATTGATGCGACCGAGACCGCGGCTCAAATACTCGAGGGAATAGTCATAAAGAACTCGTGACGGCCCCAGATCGTCGCCATACTGCGTCCTCCGTCGCTCGCGTGCGGAGCAGGCCACGCTCCCTGCGTTCGTGTCTGGCAACGCCTGGGGCTCGTCACCATGTCCTCTGACGTCATCCTCGTCATCGTCGTCGGCACGGCGCTTGCCTTCGACTTCACCAACGGCTTCCACGACACCGCCAACGTCGTCGCCACGTCGATCTCGACGCGGGCGCTGCCGCCGCGGGTGGCCGTCGGGCTGGCGGCGCTCCTCAACTTCGCGGGCGCGTTCGTCTCTCTGAAGGTGGCCGCGACGGTGGCCAAGGGCATCGTCAACGCGGACGACATCACTTCGACGATCGTGTTCGCGGGCCTGATCGGCGCGATCGCCTGGAACCTGATCACCTGGTACTACGGCCTGCCGTCGAGTTCCTCGCACGCCCTGATCGGAGGCCTCGTCGGCTCCTCGATCGCCGCGGTGGGCACGGGGGCGGTCGACGGCAACTCGCTGCTCGCGAAGGTGGTGGTGCCCGCGCTCATCGCGCCGGTGGTCGCGTTCTCGGTCGCGGGGCTGGCGATCCTGCTCGTG
>JAWVFJ010000008.1:0-10634 GCA_033856275.1 Solirubrobacterales bacterium
TGGAGACGTTGGAGAGGTAGATCGGGAAGAGCCAGTTGGCGAGGCCCGCCGCGACCGTGACGAAGGCCGCTCCCGGCCAGACCGCGCGCCAGGGCATGTGTCCTTTCGGAACCGCCCAGAAGATCACCGCGCAGATCCCGAAGGTGACCAGCAGGGCGGCGCCGAGCAGCAGCACGGTGTCGATCGCCTTGATGTGGGCCAGGCCGAACGGCAAGCGATCGGTGCTGCTGACGACGCCGCTCTCGATCGCCGGCACGAAGATGCTGGCGGCGATGAAGAGCAGGACGACGCCGAGCATCGCGAAGGAGAAGCGCTTCTGCTCGACCCAACCGCGACACTCGACGTGGTAGATACGACAGAAGGCGGTGTCCATCGCGCCCCAGAAGGAGGCGCCAATCCAGAGCGAGCCGAAGAAGGCCGCGATCCCAATTGTGGCCGAGTTTTCCTCGATTCGGTTGAGCACGTCGGTCAGGGTGTGCTGCTCGACGTTGGGGAAGAGTCGCTTGAGGTCGTCGAGCACGCTCGCCTCGACGCCGCCGATCTTCAGCACCTGGCCGCCGACAAAGAGCACCAAAAGAGCGAATGGAAAGACCGCCAGCATCAGGTTGTAGGCGACCATCGCCGAGAGCCCGGTGACGTTCTCGCGGTACGCGCGGTTCCAGAAGGCACGCAGCCAGGGTCGGGATTGGCGCATCGATTTAGGCATTGACTTCAGAAACTGAAGCGACTAATATGCGAACAGACGTTTGAGCGAATCCAGATCGCCCGTCCCAGGCCTTAAGGCCAGCCGCAGAATATTCAGCTTCTCGGACCGGATAGCCGGTCTATTTTTTCGCGACCTCCCGCCCACGGCGGTGTTCTAGTCGCAGACTTAACCACCTAGCCCAAAGAAACGAGTAGATACAGGATGCTGGTAGCAGAGCTTCAGGAGCTTGAGGAGGTCAAAGGCCTGATCACCCGCGGGCAGCAGCTCGGGGTGTTGACCTTTGGCGATGTCGCCTCCGCAGTGTCGGAGGTGGATCTGGACGAGTCCGACGTCGAGGACCTTTACGGGCACCTCGAGAAGTCGGGCATCGAGTTGGTCGAGGACATGGACCCGGCCCAGAAAGCGGCCGCGGAAGCGCTCCCGATCGACACCGGCAAAAAAGGACGGCGCCGCCAGAAACAGGCGCTCGACCTGAAACCGGACATGACCACCGATTCCTTGCAGCTGTTCCTCAAGGACATCGGCAAGGTCCGCCTGCTGACCGCCGCGGAGGAGGTCGAACTCGCCAAGCGCATCGAGCGCGGCGATCTCGACGCGAAGCAGAAAATGGTCGAGTCGAACCTGCGCCTGGTCGTCTCGATCGCCAAGAACTACCGCAACCAGGGCCTGCCCTTCCTCGACCTGATCCAGGAGGGAACGCTGGGCCTGGTCCGCGCCGCGGAGAAGTTCGACTACCGCAAGGGATTCAAGTTCTCGACCTACGCGACTTGGTGGATCCGCCAGGCGATCGCCCGTGCGCTCGCCGACAAGGCGCGCACGATCCGGATCCCAGTGCACGTGGTCGAGAAGCTGAACAAGATCGGCCGCGCCGAGCGCAAGCTGGTCACCGAGCTGGGCCGCGAGCCCACTCCGGAGGAGATCGCCGAGGTAACGGGGATCGATCCCGAGGAGGTCGACTCGATCAAGCGCTCCGCCCAGGCGCCGGTCTCGCTGGAGAAGCCGGTCGGTGACGAGGAGGAGTCGGAGTTCGGCCAGTTCATCGCCGATGAGAAGGCCGAGTCCCCCTTCGACCGGGCAGCGGATCTGCTGACCAAAGAGGCGCTGAAGGAGGCGCTGGAGAACCTCTCCTACCGCGAGCGCCGCGTGCTGGAGCTGCGCTACGGCCTCGGCGGCGAGCACCCGCGCACGCTCGACGAGGTGGGGCGGACCTTCAACGTTACCCGCGAGCGCATCCGCCAGATCGAGAATCAGAGCCTGAAGAAGCTGCAGCAGCTGGGCGAAGCCCAGAAGCTGCGTGAGGTCACTTAGCGCTTCAGGACTAAGGATGCTGGACATCCCGGCCGATACAGGTCGGGATGTTCGACATCGATACAGCGCTGCGCACGCTCATCGAGCGTGAGGGCTCCGACCTTCACGTCAAGGTCGGCGCGCCGCCGATCGCGCGCCTGCACGGCGAACTGGCCCACCTGGAGGGCTACCAGCCGCTCGGTCCCGAGGACACCGAGAAAGCTTTCCACGATATGGCGGAGGCGCGATCGCTGACCGAATTCGAGGAGGACGGCGAGGCCGACTTCTCCTACTCGATCCCGGGCCTGGCCCGCTTCCGCGTCAACACCTTCAAACAGCGCAGCACGATCTCGATCGTCTGCCGCGCGATTCCCTTCGAGATCCGCTCGGTCGAAGAACTCGGCCTGCCGGCGGTCGTCACCAGCCTCGCCGAAGAGGCGCGAGGGATCATCCTCGTCACCGGCACCACCGGTTCGGGCAAGAGCACGACGCTGGCGGCGATGATCGACCACATCAACCGGACCCGGGCGCAGCACATCGTCACGCTCGAGGACCCGATCGAGTTCCTGCACCAAGACAAGCGCTCGATCGTCAACCAGCGCGAAGTTGGCTCCGACACGGTCAGCTTCGCCCGCGCGATGCGCCGCGTGCTGCGCCAGGACCCCGACGTGATCCTGATCGGCGAGATGCGTGACGAGGAGACGGTCCGCACGGCGCTTTCCGCCGCCGAGACCGGGCATCTCGTTCTCTCCACCGTTCACACACTCGACGCGACCGAGACGATCAACCGCATCGTCGACTTCTTCCCGCCCCACCTGCAGCAGCAGGCACGGGTGATGCTCGCCTCGACCCTGAAGGGCGCGATCGCGCAGCGACTGGTGCCCGACGTGACTGGCGACGGGCGGGTCGCCGCCTCAGAGGTGATGGTCGTCACCGGCCGGGTCCAGGACCTGATCCTCAACCCGGAAGAAACGGGCAAGATCACCGAGGTCATCGGCGAAGGCGAGTACTACGGCATGCGCACCTTCGACCAGTCGCTGCTGCGCTACGTGATGGAGGGCAAGGTGACCGAGGAGGTCGCCCTTGACTATGCCTCCAGCCCCCACGACTTCAAACTGATGCTGTCCGCGGGAGGCCAGCGGGCGAGCGGGATCGAGCAGCTCGACAGCAAGGAACCGGTGGTGCCGTGAGGGAGAAGCTCAACGAGAACCCGATCGCCCAGGTTGGCCTCATCCTCGTGCTCGTCGTGGTCGCCGTAGTGGTCTTCATCGGCAGCTCCGGCGGTGGCGAAGAAGAAGCCGCTCCTGCCGGCGAAGTCGCCGCGACGGTGAACGGCGTCTCTGCCACCGGGGCGACACCCGGCGAAGCTGTCGAAAGCGCGGTTGAATCGCTCGAAGTCGGCGCCACGGCGTCGGTCGCGGCGGCGCCGACTTCGGTGCCCACCCCGTCGCCCCCCAAGCGCCTCGTGGAGGCCTACGAAGCGAACAAGACGGTCGCCCTGCTGATCGTCCACAAGGGCAGCATCGACAGCGCGCTGACGGCACGCTCTTCGCTGCTGCTCGCCCCCTTTCACGATGTATTGCTCTTCATCGTCCCGGCCAAGCAGATCGCCCGCTACGCCGCGATCACCGTCGGCCTCGAAGTGAATCGTGTTCCTGCCCTGGTCGTGATGACGCCCAAGCGTCTTAGCGGCGGCACCCCGCAGGCCACGGTCGACTACGGCATACAAACGCCGCAGAGCGTGCTGCAGGCCGTCCTCGATGCCAACTATCACGGCCACGAACTCACCTACCACCCCAACTGAGCCGGCCGATGAGCGCCGAAACCCCGTATCCAGGCCATCTTCGCCCGGTCCCCGACTCAGGTGGCTCGGCGGCGCCGGCGATGCCGGGCCCGGGGGAAGGCGGCACGCTCGGCCTGACCCCGCCCCTGCACCGCGGCCACTCGCGCGGCTTCATCACCGACGTTCTAGTCGAGCTCGGCTATGCAAGCGCCGAGGCCGTGCAGGTTGCGGTGGAGGCATCGCGCACTGCGGGGCGTCCGCCTGAGGCGATCCTGCTCGAGCAAGGCACGATCAGCTCCGATCAGCTCTCCCGGGCGGTTGCCGAGCGCTACGGCCTCGACCACGTCGATCTCTCCGTCTACCAGGTCGACGTCGCCGCCGCCGCCCTTTTCCCGGTGACGATGGCGCGACGCTACAAAGCGGTCCCAGTTGGTTTTGTCGACTCCAAGACCCTGCTCGTCGCCGCCGTCGATCCGGCCAACGTGCTTGCCGCCGACGACATCCAGATCGCCACCGGACTCGACTGCCACATCGCCGTCGCCGTCGCAGACGACGTCGAGTCTCTGCTGGCGCGGCTCGGCACCCTGCAGAGCGCCGCCGCCGATGCGATCGTCGAGGAGCAGCACAGGGTCGATGAGGTGGAAGGGCTCGAGGAGGACCTCGCCGACGTCAGCTCGATGCAGGCGGGGGCGGAGGATGCCCCCGTAATCAAGCTCGTCTACAGCATCCTCGCCCAAGCGGTGGGAGAGGGGGCTTCCGACATCCACCTCGAGCCCGAAGAAGGCGAGCTGCGCATTCGCTTCCGCATCGACGGCGTGTTGAAGGAGTCCGCCCATGTGCCGAAGCGAATGATCAACGCGGTGATCTCGCGACTGAAGATCATGAGCGAGCTCGACATTGCCGAGAAGCGCGTTCCCCAGGACGGCCGTGTGAGCGTCGCGGTCGAGGAGCGTCGCATCGACCTCCGCGTCACCACACTGCCTACCTCGCGCGGCGAGGGAGCGACGATTCGCATCCTCGATGAGGGCAATGCGCAGCGCTCGCTCGACGACCTGGGCATGGACGGCTCCGCCCGCGCCCGCTTCGAGGATGCCTTCCATCAGGCTTACGGCGCGGTGCTGGTCACCGGTCCGACCGGCTCCGGTAAGTCGACGACGCTCTACGCGGCCCTCGGCGAGCTGAACGAGATCGAGAAGAAGATCATCACGATCGAGGACCCGGTCGAGTTCCGCATTCCGGGCGTCAACCAGATGAACGTCAACCGCAAGGCGGGGCTCGACTTCGCCCGCGGGCTGCGCTCGATCCTGCGCGCCGACCCCGACATCGTCATGGTCGGCGAGATCCGCGACGCCGAGACGGCGCGGATCGCGATCGAGGCGGCGCTGACCGGCCACATGATGCTGACCACGCTGCACACCAACGACGCCCCGGGCGCGATTGCGCGTCTGGGCGAGATGGGAATAGAGACCTTCCTCACCTCCTCCGCCGTCGATTGCGTCGTCGCCCAGCGCCTCGCCCGCAAGCTCTGCTCGAGCTGCAAGCGGCGCTCGATCGTCCCGGTCGCGGCGCTGCAGGAGGCCGGGATCAGGGTCGGTACCGAGGTTGAGGCCTACGAGCCGGTTGGCTGCGGCCGCTGCAACAACAGCGGTTACAAGGGCCGGGTCGGGATCTACTCGGTGATGAGCCTCAGCGAGCGCCTCAAGCAGATGACGATCGCTCGCGCGCCCGAGACGGAAATCGCCGCCGTCGCTCGCGAGGAGGGAATGCTCACCCTGCGTGAGGACGGCGTGGTCAAGATTCGAGCCGGGGTCACGAGCCTCGAGGAGGTGCTCCGTGTCACAGCCTGATTTCGACTTCTCCGAGGTGCTGCGCCTTATGGTCGAGGCGAGTGCGTCGGACGTCCACATCACGGCGGGCTTCCCGCCGGCGATCCGCGACAAGGGCAAGATCAAGGCGATGGAGGGCTTCCCGGTGCTGACCGGGCAGCAGACCCGCGAGGTCGTCTACTCGATCCTCAACGACGATCAGCGCAAGCGCTTCGAGAACAACAAGCAGCTCGACTTCGCCTACGCGATCCCCGGGGTCGCCCGCTTCCGCGTCAACTGCTTCTTCCAGCGTGGCTCGGTCAGCGCCGCTTTCCGCCTCGTGCCGCAGGACATCCCCGGGCTCGACACGCTTGGCGTGCCGCAGGTGCTGCGCGAGCTGACCGCGAAACCGCGTGGCTTCGTCCTCGTCACCGGCCCGACCGGCTCGGGCAAGAGCACGACGTTGGCGGCAATGATCGACGTCATCAACGAAGAGCACGAAGATCACATCCTCACGATCGAGGATCCGATCGAGTTCCTGCACACCCACAAGCGCTCGATCGTCAACCAGCGCGAGGTCGGCTCCGACGCCGAGGACTTCTCGCTGGGCCTGCGCGCCGCCCTGCGAGAGGATCCCGACGTCATCCTCGTCGGCGAGATGCGCGACCTGGAGACGATCTCCACCGCGTTGACCGCGGCCGAGACCGGCCACCTCGTCTTTGCCACCCTGCACACCCAGTCCACGGCGCAGACGGTCGACCGGATCATCGACGTCTTCCCGCCCGAGCAGCAGCAGCAGGTGCGGACCCAGCTCTCGGTGGCGCTGCAGGGCATCGTCACCCAGCAGCTGCTGCCGACCGCGGACGGCAGGGGGCGCGTCGTCGCCACCGAGGTGCTCGTGCCCAACCCGGCCGTCCGCAACCTGATCCGCGAGTCAAAGACCCACCAGATCTACTCGGCGATCCAGACCGCCGGCTCGATCGGCATGCAGACGATGGACGCCGACCTGGTCCGCCTAGTCCGCGCCGGCAAGATCACCAACGCCCTCGCCGAGCAGCGTGCCTCGGTGCCCGAGGAGCTGCGCCGCCTGCTCGGCGGCCAGGGCGCTCCGGCCGGGGCGCAGGGCAATGGCTACCAGTCGGGCGTCCCGCAGGGGATGGGATAGCCCATGGCCGGCGCCGCCACCTTCGCCTTCGAGGCCGTCGACCTCTCGGGGGTCCCCTCCCGGGGAGAGATCGAGGCCGAATCGAAGACCCACGTCGCCGAGCAGCTGCGCCAGCGCGGCCTCGTCGTCCTCGATGTCTCCGAGAAGGCGGAACCGGTCAAGATCGAGGACTTCCTGAAACGGATGAAGGGCATCCCGATGCGCGACGTCTCGGTCGCCTCGCGCCAGTTCGCGACCCTGATCGCCTCCGGCATGCCGATGCTGCGGGCGCTGGGCACGCTCGAGGAGCAGACCGAGGACGACCAGATCTCCGAGGCGATCGACAGCGTCCGCCGCGACGTCGAGGCCGGCGCCTCGCTGGCGCAGGCGATGGAGCGCCGCCCCAAGGTCTTCGATCGCCTCTACCGGGCGATGGTCCGCTCGGGTGAGCAGTCCGGTCGCCTCGAGGAGGCGCTGGACCGCATGGCCTGGCATCTGGAGAAGCTCGACAAACTGCGGCGCGAGGTGAAATCGGCGCTGATGTACCCGACGCTCGTCTTCAGCGTGGCGATCTTGGCGATGATCGGGATCGTCGCCTTCGTGGTCCCGGTCTTCGTCGGTATCTTCGAAGAACTGGCGGCCGAAAACCCGGAGGAAAAAGCCGAACTGCCGTTCATGACCAAGATCACCGTCGGCATCTCCGACGCGGTCACCGGCTACTGGTTCATCGTCCTGCCACTGGCGGCGGTGCTGATCTTCGCCGGCATGCGCTGGCGCGGCACCGATCGCGGCCGCGCCGTGATCGACCGGGTCAAGCTGAAGCTGCCGTTCAAACTCGGCGACGTGGTCCAGAAGCTGGCGCTGGCGCGCTGGTCACGCACCTTCTCGGGCGCGGTCAGCTCCGGTGTGCCGATCCTGCAGGCGATCCAGATCACCGGCGAAACCTCCGGCAACATCGTCGTCGAGGAAGCGATGGAGGACGTCTACGCCTCGGTCAAACGCGGCGGCTCGATCGCCGCCCCGATCGCCGCCCACCCGATCTTTCCGCCTATGGTCGCGAACATGGTCGCGGTCGGCGAGGAAACCGGTCAGATGGAGACGATGCTGACCAAAATCGCCGACTTCTATGAGGCCGAGGTGGATGCCAAGGTGAAAGCTCTGACGTCCCTGATCGAGCCGATCCTGATCTGTTTCATCGGCGGCGTCGTCGGATTCATCGTGATCTCGATGTACCTGCCGATCTTCAGCATCTACGAAAAGATTCGCTGACCCTTTTTCGCGGCTGGACGTCTGTACGGTGCCGACCGCCGGTCAGGAATTCCGTTGCCAACTTTTGGGGGTAGCCCTCTCCACTTTTCGCTTGCTTGCAGCGGAAAAGTACGGCTCAGGGAAATTCACCATGCAGAGGCTAAAGCCGCCGCCCCGGAGGCCGATGAGGGAGAGACAAGAAAGCCAGTGCCTCGGTGCCATCAAGGCGATTCCCGGGCTCTGGCGCAAACGATAGGTCCACTAGGAGGTACCTATGTTGCTCCAGAATATCCGGGCAAAGATCGGCGCCCGGCTCAATGGCGACAGTGAGGCGGGGTTCACCCTGATCGAGCTGCTCGTCGTAATGCTCATCCTCGGCATCCTCGCCGCGATCGCTCTGCCCGCTTTCTTCAACCAAAAAAGCAAGGCGGGCGATGCCAAGGCGAAGGAGGTCGCCCACGCCGCCCAGGTGGCAATGGAGACCTGCGGAATCGACAACAACGGCTCCTACAGTGAAGCCAACTGCAAAATCGCCAACCTGCAGACGATCGAGCCGACGCTCAACGCCAGCCCGGTGCCGTCGATCACGCCTTCGGCCAGCGGCTACACGATCGCCGTCACCGCCAGCGGTTCGGAAAACGTCTTCAAAATAACGCGATCCTCGACCGGCGCCCTGACCTTTCCCTGCGAAGTCAAATCCGCTACCAACCGGGCCGGCTGTCCGAGCAGCGGGTCCTGGCGATAGTCCAGGGACGGGTCGAGATGAGATCTGATGAGCGCGGCTTCACCCTGGTTGAGCTCCTCGTCGCGATGTCGATGATGGTGGTGATCACCGGAGCGACGGTCGCGCTCTTCTTCTCGACCCTGAAAGATCAGGCGCGGGTCACCCACACCGCCGACCAGGTCGGCGAAGCGCGGACGGCGCTGCGGCGAATCGTCGACGACGTCAGGCAGGCCAGCTCGGGCTCGGGGACCGCCTCCGAACTGAAAGTCAAAACCTACGTCCACTCGGCCTCGTGTACGACGAGCGCCAGCCCCAGCGCCACCGCGATCTCCTGCGAAGTCATCTACAAATGCGCGCTGGAAACCTCGAAAACGACCTACCAGTGCACCCGCGCGGTCGGGGGAGGGACGGCGGTCAAGATCGTCGGCAAGCTCTCCAACAACTCGGTCTTCACCTATACCCCGACGACCACGCCGACCTACATTGCCGCCAAGCTCGTCTTCCCAGGCTCGAGCGGGACCGCCACCAACACCTTCGAAAACGGTGCGACCCTGCGCAACTCGCCGACCGTCCTGGGCTACTGAGATGGACCTGCGCCGGCTCAAGAACGACGAGGAGGGATTCAGCGTCCTCGAGGTCCTGGTCGCCTCGATCATCCTCGTGCTCGGCGCCCTGGCCGTCTTCCAGACCTTCTCGGCCTCGATTCACAACGTCCAGCGCGGCCGTGAAACTCAGATCGGGCTGAGCGTCGCCCAGCGCGAAATGGACAAGGTCCGCAGCCTGGCCTACGAAAAGATCGCCATGAAGACGACGCCGGTCAACTCGACCGAAACGACCAGCCCGAACAACCGGATCAGCGGTACCACGTTCAACCTGAACCGGACCGGGACCGCCAACTACGCGACGATGGTCGTCTCGGCCAGCGGCGAAGTAGAACCGTTCTCCACCGCCTTCTCGGTCGGCGGCACCAAAGTCGCGGTCTACCGCTACGTGGTCTGGCGCAAAGACACTGCCTACTGCGCGACGGTCGCCGGCAGCGAAACGGAAAGCTGCAAAACCGGCCAGAGCTTCAAGCGGGTAGTGATCGCCGTCCTGCCGAACAAGCCGGGCAACATCGCCACCCGGCGCCCGTATTACGAACTCCAGTCGGACTTCGTCAACCCGAGCCCATGACCGCGGCCGGCATCGTCCTCGCCGCCTTCCTCGGGGCGATCTTCGGCAGCTTCGTCACCGTCGTCGCCCACCGGGTGCCGCGGGGCGCCTCGGTGCTCGGGCCGCGCTCGGTCTGTCCCGACTGCGGCGCCGAGATTGCGGCCCGCGACAACGTGCCGATCTTCTCCTGGCTGGCCCTGCGCGGGCGCAGCCGCTGCTGTGGTGAGCCGATCTCGGTCCGCTACCCGCTCACCGAGGCGGCGCTGGCGGTCTTCTTCGTCGCGGTCGCGCTGCGCTTCCAGGGCGACGCGGGCGAGCTCGTCCTCGGCCTGATCTTCGTCTCGACCCTGCTCGCGATCACCCTGACCGACCTCGAGCGGCGGATCATCCCGAACCGGATCCTGATCTTCGCCGCGATCCTCGCCGTCGTGGTCGCCGCGATCTCCGACCCCGGCTCGCTGCCCGAGCGCCTGGCCGCCGCCGTGGGGGCCGGGGGAGTGCTCTTCCTTTCCGCCCTCGCCTATCCGGGCGGAATGGGCATGGGGGACGTGAAGCTGGCGGCGATGATGGGGCTCTTCCTCGGCGTCTGGGTGGTGCCGGCGCTGCTCGTGGCCCTGCTGGCAGGCTCCCTGGTCGGCGTCGCCCTGATCGTCCGCGACGGGGCCGAGGCGCGCAAGCGGGCGATTCCCTTCGGTCCGTTCCTGGCCTTGGGCGGCGTGGTGGGCCTGCTCGCGGGATCCTCATTGATTGATCTCTACCTGAGCACTTTCACCTGATCCAGGCGG
>JAWVFJ010000009.1:0-54520 GCA_033856275.1 Solirubrobacterales bacterium
GGGCAATCGTTCTTCAACCTCGGGGTCCAGTTCGCAGGTGCGTCATCGGTGGCGACCGCGTTGAACTTCCTGGTCACGATCGTGACCATGCGGGCGCCGGGAATGAACTTCTGGCGGATGCCCCTCCTGGTCTGGGCGAACCTCTCGACCTCGCTGCTCGTCGTCGCCGCGACGCCATTCATCTCGGGCGTCCAGTTCATGGTCCTGTTCGACCGCCTGATGCACACGAACTTCTTCCAGTTCGGCTCCGGCGGCGACGTGATCAGCTACCAGCACATCTTCTGGTTCTACTCGCACCCGGCGGTCTACATCATGATCCTGCCGGGCTTCGGGATCATCTCCGAGGTCATCTCCGTGCACGCCCGTAAACCGATTTTCGGTTACCGACTAATGGCGCTGGCGCTGATCGGGATCGTCGTGCTCAGCTACTCGGTCTGGGCGCACCACATGTTCGTCGCGGGCATGTTCAGCTGGCTGCGTGTGCCGATGATGCTGACCACGCTGTTGATCGCGGTGCCGACCGGAATCAAGATCTTCTCCTGGCTGGGCACGCTCTATTTCGGCAAGATCCACACCTATTCGACCGCGATGCTGTTCGCGCTCGCCTTCATCGTCACCTTCACGATCGGCGGCATCAGCGGCGTGATGCTGGGCATGGTGCCGATCGACATCCACGTCTCCGACACCTACTTCATCGTCGCCCACATTCACTTCGTCCTCTTCGGCGGCTCCGTCTTCACGATCTTCGCCGGCATCTACCACTGGTTCCCGAAGATCACGGGGCGGATGTATGACGAGAAGCTCGGCCGGGTCCACTTCTGGGGCACGCTGTTCGGCACCTGGGTCACCTTCATCCCGATGCACTGGGTCGGCATGGACGGGATGCCGCGCCGCGTCGCCGACTACGCCACCCAGTTCGGCAACTGGAACCTGCTGATCAGTTGCGGCGCTTTCATCCTCGGCGCCGTGCAGCTCGTCTTCCTCTACAACATGATCGTCAGCTGGCGCTTCGGGCCGCGGGCAGAAGCCAACCCGTGGCGCGCGAACTCGATCGAGTGGCAGGTCTCCTCGCCACCGCCGATCTTCAACTTCGATGAGATCCCGCGTGTTGTCGGCGGTCCTTACGAGTTCGGCGTGCCAGGTGCTCGCCACGCGATCATGGCCGGCGAAAGCGTTGAGGCCCCAGCCCCGTCTGAGCCGACCGTGGTGGGCTCGACATGAGCGAGGCTTCCGAGGCCAAGCCCCTGCTCGTCTTCCTCAACGAGGTCGCGGGCGGCCGCAAGCTCCTGCAGGCGGTCCGCGAGCGGGCCAGCAAAGTCTCCCTGATCGCCGTCGTGGCGCCACAGAACCAACCCGCGGTCGGCCAGCTGATCGACTCCGGTGAGCTGCGGGACGCCGCACGGGCCCGAGTCGAGGTGACGATGTCGGTGCTCTCCGAGTATGGGCTCGAATCGGTCGGCGAGGTGATGGACCCCGAGCCGGCGCTGGCGCTCGACGATGCGGTGAGGGCCCACGAGCCCGGTGAGGTACTGCTCTCGTGCGCCGCCGGGACCCGCTTTGGCTTCACCCGCAAGGACCTCGTCTCCTGGGCTGAAGCTCGCTTCGAACCGGAGGTTCAAATCACCCATATCCCGGTGCGGATCTCCGACGACTCGGTCAGCTGGGAGAAGAGCCACACGCTGGTGGTGGCGAGTCAGACCGTAGCCGCACCGGATTTGATTGGCCGGCTCAAGGAGCGCGCCGCCGGACACCCGCATCGCTACACGATCATCTGCCCACGGACCGAGGACGCGACCGAGCCGGAAATCGTCCGCGATCTCGCCTCGACCCTGGCGGAGCTCTACCGCGCCGACATCGACGCTACCGGCCAGCCGATGAGCCCCGACCCCTTCCACGCGGTGCAGAACGCTATCGAGCACTACAGCGTCGACGAGGTGTTGATCTCCACCTTCGCCGGCGAGACCTCGCGCTGGCTCGAGGACGACCTGATCGGCCGCGTACGCGAGATCACCGAGAAGCCGGTCGAGCACCTCGAGGTCGGCCGCCCGGCGGCGGCGGTGGCTGCCGCTGTTGCCGAGGGAGGGGAGTCCTGATGGAGAGCGCCACGGTCGCGCTGGGGCACGACGCCCACGAGCATCACGGGCCGCCCGAGGCTAATCAGAGCTCACGAATCGACCGACAGACCCTGGGGATCTTTCTCTTCATCGTCTCCGAGGTAATGCTTTTCGGAGCCTTTTTCGCCTCTTACTTCTTCCTGCGCGTAGTCGTCCATCCAACGAGCTGGCCGCCACATCCATTTGAACTGCCGGTCGCGGTAGCCGGAATCAACACGGCGATCCTTGTCTCTTCCAGCTTCACCATCCACTACGCCCTGGAGTCGATCCGCCGTGGCAACCGAACTGGCTTGAAGCTGGGCTTGGTGCTTACCTGGCTGCTTGGCGCCACCTTCCTCTTCATCCAGATCAACGAGTACGTCCACCTCGGCTTCAGCGCTCGCGACCTCGGTTTCGGCTCGATCTTCTACAGCCTCACCGGCCTGCACGGCGCCCACGTCTTCGTCGGTCTCTGCCTGCTCAGCTTCGCCACGATCCGCGCCTTCCGCGGCCATTTTGGCCCCGAGGCCAAGGACCATCTCGGCGTCGAGGTTCCGGGGATCTACTGGCACTTCGTCGACGTGATGTGGATTGTCGTCTACACCACCGTCTACATCCTCTGAGGCGGTGGCAAATCGGCGCCTGACGGCGTCCTCGGTCGCTCATGCGCAGAGCACGCTTCGTTCCCTGTGTCCTTGCCAGGCTTGATTTTCACCGCCTCAGGGTAAAAATTGGTACATGCACAATCCACTGAGGTCTGAGGCTGACGCATTTCGGTGGGTGGTAGTGATTGGGCTTGGAGCCGTCTCAGTAATCGTGCTGACGCTGCTGACGCGGCCGGTCATCGGTGTCGTCTGGGCTGCAGCGCTGATCGGTTTTGGCATCGGTTTTGGCTACCGCAGCGCTCGCGGATCGTTGCCGCGCACCGTCGAGCTGACGCAGGGCAGGGACGGTAAGTTCCGTCTACTGGTGGTCGCCAACGAGACCGTTCAGGGGGACGCCCTGCTGGAGGAGATCCGCGGGCGCTGCCATGAGCAGAACTGCGAGATCCTCGTGGTGACGCCGGCGCTGGCCACCTCTCGTGCCTCGCACTGGGCCTCGGACGTCGACAAGGCGATCGAGCTGGCGCGCCAGCGCATGGAGCTGTCGCTGATCGCGATCAAGCAGCTGGGGCTGAAGGTCAAGGGCGAGATCGGCGATTCCGACCCCAACGTGGCGATCGAGGACGCGCTGCGCGTCTTCGCGGCCGATGAGATCGTGATCTCGACTCATCCGCCAGAGCGCTCTCGCTGGCTCGAGCACGGTGTCGTCGACAAGGCGCGGGAGCAGATCGACCTGCCGATCACGCACGTGGTCGTCGACCTGAGCGCCGACCGTGCGGTCTCGTGACGCCTTGATTCAGTTCTGAGTCAAGGCCGGTGCGCGGGACTCCCTCGGGCTGCTCTGGCCTCCGGGTTGCAGGGCGATCCCGCGCGGCTCCAGGCGCCCCGCTGTCGCCACGGTCCAGAGCATTGCCAGCCAGGTGACCGTGGCAAGGGCGACGTGGACCCAGACGATCTCCGATGGAAGCTTCAGAGCCCACTGGAGGCCGCCAACGAGCCCTTGCAGGGCGAGCAGGCCGATTACGGCTCCCAGCGGCCCAGCGGCCCGACTGTCGCCCCCTGGGCGTCTCAAGAGGAACCAGACCGCGATCGCGGCGATGCCGAAGAGCGTGGCAATCGCGGCGTGGCGCTGCACGACCCATTCCAGGGTTCGCGTGCCCTCGAAATCGAAGCGATGGACGAGCTGACCGGCATGCGCGCCGGCATGCGGGCCAGAAGCCGTGGCGATCGTGCCGGCGAGGATCGTCAGCTGGCCGAGGGGGATCAGGGCACGGACGGACCATACGCCGAGACGGTTGTTCGAGCGCCGTCGCTCCCACGGTTCGTAGCGCGAGCACCAGGCCAGCGCGAAGGACGCGTCGAGGAGCAGCATCGAGAGGATGAAGTGGCTCATCACCAGGCCGGGGGCGAGGTGGTGCTTGACCACCAGGGCGCCGAGGATTGCCTGGCCGATCACTCCCAGTGGGAGCAAGGCCCCGAACAGCGCCAGATGCCAGCGAAACGGACGGCGGAACCAGGCGAGGACGCTGGCGGCGATCACGGCGAAGCCGACGAAGCCGGTCAGCACCCGGTTGCCGTACTCGATGACCGCGTGGGTATCGAGCGGCGGCACCGTCTGGCCGTAGCACTTGGGCCAGTCCGGGCAGCCGAGTCCAGAGCCGGTCAGGCGCACTCCGGCGCCGGTGAGCACGATCAGCGCCAGCGCGAAGAGGGCGACGAGGGTGACCTTGGCGTAGAGCTGCGGAGTGATTCTGAGGCGAGCGCGCATGAGTTGCCTCAGCGGATGATGCCAGCGGCGATTGGAGCCGCGCTGAGAGGCTCAGCCGCCCGAGGCGTGGACCGGGGGACCTGGGGGTGGCCCGGCGCCTGCTTTGCTCTTCTTCGAACCGCCCTTGCCACCGCCGGAGGTCGATTCGAGCAGGTACTTCACCAGGTCTTCGATTTCTTTCGGCGAGAGTGATTGCTCGAAGTTGGCGGGCATCACGTTTGGCGGGTAGCCCTTGGCGATCTCCTTGTTCGGATCGACGATCGATTCTTTGACCATCGCTTCGTTCTGACCGGGAAGGACTTCGTCGAGGTTCGGGCCGACCGTGCCGCCGGCTTTGGCCGCTGCCAGGGTGTGGCAGCCGCCGCAGCCGCTGTTGGCGAAGACCTGGGCGCCGGGGCCTCCCGGCACTTTCGGCGGGGCCGCGCCGGGCACGCCGGCATAGAGGCCGACGTAGGCGGCGACATCGTCGAGCTCCTGCCCGGTGACGATGTCGGCGGGCATCGAGACCGCCGGGTCGTTGTTGCTCGGTCGCGGGTACTCGACCTGGGCCTTGACCACTCCTTCCACCGTGTCGCCACCCTCACCCACCGCGCGGGCCGCGGCGAAGGCGTCGTCGAGGTTGGGGCCGACCTGCGCCGTGGTCCCGGCCTGCGCCATAGCGTGGCAAACGCCGCACTTCTGCACAAATAGGATGCGACCCCGGGCCGGATCGGCGCTGGTCGTGCCGCAGCCAGATGCGGGTAGCGCAATGGCCGCCAGAGCGGCGAGGACGAGCAGCGGGCGGATGGGATTGGCGAGCTTGGACATGCGGCGCGAAGCGCGCCGAAGTCTATATGTCTGACCCGGCTGAAAGCGGGCTTACCCTTGCCTGTGGTCGGGTAGGCTTGAGGCGATTCTCACTAACTCGCAAGCCCGGAAGGGAGGCGGCAAATGCAGGTACGGGATGGGATGTCGAAGGTGGTCCTGACGGTCGGCCCGACGCACACGTTGCGCGAGGCCGCGGCGATGATGGCCGAAAAGCAAATCGGCGCGGCGCTGGTCAGCGACGACGAGACGCCCGTGCCCCGCATCCTTACCGAGCGTGACATTTTGCTCTCCCTTGGAGCTGGCGAGGACCCGGATTCCGAGCGGGTCGCGGACCACATGAGCGACAGCGTGATTGCCGCCTCGCCGGATTGGAGCCTCGAGCGCGCCGCTACCGAAATGTCACAGCGGGGCATCCGCCATCTCATCGTCTACGACGGCCCCGAGCTGGTCGGAGTGCTTTCGATGCGCGACATCGTCCGCGTCTGGACGTCAGATGGCGCCACTTCAGGCATGAGTCCCGACTGAGGACCGCGGGCGCTAAGCGCGTGGCGGAGAAATTGTTTCGACAGGCAGAACCGCACCGCGCACGCGCTGTTTGCGCGGTAGGCGGTAATAGCTGTGGATCGCATCGCGAACCATGCTGCGGAAGGCGAAGAGGGCGACCACGCCGCCGACGATCGAGTAGATCCAGCCGCGCACCATGAAGCCCTCGGCGAAGATGCCACAGACGGTCAGGGCGAGGGCAAAGCCGAAGATTGCCGGCGCCCAGGAGGGACGGGGCGGGTAGATGAGCTCGCCGGGCTCGGGAATCTGCCGGTGCTCGCTCACGAGGCGATGTAGAGCATCGCGGCCACGAAGCAGAGGGCGAAGACGGCGGTGGCGATGCCACCGGCCAGCAGGCCGGCACTCATACTCACTCTGGCGGTCTCGCGATCCACGTTCGGATTTCTACTAGAACAACCGGTCGAGCGGCATCGCCACGAAGAGCAATGCCAGGTAGGCGAGTGAGTAGAGGTAGGTGCGCAGAGCCCAGCGGCGATCGGCGCTGCGCAGCAGGCGCACGGAGCAGTAGATGAAGCCGGCGCCGAGTGTCATCGATGCAATCAAGTACTCGATGCCGAAGCCGCCAGCGCAGAAAGGCAACTGCGTCACGGCGTAGAGAAGCACCGTGTAGAGCAGGATCTGGCGGCGCGTCTCCGCCTCGCCGCGCACCACGGGCAGCATCGGGATTCCAGCCTTGGCGTACTCGTCCTTCATCAGCAGCGAGAGCGCCCAGAAGTGGGGCGGGGTCCAGAAGAAGACGATCGCGAAGAGGTAGAAGGCCGTGCCGCTGAGCGTGCCCGTGACGGCCGCCCAGGCGACCAGTGGCGGCACAGCGCCGGCGGCGCCGCCGATCACGATGTTCTGCGGCGTCGAGCGCTTCAGCCACAGCGTGTAGACGAAGACGTAGCCGAAGAGGCCGGAGATCGAGAGGGCTGCTGCCAGCGGATTCACCGTCAGTGCCAACAGGGCGAAGGAGGCGCAGCCAAGCAAGGCGCCAAAGGCGATCGCCGCCGCTGGCGAGATGCGGCCGCTGGCCACCGGGCGGTCGGCCGTGCGGGCCATGATCCGGTCGACGTCACGGTCGATCGCGTGGTTGATCGCGCCAGCCCCGCCAGCCGAGAGGGCACCGCCGAGGCAGGTTAGGAAGACCAAGCCGATAGAGGGGTCTCCCGCCACGTACATCGTCGTGATCGTGGTCAGGAGCAGCAGCGACTGCACCTTGGGCTTGGTCAGGGTCGCGTAGTCGCGCAGAACGCCGAACGCCGCGGGGCGCTGCGCGACGACAGCCGTTTCGGCGCCGCTCACGGTCTCAGGCTACCGACTGGGTCTCGCGTGCCGCGCGCTCGGCTCGGCGGGTGCGATGGGCGATCGCTGCACGGATGTCGCGCATCGGCTGGTCGCTGCGCACGTCGGGCAGCAGGTCGAAGTTGTGCGGCTCCGGTGGCGAGAGGGCGAACCACTCGAGCGAGTCGCCACCCCAGTGGTCGTGCCCGGCACGCCCCCCGTTGGTGCGGCTGGCGATCGCGTTGACGAGGGTGAGGACGATCCCGATCGCGAGCACGAAGGAGCCAATCGTGGCGATCAGGTTGTCGGTGCTGACGCCGGTGCCGCTGAAGAACTTGTAGGCGTCGACGACCTGGCCGTGTTCGCCACCGGCAAAAAAGAGCGGCACGAAGGTGAGCAGGGTCCCGATCGTCATGGTGCAGAAGGAAAAGCGCGCCAGCGTCTCTCCCATCGTGCGCCCGGTCAGCTTCGGGAACCAGTAGTAGAGGGCGGCAAAGCCGCCGAAGACGCTGCCGCCGATAAGGGCGAAGTGAGTCGCGGCGGTGGCGTCGGTGGTGTTGTGCAGGCGCCAGGAAACGGCAACCATCGAGTGCACCATCTCAGCTGTGATGCCGATCGAGATCATCGAGATCGCGCCGGCGGCGAAGAGCAAGGGCGCCCGCATCCGCAGCGTCCCGCCGATCATCGTCGCGATCAGGTTGAAGACGATCAGGCCGAAGGGCACGATCAGCGCCAGCGACATAATCATCGCGAAGTACATCCAGCCGATGCCAATCGGTGCGGTGAGCATGTTCTGCATCCAGGCAAGCGTGCCGATCACCGCGATCGCCAGCAGCGAGCCGGTCACCGCTTTGCGATTGAAGAGAGGCTTGCGAGCAAAGACTGGGACGATCTCGGCGATCGCCGCCAGCGCCGTGATCAGGACGATCATGTAGGTGCCGGTGTAGAAGATCCAGCTCAGGTGCGCCCAAAGCAAGGGCGCGCCACCGGAGCCATCGGCGAAGAAGATGCCGCCGAAATTGCGGTCGATCGTCAGCATCGCGATCGCCGCCAACATCACCGGGCCGATCACCAGCAGCAGCCAGGAGCAGATCGCCGCCGCCCAGGCAAAGATGGGCACCCGCCGCCAGGCCATGCCCGGAGCGCGCATGCGGCGAAGGGTCACGACTAGGTTGACCGCGATGAGCACGAAGCCCAGGGTCGCAAGCCCACTCGCCGCCGCCCAAGCGTCGACGCCGTTGTTGGGCAGGAAGGCGAGCTCGGAAAGGGGCGCCAGCGGATTGACGCCGGCCTCCGACGGTGTGAAGAGGAAGCCCGCGTAGAGGACCGTGGCGCCGGCAAGGTAGAGC
The DNA here is from genome assembly GCA_033856275.1 of Solirubrobacterales bacterium. Classification (GTDB taxonomy): domain Bacteria; phylum Actinomycetota; class Thermoleophilia; order Solirubrobacterales; family 70-9; genus VRUE01. The sequence continues at coordinate 8,447 of JAWVFJ010000009.1, forward strand.
CATAGGCCGATCTGCCCGAGGCGCGGCAGCGCTGTGCCTCGGGCGCCGATCTGGAGCGGCACCAGGTAGTAGAAAAGGCCGAGCGCGAGAGGAATCGCGAAGAGGAAGATCGCAGTCGCCCCGTAGAGCGAGAGCATGCGGTTGAAGATGACGGGGGTGAGCAGCGTGTTTTCGGGCACGGCGAGCTGCAGTCGCATCAGCAGGAACTCGACCAGGGCGATGAAGAGGAAGCCGAGCGCGGCGCCGATCATCACTCGCCCGACGTCCTTGTGATCGGCGCTGGTGACGATCTCGATCCAGCGGGGGCGGCGGCGGGGGAAGCCGTCGACGACGATCTCGGGGCGGGGGGCGCCCGGTTGCTCCGCGATCATCACACCGGATTCGCGCCCCGATCGCCCCGGATTCGAATACCCGGAAGTCACCGTGTCGATCGGGTCGCTCATGGCACTTCTCCCTTTTCGATCAGGCTGACGACGCGATCCTGGGCGGCCTGGATATCGGCCTTCTGCTGTTTGACGAATTCTTCGTAAGCCTCGGGAGAGACGACTTCAACCTCGGTGCGCATCGCCGCGTATGCCTGACCGGAGAACGACGCCGAGTCACCGTCGAAGCTGCCTTCTTCGTCAGCGCGGAAGACGACCTGGTTGGTCTTGCCGGGCACCGCGTCGCGCTTGGGTGCCAGCTCGGGCACGTCCCAGGTGTGGATCACGTCGGTGGAGACAAGCTCCAGTTCGACTGTGGTGTCGACTGGCACGACCAGCTTGTAGTAGGAGAAGGCGGAGTTCGGGTAGCCGTAGCGCCAGAGCCATTGCTGGCCGGTCGCTTCGATCTCGAGCGGTTTGGACTTGGCCGAGGCGAGGCCAGCGGGGCCGGTAGTAGGCGTCTCACGCGCCTTGTCGGTGTAGATGAAGCTGAGCACGAGGACGATTGCGGCGAAGACGGTGAGCAGGGCGCCGACCCGCAGTTGGCTGCCGCGGCTGCCGCGAATCTGGCGCGGCTCGGCGCCGCGGTCGCTGCGATAGCGGCGCAGCGCGTAGATCAGCGCACCGTTGATCGCGACGACGACGATCGCCGCGGCGACGAAGCCAATCCAAAGCAGGGTGTCGATCTGGTCGGTGCCAGGGGAGTGGGGCGCCAAAGCGCGGCCATTCTAATCACGAAGGCAGTCATTCAGGCGGCGCGCCGCCGTGCCCGTCGTTTGCCCGCCGACCTATACTCGCCGGCCTGATGAAGGCGCGCTCGCGGCCATCTCCGGCGCTTCGCCTCGCGGTGCGCGCCGGAGCGGCCGGCGCCCTCGCGGCCGCTGTGGCTGTTCCGCTGCTGCGCAAGCGGCTGCGTCTGCCAACTCCGGTGACGATTACAGCCTGCGCGGCAGGGCCGCTGGCGATCGCCGTTCTTTACCCGCGTTCTCGCAGGCGTGACGTGGCGCTCTACGCGATGCAGATGTGGGCATTCATCATGGTGCACGAGTTGCCCTACGACGATCCGGAGCGCTTGCAGGGCCGCCTGCGCAGCCGCTACCCAATCGTCGCCGACCGGGTTATCGGACTCGGTCGCTTGCCCAACGCCCGGCTTCAACAGGGGATGGCGCGCCTGCGCCGCGTCGGCACCGTCAATCGCTTCCTCACCTGGGCGCACTGGCTTTGGTTCTTCGAGCCCTATCTCGCCCTGACCTGGATCCTGTTGCGCCATCCGGAGCGCTTCCCGCGCGCCGCCCGCCAGATGGCCGCGGTTTTCGACACCGGTTGCATTGCCTATTTCGTCGTGCCGACATCGCCGCCGTGGTGGGCCTCGGAGCAGGGACTGACCGGCGAGAAGGTGGAGCGGATCATGATCGGCGTCGGCGAAGAAACCTGGCGCTCGGCCTGGCCGAAGATGTACAACGCGCTGGGCGGCAACCCCTGGGCGGCGATGCCCTCGCTGCACTTCGCCACCTCGACGATGGCGGCGATCGTGCTCACCGAGGCGGGCCCGGTCGAGGGCGCCGTGGGCTGGAGCTACGCGCTGACACTCGGCTTCGCGCTCGTCTACCTGGGTGAGCACTACGTCACCGATTTGGTGGCCGGGGCTGGCCTGGTCGCCGCCGTACGACGTGGCGAGCCGCTCGCCGAACCCGCCGTCATGGCGGTGAATAGGGGCTTGCGGCGCTTGGAGCGCCTCGCCAGCCGGTAGCTTCTGAGAGGTGTCTCCCGAGGGTCCGGTGAACGGCGACAGTGTCGCCGAACTACCGATCTTCACGCGACGGCGATTGATCCAGACCACGGTCGTGGTCGTCGCGTTGCTGGTCGGGATCTATTTCCTCTTCCCAAAGTTGGTCGGGTTGAGCAATGCCCTGGGCAAGCTCGATGACGCCGATCCGCTCTGGATCGGCGTTGCGATCGGCTTCAACGTCCTGGCCTTCGCCACCTATGTCGCCCTCTTCAAGGCGGTGGTCGGCGGCGATGCGCTCCGCCTCACCTGGCTGGAGACCTACGAGATCAACATGGCCGGCCTCGCCGCGACCCTGCTCTTCTCGGCGGCTGGTGCGGGCGGGATCGTGCTCACCTTCTGGGCGCTGCGCAAGGCCGGGATGCCGCGTCATGAGGTCGCCAAGCGCATGGTCGCCTTCCTCACCCTGCACTATGCCTTCTACCCGCTGGCGCTGATCCTCTTCGGTGTCCTGCTGCGCACCGGGGTGCTCAACGGCAAGGATTCGATCGAGTTGACGATCATCCCGGCGGGAGTTGCCGGCGTGCTGCTCGTGCTTTGCCTCCTGCTGGCGTTGATCCCGCCGGACCTCGGGCCGCGGATCGCCCGCTTCGTGCACGGCGAGCGTGGGCAGGCGATCGCGAGAAGGGTGGGGCGGATCCCGGCGACCTTTGCCGAGGGGTTTCGCTTCGCACTCAGCCTCTTCGCCCACCCCTCACAGGGTGGACTGGCCGTGCTGGGAGCAGCGGGCTTCTGGGCCGCCAACATCGGCATTCTCTGGGCCTCCTTCCACGCCTTCGGCGTGCACGTGCCGCTGGCCGTCGTCGTGCAGGGCTTCTTCCTCGGCATGGTCGCCAACCTCTTCCCCTTCGCACCTGCTGGCGTGGGGGCGGTCGATGCTGGAATGATCGGCGCCTTCGTCCTCTTCGGCGTCCCGGAGACGACGGTCTTCCCGGCGATCCTGGTCTACCGGCTAATCGCATTCTGGATGCCGATCCCCTTCGGCATCGCCGCCTTCTTTCAGTTGCGCACGCGGGTCCAGCACTGGGAATCTGAGGGTTTGCCGGTCGCTCGCGGCGGCGCTACTATACAAAGTGAAGTATTGGCAACGCCACTAGACTCGAGGCGGAGATGACAGAGGCTAAGAAGGTCGAGAACGTGATCATCGTCGGCGGCGGGCCCGCTGGCTACACCGCTGCGCTCTACACGGCGCGAGCCAACCTCGAGCCCGTCATGTTCGAGGGCTTCCAGTGGGGCGGCCAGTTGCAGAACACCACCGACGTCGAGAACTACCCGGGCTACCCCGACGGGATCATGGGCCCCGAGATGATGACCCAGTTCCGCGCTCAGGCGGAGCGCTTCGGAACTCGCTTCGTTAGCGACGACGTCGACCGGGTCGAGCTCGCCGATGGCGGCGTGCAGAAGGTCTACCTAGGCGACGAGGAGCACCTGGCGAAAACGGTGATCCTGGCGATGGGAGCGGAGCCGCGCCGGCTCGTCATTCCCGGCGAGATCGAGCTGAGCGGCTGCGGCGTCTCCACTTGCGGCGTTTGCGACGGCGCCTTCTTCAAAGATCAGAAAGTCATCGTGATCGGCGGCGGCGACTCGGCGATGGAGGACGCGATTTTTATCTCCAAGTTCGCCAAGGATCTGACCGTGGTCAACCGTCGCGACGAGTTCCGCGCCTCGAAGATCATGCTCGATCGCGCCTCTGAGCAAGCCAACATCAACTTCAAGACCCCTTACGTCCCGGAGGAGTTCGTCGGCGGCGAGGGCGGCCGCCTCCATCACGTGCGCCTGCGCAACGTCGAGACCGGCGAGGTGGAGGACTTCGAGACCGAAGGCGCTTTCGTCGCGATCGGCCACATTCCCCGCTCCGAGGTGGTCGAGGGCCAGGTCGGCACCGACGAGAACGGCTACATCCTCACCGAGGGCGGCTCGACCCGTACCAACCTGGCCGGCGTGTTCGCCGTCGGCGATGTCGTCGACCATACTTACCGCCAGGCGGTCACCGCGGCCGGCAGCGGCTGCAAGGGAGCACTCGATGCCGAGTGGTACCTGCGCGACACCCCACCCTCGCCCGAGGCACACTGGGCTCCTGGCGGCGAGCCGGTCGAGGTCGCCCCGACGCCTGGGACTTAGCGACGACTGTCGAGTTGAGCACACCATAGGGTGCAAAACTCGACAGTCGATTTACGTCAGCTGACGAGCTTTCGAACGACGAAGGTGCGGGAGCCGCGCGGGGTCTCGATCTCGATTGGCTTGCCGACCTTGGCGTCGCGCAGGGCGCGGCCAATTGGGGACTCGGCGGAGAGGCGGCCCTCGGCAAGGCTGGCCTCGGTCGAGCCGACCAGGGTCCACGTGTTGACCTCGTCTTTGGCTTCGTCGAAGACTTCGGCAGTGCGGCCGAAGGCGAAGGTATCGGCGGCATCGTCGACCTCGACTACGACCGCGGTGCGCAGGCGCTCGCGCAGGCGCTTGATTTTGGTCTCGAGGTGAGCCTGGTCCTCCTTGGCGATGTGGTACTCGGCGTTCTCCTTGAGGTCGCCTTCCTCGCGCGCCACCTTGATCCGTGCCGCCATCTTGGTGCGGGCCGGGCCTTCGAGCTCTTGGACTTCCTCGCGCAGGGCTGCGATCCCCTCTTCGGTGATCGCCTCGCCCCCTGATTCGGCGTCGTTCACGGCATCAGCCTTGCAGATGTCACATGCTCCCTGCTTGCGACGCGACGGACCGATGACGCTATGGTGAACCCACGGCCTCGTCCTGCTCCCATCTCCGCTCGATTCAGGTCTTCGACCCCCCTGCCGAGGTCGCCGGCTGCGAGGAGTGCCTGAAGTTGGGCATGCAGTGGGTGCACCTGCGGATGTGCCAGGGCTGTGGCCATATCGGCTGCTGCGACAACTCCCCGGGCAAGCACGCCACCGCCCACAACGCCGCGACCGGGCATCCGATAATCCGCTCGGTGGAGCCCGGCGAGGACTGGAGTTGGTGCTACGAGGATGAATTGATGTTCCGCCTTGCGCGTTGATGAGCCCGGTGCGGCCGGACGTCAAGGTCGTCGGCCGGCGGTTGGGAAGCGAGGACCATCGCCTTCGCGACTTCCTCACGCGGATCGCTCAGCCATTCGATTGGTTTGAGGCGGGAACGCCTGAGGCCGATGAACTGCTGGCGGCTCAGGGGGCAACGAGCGCCGAGTTGCCGGCCCTGATCGACGGCGATCAGGTGATCGCGCCCGCCACGGTCGAGAGCGTCGCCGCCGCCTGGGGGCACGACGCGCCGCCGTCGCGGTCCTCCTATGACCTCGCCATCGTCGGTGCCGGCCCGGCCGGCCTTGCCGCTGCCGTCTACGCCGCCTCGGACGGGCTCTCTACCGTTGTGCTGGAGCGTGAAGTGCCCGGCGGGCAGGCTTCATACACATCGATGATCGAGAATTTCTTCGGCTTCCCGGAAGGGATCGGCGGGGCTGAGTTGGCGCGGCGGGCAGGTAGGCAGGCCGAGCGCTTCGGCGCCGAGATCGTCCTCCTGCGCGGCCTTTCGCGGAGCAGTTACAGCGATGGCGGCTACTTCGAGCTGGAGGTTGACGGTGGCCACCGGATAGAGGCCTCGATGGTGATCGCCGCCCCGGGCATGGAGTGGCGGCGCCTCGCAGTCGACGGGGTGAACGAGTTGCTCGGGCGGGGCGTGTACTACGGGGCCGGGCGCAGCGAGGCCGCGCAGTGCGCCGGGGACGAGGTGATCGTCGTCGGCGGCGGCAACTCGGCTGGCCAAGCGGCTGTGCACCTGGGCAACGCCGGGGCCAGGGTGACGCTGCTGGTCCGCGGTGAATCCCTGGCGGAATCGATGTCCGCCTATTTGATCGAGCGGGTCGAAGCCCATCCGGGTGTCAAGGTGCAACTGCGCAGCGAGGTCGATGCGGTGGAAGCCGAGGGCGGACTGCTTGCCGCGGTGCGGGTGCGGGACGCGGACGGTAAGACAGAGCGTTTGCCTGCCACGGCATTGTTCATTTGCATCGGTGGTCTGCCCTGTACCGGCTGGGCCGCGGAAACAGGAGTGCGGGTCGGGCCGCGGGGCTTCATCCTCACCGGTCCTGACCTGATCCACAACGGCGAGCGTCCCGCCGAGTGGCCACTGGACCGCGACCCGCTGGCGCTGGAGACGAGCATCCCGGGCCTCTTTGCCGCCGGGGACGTGCGGCACGGAGCGCCGCGCCGGGTCGGAGGGGCGGTTGGAGACGGGGCGATGACCGTCTCGCTGGCTCACCGGATCCGTGAGCAGCTGCCGCCGCCCGGGAAGGCGACCGCCCGGCTCTAGGCCTTGTCTAGCGCTTCAGCTTCTTCTTCAGCACGATCTTCTTGAAGCGCTTGATCGCCTTGCCGCCTTCGGGCGTGTAGGAGATCGTTGCTTTGACCTTCGCCCTGCCGGTCTTGGTCAGCTTGATCCTCGCCTTGCCGCTGGTCTTGACGATGAGCTTGGTGGTTCCCGTTGCGTGTTTCCTCTGTGCGTTGGTGACACCGTTGCCGTAGAGGTCGAGCCGACCCGTTCCCGTAACAGCCACCCGCAGCGTCGCCGTGCCTTTGCGGCGGTTGAACCTGACCTTTTTGAAGCCGACGGTTGCTTTGACCTGGAACCTATGGAGGCTTTCCTCGGTGTTGGCCCCGGCGAAGTTAGTGGCTGTCACTCTGCAGACGTAGTTCCCGACCTTCGTCGCGGCCAGCGTCTGGCTGGTGGCCCCGGCGATCGGCTGCTTGTCGCGCATCCATTGGTAGGAGATGCTCTGCGGGGTTCGGTAGAGGAATGACTCGATCGCGTCGCCCTGCCACTCGAGGGGCGAACAGGTAAGTGTTGAACCCGGTTTGTGCATGCCCGAAACGGTTGGAATCCCTATTCCGGCGGTTCGCGGGCTTTCGAGAAGCACTGGAGGCGAGACACCGCTTTGGGTTGCCCCCTGCGTTTCCAGCGACACTGTGCAGCAGCCGGCGAGGTTGCCGTCCCTGATTTCGTCACGCTCCTCGCTTGCCCAGAAGAGGGTTCCGCCGTCGGTTGCGATCCCCGCCGGATTCAGGATGGCCAAATTGAGGTCGGCATTTCCGCCGCCGCCGCCATCGAGGTTGGCGTAGCCGATCGAGTCGCCTTCTCGATTTGCCCAGTAGATGCGGCTGGTGTGCGAAATGATCGCGACGCCGATTGGACCGTCGACCGGAGCCCCGGAAGTGTCGAGATCATGCGGGGCGCTGCCGTCGAGATTTGCGTAGGAGATTTTGTCGGCGACGAAGTTGGACCAGTAGATGCGCCCGTTGAGGGGATCGACCGTGAGGCCGTTCGGTTCCGCTGTTGCGCCGGTAATCGCAATCTGCCCGCCTCCGCTCCCGTTGAGGTTTGCGTAGCCAATCGAGCCGCCGCCGGCATTCCCCCAGTAGATCCTGCCACGGGCCGGATCGATCGCCAGCCCAGAGGGTTCGGTGAAGCTCGCGCCTGCCGTGTTGAGGAAGCCGGCCGCGCTGCCGTCGAGATTCGCGTAGCCGATTGAGCCTCCGTTGCCGGTGTTCAGCCAGTAGACCTTCCCGGCCGCGGAATCGACCGCCACTCCGCGGGGAATATTCAGATAGGACGGGTCGATCGGAATGTCGGCGCCCATGCCCTCTTCGATTAGAGGTGCGTGCGAGATCTTGTTCGCGACCGAGTTGGCCCAGAAGGCAGTCCGGTTCGCGAGCGCGGTCGAGCAGAGGCAGAGGCAGAGGAGCGCCACCGGGAGCGCGCTCGCACCCATTCTTGATCCATACCTCATCGGTAGCCGCATCTGTCTCCTGCCTCTTCGCCGATGTCAGCTTGCCGCTGCCGCAAGCAATCCGGGTGCGGGCCGGTAGGCCTCGCCTTTCTCATCCCGCAAACCATTGAGCAGGGAAACGGCTCGATCGGCGCCGATCATCTCGGTCAGCTCGAGCGGTCCGCGCGGCCAGTTGAAGCCGAGTCGCATCGCCGTGTCCATGTCCTGTGGAGAGCCGATTTCCTCTTCGAGGGCGAAAGCGGCCTCGTTGGCGATCTGGGCCACCAGGCGGGGGAGGATCGTCGGCGCAGTCGGGTCGATTTCGGCCAGCAGGTCGGGATCCAGGGTCAACTCTCCCGTTCCGCTGTTCCCCTGCCGCGACAGTTGGTGCGAAGGAACAGGGGAAGAGGGGCTGGGGGGGGCACTGTAGTCGTAGAAGCCCCGACCGTTCTTGCGGCCTAGGCTGCCATTGGCGACCAAGCGTTCCTGGATCGGGCTGGGGCGCCAGCGCTCTGGCTCGCCGCCTTGGGCGTAGAAGGAGCGAGCGACGCTGAGGTTCACGTCCAGCCCGATCAGGTCGATCAGCTCGAACGGACCCATGCGGAAGCCGCCGGCTCTGCGGCAGACCCGGTCGATCGTCTCGGCGTCGGCGAGACCGTCGCCGAGCATCCGCAGCGACTCCAAGGTGAACGGACGGGCGAGGCGGTTGGCGATGAAACCGGGGCTGTCCTTGGCCCGGATCGGCGTGCGGCCCATTCGCTTTCCGACCTCGGTGGTTGCCTCCAAGGCGGCGGGAGTCGAGTCGGCGGTGGCGACGACCTCGACCAGCTTCATCAGCGCCGGCGGGTTGAAGAAGTGCATGCCGACCACGCGCTCGCGCTCTGGGACCTTGGCGGCGATCGCAGTGATCGGCAACGAGGAGGTATTACTGGCGAGGATTGCCTCCGGGCCGCAGGTATCGGCGAGGTCGGCGAAAAGCTTGCGCTTCAACTCCAGGTTCTCCGGCGCCGCCTCGATCACCAAGTCGCATTCGCAGAGATCCGCGAGGCTCGTCGTCGCGCCGACGCGGCTGCCCGCCTCGTTCGCGTCGTGCTCGCTCCACAGCCCCTTGCTGGCGCCCTTGGCCAGCGCCCGCCGCAACCGACCGATCCCGGTATCGAGCGCGTCCGGGACGGCGTCGTGAAGGCGTGTCTCATAGCCGCCCAGGGCGGCGACCTGAGCGATCCCAGCGCCCATCGTGCCGGCGCCGATCACCCCGATCCGCTCGACTTTCATCTTCCCTCGAACCTTGGCTCGCGCTTCTCGAGGAAGGCCCGCATGCCCTCGACCCGATCGTCGGTCGCCATCGCCAGCTCGTAGAGACGTCGCTCGTTCTCAAGGCCGGCGCTGAGCGCCGTTTCCTCAGCGCCGATCACGGCTTGCTTGGCGAGCCGGGCGGCGATCGGTGGTTGCTCGGCGACGCTATGGGCGAGAGTCATCGCCTCCTCCAGCCAGGCATCGTCGGCGGTCACCTTGTTGACGAGGCCCAGCTGTCGGGCTGTCTCGGCGTCGAAGCGCTTGCCGGTCAGCACGTACTCCATCGCGCGCTGCTTGCCGAGCACGCGGGCGAGCCGCTGCGTGCCGCCGCCGCCGGGGATGATTCCCAGGTTGATCTCCGGCTGGCCGAACGTCGCGCCCCGCGCGGCGACGATCATGTCGCAGGCGAGCGCCAGCTCGCAGCCGCCGCCCAGCGCGTAGCCGGAGACCGCGGCGATCATCGGCGTCTTGATCGCCGCGAGGCGGTGCCAGAAGGACGCCGCCGGGTGGCGCAGCGCCTCGGCGAAGCTGCGCTCGCTCATCGCCTTGATGTCGGCGCCGGCGGCGAAGACCTTGTCCGACCCGGCGATGACGATGCAGCGGACCTCGGGGTCGGGATCGAGCCGCTCCAGCTCGTCCGCGAGTAGCTCCATTACCTCCGGCGAGAGTGCGTTGCGCGCCTCGGGCCGGTTGAGGCGTAGCAGGACGACGTGACCGTCGCGCGAACTCTCGACCAGCTCCGCCAAGGGCTACTCGGCCACCATCGGGGTCATTGCGTTGATCCCGGTCGCGGCGCGGCCGATGATCATCTTCTGGATCTGCGAGGTGCCCTCGTACAGGGTGGTGACGCGGGCGTCGCGCAGGTAGCGCTCGACCGGGTAGTCGTCGACGTAGCCGGCCCCGCCGTGGACCTGGATCGCCAGGTTGGCGCACTCGACCGCCGACTCGGTCGCGTAGAGCTTCGCCACCGAGGTCTCGGTCGTGTTCGGCTTGCCTTCGTCCTTGAGCACGCCGGCTCGGTAGACCAGCATCCGCGAGGCGTCGCGCTTGAGGATCATGTCGGCGATCATCTCCTGGACCAGCTGGAAGCGGGCGAGGGGAACGCCGAACTGCTTGCGCTCCTTGGCGTAGGCGACCGAAGCTTCGACGCAGCCCTCGCAGATGCCGACGCAGCCGGCTGCGACGCTGTAGCGGCCGTTGTCGAGGGCGCTCATCGCCACCTTGAAGCCATCGCCGATCTCACCGAGCATCGCGTCCTCGCCGACCTCGACCGAGTCGAGCGAGATCTCGCCGGTGTCGGAGGAGCGCAGGCCGAGCTTGCCGTGGATCTCCTGGGTGGTGAAGCCCTCGCTGTCGGTCGGGACCAGGAAGCAGGCCAGGCCGCGGTGCTTCAAGGCCGGGTCGGTCTGGGCGAAGATCAGCGCCACCTCGGAGAAGTTGGCGAGCGAGATCCACATCTTCTGGCCGCTGATCGACCAGCCGCTGTCGGTCTTGGTCGCGCGGGTGCGCAGGTTGGCGGCGTCGGAGCCGGTGTCGGGCTCGGTCAGGCCGAAGCAGCCGAGCGCCTCGCCCGAGCAGAGGCGGGGCAGCCACTTCTGCTTCTGCTCCTCTGTGCCCCACTTCTCGATCGAGCCGGCGACGAGCGAGGTCTGCACAGAGACGACGGTGCGGGCGGAGGAGTCGGCACGGCCGACCTGTTCGACGATCAGGCCGTAGCCGAGATAGTCGAGGCCGCGACCGCCGTAGGCCTCGGCGACCGGGGCGCCGAGGTAGCCGACCTCACCCAACTTGCTCGCCAGCTCACGGTCGAAGCGGGCGGCGCGGTCGTTCTCGCGCACCCGCGGCGCGATCTCCTTGTCGGCGAATTCCCGCGCCGTTTCGGAGATCAAACGCTGCTCGTCGGTCAACTGGAAGTCCAAAGTCAAAGCTCCTTTCCGAGCGTTGCCCCGAATGCATCCTGCGCTTCGCGGGTGCGGGGGCCGGGCGGCGAGGGCAGCTCGACGCCGTCGATTGCGGATACAGCTTGGATCTCGCGCGTAGTCGAGGCGAGGAAGGCCTCCTGCGCGGCGCGCAGGTCGGCGACCGGCCAAGCGCCCTCCTCTACCTGGAGCGCCTTGACCAGGCGGTCGCGGGTGATCGATTCGAGCACGCCGTTGTCGAGCGCGGGCGTGCGCAGGATGCCCTGGGGCGAGACCCAGAAGATCGATGAGGTCGGAGGCTCGAGCACGATCCCGTCGGGCTGGACGAGCACCGCCTCGTCGGCACCCTGCGCCTTCGCCAGCCGCGTTGCCTGCATGTTGGCGGCGTAGGAGAGTGACTTGACGCCGTTGAGGATCACGGTCGGGCTGTAGGTCACCGTGGCAACGCTGACCGTCTCGGCGTGGGGCGGGATCGGCTCGGTCATCGCGAGGCGGCGGCCGCCACGAGTGACGATCAACCGCAGCTGCCCGTCGGCGTCGCCGAGCTCCGTGAGGAGCGCATCGATCTCGCCTTCCAGTGCGGCGCGATCGAACTCAAGCTGAATCGCTGCGCCGGAGCGCTCGAGCCGGTCGAGATGGTCGACCAGTGCGAATGGCTTCCCCTCATAGAGCCGGATTACCTCAAAGGCGCCGTCGCCGCGGTAGAGGCCGTCGTCCCTGAGCGGCACCATCGCTTCGGCGGTCGGCGAAATCGTTCCGTCGACGCTGGCCAGCTCTCTCAGGGTCGAAGCCATCGGCGGGCGAGGCTACCTCAGACGGCTTCGAAGACGGTTGCCAGGCCCTGGCCGACGCCGACGCACATGGTGGCGATGCCGTAGCGGCCGCCGCGGCGGCGCAGCTCGCGGACGAGGGTGGTGGTGAGGCGGGCGCCGCTGCAGCCGAGCGGGTGGCCGAGAGCGATCGCGCCGCCGTTGACGTTGAGCTTCTCTTCGTCGATGCCGAGCTCGCGGGCGCAGGCGAGCACCTGGGAGGCAAAGGCCTCGTTCAGCTCGATCAGGTCGATCTCATCGAGGGTGAGGTTGGCGGCTTCGAGAGCGCGCGGAATCGCGAGAGCCGGGCCGATGCCCATGTAGGCGGGGTCGACGCCGGCAACGCCGAAGGCGACGACGCGGGCGAGCGTCTGGGCACCCAGCTCCTTGGCCCCGGCCTCGGAGGCGATTAGCGTGCAGGCCGCGCCGTCGTTGAGCGTCGAGGCGTTGCCGGCTGTGACGGTGCCGCCCTCGCGGAAAGCGGGGCGCAGCTTCGCCATCTTCTCCAACGAGGCGTCAGAGCGCGGGCCCTCGTCAGTGTCGACCAGCACTGTCTCGCGACTCCTGGGGGCCTCAATCGGAATGATCTCTTCGGCGAAGATCCCGGCCTCTTGAGCCGCTGTGGCGCGTTGGTGGCTGCGCAGGCCGAAGGCGTCCTGGTCCTCGCGGCTGATGCCGTAGCGCTCGGCGACGTTCTCTCCCGTCTCGCCCATCGATTCGGTAGAGACGCCCCGCTCGGCCATGCGCGGGTTGACGAAGCGCCATCCCAGCGTCGTGTCGTGCATCGTCTGCTCGCCGCGCGGCAGGCCACGCTCGGGCTTGCCGACCACCCAGGGTGCCCGGCTCATCGACTCGACCCCGCCGCCGAGGTAGAAGTCGCCCTCGCCGAGCTTCACCGCTCGCGCGGCGCAGTTGATCGCCTCCAGGCCGGAGGCGCAGAGGCGATTGACCGTCGCGCCCGGCACGCTGTGAGGCAGGCCGGCTAGCAGCGCCGCCATCCGCGCCAGGTCGCGATTGTCCTCGCCCGACTGGTTGGCGGCGCCGAAGTAGACGTCGGTGATCTGCTCGGGGTCGACGCCGGTCCGTTCGACCACCGCGGCGATCGTGTGCGCGGCGAGGTCGTCGGGGCGAACGCCGGAGAGCGCGCCCCGGTAGGCGCCCATCGGGGTCCGCACTGCATCGATCACAAAGGCGTCGGCCACGTCCGGGGGATTAAAGGGGACCGCCGCCGTGGGCGTATCCTTGGCGCGTGTACTTCGTCCTCGGAACGGTCGCGATGGTGCTGCTCGTGGTCGGCGTGCTGTTCCTGATGGAGCACTTCTACACCGGCAACAACGCTGAATTGCTCGATTGGAAGCCGACCCGCTCGCCCGAACTCGAGGTGCAGAACGAGGTCGACGACGTGCAGCAGATGCTCGAGGCGCAGAACGAGATGCGGCGGCGGCGCGGTGCCGCCGAGCGCGATGAGCAGGAGCTGCGTGACGAGGTGGCCGCCGAGGAGCTGGAGCGTCTGCGACGCAGCCGGCGCTTCGAGGCCACCTGAGTGGCACGAGCGCTGATCGTCGGCTGCGGCTGCCGCGGCAGGCTGCTGAGTGGGCGGTTGCTCGCGGAGGGCTGGGCGGTGCGGGGGACGAGCCGGCGTAAGGAGGGCCTGGCGGCGATCGATTCGGCCGGGATCGAGGCAGCGCCTGCCGATCCGGTCCAGCCGGGCACGCTGCTCGATCTGGTTGGCGACGTGACCGTGGTCCATTGGTTGCTCGGCTCCGCCCACGGTGTGCACGACGACGTCGCGGCGATCCACGGCCGGCTGCTCGAGCACTTCCTCGAGCGGCTGGTTGAAACTCCCGTGCGCGGCTTTGTCTACGAGGCGGCGGGCAGCGTCGACGGCTCGCTGCTCGAACTCGGCGCCGGCGCGGTCCGCACCGCGGGCGAGCGCTGGAGGATCCCCTTCGCGTTGCTCGCGGCTGATCCCGCGGAGCCCTCGCTCTGGGTCGAGGCCGCGCTCGGGGCCAGCCTGAACCTGGCTTCGCCAGTCGGTTGATCCATATGTCTAAACTCCGATAGGGATTTAGGTGAATGTCTAAAGTCAGTACCGAGAGGAACGGTTTATGAGCCTGCAGCTTGGTGACGAAGCACCCGATTTCGAGGCCGACACAACCGAGGGCCGGATCAAATTCCACGATTGGGTCAACGATTCGTGGGCGGTGCTGTTCTCGCACCCAAAGGACTTCACGCCGGTCTGCACGACCGAGCTCGGCTACATGGCCAGCATCGAGCCCGAGTTCGCAAAGCGCAACGTAAAAATCATCGGCCTCTCGGTCGACCCGCTCGACAAGCACGAGGACTGGGCCAGCGACATCGAGGCGACCCAGGGCACGGCGCCCAACTACCCGATCATCAGCGACGCCGACTTCAAGGTCTCCAAGCTCTACGGGATGCTGCCTGCGGACGCCTCCGGCGACGCCGCGGACCGCACGCCCGCCGACAACCAGACCGTGCGCAACGTCTTCGTCATCGGTCCCGACAAGAAGATCAAACTCATCCTCGTCTATCCGATGACGACTGGGCGCAACTTCGACGAGGTTCTGCGCGTCATCGACTCCCTCCAGCTCACTGCCAAACACAAAGTCGCCACTCCGGCCCAGTGGCAGCAGGGCGACGACGTGATCATCGCCGGATCGGTCTCCAACGACGAGGCGAAAGAGTCCTACCCGGACGGCTGGGAGGAGCCCCGTCCCTACATCCGCATCGTTCCCCAGTCTGAGGCCGAGAAGGTCTAGCGGCAGCGCCTAGGCCAGGCGCTCCAACAAGTCGCCGACGATCCGCGCGGTCGCTCCCCAGATCAGCTGGCCTTCGGTCTCGTAGGTCGGCGTGTGGATCGGGACGCCGCGGCGGACCAGGCGGCGAATCTCGTAGCTCTCTTGGAGTACGGCGAGTGAGAACGTGAGGACGGTCTCGACCTCGGCCGGGTTCGGCAGGAGGTGGAGGTCTCGTGGATGGGGGATGCGGCCGACGAACGGGTGGATTCGGTAGCCGGTGACGAAGGTGTTGGTGGGCGGTAGCTGCTCTCCCAGGTCAACCACGGACGGGTCGAGGCCGATCTCCTCTTCTGCCTCGCGCAGCGCCGTTGTGCTGAGGTCGGCATCGGCCGGATCTCGGCGGCCGCCCGGGAACGAGATCTCGCCGGCGTGGCGACGCAGGTCGGCCCGGCGCTCGGTGAAGACGAGGCCTGGGTCCTCGGGCCAGCCGAAAAGGGGAAGAAGGACGGCGGCTTCGACCGTCCCTGGCGAGTTTCCCGTCATATACACCCGGTAAGTCGCCAGGCGATCAGATGATCACCTGGACGGTGCCGCCGTCCACGGACCAGGCGGCGCCGCTGACGTAGGAGGCGCGCTCGGAGCAGAGGAAGACGATCGCGCTGGCGATCTCGCTCGATTTGGCGAGGCGGCCGATCGGGCGCTTCGAGCCCGCCGTGGCCAGGGCCTCCTCGCGGCTCGCGTCTTCCGACATCTCTTGGGACTGGTCGAGCAGGCCGCCCGGTTCCATCCACATCTCCGATTCGACCGGTCCGGGGCAGATCGCGTTGACGAGGACGCCACTTTTGGCGTAGCGGTCGGCGAAGAGACGCGAGAGCGAGAGCTCGGCGGCCTTCGCCACCGAGTACTCGGGCATCGCCGCCGACGGCCGCTTGCCCGCGGTCGAGCAGACGTTGACGATGCGGCCCCAGCCGCGCTCGGCCATCGGCGGAGCGGTGGCACGCATCGCCCGCAGCGGCGCCATCACGTTGAGCTCGTACTGGGCGCGCCAGTCCTCGTCGGGGACGTCGTCGAGGTCGCGCCACTGGGCCGTGCCGGCGTTGTTGACGAGGACGTCGAGTGAGTCGAAGCGCTTTGTCGCCTCGACAAGCATCCGCTCGCCGGCGTCCTCGGCGGTGACATCGAGGCGAAACGTGGCGACCTCACCGCCGGCATCCGCGCCAGCTTTGGCGGCCTCCTCGGCAGCTGTCCGAAGGCGTTCCTCGTTGCGGGCGACGAGCAGCACCTTGGCTCCCTCCGCGCAAAGCAACCGTGCGGTCGCGGCGCCGATGCCGCGGCTGGCGCCGGTGACGACGCAGGCGCGTCCCTTCAGCCCGAGGTCCATCAGAGCGGCTCGACTTGATCGGAGACGACGACCGGGGTCTCGCCGGCCAGCAGCTTGTGGACCGGGCACTTGCGGGTGATCACGAGCAGGCGAGCTCGCTGCTCGTCGCTCAGCTCGGCAGGCAGGCGCAGGGTGACGGCGAAGGAGAGCGGCGCGAGCTCGCCGTACTCGACGTCGACGTCAACCTCGACCTGGCCTACGTTCCAGCCCTTGCGCTCGGCGTACATCTCGATCGTCACGGCGATGCAGCCGGCGAGGCTGGCAGCGACGAGACGAGTGGGGGAGGGGCCGGTGTCGGAGCCGACCGCGGCGAGCGGCTCATCGATACGGATTGTGTGGCCGCCTTCGATCTCGATGTCGTGGGCGAATCCCTCGCGGCGGCGGGCGACGACTTTCATCGCTGGCGATTTATTGCCGCATGGCGGGAAGAAGTCGCCATTGCGTGTTTAATCGGCCTTGCGCCGGCCCTCGAAGAGCGCCGGATCGTCGATATCGACGTAGCGCGCCATCGCGTAGGCGTAATCGGAGGCGCGGTTGACGAAGTGGATCACCGTCTCACTCGCCAGCTCACCTTCCTCGGCGAGCGCGGCGATGCGGCGCTCGGCGCGCCGGATCACAGTGCGCGCCACGTCGAGCTGAGCAGAGAGCTGGTTGCCGCCGGGGATGACGAACTGGGGGGGCAGTTCCACCTCACTCATGTAGCGATCGATCCGCTCCTCCAGCTCGGCGACCATCTCCTCGGTCGTGCGGCTGATGCCGTCTTCGAGCCGCTCGGCGGCCTCCGGCGCCGTGGCCAGCTCGGCACCGGCGACGAAGAGGTCGTCCTGCAGGCGCAGGATGTCGGCGGCGATCTCAGCGTCGCCGGCGTCGCAGAGGGCGCGGGCGACGCCAAGCTGGGAGCAGGCCTCGTCGAGCGCGCCATAGGCCTCGGTGCGGCCGTGGTGCTTGGGCACACGACCGCCGTACCAAAGTGAAGTGGTCCCGTCGTCGCCCTTCTTGGTGTAGATCTTGACCACGGCGTGATCCTACGCCGCCCGGACCCCGTCGACCCGGACCCGCCTCAGGCGAGCGGGTTGAAGACCAGGCCGGTCAGCACCTTGGGGTAGAAGTAGGTCGACTTGGGCGGCATGTTGGCATCGCTTTCGCAGATTTCCTTTGTCTGCTGGACCGGGATCGGCCGCAGGATGAAGGCGACGTCGTAGGCGCCTTCGTCGAGCAGTCGCAGCGAGTCCTCGACGCTCTTCGTATAGCCGATGCCGCGCTTGGCGAGGATGTCGTCTTCGCTGAGGCCGGCGATCTTCTTCAGCACCAGGGTCTCGAGAATCGCGGCGTCGAGGCGGCGATAGGCCTCCGGCTTGCCCTCGAGCAGGCGGTCCAGCTCCGCGGTGTCCTTGAGCCGCAGCCGGAAGGCACGCTTGTGATGGGAGTCGTAGAGGCCGAAGACGCCGACCCCGTCCTCACCCAGCGGGTCGATGCGATCGGTCTCGACCTCGCTGACGTCGAAGAGCTCGCGCAGGCCCTCGCCGAGGCGGCGCTGGCGCTCCGGGTCGTCGGCGAAGCCGGAGAGCAGGCGATGGGTGGGATAGACCGAGAGGCCTGGGTCATCGAGTCCGGTCAGCGCCATCAGCGTGTAGTTGTGGTCGCCCTCGCCACCGATCTCGTCGCGGTAGGCGATCGCCGTCTCGTAGCGGTGGTGTCCATCGGCGATCAGCAACTGGGCATCGGCGAGCAGCTTGGGGATCTCTTCGTTCAGCTGCGGCAGCCGCCAGATCCGGGTGACGGTTCCGGCGGCGTCGGTCGCTTCGCCCCAGGCGTCTTCGACCGCTGTCTCCTTGGAGACGAGGGGCCAGGGGTCGATCGTGCTCAGCGAGAAGATCGGCGAGAGGTTGCAGCCGGTCGCCCGCATCAGTTCGAGCCGGTCCTGCTTTGGGCCGGGCAGGGTGCGCTCGTGCGGGAGGATCGTGCCGCTGTCGAGGTCCTCGACGCGAACGCGGACGAGGATGCCGTGGCGGATGTGCGAGCCGCCGTCGGGCCCGGTGTATTCCTGCTCCATCGCCCAGATCGCCGGCTCGGTGTCCTTGACCAGCGCGCCGGCCCTCTGCCAGGCCTCGATCGACTGGGCCGCTGTCTCATACGGGTCGCCCTCGCCGGCCGACTGCGGCCCGGTCTCGCCATAGGGCTTGGGGAGGTCGATCGCGACCGCGTTGTAGGGCGAGCGCTCGAGCAGCTCCGCTCGCATCGCCGTGTCGATCACGTCGTAGGGCGGCGCGACCACGTCTTGCAGCGACCCGACGGCGTCGAGGTCGTAGTGCAGGGCATTGAGCGGCAGCACTTCGGCCATCGCTGCGAAACCTAGCGCTTGCCTCGACTCGAGCCCAGCCCGACGCCCGTCCCCGCTTTACACTGGGCCCCAGCGGGGCGTGGCGCAGCCTGGTAGCGCGCGGCCTTTGGGTGGCCGAGGTCCCCGGTTCGAATCCGGGCGCCCCGATTAGAGTCGATGTGCTCCTTTACTGGGGTTTCTGCTTGGGCGTCAAGACAGTTTCCTAAACGTCATCGGTGCCAGTTATGTCCCCTGGACAGGTGTCGGCTCAGGCTCGCTCGGCAACGTGCCGATAGTTGCGATGTGGACCAAGCCGAAATCGCGCAGAAAGAGCGGCGAGTCGAACGAGTGCAATTCGAAACCGATCGGCAACGGATCGTCGGGGATGTGACGCTGCCGCCCGAGGGTTACCAGAGCCGCTTCTCAGATTCGCTCAATCGCCCGGACGTCACCTTCATCCCGATTGTCAACGCGGAAGTCTCCTCGCTGATGGGTGGCGACGTGGAGCGACTTCCCTTCGTCGTCCTCTGCAAGTCCCACGTGCGGATTGCGTTCCCGATCGATTCAGGGCAGCAGCAGTAGCGGGACTGAGCGCCGCTGTAGCAATCAGGAGGTAGACGGCGCGGGCGCCTCTGCCGGCTCGTGCTTTTGATTTTTGCCGCGGCCGAAGAGGCTGACCAGTGCCGGGATCAGCAGCGTCCTCGCGATCATCGTGTCGAGCATCAGGCCAACGGCCATCGCGAAGGCGAGCTCACGGAAGGCCAGAACCGGGATCACCGCCACCAGGGCGAAGGAGAGCGCCAGGGTGAAACCGGCCACGGTGATCGCCCGACCCGCCTGCGAGCCCGCGGTGCGGATCGCCGGACGCAGGTCTTGATGGTCTGCCTCGCGCCAAATGCGGCTGACCAGGAAGACGTTGTAGTCGGAGCCCAGGGCGAGCAGCAGGATCGCGGTGGCGACGGGAACGAAAAAGACGAGTTCGCCGTAGCCGAGCAGGCCCTGGAAGACGTAGACGGTGAGGCCGAGCGAGGCGAGCACGACAAGTGCGCTGACGCCGACCAGGTAGAAAGGCGCGCTGCGACTGCGCAGCAGGACCCATAGGAGGGCCAGCAGCACCGCGATCGCGAGTGGGGCGATACGCAGGAACGCCTGCTGAGTGGCATCGGTGAGTTCGGAAGCGATCGCTGTATCGCCGGCGAAACCGGCTTTTGCGGCACCGAGGCCACTCGCCCGCAGCAGTTCCGGCAGGTGGGATTCGAGCCCATCGAGGATCCCGATCGCGTCCGTGCCGTTGGGGTCGGCATCGAGCACGACGAGAAAACGAGCAGCATCGCCGTTGGGGGCGATCACAGTGCCGCCGCGCTGCGGCAGAGGTTGCTGCGCCGGGTCCAGCACCGTGGACACGCCATCTTGTTCGGCGAGGCGGGTCTGCAGCGCGGTGAGGCCGTTGCGCTGTTCGCCAACCCCATTTCCTTCGATCACCAGTGCACTGGGCCCGGTAACGCCGGGCCCGAAGCCCGCCGCCGCTGTGTCATAGCCACGGTGCACGGAGTTGCTGGCCGGCAGTCCGCGGATCACCGGATTGCCGAGGGCGAGGTCGCGGATTCCACTTGCGGCGGCGAGGAGCACGAGGACGCAGAGCGTCGCGACGATCGCCGGGTGCGATGCGGCGATGCCGACGACGTGGCCCCGAGCGCCCTCGTCCGCGGCGGGCCCCGACTCCTTGTACCTGCGGCCGGGCCAGAGAAGCAGCCGGCCGAAGATCGCGATCGTCGCCGGCACGAAAGTCAGCGCCACGGCTGCGCCGACCAGCACGGCGACCGAGTTGCCCGGCCCGAAGGCAGAGAGGAACTGAACGCCCGAGACAAGCAGGGTGAGCGTGGCGCCGGCGATCATCAGGCTGGCGGTGAGAACCACGGGCAAGAGCTCGGCGGTGACGTCTGCCGCCGCTTCGAGCGGCTCGGTTCCCTCCGCAAGCCGGTTGCGGTAGCCGGAGACGAAGAAGACGACGTAGTCGGTCAGCGTCCCGAAGAGCAGCGCGACGATCACCGGGTTGACCTCCTGCGGAATCGAGATGTCGAAGCGCAGCCCCAGCCAGCCGAGCGAGTGGCTGGCACAGAGGTAGGCAATTCCAACGGTGGCCAGGCCGAGCAGGGGCGCGCCGACGGCGCGGAAGTAGAAGGCGAGGATGGCGACGACGAGAATCACCGTGGCCAGCTCCAGCCAGGGCAGCCACACTTCGGTGAGGTGGGTTTGTGCCGCGGTGGCGGGCAGGGTGCCTGTCACGTCGGCGGTCGGCATTCTGGCCGCCTTGGCCAATCCATCAGCGAACTGGTGCACCTCTTCTTCGCGGTCCGAAGCAGGGAGGTTCGGGTCGCTGTAGATGAAGGCAGCGATGGTCGTCTCCGGGCGGTGCTGCGCCAGGCCGCCCAGATTGAGCAGCGGCACGGCGCGCAGGGTCGCGTTGGGACGACGATCGGCGCTTGCGACGTAGCGGGCGGCGTCGGCCTGCTGCCGAGGTGAGAGGCCACTGGAGTCGGTGGCGACGACCAAGGTGTGGCTGAGCAGGGGCAGGCCGAAGGTCTCGACCGAATTGCGTTCGAGCGTCAGCGCCTCGGAATCATGTGGCAGCAGGTTGCCGAGTTCGCCCGTGTCGGCTTCGAAGAGGGAGGGGAGCGAGGTCGTGGCAAGGACCGCCGCCGCAACCCAGGTGGGAAGGATGAGGAAACGCAGCCAGACGATCGCCCGCGCCAGGCGAGCCGCTACGCCGCTCTTGCGCGACGCTCCCGGCCGCTCCTCGCGTAGGAGCCCAGATCGATCACGAAGGCGAGGATCACGATGAACCACTCGAAGCCACTTACCCGGTCCGATGAACTCCACATCACCGCGTAGGCGAGAGTCGTCCAGGGCAGCAGGAAGAAGCCGAGCAACGGCACGAACCAGCTGTCGAAGGCACGGCTGAGCAGGTCGCTGAAGAGCCACAGCGCGAAGAGGGCCAAGCGCGGTGAGATCAGCGCGAAGAGGATGACGAGGCAGCCGATGCGGCCAAGCTACCCTGTTTGAATGCTGGGATTCAAGAAGACGCGGATGCCTTCGGCCGAGGATGCGCTTCCCGGGCGCAGCGAACCGGCCTTCGATGTGCCCGAGCGCCACGCGGTCCTCGGCACCCCGCTGCGGCCACCGTTCCCCGATGGGATCGAGGTCGCCTACTTCGCTCTCGGTTGTTTCTGGGGTGCGGAGCGGCTCTTCTGGGGAATCGACGGCGTCTACACGACGGCGGTCGGCTACATGAACGGGACCACGCCGAATCCGACCTATGAGGAGGTGTGCAGCGCCAAGACCGGCCACGCCGAGGCGGTGCTGGTCGCCTTCGACCCGACCAAGGTTTCCTATGTCGACCTGCTCAAGGTCTTCTTCGAGGAGCACGACCCGACCCAGGGAATGCGCCAGGGCAACGACGTCGGCACCCAGTACCGCTCCGGGATCTACTTCGCGAGCGACGCCCAGAAGGAGATGGCCGAGACGGCACGGCGCGCCTACGACGAGGACCTGCGCGCCGCCGGGCACGAGCCAGTGACGACGGAGGTAGAGCCCGCCGGCCCCTTCTACTACGCCGAGGACTATCACCAGCAGTACCTGCACAAGGTGCCGAACGGCTACTGCGGCCTGGCCGGCACCGGGGTCTCCTGCCGCATCCCCACCCCGGCGTCCTAGCGGCCCGGCGTAACGCGCTGTCCCCCTATTGCGTGGACAACGCGTTACACCTGCAGTAGCGCCGCCCGCCCGGCGCGGCGAATAGCATCCCGCGCCGGTGACCCCCTCCTTCGGCTCCTACATCGGCGGCTGCCTGGCCGTGATCGGCATCGTCAGCGCGCTCGGCCTCGGCGGCTACTGGCTGCGCCGCTGGATCGTGCCGGAATTCTCCGGGGCGCTGGCGCGGCTCGCCGATGCCACGATCGCGGCGGGCCTGCTGGTCGTCTCGCTGGAGCTGCTCGGCACGCTGAGCATCCTGCGTAGCGGCTGGATCGTCGTCGTCTGCATCGCCGTCGGCCTGCTGGCGGCGCTGCTCGGTTGGTCGAAAGCACCGGCCGAGAACCGGGAAATCAGCGCGCCGCAGGTTCAGAACATCGCCCTGCTGATCGCGCTCGCCGTCGCCTCCTTCACCGTCGCCGAGTGGACCTTCCCCTCGCAGCTCAGCCTCGACCAGGGCATGTTCGGCGGCGACACGACCTGGTACCACATGCCTTTCGCGGCGCGGTTCGCGCAGGAACATTCGATAGTCCACCTGCACTTCACTGACCCGCTGCGGCTCGCCGCCTGGTTTTACCCGCAGAGCTCGGAGCTGGTCCACGGCGCGGCGATCGTGCTCTTCAAGACCGACTGGCTCTCGCCGCTGATCAACCTCTTCTGGCTGGCGATCGCGCTGCTCGCGGCGTTCTGCGTCGGCCGTCCCTACAAGGTCGGCCCGGCGACGCTGGTCGCGGGGGCGATCGTGCTCGACGCGGGGGTGATGATCGAGACCCAGCCGGGCGAGGGCCGCAACGACATCATGGGATTGGCCTTCCTGCTCGCCTTCGTCGCCTTCTTGATCAACGCCCACCAGCGCCGGGCGCCGACGGAGGGAGCGGTGCAGGACGCCCCTGAGCAGGGCGCCCCACTGCTCGACAAGGGCCCGCTGGTGATCGCCGGCATCGCCGCCGGCCTCGCCGCCTCGGTCAAGCTCACCTTCCTGATCCCAGTGGTCGCGATCGGGCTCGGCGTGATCGTCTTCAGCGGTCGTGGCCGGCGCCTCACCACAGCCTGGGTGCTCGGGCTCTCGACCTTCGTGGTCGGCGGCTACTGGTACGTGCGGGCGACGATCAAGACCGGTGGCAACCCGATTCCGACGATCGGGTTCGGGCCTCTGCATCTTCCCCGGCCCGACCAGATGCCGCTCGACCCGCGGCCGCGCTTTGCCGTCGCTCATTACCTCGGCCAGCCGACGATCTACCGCAAGTGGTTCTTCCCCCAACTCGACAACGCCTTCGGGCCGCTCTGGCCGCTGATCCTGATCGTCGCCGTTGCGGCGGCCCTCTACATCGCCTGGCGTTCGCGCAACACCATTCTGCGGGTGATCGCCGTCGCGGCTCTGGCCACGGCCTTCGTCTACGTCTTCACTCCGCTTACCGCGGCCGGGCAGGAGGGCTCGCCGACGGGCTTTTTCACCAACACCCGTTATCTCGTTCCGGGTCTGGTGCTGGCGATGGTGCTGCTGCCGCTGGCGCGACCGCTGCGCGCCCCCGACCGGCGTGCCTGGCAGACGCTGCTCTTCCTGTCGGTCGTCTATGCGGTCACCGTGCTGACCACGCCGCGCTGGTACCCGGGCTTCATCGTCGGCACCCTCTTCCTCACCTTGGCGCTGGTCTGGGCGCCGGCTGGGTTGGGCATGGCCCGCTCGCGACGGCTGATGAGCCGCGCCGCGGTGGTCGGTGCCGGTGCCGCTGTGGTGCTGCTGGCGGTCGTGCTCGGTCGTGCCCAGGAGGTTCAGTACTACAAGCACCACTACACGCGCACGACGCTCTTCCTCCAGGACGGTGGTCCCCAGAAAGCGTTCGAATTCGCCCACAACCAGCACCACAAGCGGATCGGCATTGCCGGCTCGGGCGAGATCTTCTTCGGCCAGTACGGCTTCTACGGCGCCAACCTCGATAACTACGTGCAGTACATCGGTGTGCCGGGGCCGGACGGCACCTACCGCCTGGCGACGAACTGTCGCCAGTTCCGCCGCCGAATCAACGCAGGCGACTACGACTACCTGATCCTCAGCCAGTACACCGAGGACTCGGCTGACTCGCCTTACTGGCGCCCGATCTACGCCTGGGTCAAAAACGATCCCGCGCTGGAACAGGTGATCGAAGAGCCCGAAATCACGCCGGAGCCCGACTGGGTCTTCCGCGTCAAGGGCAAGCTCGATCCTGCCGGTTGCTAGACGGAGTCGCTCTCCATGAAGCGCTTCAGCTTCTCGGGCATGCTGTCGACCAATTGGCCGCGAAGCACGCCGACCAGGGGACCGCGGATCAGCAGGCCCAGCGTCCTGCCCAGATCGACCTCCAGCCAGTAGGTCGCGCGGGTTCGACCGTCGCCGAGGTCCTCGAGCTCCCAGCTGCCTTCGACTGACTTCAGGTCTCCGTCTTCCTGAACCCATGCGATCCGGTTCGGCTCCTCGTAGCTGAAGCGGATGTCCGAGCCGAGCCGACGCACCTTGGCGTCGGTCTCCATATGGACCAGCACCTGATTGCCGTCGCCATTGCGCTCGAGGCACTCGGCAACCTTGATCTCCGCTTGCCAGCGAGGCGAGCCCTCGACGTCGGCGGCGACCTTGTACACGTCGGCGAGCGGCGCCTCGATCACGGTGCTGGCGGAGCCGTCGATCGTGCCCATGCTCAGCTCAGACCGGGGCCAGGGCGTGTTCGCGGATCAGCTCCGCCGAGCGCTGCGGTTGCTCCCACCAGAACATGTGACCGACGCCCTCGAGCGTCTCGAGCCGGGCGCCGGGGATCAGCGCGGCGATCTCGCGCCCGTTGGAGTAGCCGAGCAGGCGGTCGGCATCGCCGTGGATGACCAGGGTGGGGAGGTCGATTTGGGCAAGCCGCTCATGGGTGTTGTGGGCGCTGCAGGCGCGCATCTGCTGCAGGACCACCGGCTGTGGTGCCGGCAGGGCTGAGCCCATCTCGGTGAAGGCGGCGAAGCGAGAGTCATCGGCGCGAAAGCCGGGGGAGAGGTTGATTTCCCACATCGCGCGGAAGACTTGCTCGGCCACCCCGGAAGCGTAGGCGGTTCCGAGCATCTGCAGGTCCTCCGGCGCCATCAGCGTTCCCTCCGGCCCGCCGCAGTAGCTGGCGCCGATCGTCAGCGTGCGGAGCCGCTCGGGGTGGGTGAGGGCCAGCTCCTGGGCGATCATGCCGCCCATCGAGATCCCGGCGACGTGGACGGTTGCCAGCTCCAGCGCGTCGAGCAAGCCGGCCGTGTCCGCCGCAAGGTCGGCGATCGTGAACGGCAGCTCCGCTCTGCCGGAAAGTCCCATGCCGCGGTTGTCGAAGACGATCGTGTCGAAGCTGTGCTCGAGCTCGTCGAGAAAGGGCCGCCCCCAGGCGAGGTGGGTGGCGCTCATCCCCTGGATCAGCAGTAGTGGCTCACCCTCGCCGGCGCGCAGGTAGTGCAGCTCCGTCCCCGATGCATCGACACTCGGCATGTCCGCCGATCCTACGCCAACCCGCCATGGCAGGGCCTAATCTTGCCTGCACGCCCCCGTAGCTCAGTGGACAGAGCACCGGCCTTCTAAGCCGATGGTCGCTGGTTCGAATCCAGCCGGGGGCGTTCCCGATGTATCGCTAGTCGAATCCACCCGAGGCGGATTCGACTGTCGACGCCAAGAGCGCTTCCGCCTCTCGAAGTAGCTTTCGGGCGGCGAGAGGGTACCGGCGCGAGAGGCCCGATCGGGATCTGGCTCGTGCGAGGGTGGGCGTGTTCTGCGAGCGCGTCTGATCCTCATACGTGAAGGTTGGGCTAAAAAGACGTGGGGAGAGTGACTATGTGCGGATGCTCGTTGCTAATGCAAGTGCCGCGAGAGTCTGCCGCATCGTTCGGCTGTATCCAGTTGGGCCTGGGGTGGAAGGTGTGCCGAAGGCGCGAGGCCACCGACGTCGAAGCGCCGCCTGCGCTGTCGCATCGACCAAGCAACGGATAGTTCGCGTTCGGGAATTCCGTACAGTTCCACCCCAATGTAACGGCTGTCATTTGCCCATAAGTTGCGGATTCTCCGCTTTCACAAGGGAGCGATATATCGTAGATCTGTTGCGCGCCGCGGCAATCAAGACCGCTGGATAAGAGTTCCAGGCCGGCTTCGCCGCCAAAAAGGTCGAACTTGCAGGCACGCTGGTCCGGCTGCTTCTTAGTGGAGGCATCGACAGCAGACTCTGCGGGCCCTGTGTCGGTATCCCTGATGAGCACTATCGCAACGACGTAAGAACGATTGCGATTGCCGCAAGAGTGACTAGCACGTGTCTCCTCCGAACGCGCTCTGCGTTACTGCCCGACGCTGAGCTGCTCCGATTCGCTTGGCTATCTTCTTCTGCGGTGGCCGATGAAGGCGACGGTTCGAACCGCGTCGGTGGTGACGTCCTTGCGGATCTCACCAGCTCGTTCACGCATTCTGCGCTACATCGAGGCTGTCGGTCACCTCCACAACACAAGCATGTGCGCGCCGATCTGCTCGTCGCTCAAACTCAAACTGTGAAAGGGCGGCGACATCGCGAACGGGCGCGGTTTCGCAGTTGAGGTCGGCGAGCTGATTCACAGCACCGACGAGCGGGACCCATGATGCATCAGCCCAAAATCTTGCGCTTTGACTCCTCCAGCGCCTGTTGATCGCTCTGGTTGAGTCCTCCGGGTTTCTTGCCTTGAATCAGTCTCACAACATCAACGGGCCAGAGAAGACCAAGCCCGAGCGCCTTATACCGCCGCGCGATGTCGTTCGAACCCTTGTCGGTTCGCCGGTAGTAGCAGTAGACCGAGTAGGCGATTGCCGTCCAGATGTATATGACTCCGATGATGTACATCGCATCCCTCCTTATTAGCTATGTTGTTCTCAGCCGGACACCAATCCGGCATCGTCGGCGATGTCTTGCACCGCTGGAACGACGGCGCACTCCATGACGAGTTGAACTAGGCCCTGCAAGTTGTCCATATCCATCTGGGTGGAGCCGCCGAGAATCGCCCAGCCGCCGAGCCCCTTCGCCTTGACGCCGCCGAGGAGGTACCACCCGATTCTCAAGCTTTGCCCAACAGGGACGGCGTAATGCAACATCTCGAAACGCTGAAGGCGTGAGTCCGTTGGCGTCAGGATGAGGCAGTCCGTCTTTGATGCCCGGAACCCGCCGATAAGAGGCTCCAGACGCATATCGGCCGCGACCGGAAGCTGCTGAAACCGGACTCCTTGGACGATTGCCCGTAGGTATTGATCCCCGTTCGCCGCGGCACTAGGGACGATTTCCTCAAACTGATCAAGTACGTCTTCTGGATGGATGCCCGGCATAGCAGGGTGGCAAGCTATCACGGCGCTGAAAGAGTCGAGTACTTAGATGTTCCTCAGCCGTTCTGCTCGCGAGTGACCTCGGCCCGACCAACCTGTCATGCGCGCCCCGCTTCTCCTTCGCGCGAATAGGAGAACCCCGAACCTTCTCGCTCGCTGCGGGGGGTGCCAAACTCAGGTTACTCACGAATTTTGGATCCACACCGAGCGGGTCAAGCGACTGCCGGCGCCGATCGAGTTCGTCTTCAACACGCCCTCGCACCACCGCGTCCACCACGGCGCCAATGAGGCCTACCTCGACCGCAACTATGGCGGCATGGCGCGCGACGTGCGGGCGGCGACGAATTGGCGGGATCGTGTCGGCTACGTCTTTCGCGGTCCGGACTGGTCGCCGGACGGCAGCGGTGGCGGCACTCGCGGTTAGGCCCGGCTGAAGCCGGTTGGTTTGAGGCCTTTAACCGTCGGGTATTTCCGGCGGCATGGAGCTATCAATACTGCTGATAATCATCGGGATCGTCTTGGCGATCCTCGTCAACTACATCCTGGGCATCATCGTGATCCTTGTCGGGTTGGCGATGCTCTTGCTACCCAGGCTCAGCGGCACGCGCCGGGCGTAGGCCCGAGCGGCGGAGGGGACTCTCCGTCGCGGTGCCGACGAATGGGCGGCGCGTGCCAAGCTTGAGTTATGGCGCCCTGGAAGCTTCCTTTCATAGTTGCCGGGGTTGTGGTGCCAATTGCCGCGGCCTTCATGCTCGGCGGTCCGGGCGTGGGGGTCGCGGTCGGTGCGTTGGCAGCCGTTGCACTTGTGGTGGTCGCAGTGCGGCAGCGGCCAGAAGGGCCGATCGGAAGGGCGCCGGAGGGCGATGAGCGCCACGTCCTGATCGTCGCGGCCAGCGATCTTGACGATCCTGCTGACGTGGCGAAGATTACGCAGGTTGCGGGAATCGAAGGTCAGCCTGAGAAGGCGGAGGTGCGGGTGCTGGTCCCGGCGCGGATCGGTTTCCTCGACCGCTGGGCCTCCGACGTGGAGGGAGCGCGCCACCGCGCGCAACAGCGCCTTGTCGTGACCGTGGCGGCGCTGGCCAAGGCCGGCGTGGCAGCGGAGGCTCGCGTCGGCGACGAGGACATCGTGCAGGCGGTCGAGGACCAGTTGCAGAGCTACCCGGCGACGGAGGTGGTGCTGGTCAGTGGCGGAGAGGATGGCGAGGACGAGGCGGCGGAGAAACTACGATCACGGCTGCGGGCTCAATTCCACCAGGTGCGGATCGGCGACGCTCAGCAGGGATGAGGGCGCGCGGCGCTCTTGACGACCTGGAAGGCGTCGCCGGGGATCCGCTTCAGCTGGTTGAGGTTCTCGTCGTCCCAGCGCCGGTCGCTGCTGCCACTGAAGAACCAGTTGGAGCCGTTGTCGGCGACGATCATCCCGTAGCGCTTCAGCGCTTCAGCAATCACCCTGGCGCCACCGCTGAAGCCGCCGAGGCCGTAGCCGGCCTTGAGCCGCAGCCGCGTCCCCATCGCCGGTGCGCTGGCGTCTGAAGTGTCTCCGGCGCAGTGCGAGGCGGGGTGGACCCAGGCATTGCGCGTGCTATCGACGGTGACCCGGATCGCGTGTTCGAGGTGGCCGGCCGCGACCTCGTCGTAGCGCACGAGTCCGGGGAAGATCGGTAGCCCGGCGGCGTCGGCCGAGGTCCACGAGTCGGGACGGCGAGCGCTCGAGCGAAGGTCCCAGCGGGTGCCCGAGTCGGCATTCCAGTGGGCGCCGCCACCGCCCTCGAAGAAGGCCCGGTAGAGCTCGTAGAGCGTGCAGTTCGAGCGGTCGACGACGAGCACGTGACGGTCGCCGTCGCTGCCGTTGCCACCCTCGACCGGTGCGTTCTTCGGCACCGGGAACGGGCCAGGATCGCTCTCGTCGCCGTAGGCCGTGTAGTGGATCGACAGTCTGCGCTGGCCGGAACGGACGACGGCGTAGGGAAAGCCGTAGGCACGGGGCGAGCCGAAGTCGGGATGGAGGTGGTCGCCCCCGTGGGCGTCGATGTAGGCAATGGTGGCGGCCGAATTGCGCGCGATCGGCGTCTTGGAAATGTCCTGGTTCCAGGCGGCCTCGGTGGGGAGGGACGGGGCGTTGGCGGGAATGTCGGGCGGAGGAGGGGGGAAGACGGAGCACCCGCCGAGGTCGGGGTAGGGGCCGACAGCTGCGCTCTGTCCAGCGCCAAGCGTGGCAACAACGACGGTCATTGCCGCGAAGCAGCCGAGGAGCGCCGCGCGTCTCACCGGTTGCGAGCATCCTCATGGACGTGAAGCCTGCCGATCTCCAGTTCGTCGATCTTGAGCTTGCCGATCGCCAGGCGCCCGACGCTGAGCCGGCCAATCGCAAAGCCGCCGATTGCAGCAGCCCCAACTGCGAGCGCTCCAATCGCCGTCGCACCGCGGGCCTCGAGACTTCGTTTCCCCATTGCCCCAACCGTAGCGCGGCTAGCCTGAGGCGCTGATGAGCACGGACGCCCGTCCAACACTGCTGGCGATCCAGCACGTCCCCTGGGAGACACCGCACCGCATCCTCGATGCTTGCGGCGGTCTCGACGTGCACACAGTCAAACCGCTCGCGGGCCAGCCGCTGCCCGATCACGATGAGGTGGTGGGCGCAGTTGTGATGGGTGGTCCGATGAACGTCGACGACGTCGAACGCCATCCCGAGCTCGCGACCGAGCGCGAATGGCTCGCCGAGGCGATGCATCGCGACATCCCGGTGCTGGGCATCTGCCTGGGCGCTCAGCTCCTGGCCCGCGCCCTCGGTGCCGAGGTGAGGCCAGGGGAGGGACCCGAGCTCGGCTATGCGCCAGTCGAGATCCTCGCTCCCGACGACCCAATCCTCGGCGCCCTGGCCCCGAGCACCACCGTTCTGCATTGGCATGGCGACGTCTTCGACCTTCCCGAGGGCGCTAGGCACCTGGCTCGCACAGCCCAAACTGAGGTCCAAGCCTTCCGCCACGGCAACGCCTGGGGAGTCCTCTTCCACCCCGAGTCCGACTTCGCCTTGCTCGAGGCCTGGCTGGCCGTGCCCGAAATGGTCCGCGAAGCTCGCAAGGCTCTGGGCGACAAGGGAGCCCACGCTCTTCCAGAGGATGCCGGAGCAGCAGAGCCGGAGCTGATCGAGCGCACAACACCTGGCCTGGAGGCCTTCGCGTCCCTGGCAGAAGCAAATCGCCCCGCAAGCGGACCCCTCAGCAGCCGTCGCGGCACGCTAGATTGAAGCCACGCGGTGGACGTAGCTCAGTTGGTAGAGCTCCTGGTTGTGGTCCAGGCGGTCGCCGGTTCGAATCCGGTCGTCCACCCTTCAATAACGTCTGCAAATGGGCGTTTCGGGGTCCGCGGCTCCGTTTGAACCGGGCCCAAATTTCGTTCCTGATCAGGCAGTTACTGCCTGAACGGCTGTGGATAGGCGGCGATGCGCACCGATTTCGGGTGCTGCGGCTGCCGTGGTTCTAAGGTGAGCGCACGGACGCATACCCACGCATCGTCATTCGCAACGGATGCACCGCCCACCGCGCCGAACTAGCCCAGAAAGCGGCCCGTCGTAAGGGATTCTCAATGAGATCCCAAGGTTTGGGATGATCAGGACCGCGACCGATGAACGTCAGGCAAGCCGGCGGTTCCTCAGCTCCGTCATCTTCTGGATCTTGGGCCGAACCGCCTTGCATTGTGTCGCGAAAGGTAGCCAACACACTCTCCGTCGACCTGGACCATCACTGCTTTGGGGTCGGGGGGTTGTCTGGCTCCAGCACTAGAAGATCAGTGCAGTGGTATCGGTGCTCTCTGTGGCTCGGCGCACCACTTTAGTCGCCCCAGCGTTCCCTGATGATGAGACTCTCCAACGACCGAGAGCTTCGAGTTCCGTCGTACTTGGACCAGTAGTCGCCCCTAATCGGCGGTGTGAGCGTCTGTAGGCTCGAACAGCACGAGGACAGCGCGCGTGACCTCGGGTCCGACCTGGAGCGCCTCGGCCTGATGGGGAGAGATGCAGACCGGCATGACGCGCGACAATTCTTGCTGAAGACAAAAAGTTGAGTCCGGACTCGCCACTAGGGTCGCGAGAATGGCGAAGCAGCCAAGAACCTGGCTTGTCGAGTTCGATAGCGATGCCGTCGTCGACTTCGAGGATGTGAAGTCGAGAGGAGATCGCAAGGCGGTCTTCAACGTGGTGCAAAAGCTGAAAGATCTCGGGCCGGACCTGCCATCGCCGCATATGAAGTCGTTGAAGGGCGAGGCGGACCTGTTTGAGCTGCGACCGAAGCAGGGAGCCTGCGAGGTTCGACCAATCTACGTGCGGCTCGGAGGGCGGTTCGTCGTTCTGGCCGTTGCGCCGAAGAAGAAAGGCTTCGACCGGGCGGTCGCGGAGGCAACTCAGCGCCTCAAGCGCCACCGTTGAAATCCGATAACAACTCTATTATCATGAGATAGCAATGGCAGCTTCCGGAAAGAACTTCGACGCGCTGGTCGCGGACGAGCAGCTAGCTGACCCCAGCTTCAAGGCGGAGTGGCAGCGGCTCGCTCCAGCTCGTGAGTTCGCTACGACGCTTCTGCGATATCGCGCAGAGCACAAGCTAAGTCAGCGGGCCCTGGCCGCGAGGCTTGGAGTCTCTCAGCCGCGGATCGTCAAGCTCGAGTCCGGAGAGCACAATCCGGAGGTTGACACGATCATCAACGCGGTGCGGCGGCTCGGGATCGAGTTCGCACTCGATGTTTCACCGGCGGGCCGGAAGCCACTGCTTGTCACGGCTCGGGCGCAGAAGCGAGGGGCCATCGCGCACGATGATGTCTCTGTCGTTGCAGCTTCCTCGCTGTAGCCCTGGGCAACCAATCGGTGGGAGCTCTGCTCTGCGCCCGCAACTGAACCGTGTCGGCACGTTCAGGCAGTAATCGCGATTACTGCCTGAAACCCCGACACATCGACGCATATCGGCGCACATCCTGGCACTCTCCCGGCTTGGCGGTTTGGCGCCAAAACCGCTTTCTGATGCGGTTTTCCGGTTGACGGCGCAGGCCCGCGCCTATTTGTGGTCCAGGCGGTCGCCGGTTCGAATCCGGCCGTCCACCCCTCGTAGAAGTCCCTGGATATTCGCCCAGCCAGGTTCGTTTGGGCTGCGCTCGCAGCTAGCGCTTGACGATGTTGTGGACCTCGATAAGAGTTGGCTCGCCGGCGTCGATTCCGATCTCGGCCAGGATCGGCATCAGCCGCTCGCCGAACGCTTCGAGCTGCTCTCGGGAGTCCCAGATCTCACTGACCTGGAGACTGCCCTCAGCACCGAAGCAAAGGTGGTATTCGAGTCCCTCGGGCGGGAAATCACCCACCTCTTTGAGCCTGCGGATGCTCTCGTCGTACTGGGCTGCCGTCAAGGATGCTGGGGTAAAGCGAGCGAGGACGCTCATGGGATCCTCCTTGGTGGGTTCGGGATCACCTTATGCCTTGCTCGTCTCGGCACAAAACAGACCGACTGCGGCGGCTGCCCTTCCTTCCCAGGGCGTCTATATGGTCGGCACATGACTAAGCCGGACTCACCCGGGGTGATCGCGCCGCCGCCGCTGATTTTCCTCGCCGGCCTTGCGCTCGGCTTTGGCTTGGAGGCGCTGCTGCCCTCGCCCTCCTTGGCCGGCTGGCTGGCGTGGACCCTGGGCAGCGCACTGCTGCTCGCCGGTGCAGCGCTGGTTGCCTCCTTCGCGAGGGCCCTCCGCCGTGCCCACACTCCGATCGATCCCTATCGCCCGCCAACGGCGATCGTCAGCGTCGGCCCCTACCGATTGAGCCGCAACCCCGGCTACCTTGGAATGGCTCTCGTCTACGTAGCGATCTGTCTCCTGGCGGGAGCACTTTGGGGTTTGGTGGTACTGATCGCGGTGCTGGCGCTGATCGACCGTGGCGTGATCGTCCGCGAGGAGCGCTACCTCGAGGCTAAGTTCGGCGAGGAGTACCGCCGCTACAAGGGCAGTGTCAGGCGCTGGATCTAGCGGCCTCGCTGCTAGAAATCGTCCTAGCCCAATCAGCGCAACTCGTCGAGCGAGACGACCTCTAGGTCAAACGGTTCCTCGGCTGAGCGCCGACGCCGGTACGGGGAGACGGTCACACGGTGGACCTCACCGCAGACGCAGGGGACTTCGATCGGCCGCGTGTCGGTGGCCGGGTCGGTGTCGACCTTGAGGCGCCGGAGCTTGCCGGTGGGCTTGCAGCCGAACGAAATCACCCAGCCGTAGTCGACACGTTCGGTCTGCTTTTTCGGGCGGCGGGGTTGGGGCATCTGCCCATCCTCTCCGGTTGCGAGCCGGACCGTCGCCAGGATGCCTCGGCGCACAACGTCGCGGGAGGCGGTCGGTCGGCTCTCAGGAGGAAATGAGGCTCGGTTCAACCGGGATAGCGATCCAGGCGTCGGCTCCGCCACTGACTCTGTTGGCGACGTGGGCCGAGCCACCGTGGCCTTCGGCGATCATCCGGGCGATCGCCAGGCCCAGGCCGGTCCCTTCGTTGCCATGGCCAGCATCGGCCTGGGTGAAGCGCTCGAAGGCGTGGGCGATGAACGCCGGTGGAAAGCCGGGGCCCTCGTCGGTGACGTGCAGCTCGATCGATCCGCCCCGCTCTTTCGCGCTCAGCTTCACCGGAGAAGCTCCGTAGCGCAGGGCGTTGTCGACCAGGTTCCTCAGCGCCTGCTCCAGACGGGCTCGGTCGGCGAGCGCGCTGAAAGGAGCCGAGCCGTCTCGGTCGTATCGAGCGCTGACGTCCGCCTTCGTGTAGCGCGCGGCAACTCCGGTCAGCAGGTCCGCGATCGGGACGGTCTGCAGGTTCAAGGGGAGGCGATCGCGATCCCCGCGGGCCAGGAGGAGCAGGTCGTCGGTCAAACGGGCCAGGCGGTCGGTATCGCCGATCGCCGAGGAGAGTGCCTCGTCAAACGCCGCTCCGATAGGCCGCTCGCGTTTCATCAGTTCGAGCTCGGCCTTCAGCATCGTCAGCGGTGTGCGGAACTCGTGGCTGGCGTCGGCGACGAAGGCGCGCTCGCGGATCAATCCATCCTCGAGCCGGGCCAGCATCTCGTTCAAGGTCTCGCCCAGCCGCCGAAGCTCGTCTTGGCCGGCGCTGAGGGGCAGCCGTTGGCCCAGATCCGCGGCCGAGATCGCCGCCGCGCGGGTCCGCATCGCCTCGACCGGCCGCAGGGCCGCGCCGATTACGGCGTAGGCGGCGAGGGCGGCGAGGAGCAGCGCGATGGGCTCGCCGACAAGAAGGAGAGCCCGGAGATTGGAGAGCGCCTGATTGCGGTCCTCGAGCGAGGTGCCGACGGCCACCACCAAGCGTCGTTGCGGCGTGCGGACCGGGCTGGCGATGACGCGGATCGGCCCGAGCTCGGCGAAATCGGAGTTGAGGTCGAAGGTGCTCGTGCCCGTGGCCGCGCGGCGAATCTCAACCGCGCTCAGCAACGGCGATCTCTGCAGGCCCTCGGTCCCGCCCACGACCCTTCCACTGGCGGTGAGAATCTGCGCGAACCCCGTCCCGTCCCGCCCCTGCCCGCTTTCTCGCAGGGCGGCTTCGGGGCCGCCGGCCTTGCCGTGTTGCAGCAGGGTGCTGACGACCTGAAGATGGGTATGGAGTCCCTGGTCGAGGCGATGGTCGAGTTCCGTGCGCAGGCGCAGGTAGAGGAAGAAGCCGGTCGCGATGAGGACGGCGGCCATGACGATCGTGAACGCCAGAGTCAGCTTCAGGCGTATCGGCAGGCGCCTGATCACGTGCCTCCGTCGCTTCGAAAGCGATAGCCGCTGCCGCGCACGGTCTCGATGCTGCGCAGCCCGAAGGGCTTGTCGATCTTCTCCCGCAGTTGGCGGATGTGGACGGAGATGACGTTTGAGCGGTTCTCGTAGCCGCTGTCCCAAGCGCCCTCCAGGAGGTCGAAGCGCGAGAGCACGACATCCGGGTTGCGCATGAAGATCTCCAACAGGGCAAAGCCCTTGCCCGAGACCTCGATCTCCTCCTCTCCCCGCCAGACCCGGCGGCTGGCAGGATCGATCCGCAGCGAGCCGACCTCGAGGACCGCGGGCCGCTCGACCTCCCGGCGCCGCGCCAGCGCCCGCAGGCGAGCCATCAATTCAGTTAGGTCGAAAGGCTTGGTGACATAGTCGTCGGCTCCACCGTCTAGCCCAGCGACCCGATCCGGAAGGGCATCGCGAGCAGTCAGCATCAGGATCGGGGTCCATACCCCTTCGTCTCGAAGCCGGCGGCAGGTTTCGAAGCCGTCGATGCCCGGCAGCATCACGTCCATCACGATCGCGTCATAGCGCGTAGCGGCAGCCATCCAAAGCGCGTCCTCGCCTTTGATCGCCACGTCGGCCGCGTCACCACCGCCGCGCAGCACGCGCCGCAGCAGGCCGGCGAGACGGACCTGATCCTCGACGATCAGTACGCGCATGGAAACAGTGTCCTCGCCAGAGATGAGAGAAAGATGAGAATTGGAGAGCACGGAAGCGGCTGTGAACGACAGTGGGCGACCCCCCGGTACAGGGGTCGCCCACACCAGCCGCAGAGGGGACTATTCCTGCGTCTGACCCGTTGCCTGATGGTCGGCGTTCGGGTTGCCCGGCTCGTCCGCGTGTCCGCCCGGACCGTCGTTGCCGGAGACCTCGGAGCCGCTTGACTCCTGCACCCCGGCCTCACTCGACCCCTGGGCGCCGTCCTGCGTCTCGGCGTCCTGGGTTCCCTGTGCGCCGTCGGCGGTCTCCGTTCCGGCAGCCTCGGCTGCCGAGTCGGGGGTGGACTGATCGCCGCTTTGCACCTGGTCGTGGTCGATGCTGGAGGACGACTCCTGGACGGTAGGGGTGACCGGCGCCGGTGCCGCTCCCGCGCCTGCCAGCGCGGAACCCCCGAAGCTGAGGGCCGCCAGGACACCGGCTCCCAGCAGGATCTTTTTGCCTTGCTTGAACATCTGATGCTCCTTTGGTCGTTTGATCTGACCTGGCAATCGTGCGGAGCCTGGGTGAACTGGCGGTGAAGTCGCTGTGCCCTGTCGGTCGCAAGGGATATGGCGACTCGATAGTCAGCGCCCACGACCGGGCGGTCGAGCCCCTGGAGGAGACGCGCGAGGGCAAAGGCGGGGGAGCTGCCGGAGACCTACCGCACGGCGTCTAGTCGCGCTGCGGTGGTTAGCCGCGCCGCTCCTCGCGGAACATCGTGAGCGCGTGCGCGCCCGCCGGATGCGCCCGCAGCTCACGGACCGTCGCGGCCATCGCTGCCGGGAGCTCCTCGGGCTGGGGGAGCGGCACCCCGTACTCGGGCGGCATCAGCACCGGCGCCGCCAGCGAGGCGAAGGTCAGGTCGGCGGCGCTGAAGCGCTCGCCACAGAGGTAGGGCCGCCCGTCGCGCAGCCGTCCGGCGACGCCGTCGAAGACCGCGCGCACCTCGGCCTCCGACCGCGCGGCGGTGGCCGGCGTGACGTCGAGGTAGCGGTCGATGATTCGAGCAGCCAGCGGGTAAGCCAGCGGCAGCCCGCGGCGCTGCCAGGTGGGCACGCCCGTGCACCCATAGGCAACCGCAATGTCGCGACGCCCCCGCAGGCCGTTGTACATCCACCTGCGTCCCTCCGGCCCGAGGCGCGCGTCGAAGTCGCGTTGCAGTGCCCGGACCTCGGCTGCGGCGGCGGGGTCCTCGGGGAACAGGCTGCGGTGTGGCGGCGCCTTTGCGCTGGCCTCCTCGACGATGTCCGCCGAGTCGGCAAAAACCCGATCTCCCCAGACGAGCACGGGCGCGGTTTTCTTTCCGCCGGCGCGAGCGACGGGGATCCAGTGGATCACCTGAAGGTGCGCTTGCTCTTGGTAGGAGACGCCTGCCCGGTCGAGCGCCCAGCGAGCCTTCTCGCAGTAGTGACTGATCGGAATCGTGATCAGAACCGGGCTCTCAGTCATTGCAACAGTGTGCCCGGTGGCGGTGCATGGTGTCGACCGGCTGACCCAAGAAGAGGAACACCGAGATTATTTTTTGCCTCGCCGGGAAATCTCCAGTAGGGCCTGACGGGCGTGGCAAGTCCGCGTTTTCATTCCAGAAGGCAAACGCTGGAAGCAAACGCTGGAAGGGAGATCCCATGCGGAGCTGGTGGATATTCGTGATCACGGCAGCGCTCGTTTGCGCCTTTGCGGACGCGGGCATGGCGGCGAAAGCGGGCTCGGCCGACCTGGCAATCACCAAGGCCGACAGCCCCGACCCGGTAGCAGCCGGATCGACGCTCACCTACACCATCCATGTGCAGAACTTCGGGCCAGACATCGCGACTGGCGTGACCGTGACCGACCAGCTGCCGAAAGGAGTCGACTTCGTCTCCGCCACCACGACCGCGGGCAAATGCGTGCGCAAAGGGAGAAAAGTCAGCTGTGATCTTGGCCAGGTCGGGGTACCGGCGGTCGACTATTCCGCTCCCCCGACGGTGACGCTATCGGCCATCCCTCGCCAGATCGGGGTAATCAGCAATACCGCCTCGGTGAAAGGAAGCCAGAAAGACCCCGTCGCATCGAACAACAAAGCCACGGCGACGACCAGCGTCGTCGGCCCGCCACCTACCTGTCGTGGCGTCATTGCATCAATCGTTGGGACGGCGGCCGATGACGCCATCGTCGGCACGCCCGGTCGCGACGTCATCGCCACCTTCCAGGGCAACGACACGATCGTCTCGCTATCGGGCCGCGACCTAGTCTGCGCCGGGAGCGGTGATGACTACATCGGCTCCGGCTCCGCGGCCGACCGCGTCTTTGGCGGTGCAGGCAGAGACCGTCTTCTCGGTCGTGGTGGCCCTGACGTGCTGGGGGGCGGTCCTGGCCCCGACATCCTCAAGGGCAATCGCGGCGCCGATCGCCTGCGGGGCGGCCCCGGTTCTGACCGCTGCCGTGGCGGCGCCGGCGTGGACTCGATCCGGGGGTGTGAGCGATTGTGAACGTCGATCGCGGGTAAGGCGAACTCGTGTTCCTCTTCTTCTCGAACAGGATCGGTTGGGGCGGCTCCCTGCTTGTCTCGGCAGTCGTGACGCTGCTCCTCCTCATCGCTCTTGGCGTGATCGAACTCGACTAGACGCCAGGCGCCGATTGAAAGTTGCGGCTGCGGGTAGGCGAGCGGGGATGGCGACAAAAGCTCAGAGCCATCCGACGCTCGAGGATGCTCGAGAGCTTCTTGAATGGCAGCCGCCCCTTGGCGTCCTCTCGGTTTACCTGCGGATTGATCCGGCGGATCGCAGCGGTGCCTGGCGCACCGAACTGCGCAATGGGCTAGCTGAGGCCTTGCAGAGCGCGGATACGGCGGAGCACGAGATTCGGGTGGCGCTTCGCGCTACCGCGGCCCGCGTAGCTGAGCGCTTCAGCGAGGAGCAGCTGCATTCGCTGCCACGAGGGGAGGTGGGCTTCATCGAGATCGCGCGGGAGACCGCCGCGGAACGCTGGTGGTCGACTCACCTCGCCCCGCGGTCGCCGTCGAGCGTCTACCTCGCCGGCCGTCCGGTGCTCGTGCCGTTCCTGCGCCTCGCTGTTCGCAGCAGCCCGCGCGGCGTCGCGCTCGTTTCGGCCGAGCGCATGCGCTTGCTCCAGTGGGAACCCGGCCATCTCGAGGAGGTGAACAGCTGGGAGCTGACTCTGCTGAGTGGAGACTGGCGGGAGCGCAAGGCTCCCGTGAGCCCGGATCCCGCCCGTGCCCAGGGCGCGAGCGCGGCCGGCCGCGACCAGTTCGGTGAGCGGCTCTCCGAAAACCGTCACCGCTTCATCAAGGAGTGTGGCCGTCTCTCCTCACAGATCTCCGTTGAGCGGGAGTGGAAAGAGATCATCGCCTTCAGCCCACCCCAGTACGTCGATTACTTCCGGGCGGGGTTCCACTCCACTCCGTCCGAGCTGGTGTTCGGGGGCGAGGTCGACCTGATCGCGGAGCCAGCCGGGCAGCTCTTGGAGATCGTCGAAGAGGCAGTCCAACGACGAGACGCCGAACAGGATCGTCGGCTGGTCGAGCGTGCGCTGGAGGAGGCGCGAGGGGGAGCGCGCGGGGTCGCCAGGGCAGGGGAGACCCTGGCCGCCCTCGAGGAAAGCCGGGTCGAGCATCTCATCGTTGACGACGCCCGTGGAAGCCCACTGCCGGTCATCGGCGTCGGGGTTGCGGAAGACGGAGAGCGGGCCGGTTTGGAGCCGTTGGTCAGGCGTGCCCTAGCCACCGCCGCCAGGGTCACTCCGGTCTCCGGAGACGCGGCTGATCTACTCACGCCGACCGACGGAGTGGCGGCGCTGCTGCGCTACTGAAGGGGCCGCGGAGAGTATGTCGTCGTTTGTGGCTTGCCCTTGGCTGGCGAGAAACCCTCCTCGGCGAGCCAGCGCCGGGCCAGGAGCAGCGCGACGGGCATGACAAGGGCGCCGCTGACCGCCAGGAACCAGATCTGACCCGTATCGCTCCCGGCCCCGATCGTGTGCACGACGGCGAGCAGCCAGAAGACCGCCGTGAGTTGGTGGAGCCGGCGCCAGCGGCCGGCGCCGATGCGGTCGCGGAAGTAGTAGGAGAGGCCAAGAGCCGCCAAGCCGTAGCCGGCGATGATCCCGAGTCCGGTCCAGAGCGGCCGGTAGCCGCTCGCAAACGGCACCGCGATGCCGGTCAGGCCGGGGTCGAGGAATGCGTCGCCGAGCAGGGCGAGGCCGTGCAGCGCGACCATCGCCAGGGTGGTGAGCGAGAGGGCCTCGTGGAGCGCTCGCAGGTCCCGCTTGTTCGGGCCCTTGCGCTTCGAGCTCATCACCAGCCCGAGGGCCACGCTGGCGCTGGCCAGCAGCAGGGCCGCGCCGCCGGCGGCTCGGCTGGTGATCCAGAAGAGGTGTGGGGCGGTGCTCACGCCGCCATCGCGATCTCTGGGAGGGGGCGATCGCCGTCCACTACGTCGACCTCCCCACCGTCGCCTACGAGGACCCCGCCGTGGGGGAGCCATTCCGCGGCGCATTCTGGCCCGGACAACAACGCGGCCTTGGCATAGACCTCGGCGAGCAGGGCCGAGGGCGCAAGCGCGGTCGCCTGCACGATCCCGGTGTAGGCAGGCTCGCCCGTTCGGGGGTCGAGGATGTGGTGGGCGGCTTTCCCATCGCCCCCGATCCAGCAGCGGCGGCCGATGCCGCTCGTCGCCACCGCGCCGTCCCGCAGCCTCAATTCCTGGATGGGAGCACCGCCGAAGGGGTTGTCGACCAGCACTTTGCGCTTCAGGCCGGCGCTGCCGCCGATGCGGATGTCGCCGCAGCAGTCGACCGCGAACGTGCGCTCCTCGCCCAGGTCGGCGGCGAGAAGATCGGCGACCAGTCCCTTGGCGATGCCGCCGCTGTCGATCCTCAGCCCCGGCGGTCGGACGATCGTCCCGGCGTCCTCGTCAACCCCGATCGAGTGCCAGCGGGCGGATGGATGCGCCTGTCCCGGCGTGCGCTCGACCCGGCTCGAGAGAGCTTCGGCCAGGGCAAAAGGGCGGTGCTCGCCCAGCGATTGCCGGTAGCCGGCTTGCTCGATCTCGCCGAGAAGGGTCGCATCGACGAGGCCGCCGCTGCTCGAGCCGGCCGTCGACACCGCGCGCGCCAGCGCCCGCATCAGGGGCGTGGCCGGCACCTCCTCGCGGGGGTCGCGATTGAAACGGCTGAGCTCGCTCTCCTCGTGGAACCGGGAGAGTCTCCGGTGGGCGTCGAGCAGCTTCTCTTGCGCCAGGTCCGCCGCCTCCTCTCCACTCGCGGTGCTCGCGCCACGGACGTGAATCGTCGCGGTACCGCCGAAGCAGGCGAAGCTGCGGTGGGCTTCGGCGCTCACGACTGGCTGGTGGTGACTGGGGCTGGTTCCGGTTCGGGCGCGACTTCAACGGGTTCTTCTTCGACCGATTCGGGTTCGATGACTTCCGGTTCGAGTTCCTCGGGCGCGGTCGTTTCGACCGCTTCCGCCGCCGCTGATTTGGTGATGGCCGGGGAGGAAGCGCCGAGGACCGGATCATTGCCGGTCGCCATCTGGGCGAAGATGACCCCCCAAAGCAGGACGAAGCTAATCAGCGAGATCACGACGACGCGGCTCCGCAGGCGCACCACCCTCCGCCGCTGCGCTCGAAGCCGCCGCTGCGCCTCGCGTTTTCGTTCCATCTTCTCG
Organism: Solirubrobacterales bacterium; assembly: GCA_033856275.1. Lineage (GTDB taxonomy): Bacteria > Actinomycetota > Thermoleophilia > Solirubrobacterales > 70-9 > VRUE01. The sequence goes on from JAWVFJ010000009.1 coordinate 50,092, forward strand.
ATCGGATCCATTGGTCACACCTTCAGCGGATATGGAAAACGGTTGCTAAACAAACTCTTAGAGTTCTCTTAGAACCACGGGCTGGCGGCTGAGAAAGTGAGCAGCGCCAGGGCGACGCCGGCGAGGAGTGCGATCCCGAGAGTCATCGTGCGCCCGCCTGCCCCGGCCAGCTGAGCCTCGCGTGGGCCGCTGCGCCGCCAGTCGGGGAGCGCGAGCGCTGGTACCTCGAGAATGTGTCCGAGTACGTGGAGCGCCATCAGCGAGACCCAGGCGATGAAGCTCAGCTTGTGGGCGAAGACGAGGGTGTCGCTTGGCGGCCCGTCGATCAGCAGCGCGACACCCGTGCCAAACAGGGCCAGGGTGGTGAGGACGACCCCGGGGGCGAGCACTCGCAGGGCGATATGCGGCGGACCCTTCCGCACGTATGGGGGGTTGCCGGAGTAGTAGCGAGCAAAGCGATAGCCCGTGCTGCCGAGCTTGAGCAGGACGGGTGGGATCAGCAGCATGCCGATGAAGACGTGCGGCCCCAGCAGCGAGCCGATGAAAGGAATCGTCGCGCCCTCGGCCAAAAGCAGGACCAGCAGCGCCGCCGCGACCCCGCCGGTCAGGCGAGCGTTGCCGGCGACGCCATCGCGAGTCTCCGCTTCGATCGATCTGTACATCCAGGCGGGATGTTCCGCCCGCCGGGTTGCCGTCGCCTAAGCGTTCGGTGAGAGATCTCTTACCCAGGCGTGAAGCCGGGCAGCTCGAAGCACACCCGGGCGCCCCCAAGAACTGAGTCCTCGATCCAGATCCGGCCGCCGTGCAGCCCGACGATCGACCGGGCGATGGCGAGACCGAGACCGCTTCCCCCCGACACGCGATCGCGCGAGGGCTCGCTGCGGTGGAAGCGATCGAAGACCTGCTCGCGCTGGTCGGCGGGAACGCCGGCCCCGTCGTCGTCGACGCTGACGGTGAGGACATCGCGGTCGGCGCTCGAGGAGAGGACGACGCGGGTGGCGTGGCGGTGGGCGTTGGAGAGCAGGTTGCGGATGACTTGGGCGAGCAGGTCGGGGTCAGCGGGGACGGTGCCCTCGCTAAGCGGGCCCAGCTCGGTCGGCTCTCCCGGCGTCGTCTCGGCGAGCTCGCGCAGGAACGTCGCCGCCCGCACCTCGAGCAGCGAAGGGCCGACGCCCTCGTCGAGGCGGGCGAGGGCGAGAAGGTCGTCCAGCAGCCTTTCCATCCGTCGCATCTCAGCCATCGTCATCGCTTCCACGCGGCGCACCTCCTCGGCGCTCGGGTCCTCCTTGCGGGCCAGTACTTCGAGCTGCCCCCGGATGGCGGTGAGCGGGCTCCGCAGCTCGTGGGAGGCGTCCGAGACGAACTGCCGCTGCCTGGCAAAGGCGCGATCGAGACGGTCGAGCATGTGGTTGAACGCCTCGGCGAGGGTTCGCAGCTCCGCCGCCGTTGTCGGGCTCGCCTCGAGCCGGGGGGTGAGATCGCCGCCGTCGACCTCGGCGGCGGTCGCGGCGAACCGACGCAGGGGAGAGGCGGTTCGGGCCGCGAGCAGGTAGCCGGCCAGGAGCGCAGCGAAGAGCGTCGCGACGCCGACGATGAGGAACGTCTTCTCGACCTCGGATTGGGCATCGGCGATGGGCGAGGTCGCTGAGCCCTCGCCCGGCTCCGATCCTTTCGCGCCTGGGCCGTTCGTCTCTCGCGCCTCCTCGCGCGCAATCACGCTCGACTCGTGCGACATCTCCGTTCGCACCACGGCGAAGACGACCGCGAAGGCGAGTACGACGATTGCCCCGATCGAAAGCGCCAGCCGGCCGCGCAGGCCGAGTTTCGACCAGCCGGTCCTCATTTCCGCTCTCTCAAGCGATATCCCGCCGAGCGCACGGTCTCGATCGGCGCCGGTGAGCCCGGCAGGTCGAGCTTGCGGCGAAGGTAGCCGACATAGACCTGAACGACGTTGGTGCCGGGATCGTGGTCATAGCCCCAGACCGCGGCGAGGATCTCCTCGCGGGTGCAGACTTGTCCGGCATGTCGCATGAGATAGGCAAGCAGCTCCGACTCTCGGTCGGGAAGCCGAGCCACACGGTTGCCCCGGGTCGCCTTCCGGGTGAGCAGATCCAGTCGAATCCCGCCAGCCTCCAGGGTCGTTTCCGATGAGCCGTCTGACTCCCTGAGACGAGCTCGGATGCGAGCGAGGAGCTCGTCGAACGCAAATGGCTTGGTCACGTAGTCCGTGGCTCCGCGGTCGAGTCCTTCGACCCTGTCGGTCACATCGGCCTTTGCGGTCAGAAGGATCACCGGCAGCGCCGGTTTGGCGCGGCGGATCGACGCCAGCACCTCGATCCCGTCGCGGCCTGGAAGCATCCTGTCGAGGACGACGAGGTCCGTGCCGGGCGACAGAGCCAGACGTTCGCCCGAGATTCCGTCGGCGGCGACCGTTACCCCGTAGCCCTCCGCCTTGAGTCCCCGTGTGAGGAAGTCGGCGATCCCCGCCTCGTCCTCGACGACCAGGATCTGCATCCCGGCGATGCTACGCGACCAGCGTGTCGAGCTAGCATCCGTGCTTGTCGCCCGTGAAGCCCCGCGCCATCGCGTCCGCGTTTGCCCGCTCCATTCGCAGGTAAGTAGCACCGGACGAGCCGGCTGGCCCGAGTGTGTCTCCGTACAGCGTGTAGCTGGACGAGGCCCCGGTCTGGCCGGCGATCGTTTCGGCCACGTCGGGGCTCAGAGAGGTCTCTGGAAAGACGGCCTTGACCCCTTCGCTTTCGATCAGCTTGATCAGCGCGCTGAGGTCCTTGGCGGAGGGTTGCGCCTGGGTGGTCTGAGAGGGAATGATCGCGCCGACGACTTCGATTCCGTAGCGGTCGGCGAAATAGCCGAATGCGTCGTGGTCGGTGACGAGCTTTCGCTCGGAGGCTGGAACCGATTCCATGCACGCCGCGATGCTGGCATCGAGCTTTCGCAGCTTCGCCAAGTAGGCATCGGCGTTTCGTTCGAACTCGGCTTTCTTCGAAGGGTCAGCCTGCGCAAGCTCTCGCTCGATCTCTCGCACGGCCGCCTCCGCGTTACGTGGGTCATGCCACCAATGGGGGTCGTATCGAGAAGCCTCTGCGCCGCTGCTCTCTCCGGGCAAGCGCTCCGGCACGGCGGCGCCCAGGTCGACGATTTTGCCGTCGCTGCCGCTATCGGAGACGACCTGGTCCATCCAGGCGTCGAGGTTGTCGCCGTTGACGAAGACCAGCTTTGCCTGCGCCGTGGCTTCGACGTCGCTTGGGCGCGGTTCGTACTCGTGAGGGTCAGTGTTCGGCTGCAAGATTTGGCTGACGAAGACCGCGTCGCCGCCTACCACGCCGACCCAGTCGCCGATCTGGGTCGTGGTCGCGATCACAGAGAGCTGACCGTCAGTGCCGGAACTCGAACCCCTACACCCGATGCCGGCCACGGCGAGCACCCCGAGGAGGATGAGCCCGAAAAGGCGAGCCGAGAGGGAGTTCCAGTTCGCACGCATGCCCGCGCAGGATAGTGAGAATGAGTCTTGTTTGCATCTAGGCAAGTTTTGGAGCTACAGTGATGCCGTGTGGTAGCCACCTTGCTCTGAACGCTGGTCTAGCCTCATCACATGGCCGACTGGGTGACGATCTCCTCGCTGGCGACCGCGGGCGGGACGCTGGCCCTGGCCGGAGCGACCTACGCGTCGGTGCGCTCCTCCAATCGCACGGCTCGTCTAGCCGAGCTGGCGCTCCAGGAGCAGCGCCGCCCCGTCCTCATGCACTCCAACGACGATGACCGTACGCAGGCGGTCTCCTTTGGCGGCGGCCATCAGATGAGCCTCGCCGGTGGCTGCGCCGCGGTGGAGGTCGAGGCCGACGCGGTCTACATGGCGGCGAGCCTGCGCAACGTCGGCGAAGGCATCGCCGTGCTGCAGGGATGGCGGAGCGACGGCGCTGCCACCATCGAGGCGGGTCCCCAAGGACGCTGGCGCGAGAGCTTGGTCAAGGGGCAGCCGCCCACCCCCGAGGATTTCAGACCGCTGATGCGCGACCAGTACGTCCCCAGTGGCGATCTCGGCTTCTGGCAGGCCGCCCTCCGCGACCCCGCCGACCCGATCTACGGATTGATCGCCGATGCCGTCGCTGAGGAGCGTCCGCTCTCACTCGACCTCCTCTACACCGACCAGGTGGGCGGACAGCGAACGATCAGTCGCTTCGCCCTACTGCTGAGCGAGGACGGCTGGCGGGCCGCTATCGCCCGGCACTGGTACCTGGACGCGGACGCTCCCCGCTGACGCGTGGCTCGGAGCCTTTGCGCCGCCGCTTGATCAACAGGTAGATAACCCCACCGACGATCGCGGCCAAGACCGCGTAGTCGAGGTAACCGAGGTTGTGGCGCCAGTGCTCCCAGTTGTCCCCGACGCTGCGGCCGACCAGGGCCAGCA
>JAWVFJ010000010.1:0-18155 GCA_033856275.1 Solirubrobacterales bacterium
ACCTCGCCCAGGCGGCCCGCCGCGGCGTCATCTCGCCGCTGCGCTGCCTGCGGATCCCGCCCGGCCCGGGGGTGCGGACGATCGCCAAGGTGCCGCTGCGCAAAGGCGAGGTCGACCAGGACTTCGACCAGGAGGAGCTGGCCGCGCTGCTCGACCAGGAGCCCTTCAACGTCGCCATCGCCGACCTCTACAAGACGCGCTTCGACGGCATGCCCGGCGTCCTCTACACGGCCGGCGTGCAGCACGCCAAGAACGTGGCGCGGGCGCTGCAGAAGGCCGGCGTCAGCGCGCGCGCCGTTTCCGGTGAGACGCCGAAGCGCGAACTGGCTGAGATCCTCGCCGGCTTCGAGCGCGGCGAGGTCGACGTGCTCTGCAACGCGATGCTGCTCGCCGAGGGCTGGAACTCGCCGCGGGCGACGCTCTGCATGCACCTGGCGCCGACCGCCTCGCGGCGCATCTACCAGCAGCGGGTCGGACGCGTCACGCGTCGGGCGCCCGGCAAGGAGGCCGGCTTGGTGATCGACTTCGTCCACCCGGCGACCACCCACGACGAGACGATCGTCACCCTGCACAGCCTGCTCGATCGCGACGTCTACCGCGGCGGCGCGATCGTGATTGGTCCGGTGCGGCGCTCGCGGGGGCGGCGGATCCGGGTCGAGCGGCGAATCGTGCCGGTTTCCAACAACGAGGAGCGCCGCATGCAGGTGCTCGAACGCGAGCTATGGCGGATCGCGGTCGAGAACCTCGGACACGCCGAGCAGCACGCCTGGGCGGCGCTGGCCGGAGCGCGGGTCAATCCGCAGGGCTGGCGGCGGGCCCGGGCGATCCTGCAGGGTTCCGGCTCGCAGGAGCTGAAGCGCCGTTTCCTGCTCACCTGCGTGCAGCGCAACCGCAATTCGCAGCTGAAACTGAAAGCGCTCAGCGAGATCGCGGACCTCGGCGACCCCGAGGCCTTCGACGACGCGATCGACATCGTCGGCACCTGGAGTCGCGAGGATAAGCGGGCCGGCACGCGAACGCTGCTGCAGGCGCTGGTCGACAAGCGGATCGGGCGCCGCGACCAGGCTCAGGCCTGGGTGTGGCGGCTTGCCTCCTACACCCCGGAGCTGCACGAAGAGTATGCGGTGCAGCGTTGGCCGGAGACGAAGCGGTTGCTCGGTCTGCTGGTCAACTCTTCGGGACGAGCGCATGGACGCAACGCGCGTCGGCTCGTCCACGCCGCCCGTAAACAGGACCGCCGTTTGGCGGTGGCGCTGCTGGCCGGCGCCGTCTCGCACACGCCTGAGGGCGAAGAGGTGCTGCGCGGTGCGCGCATGCGGATGGCCCGCAAGCCCTCGGCGATCGCCCGCGAGCTGCTGCGCAACGTCCCCAAGGGGGGCAAGCGCCGCTCCAAACGTGGCAAGAAGCGGCCCCCGAAGAAGGACGCTGCCGCCGCAAGGAAAAGCCGCGGGGCGAAGAAGGACGCCGACCCCGGCAAGGAGTCAGAGGCGGAGCTGGACCTCGCCGGCGCCGAGGCTGACGCGTCCACCCCCGGGGACGACGACGACGAGGTTGCCGCGGTCATCGATGCCGTCGGCGACTCCTGAGCCGTCCTCCCAGGAGACCTCGCGACCGAGCAGTCCGTCGCGTCGTCGCCACTCGGCGAGGATCTTCTCTTCGGGTGCGTAGGCCCAATTGGTGAGGTTCGCGTCGAGCTCGCAGCGCGCCTGTTCGGCTGTTGTGCCGCCCCCAAGCGAGATCGCCGGCTGACGTAGATCATCCGGAAACTCGGCGGGCTCGATCGAGAGGTTGAGGCCGACCCCGATCACCGCCCATCTCTCTTGCGGCTTGGCCTCGATCAGGATGCCGGCGAGCTTACGTCCATCTAGCCAGACGTCGTTCGGCCACTTGACCATGCATTTGGCGCCAGGGCAAAGCGTCTCGGCGGCGGCGCAGACCGCGAGCGGAACCGAGAGCGGCAGCAGCAGGTTGCGCCCGTCGAGCGGCTTCAGGATCGCCGAGTAGAGCAGCGCCTTGCCTTCCGGAGCGGTCCAGACCCGTCCCTGCCGTCCCCGCCCGGCGATCTGTTCGCGGGCGGTGAGGACGGTCCCGCCGGGTGCGCCGGCTTCGGCCAGCTCGCGGGCGCGGCTGTTGGTCGAGTCGGTGACCCTGAAATGCCGATGGGGGCTTCCGAACCTCAGCGGCATATCGGCGGGCATTGGCGCTTTATACGTCTATATGACGCAAAAGTCGCCATCTCGCCGCTCAGATTGCGTCGGCGATGAGCCCGTCGATGAGCCCGTCGACATCGTGGCGCTCGGCTTCGACATGGACTTCGAGGCCGGCCTCGCGAGCGGCGTCGCTTGTTACCGGGCCGATCGAGACGATGCGGGCCACTTGCGGGAAGCGCTCGCCGAGCGCGTCGGTCAGGTTGCGTACGGTCGAGGACGAGGTGAAGGTGACGTAGTCGGCGCTTTGCGCCGCCTCCACCGCCTCGGGGCTCGGCTCCTCACGCACGGTTTCGTAGAGGGCGACGACGTCGACCTCGGCGCCGCGGCCGCGGAGATGCTCGGGGATGACGTCGCGGGCCTCGGCGGCGCGGGCAACGAGGACGCGCTTGCCGGTGACGTCGACAGTTCCGAGAGCCTCGACCAGAGACTCGGCGACGAAGCGCTCGGGGACGATGTCGGCGCTGATGCCGCACTTTGCCAGCGCACGCGCCGTGCCCGGGCCGATCGCCGCGACGGTCGTGCCGGTATTTGCGGCAGCGCCAGATCCCGCTTCCCCTACCTGCTGCTTTTCCGGGCTGGCAAGCGCACGCGCATCGAGGCCCGCTGTGCGCAGAGCCTCGAAAAGGAGCCGCACGCCATTGGGGCTGGTCAGGACGATCAGGGCGTAGTCGCCGATTCGCTCGACTGCCTGCTCGACCTCTTTGCTCTCGAGCAGCGGCTCGATCCCGATCGCGGGCAGCTCGATTACCTCGGCGCCAAGCCCGCGCAGCGTCTTTGCCAGGCCGCTGGCCTGCTCCCGCGCGCGGGTGACGACGATGCGTCGGCCGTAGAGTGGCCGCCGCTCGAGCCAAACCAGCGACTCGCGGCGCTTTACCACCGGCCCGACGACGATCAGGGCGGGCGCGCCGATGCCATCGCGCTCGACCGCGTCGGCGAGCGTGGCGAGCGTGGCGACGACGGTGCGCTGGCCGTCCATCGTGCCGCGCTCGACCGCGGCGGCGGGCTCGCCGGCGTCCCGCCCGGCAGCGATCAGGGCTGCCGCATTGTCGCGCAGGCGCTTGACGCCCATGTAGAAGACCAGCGTGCCGGGGAAGCGGGCCAAGGCCTCCCAGTCGAGCGCCCTCTCGTCCTTCTCCGGGTCCTCGTGGCCGGTGACGAAGGCGACCGCGGAAGCATCGTTGCGGTGAGTAATGGGGATTCCCGCGTAGGCCGTTGCGGCGACGCCGGCGGTGATCCCCGGCACGACCTCGAACTCGATCCCAGCCTCGCGCAGCGCTTCGCCCTCCTCTCCACCGCGGCCGAAGACGAACGGGTCGCCGCCCTTGAGCCGGACAACGCTCTTGCCCGCACGAGCCGCCTCGATCAGCTGCTCCCCGATCTCCTCCTGCGGCACCGAGGGCTTGCCTGGCGCCTTGCCGACGTAGACCAGCTCAGCATCCTCGCGCGCACCGTCGAGCGCTCCTGGCGGGATCAGCCGGTCGTAGTAGATCGCGTCGGCCGAGCCGATCAGCTCCAGCGATCGCGCCGTCATCAGTCCCGGATCACCCGGCCCCGCGCCGACGAGGTAGACGACCCTTGCTCTGGCGCTCATATCGCCCCTAGCGGGGGGGTGTCTGACTTTGTGGTGCCATGTGGACGCATAAAGTCAGACACGTCCGCTCCACTTCTCGGCTCGGTCGAGGAGCTCGCGGGCGCCGACATCGAGCAGGCGCTTGGCGAGTTCGGCACCGAGGGCGGTCGGCTCGGTCGAGTCGCCTTCGACGCGGTCGCGGACCCACTCGCTGCCGTCGGGCAAGCCGACGAAGGCGTCCAGGTGCATCCGATCGTGCTGAGCGTCGACCTTTCCGTGGATGCCGATCGGGCTGGCGCAAGTAGCGCCAAGGAGGGCAACGACGGTGCGCTCGGCGGTCAACTCGCGCAACGCCGCTTCGTCGACAAGCGGATCAACCGTGCGCAGGGCGTCCTCGTCCTCGGCGCGGATTTGCAGCAGCAGCGAACCCTGACCAGCGGCGGGGGTCATCGAGTCCTCCGGGATCGCAAAGGCGATCTCGCTCGCTCTGCCCAGCCGGCGCAAGCCTGCGACCGCCAGAACGATCGCGTCAAGCTGGCCCTCGGCGAGCTTGCGCAGCCGGGTGTCGACATTGCCGTGCAACACGCTGACCTCGAGGTCCGGACGGGCGGCGAGCAGCTGGGCCTGCCTCCGCAGGCTGGCGGTGCCGACCTTGGTGCCCTCGGGGACGTCGTCGAGCGAAGCGCCGACTCCGATCCAGGCGTCGCGCGCATCCTCCCGTGGAGGAACCGCAGCAAGCATCAGTCCCTTCGTCAGCTCAGCCGGCAGGTCCTTGGCCGAATGAACTCCAATCTCAGCTTCGCCGGCGAGCAGCGCCCGCTCGACCCCCCGCACAAAGCGGGCCTTGTCCTCGGTCCCGCCATCAGCGCCGACCTCGACCAGCTCCGCCCCGCCCAACATCTCGGCCACCTGACCGGCCTGGGCTATCGCCAGTGCGCTGCCACGAGTAGCAATTCGAATCATCAGCGTGTGTGCCGGACCAATCCCGGTAGGGGTGGAACGTCTTGTACTTTTTCGCCGCCGGCCATCATCGGTAGCCGCAAACGCGACTCGAAAAAGTTAAGTGGAACCCCTACCGGGATTGGTCCGGGGGAACTCGGTCACATTTGAGCCCGCCTCCCCTTCCGGCTCGGTCTCGACATCCAAGCCGAACAGCTCCCGCAGCGCGCTTACGTAGAAATACGCCTCGTCGCTGCCAGCCGACCGCTTCATCCGCAGGGTCGGCTCGTGCAGGAGGCGGGAGGCGATCGCCTTGGCCATCACGTTCAGCCGTTCGCGGTCGGCCTCGCTGAGGTCCTCCCAGCGGCCCTCGTTCTCGGCCAGCACCCGGCGCACGATCTCGTCGGCGCGCTCGCGCAGGGCGGCGATCGTTGGCACGACCTCGAGCGAGGAGAGCCAGCGCTCGAAGCGGTCCTGCTCGGCGTCGAGCAGGCTCTCGGCCCGCCGCGCCTCGGCCTCGCGTCCGCCGGCGTTGCGGGCGACGATCTGCTGCACGTCGTCGATGTCGTGCAGGCTGACGCCGGCGATCTCGCGGCAGGCCGGCTCGATGTCGCGCGGCACGGCGATGTCGACCAGCAGCAGCGGGCGTCCCTCGCGGGACCGCATCACCTGCTCGAGGTCGTCGCGCTCGACGATGTGGTGCGGCGAGTTGGTCGCCGAGACGACGATGTCGGCCTGCTCGAGCTGCTCGGGCAGCTCCTCGAAGCGAACGGCGTTGCCTTTGAAGCGCTGCGCGAGCCCGATCGCGCGGTCGTAGTGGCGGTTGGCGACGAAGACGGTGGCGACGCCCCGACGGACCAGGGCGCGGGCGACCAGCTCGGCCGTCTCGCCGGCGCCGATCACCAGCACGCGGCGCTCGGCGAGGTCGCCGAGCGTGCGGCGCGCCAGCTCCACGGCAACCGAGGGGATCGAAACGTTCTTCTCGCTGATCCCGGTCTCATCGCGAGCACGGCCGCCGGCCGCGAGGGCGCCGCGGAAGAGGCGGTTGAGGATCGGCCCGGTGCCGCCCTCGACCAGGGCCAGCTCGTAGGCGCGTTTGACCTGGCCCTGGATCTCGGCCTCGCCGAGGATCATCGAGTCGAGGCCGGCTGTGACCCGGAAAAGGTGGCGGACCGCCTCGCCCGAGCGCAGCGAGTAGAGGTGGCCGAGCAGCTCGGTAGGACGGATCTCCGCTTGGCGGGTGAGCACGCCGAGCGCGGTCGACTCGGCCTCTACCGGGTCGGAGACGACCAGGTAGAGCTCGGTGCGGTTGCAGGTCGAGATCGCCGCCGCCTCGTGGATACCGGCGACGTCGGTCAGCTCGCGCAGGGCGCCGGCCGCCCGGCCCTCGGTCAGCGAGAGCCGCTCGCGCAGGTCGAGCGGCGCGGTCTTGTGGGAGACGCCCAGGGCGAGCAGCTCAGACATCGGCGCTGACCTTCTCGCGGTCCGACGTGGCGGCAACCTCGCCGTTGGCGCGGCTCTCGGCGAAGCCGGCCAGCTCGCGCAACTCCTTCTCCATGCGCTGCAGTTTGCTCGCCATGATCGCGACGTAGACGACGATCAGGACGAGGAAAACGACGTAGGCGCCGGCGACGTACTTGCCGGCCTCGTCGAGGGGGAGGGCTGGGGTGGCGGCGAGCAGGGCGAGCACCTAGCTCACCTCCGGCGCGATCCGCGAGCTACCGGCTCCCGGTGTGGGAGCGTCGAGGGCGCGGCGCAGGCGCTTGAGCTGGCCAGAGGTGCTCTTGGCCGTCAGCTCGAGCTTGACCAGCGTCACCCAGAGCAGCGCGATCGCCGCCAGGGAGACGAGGAAGGTGAACATCATCGAGCCGGGCAGGCCACCGTTGGTGGTGGCGAAGACGCGCGGGTGAACGAGGCTCTGCGCCAGCCGCACCGCCATGAAGTTGAGCGGCACGAAGGCGCCGGCGGTGACGGCGAAGACCGAGGCGTAGCGCGCCTGGCGCTCTGGGTCCTCGATCGCGTAGCGAAAGGGGTAGTAGGTCGCGTACATCAGGAAGACGATCAGGAAGCTGACCAGGGTCGGCTCGTCCCAGACCCACCAGTGTCCCCAAGAGGCCTTGGCCCAGATCGAGCCGGTGATCAGCACGGCGACGCCGAAGATCACCGACATGTGGATCGAGACGTAGGAGTAGGCGTCCCAGCGCCGGTTGCCGCTGCGCAGGTGCAGGACCGCGAAGGCGCCGCCGACGATAAAACCGACCAGCGCCGTGATCGCCAGCGGTACGTGCAGGTAGAAGATCTTCTGGATGAAGCCCTGGTCGGCATCGAGCGGCGCGTAAAAGAAGACCAGCGAGAGCGCGGCGGCGATCGCGACGACGGTCGCGATCGAGAGGGCCCTGAGACCGGAACCAAAGGGCGTCACAGCCTGTTTCCCGCCCTTCGGTAGAGGCGAAGTTCTTGTCTGTCTAGTCCTTTGCCGTACATGCGTGCTTGCCGGTGGGATGCGGTCTGGCCGCTAGTCCTCCAGGAGGAAGTCAAAGACGGCGTAGCCGACCAGGAGGAAGATCAGATCGTATAGGGAGAGCACCGCCAGCCAGGTGCCGAAGCGGTGGTAACCGGGACCGCCCGCGGCGAGCAGCGGCTCGCTGGCGCCTGTCGCGGCGATCATCAGCGGCACGACGAGGGGCAGCAGGACGAGCGGGCCAAGCAGGTCACGGGCGCGCGAGTGGACCGCCATCGAGGAGATCAGCGTGCCCGTTGCCGCGATGCCGAGGTCGGCAAGCAGCAGCACGGCGAGAAGCGGGCCGAACGCCGCGGCCGAGCCGAGGAAGAAGAGGGCGAAGATCGGCACGACGACGAGCTCGAGTACGAACAGGTAGGCGAAGAGCGCCGTCGCCTTGGCGGCGAAGAGGGCGCTGCGGTCGATCGGGGCGAGGCGGATCGCGTCGAAGCCGCCCTCCTCGCGCTCGGCGACAAAGAGGCGGTTGACGCCGAGCAGGGCGGCGAAGAGCAGGGTCGCCCAGAGCACGCCGGCGGCGAGGCTGCCGGAGAGGCTGGTGCGGTCGAGGCCAAAGCGGAAGATGACGAAGGTGGTGGTGGCAAAGAGCGCCATCGCCGGCAGCGACTGCAGGGTGCGCAGCTCCGCCCGCAGGTCCTTGGCGAGGATCGTGGCGAAGGCGGTGCTAGAGGGTGTTGTCTGACTGGGAGGCGTCATGCTGCCACTGTCCGCCCGCCCGCCTCGAGGCGCAGCACCTGGTCGGTCTCCGCTTCGAAGCGCTCGGGATCGTGACTGACGATGACGCGGGTGCGGCCCTCGCCTGGACCCACCAGCGCTCGCGTCAGCTCGCGACCCTCGGCATCGAGGTTGGAGTCGGGCTCGTCGAGCAGCAGCAGCTCGGGCTCGTGCAGGACGCAGCGGCAGATTGCCAGCCGCTGGCGCATTCCGGCGGAGAGCTCGGCGACGCGCTGCTCGGCGCGCCGCTCCATGCCGACCGCGGCGAGCAGCGCGTCGATCCGATTCTCGCCGGCCTCGCCCCGCAGCCCGTGCAGGCGGGCGTGGAAGCGCAGGTTCTCGCGGCCGCTGAGGTCGCGGTAGAGCAGCGGCTCGTGTCCGAGAAAACCGATCCGGCCACGCAGCTTCCAGGCTTCGGCGGGCAGGGCGCAGCCGAGCGCTCGCACCTCGCCGCCACTCGGACGCAGCAGGGTGGCAAGGATGCGCAGCAGCGTCGTCTTGCCGGCTCCGTTTGGACCCAGCACGAGCAGCGTCTCACCCCGCGCCAACTCGAGGCCGATGCCCTCCAGCGCCGTCCGTTCGCCGTAGTCCCGGCGCAGCCCGACAAGGCTCAGCGCCGGTTGGTCTGTCGCCTGGCCGGGCTCCACAGCGGGGATTGTGAACGTCTAGGCTGCCGCGGCACATCTCCTAAGGAGGAACGAATGAGCAGGACCAGCAAGGTAGGGGCGGCGCTGGCGCTGGTGGTCAGCGTTGTAGCGTTCACCGCGATTCCCGCCGGCGCGGCCAAGCCGGGCCAGACGGTCACGGTGCCGAGCGCGCTGAAGATCAGCGCCTACGGCTACAAAGGAAAAGTCACGTCCGGCAACCCCAACTGCATCGCCGAAAGAACAGTGGTCCTCAAGCAGAAGGGGCACGGCCTGCTCGGTCGGACGAAGTCGACCGACACCGGTAGCTGGGAAGTCAGCCCGGAAGAGCTGAAATTCAAAGGTCCACTCCCTTACAAGCTCTACGCTGAAGTGAAGCCGCTGACGCAGGCGACGGCCGGCCCGATCTACAAGTGCGAGGCTGCCACCTCGAAGACGATCGAAATAGCCGGCGGCTGATCGGCTGACCTCCCGTTTCTTCGCGGATCCCGCGACAAAACACGACGTCCCCGGGGTTGGTCGCTCGCGGTACGCTTTGGAAACCGTGAGCGATCAACCGCCAATCTTGAACGAGGTCGACACCTATGGGCCGGCCTATATGCGGGTTGCCGAGCGGCTTGGCCGCTACGAGGGCAACGAGGAGGAGGCGCCGCTGGCGATCGAGTTGCTCGGCCTCTCGCTGGGCGATCGGGTGCTCGACGCGGGTTGCGGCTTGGGCCGTTTCGTCGCCGCTCTCGCCGAGCACGGAATCGACGCGGTCGGGGTCGACATCTCCGAGATCGCGATTGCCGCCGCCAAGCGCGAGTACCCCGGGCCGACCTACTACGTCGCCGACCTGATGCAGCCGCTGCCGCCGGAGCTGCGCGGCTTCGACGGGCTGGTCAGCCTTTCTTCCAGCTTCGGCTTTGGGGCGACCGTGGCTGAGGACGAAGCGATGTTGCGCGCCTACCACGACGCGTTGCGACCGGGAGGCAAGATGGCGATGGAGCTATCGGACTTGGAGCGCTCGCGCTTCCGGCTCAAAACCGACGAGGGCGTGGTCGAGCGGGAGACGAACGGCGTGCAGGAAACGCTCGACGTCGATTTCTCGACTGGGATGTTGCACGTCCACTACGTCTACGGCGACGACGTGGTCGACTCGCGCATTCGCATGTATGAGGCCGACGACCTCGAACGGATGGCGGTCGAAGCAGGCTTCCACGATGTCGAGCGCTACGGAAACTTCGCTGGCGGCCCGAAGCGCCCTGAGGACCGCCTCGTCCTCGTCGCAGCGGCATGAGTGCAACGTTTTCCCCCCCTGGCAGGGGGACAAAGCGTTGCACCCCGAGGAGCGGGGAATGACTGCAACGTCTTTCCCCCCTTCTGGGGGGACAAAGCGTTACACCGGGGCGGCGGTTGTGGTCGATGCTTACTCGACCGGGGCGCGACTGGCGCCGCGCTTCGCTGCAGCGGGCCTTCCCGTCGTCCACGTACAGAGCAGCCCGCGACTGCCTGAGTTCTACTCGCGCGCCTTTCGGGCCGGCGACTTCGTCGAGAACGTCATCCATGAGGGAGACCTGGAGGCGACGGCGGCACGGCTCGCCGCATACGACCCTGCCTTTGTGGTCGTCGGCGCCGAGCCGGGAGTGCCGCTGGCCGACGCGCTCAGCGAGCGGCTCGGACTGCCCTCGAACGGCAGCGCGCAGAGCGCGGCGCGGCGTGACAAGGATGCGATGTCCGAGGCATTGCGGGATGCCGGCCTGCGCACGGCCGAAGCGTTGAAGACAGCCGACGCGAGCGAAGCGGTCGCCTGGGCGGCAGCGCGCGGCGGCGCCCCGGTGGTGGTCAAACCGCTCGACAGCGCCGGCACCGACGGGGTCAGCATCTGCCAGGACGGCGCCGCGATCGAAGCCGCTTTCGCGGCGATCCTCGGTCAGCCCAACGCCCTGCACGGCGCCAACGAGGAGCTGCTGGTCCAGGAGCTGCTGCAGGGTACCCAGCTCTTCGTCAACTCGATCAGCTGGGACGGCGTCCACCACGTCTCCGAGGTCTGGCGCGACAACAAGTTGCGCGCCGGCGCCAACTTCATCTACGACTACGAGGAGCTGCTGCCGCGCCACGGTGAGCAGCAGGACCAGGTCGTCCCCTACGTCGAATCCGTGCTCGACGCGCTCGGCATCCGTTACGGCCCGGCCCACACCGAGGTGATGCTGACCGAGACCGGGCCGGTGCTGGTCGAGTCCGGCGCGCGCATGCATGGCTCCGTTCCCGACGAGATCGTCGATCGCTGTACGCCCAGCCACCAGACGCTGACCGCCGAGGCTTACCTCGAGCCGCGCTCGGTGGCGCGCCGGGCGGCACGGCCCTACGAGTTGATGGCGGGCGCCTACTGCGTGATGCTGATCTCCCAGCACGAAGGGCGGATCGTTGCCGACGCCGGCATGCGCGAGATCGAAGCGCTGCCTTCCTTCGCCGGCACGATCTCGATGCTCGGCCCGGGCGACCAGCTGAAAAAAACCGTCGATCTCTTCTCCTGCCCGGGGATCATCTATCTCGTGGATCCCAATCGGGAGCAATTGAAAGCGGACTACGACCGCATCCGCGAGCTCGACGCAGCAGGCAGTGTCTTCGAGTTGGAGGAGCTTTCGCCGGTCGAGGGCCTGTCCCGGTAGGGGTGGAACGTCTTGTACTTTTTTGCCGCTGACTCCGAGGCGTCAGCGGCATCCGTTGCACCGAAAAAGTTAAGTGAAATCCCTACCGGGACAGGCCCTCAGCCGCCGCGCTTGCGCAGGGTACGGCGGCCTACCTTGAGCAGCGGTCCGGCCCCTTCGCGCAGCGCCTGGCTCCGCACCGCGCCCTTGCCGTAGAGCAGCTTGGCCGAGGCCCGTACCGCTTCGCCCAGCGTCTGGTCGTAGGGGTGCCACCAGAAATCGCGGGTCAGTCCTGGCTCCCAGGCGTTCATCTTGATGTTGACGCACTCGTAGAAACCGAATTTGGAGTGCGAGCGACCGACACCGGAGTCCTTGACGCCGCCCCAGGCGCACTGGCAGGCGCCGTGGCTGAAGGAGTGGTCGTTGATCCAGACCATGCCCGACTCGATCCGCCGCGCGATCCGCTCGCCCTTCTGGCGGTCCTTGGTCCAGACCGAGGCGCCGAGGCCGAACTCGGAGTCGTTGGCGAGGTCGATCGCCTCCTGCTCGGATTTGACGACGACGATCGGCAGCACCGGGCCGAAGATCTCCTCTTTCATGATCCGCATCCCGTGCGTAACCCCGGTGAGGACCGTGGGCGCGACGAACTTGCCGGAGAGGCCGGGGACATCGGTGGGGCCACCGCAGAGCTTGGTGGCGCCGGAGGCGACCGCGTCCTCGATCAGGTCGACGACGATCTCGTACTGGCCGTCGGAGGTCATCGGGCCGATCTCGGTGTCCCACTGCAGGGGGTCGCCGAGGCGCAGCTTCTCCGCTTCGCGGGCGACGCCGGCGACGAAGCGTTCGGCAACCTCCTCGAGGACGTAGACGCGCTCGATGCCCGAGCAGGTCTGGCCGGCGTTGGCGAAGCCGCCCCAGACGGCGCCGGAGATCGCGTTGGGCAGGTCCGCGTCGGCGCAGACGATCATCGGGTCCTTGCCACCCAACTCGAGCACCGATCCCTTGAGGCTCTCGGCGCAGACGGCGCCGACCTTGCGGCCGACCTCGACCGAGCCGGTGAAGAAGATCTTGCCGGCGCTGGAGCGAGCCAGCGCGTCGCCGACCGCACCGCCGCCGTGGACGACGCGGACGAGGCCCTCGGGCAATCCGCCCTTCTCGAAGACGCGGCGGATCGCCTCGCCCAGCAGCGGCGTAAGGCTGGCGGGCTTGAGCACGACGCCGTTGCCCGCCATCAGCGCGATCGCGACCTCGCCGAAGGGGATCGACCAGGGGTAGTTCCAGGGCGCGATCACGCCGACTACGCCGATCGGCTCGTAGGAGAAGTGGCTTTTCTTGGTCATCAAGAAGGACTGGGTCATCCGCACCTTCTCGTCGGCCAAGACCTTCGGGCCAGCTTTGGCGCACCAATGCAGAGCGTCTACCGTCGGCAGCAGCTCCATCGTGTAGGCCTCGGCGCGGGGCTTGCCCTGCTCCTGGACTAGGAGTTCGGCGATCTCGTCGATGTCGTCTAGGAGGGCGTCGGCGGCGCGCTTCATGTAGCGGGCGCGGTCCTCGAGGGAGAGCTCGGCCCAGGCGGGCTGGATGCGGGCTACGTCGTCGACGACCGCTTGGACTTGATCGGGGGTGATCGTCGCGACGGAGCCAACCAGCTCACCGGTGGCTGGGTTGAAGCTCTCGAGGGTGGACTGGGACGGGGGCGACTGCGTAGCGATCTCCATGGTCATCGATTGTAGGCCGGTGTGGGGGAGCCGGGGAGGTCTCGGGGGTGTCTATGTTCGCTTCGCTGGCGCTGCGCTCACCAAGATGGAGTCGCTTCGCGACCCAGAATCACCTTGCCGGGGGCCGCTTCGCGAGGCACCCCCGAGACCTCCCCCGGCTCCCGCGACGACGGTCCACCCTCATCGCTCGAGAGATGGCGCGGAGCCGCCCTCGGCCGTGGTCATACTCAGCTGCAGTGGCCGATCAGCTCTTCGATGCAGGCGAAACCGCCAAGGCCGGTGTTGCAGCTTCGGATGCTCCGCTGGCGGTGAGGATGCGTCCGCAATCGTTGGATGAGCTTGTCGGGCAGGAGCATGTGCTGGGGGAGGGGTCGGCGCTTAGGACCGCGATCGAAAGTGGGCATCCCCACAGCGCGATTCTCTATGGGCCACCGGGGGCCGGGAAGACGACGTTGGCTCGGATTGCTGCCGCTGGGGCTGAGGGAGCCTTCGAGGAGGAGTCGGCGGTCAATGCGGGGCGGGCTGAGATTCGGGCGGTGATCGAGCGGGCTCGGGAGCGCAGGCAGGGGAGCGGGCGGCCGACGGTGTTGTTCCTCGATGAGATCCATCGGTTCAACAAGGCGCAGCAGGACGCCTTGTTGCCGGCGGTGGAGGAAGGGCTGTTGACGCTGATTGGCGCCACTACGGAGAACCCTTATTTCGAGGTGAACTCGGCGCTGCTCTCCAGGTGCCAGATCTATGAGTTGCGGCCGTTGGAGCCGGGGCAGGTGGAGAAGTTGCTGCGGCGGGCTCTTGCGGATCCAGAGCGGGGGCTGGGCGCTCCGCCGCCAATCGAGGACGCGGCGCTGGCGATGCTGGCACACCGCAGTGGCGGCGATGCGCGGGTGGCGCTTTCGGCGTTGGAGCGGGCGGTCGAGCGAGCGCAGGGCGAGAGCGTCGACGTCGCCGCGATCGAGGATGCGCTGCAGCGCAAGGCACTCGACTACGACAGACAGGGGGATCGTCACTACGACTTCGTTTCGGCCTGGATCAAGGCGACGCGGGGATCCGACGTCGATGCCTCGCTCTATTACCTGGCGGTGATGCTGGAGGGTGGCGAGGACCCACGGTTCATCGCCCGCCGCATGGTCATTCTCGCCTCCGAGGACGTCGGCAACGCCGACCCGCAGGCGCTACTCGTCGCCGACGCGGCGGCGCGGGCCGTCGATCGGGTCGGCTTGCCCGAGTGCGCGCTCAACCTTGCCCAGGCCGCCGTGTACCTGGCCCTGGCGCCGAAGTCCAACGCCTCATACAAAGCGCTCGGAGCTGCGCGGGCTGAGGTGCGGGAGAACGGCGCCAAGACGCCGCCGGATTATCTCCGTGACGCTCACTACCCCGGTGCCAAGACGCTCGGTCGCGGTGAGGGCTACCGTTACGCACACGACGAGCCCGGCGGCGTCAGCGACCAGCAGTTGCTGCCCGAAGGGCTCGAGGGCCGTCGCTTCTACGCGCCGACCGACCGCGGCTTTGAGGCGGAACTGGGCCGCCGCTTGGCGGCTTTGCGCGAGCGTCTTCGCGGCAATTAATTTGAGCGCAACTGGCCGCAACTTCCCAAAGGGCTATGTGTTTCAGAGTCGGCTTTCCAAGCTAGAGCCAGGGAGAGCCGACACACCGGCCGGAGGCCTGGACTGGGGGCCTCCGGCCGGGTATCAAAAGGGACACACAGGGGGGAACGGTGACCGCGCCTAGCTCGATGGGCGCAGTCACCGCGTAAGGGGCCAGGCAGGGAGCGGCGATTGTGTCGTCGCTCCGCCCCTGTCTGTGTCCGCCTATCCGAGGACTGCCTGCAGGGCAAGCGAGATGCCGGCGACGACGAGGATCACGGCAATCGTCTTGAGCAGGGCATCGTCGTCGAGCCGGCCGGTCAGGTGGGCGCCGAGATAGGCGCCCGGGACTGCGCCGACGCAGCCCGCGGCAAGCAGGTTCCAGTCGACCCCGCCGGCTATGTGGCCGATCAGCCCGCCGATCCCGACGATGACCCCGGTCGCCGCATTGGTCCCAACCGCCGCCTTCGGCGCCGTGCCCAGCCAGCGCACCATTGCCGGCAGGCGCAGCGTGCCGAGGATCAAGCCAACCAGGCCGCCCAGCACGCCGACCGCGAAGGCGATGAGGATCGCCACGCCGCGGTCGTGACTGGCTCCGGGCTGGGGAGAAGCAGCGGATTGAACCGGCCCTTGAGCTCGCTGGAGGCGACGCGTATGGCGATTGATCTCGACCGCGCCATAGAGGACGACCAACGCGATCACCGCGAGCAGGAGGCGCTGTGGCAACAGGCCCGAGACGAGTCCGCCGGCGATGCCGCCGAGCAGGGACGGCGGCGCCATCAGCCAGAAGAGGCGCCAGTCGATCCGGCCACCGCGCCAGTGCGCGATCGAAGCGGTAAAGGCAGAGGCGGCGCTGATCGCGACGTTGGCTCCCGCACCCGCCGCTGCGGAGGAAGAGAACTGCAGCACTAGAGGCAGCCGCAAGTTGCCAAGGACCAGCCCCGCAATCCCGCCGGCAACCGCGACCAGGAAAGACCATGAAGCGACGAGGACCAGATCCATGGCCGCGGCACGGTAACGGGGATCGCCTATCGTGAGCGTATGGCCACTGAGGAGCAGAAGCGTCTGCGACTGGGCGGTATGGCATTGCGCAACGGCCTGCTGATCCACGGGCCGACGCATTGGGCAGCGGCGGTGCGCGACCCCGACGGCACGGTGTACGTGGCCTCCGAGCGCAAGCCCGAGCTTGCGCCGGGGCTCGCCGCAAAACTCCCCGGCCTGCGGGGGCCGCTGAAACTGGCTGAGGCGCTGGCCGTGCTGCCGCTGGTGCGGCGGCGGATGCCGGCGGCGCGGCTGCCCTTCGAGGACTGGCGCGTGGTTGGCACGATCGGTGCCACGCTGCTGGCGACCGCGGCGCTCCGCAAACGCTTCGGCAGCTCGGCGTTGCGCGAGGGGGTGGTGCAGGTGATCGGCGCCGCGCCGGCGATGGTGGCGTTGCTCGATCGCGATCTCGCCGCCTACCACGGGGTCGAGCACAAGGCGATTGCGGCCTATGAGCAGGGCATCGACGACCCGGCCAGCGTGCCCAAGGAGCACGACCGTTGTGGCTCCAACCTGATCACCCCGATGATGTTGCTTTCGATGGGAGGCACGGTGCTGCTCGAGCGCTTGGTCGATCGCCCGAGCCCAGCCGCGCGCGCCGTCGTCGGCTTGGCGGGCGCCTCGATCGCGGTCGAGATGTTCGCCTGGAGCGACCGCCATCACGGCGACCCGCTCGCCGAGGCGTTCCACACGCCCGGCCGTGAGATCCAGCGCCTGATCGCGACCAAGGAGCCGACGCCGCGGCAGCTCGAGGTCGGCGTCGCTGCCCTGGCCGAGATCCTCCGGGCCGAGAACGGCGCGTAGACTGCCGCCCGTGTTTGGCAGGATCGACCACATCGGCGTTGCCGTCGAGGACCTCGAAGCTGGCATCGAGCTCTACGAGAAGAGCTTCGGTATGGAGCTGGGGCTGCGCGAAATCGTCGAGGAGCAAGGCGTCGAGGCGGCATTGCTCAACGTCGGCGACGGCCACGTCGAGCTGATGGCGGCGACCGGGCCCGACACGCCTGTCGGCAAGTTCATCGGCAAGCGCGGCGCCGGCCTGCACCACGTCGCCTACGCCGTGGACGACATCGATTCGACTCTTCAGCAGCTGACCGCGAACGGGATCGAGTTGATCGACACCGAGGCACGGCCCGGCATCGGCGGCAGCCGCGTCGCCTTTTTGCAGCCGCATTCGACCGGACGCGTACTAACCGAGATAGTCGAACCCCCAGAAGGAGGGCACTGAATGGCGGACGCACAGAAGGTGGAGATCGGCTTCGAGGGTGGTCAGGTGATCTCGGTTCGCCTCAACGACGACGAGCTGAAGGACCTGCGCAAGCAGGTCGAGAAGGGTGGCTGGCACGACGTCAGGACCGAGGACGGTGTGCTCGCCCTCTACGTCGGCAAGATCGCCTTCCTGCGCATCGACTCGGGCGACCATCGGGTCGGTTTCTCCCTGTCAAGCTCCGACTGATGCGTGCCCGCAAGCTGCTCGGCACTGCCGCCCTGGCGACGCTGGGCGCGGCACTCTGGTGGCGCAAGAACCCCTCGGCTTGCCCCTACGGCCAGCGCTTCTGGGTCGAAGCACCGCACCCGATCATCACCCGCGGCCGGCTGCGCTCGGTGCTGAGCCCACAACCCGCAGAGCGCATCCTCGAGATAGGTCCCGGGGTCGGCTACTACACCGTCGACATGGCCGAATGGGTCGGTCCCGGGGGCAAGATCGAGATCTTCGACCTGCAGCAGGAGTTCCTCGACCACACCATTTCTCGCGCTGCCGAGCGTGGGCTCGCCAACGTCGTTCCCACCCAAGGCGACGCCACCGCCCTTCCCTTCGAGGACGACTCGATGGACGCCGTGGTTCTCACTGCCGTCCTCGGTGAGATCCCCGACCCAGTAGAAGCCCTGCGCCAGATCCAACGAGTCCTGAAGTCCAGCGGCCGCCTAATCGTCGGCGAGCTATTCGGCGACCCCCACTTCACCACTCAGGGGAGCCTCAAACGCCAAGCTGCCGAGGCCGGCTTGGCCTGGAAGAGCTGCTCGGGCAACTGGTTCGGCTACTTCGCCACCTTGTCGGCTGACTGACGGTGTGCAGACAGACGACCCCGGCGGGCCGAAGCGCCGCCGGGGTCGTCCTGTCATCGCAAGGCGTGCTCTGCCTTGTCTATCCAATTACCAGGGTGAGCCGTCCGACCCACTTTGGTTGAACTGGAACACCTTGGCTGTATTCGATGCATCGGCATTGCCACCGTCGGCATCGGCGTTTCCGCCGTCGCCTCCAGTCGCGTCACCGCTCGTTGCCGAGGTGTTTCCACCATCAGCATCTGCATCGCTTTGGCCACGCCCGTACTCGGGACCGCAACCGCAGGAGTTGTTCTCGTACTGCTGCTCCTGCGGTTCGGACTTCGCGTAGGCGTTGCCGTTGTACTTCTGGGTGTTGCCGGAATTGGCGTCGCCGCCATTTCCACCCGTGGCGTAAGCGTCGCCGCCGGTCGCTTCGGGGTCACCCTGCTTTACGTCCGACTTGTTGCTCTGCGGTGAGCTCGAGCCGTTCTTCGAGTGGCTCTCGCAGCCGCACCCACCTTTACCGGATGGCTGGCCGGATC
>JAWVFJ010000011.1:0-72305 GCA_033856275.1 Solirubrobacterales bacterium
CCGAGGTCCCCAAGGTCGAAGTGAACGCGTTCCCGCGTCACTTCGCCGCGCACCAGGTAACGGGCACTGGCGCCGTGCTTGGTGACGAAGAGCATGAGCACCCCTTCGGTCCCCGTCGACCCGACAATGCCCAAGAGTTTGTAGCCGTTCGTCCCCTTGAGCTCGAACGCTCCCTCAGCCCCCTTCGGCGTCGGTTCGTCCGCGGTCGCGACAGGCACGGATACCAGGAGGAAGACGAGCAGCGTCGCGACAAGACAGCGCCTGAACATTCGGCGCACCCTACGCAAACGCGCCCGAGGCCAACGCTTGACCTGCTCGCCGCGGGAATCTGATTCGATTGCGGCATGCCGGTCTCAGCGCAATACAGCGTCACCATCCGTGTCGAGCTCGATGCGCGGCAGGAGCCGCTCGGGAAACTGACGGCGGCGATCGCCGCGGCGGGGGGACAGCTGCAGGGCGTCGACCTCGTGCCGGGCGCCGGGCCGGAGGGGAAGCGGGTCCGCGAGTTCACGATCGACGCGTCGGATCGGGACCACTGGGAGAAGATCCTGCGGGCGATCGGCTCGACCCGCGGCGCGCGGGTCCTCGACTACGTCGACCGCACGATGCAGATGCACCGCGGCGGCAAGATCGACATGCACAACAAGTACCCGGTGAAAACGCGCGACGACCTCTCGATGGCCTACACGCCCGGCGTCGCCCGCGTCTGCATGGACATCCACGCCGACCGCGCCAAAGCCTTCGAGTACACGATCAAGAAGAACACCGTGGCGGTCGTCTCCGACGGCTCGGCGGTGCTCGGGCTCGGCAACATCGGCCCTGAGGCGGCGATGCCGGTGATGGAGGGCAAGTGCATGCTCTTCAAAGAGTTCGCCGGGGTCGACGCCTTCCCGATCTGCCTCGACACCCAGGACCCCGAGGAGATCATCCGCGCGGTCGAACTGATGGCGCCGACCTTCGGCGGCGTGAACCTCGAGGACATCTCCGCGCCGCGCTGCTTCGAGATCGAGGACCGGCTGAAGGAAAAGCTCGACATCCCGGTCTTCCACGACGATCAGCACGGCACCGCGGTGGTGACGATGGCGGCGCTCTTCAACGCGCTGAAGATCGTCGGCAAGCCGATTGCCGACCTACGCGTGCTGATGGTGGGACTCGGCGCCGCCGGGGTAGCGGTGACCAAGATGATGCTCGCCTGCGGCGTCACCCACATCATCGGCTGCGACCGCCAGGGGGCGCTCTCGACCGAGCGCGCCGACTACGTCTCGGGTGAGATGAGCGGGATCAAGCGCTGGTACGCGGAGAACTCAAACCCCGACAAGCTCAGTGGCCAGCCCAACGAGGTGATCGAGGGCATGGATCTCTTCATTGGCCTCTCCGGTCCCGGCCTGATCGAGGCCGAGTCGCTGGGCAAGATGAATGACGATGCGATCGTCTTCGCGATGGCCAACCCGAACCCTGAGGTGATGCCCGAGGACGCCGCGCCGTACGTCCGGATCATGGCGACGGGTCGCTCGGACTACCCGAACCAGATCAACAACGTGCTCTGCTTCCCGGGCATCTTTCGCGGCGCCCTAGACGCCGGCGCGCCGCGGATCACCGAGGAGATGAAGCTGGCGGCTGCCAAAGGGATCGCCGAAGTGGTTGACGACGGCGACCTCTCCGAGGACTACATCATCCCCAGCGTCTTCGACCGCGAAGTGGCGCCAAAGGTCGCCGCCGCCGTGGTCGAGGAGGCCAAGCGCGAGGGGATCGCCCGCTTCAATGAGGAGACCGGCACCTTCTCAACGGTGGAGGTCACCTAGCTTCGTGAAGGTTCTCGTCAGCGGAGCCAGCGGTTTCATCGGGTCGGCACTGTGCGATTCCCTGTTGGTTCGCGGTGACACGGTAGTCGGGCTCACCCGCGATCCCCAGCGGGCGCGGAGCACCAACCCGAGTGTTACCTGGCACGCCTGGGAGCCAACGTTGGAACGTCCCCCAGCGGCAGCCTTCGACGGTATCGACGGCGTCGTCCACCTGCTCGGCGAGAAGATCAACCAGCGTTGGACCGACGAGGCCAAGGAGCGGATCATGGAGAGCCGCCGTACCGGCACCCACAACCTGGTGGGAACGATCGCCAGCCTCGAGCGCAAGCCAAAAGCTCTGGTCAGCCAGTCCGCGATCGGCTACTACGGCGACCGCGGCGCAAGTCTCGTCGACGAGTCGACGGAGCCGGGCAGGGGCTTCGATGCTGAGGTCGTACGCGAGTGGGAGAAGGCCGCCCACGAGATCGACGGCGCCGGCGTCCGCCTGGTCATCGTCCGCACCGGCCACGTTCTCGACCCGCGCGGGGGCTTCCTGGGACCGCAGCTGACCCCATTCAAGCTCGGCGTCGGCGGCCCGTTGGCCGGCGGCAACCAGTACGTCTCCTGGATCCATATCCAAGATGAGGTCAACATCCTGCTCTGGGCGCTGGAGAACGAGCGGGTCAGCGGTGTCGTCAACGCAACGGCGCCGAATCCGGCGATGAACAAGGTGTTCTCGAAGGCGCTTGGCAAGGCACTTGGAAGGCCGGCCGTGGTGCCGGTTCCTGGGCTTACGGTTGATCTCATGTACGGAAAAGAGTTCGGCAAGGTGCTGCGGGGCGGGCAGCGCGTGATGCCCCGGCGAGCGCTGGATCTCGGATACGAGTTCAAGCATCCAAACCTCGAAGAGGCTCTCGAAGACTTGCTCTAGCGGGGGCCCTCTCTGCAGCTCGGGCTAGGTCTCGTGGAGGGCTTCGCTCAAGGACTTGCGGAGGGAGGCGGAATCCGCGGATTCGAGAAGCTGGAGCAGGCGACGCATCGCGGCGGCCCCTGAGCTTGCGGAGATCCAGGGGACCTCGGCGGTTTCCAGGATCCGGTGCGTAAACCGAGCCGCCCTCGGGTCGGGAGCTTCCAGGTAAGCAACGGCGGTTGAATCCTCCGTTGCTTGACGAGCGTTCGCGCCGAGCGTGGCGAGGTTGAGCTTTCCGCGATCGGAGGCGCTTGGGAGGCAAGTCGCCTGGACGCGTAGATCCCCGGCGCGACCGCCTTGGCTCGCAAGCTCCCTCTTCGCCGTGGCACACAAGGGAGCTTCGACATAAGCGGTAATGGTGGCGTCGCTAGCTACTCCTCCTCCGCCGCAGCCAGTTGCAGTTACGAGCAAGCCACAAGCCACTGCAATCGTGGTCTTGCGGAAGACGGAGGAGAGGCGGGTGCCCCCTCCCAAAACACTCAAGAGCGGCTCCCGCCGCTCGTTTTGGGAGGGGGCACCCGCCTCTCCCCTGCCTTGCCGCTAGCCAAAGAAAACCTCAGCCTCTGAGTACAGAGACTCCGGCACAGTCTTGAGTTCAGTCGTGGCCTCACTGAGGTCAACAAGCTGAATATCAGTGCCACGCAGCGCCGTCATCTTGCCCCAGTCCCCGGCATCGACAGCATCGATCGCATGCAACCCGAATCGAGTCGCGAGCACCCGGTCGAAGGCCGTCGGCGTCCCGCCCCGCTGGACGTGCCCGAGCACCGTCGCCCGGGCCTCCTTGCCGGTCCGCTGCTCGATCTCCCCCTCGAGCCAGTGGGCGATGCCGCCGAGGGCGACGTGGCCGAACTGGTCGAGCTTCTCGTTCTTGGTCTCGGGCATGCCGCCGAGCGGCTGGGCACCCTCGGCGACGACGAGGATCGGGGCGAACTGGTGCTCGAAGCGGCGACCGACGAACTGGCAGACGCGGTCGAGGTCGAAGGGCAGCTCTGGAATCAGGATCACGTTGGCGCCGCCGGCCAGGCCAGCGTGGAAGGCGATCCAGCCGGCGTGCCGTCCCATCACCTCGACGATCAGCACGCGATGGTGGCTGTCCGCGGTGGTGTGCAGGCGGTCAATCGCCTCCATCGCGATGTTGACCGCGGTATCGAAACCGAAGGTGTAGTCGGTGGCGCTGAGGTCGTTGTCGATCGTCTTCGGCACGCCGACGACGTGGACTCCGTGCTCCGTGTACAGACGGGATGCGGCGCCAAGGGTGTCCTCGCCGCCAATCGCGATCAGGCCCTCGACGCCGTCGGCCCTCAAGTTCTCGGCCAGGCGCTGTGGCCCGCTTTCCTCCTTGAACGGGTTGGTGCGTGAGGCACCCAGGATGGTGCCGCCACGCGGCAGGATGCCGCGCACCTCGGGAACCCCGAGCGGGCGGCTGTCGCGCTCGAGCGGGCCGCGCCAGCCGTCGCGATAGCCGACGAACTCGTGGCCACAGTATTCGACTCCCTTTCGCACGATCGCGCGGATCACCGCGTTCAGCCCCGGACAATCCCCGCCACCGGTCAGCACACCGATCCGCATCGCCTCAGATTAGCCGTGACGAACGCGCGACCAAGCGCTAGGTTCGTCCCCAACCACGAAAGGAGCGACGATGGGCGACACGGTGGATATGCAGGCGCTGCGCGAGGCGGGGCAGAAGACCTGGGCGGAGGGCGACTTCGCGGTGGTCGCCTCAATCGTGGTAATGGCCTCCGAGGAATTGGCAGAAGCCCTCGACGTCGTTCCCGACGAGCGGGTGCTCGATGTCGCTTGCGGCAGCGGCAATGCGGCGCTCGCCGCTGCCCGGCGCTCTTGGGGAAACGTGGTGGGCGTCGATTTCGTGCCGGCCCTGCTCGAGCGTGGCCGCGAACGCGCCGCAGCCGAGCGTCTAGACGTCGAGTTCGTCGAGGGAGATGCCGCCGAGCTGCCCTTCGGTGACGGAGAGTTCGACGTGGTCACCTCGGTCTTCGGCGCGATGTTCGCGCCCGAACAAAAGCAAGCAGCCACCGAACTGCTTCGCGTCTGCAAGCCCGGCGGCCGCATAGGCATGGCGAACTGGGTCCCGGACAGCCCGGTCAGCCAGCTCTTCGCGATCGTCGCCAAGCACGCGCCACCGCCGCCCGGGTTCACGCCCCCCGTACTTTGGGGGACCGAGGAGCACGTGCGCGAGCTCTTCGAGGACGGAGTGACGGACCTGCGTTTCGAGCGCAAGGTATCCCGGCAGCCGTTCCGCTCCATGGATCACTACCTGGAGATCTTCCGCAGCTATTTCGGCCCGATAAAGATGGCCTTCGACAGGGTTGGCGCCGATGGCGAAGAGGCCCTGGAGGCAGACCTGCGCGAGCAGTTGGAGAAGTGCAATACGGCGGGCAATCGGGCTTTCGTGCTCGAACCTGAGTACCTGCAGGTGATCGCGAGGCGCAGCTAGCCCGACGGGCGCTAGGACTTCGGCTGAAGGACGCGGATCGAGGCGCCGATCAGCAGGATGCCGAAGAAGATCACGCCGGCGACGGCGCCACCCTGGCCAAGCACGCTGTAGGCGACAGCCGTCGTAGCGAGAGCGAGAAAGAGTGTGACCACCATTCCCATGCGGCGGGCATCCTATCCGTTCCGCAGGTTGCGGTCTCAGCCAGCGAGGGCCGCCCGTGTATCGCGCAGGAAGCTGCCGACGGTCTTGCCAGCGGCGTCCGGTCCCCCCGCCTCCCCGGCAGCGCGAACGAGCCGGCTGCCGATGATTACGCCGTCGGCAACCCTCCCAACCTGCGCGGCCTGAGCGGGCGTGCCGATCCCGAAGCCAACCGCCACCGGCACCTCGGCCTCGGCCTTCGTAGCGTTAACGAGATCGCTCAACTCCGCCGGAATCTCATCGCGCTCACCGGTCGTCCCCACCGTCGAGACGACGTAGACGAAACCCTTCGCAGCCTCACAGATCCGCGCCCGCCGCTCAGCCGGCGTCGTCGGCGCAACCAGCGGCGCCAGAGCCAGTCCAACCGCGGCGAACTCCTCCCTCATCGGCTCAGCTTCCTCGAGCGGCAGGTCAGGCACGATCGCCCCTGCCGCCCCGACCTCAAGCGCCCGCTCAGCGAACTCAGCTGCGCCGCCGTGAGCAAAGACCATGTTGGCGTAGACCATGAAGACAACCGGCACCCGATCCGAGATCGCTTCGCACAGATCCATCGCGGTCTCCAACGTCGTCCCAGCTTCAAGTGCCGCCGTGGCCGCCGCATGAATAGTCGGCCCATCCGCAAGCGGGTCCGAAAAAGGCATCCCGAGCTCAACTAGGTCAGCCGATTCGGCATAGGCCTCGGCCACAGCCCGCGAAGTCTCCGAATCCGGATACCCGGCCATCATGTACGGCATCAGCGCCGCCCGGCCTTCATCTTTAGCTGCCAGGAACGCAGCCTCGATCCGCTCGACCCCGGAGGACGCTGTCGAGCTGGGAGCCGGGGGGCGGTTCTCCGGAGCCTCCCTGCTGTTGCTCCGGAGAACCACCCCCCGGCTCCCCACCTCGCCGCTGTTGCCTTGGCGAGTCACCCCCTTGCTCCCTGCGCCACGCCCTGCTCGATGACCTCGGCCAAGTCCTTGTCCCCCCGCCCGCTGAGGCAGAGCACGTCATAACCATCGCCGCCATCACCGTTCTCGAGCAACCAAGCAATCGCATGCGACGACTCCAGCGCTGGGATGATCCCCTCTAGCTTCGACAGTTCGGCAAACGCCGCCAGCGCCTGCGCATCGGTGACCGCAAAATAACTGGCCCGCCCACTGTCGCGAAGGTAGGCGTGCTCCGGCCCAACTCCGGGATAATCGAGGCCAGCCGACACCGAGTGTGCCTCGAGGATCTGACCCTCGGAGTCGGCGATCACCGAAGAGAGCGAGCCGTGCAGAACGCCAGTGCTGCCCTTGCCAAGGGAGGCGCCATGACGCTCGGTGTCAAGTCCCTCTCCCGCCGCCTCGACGCCGATCAACTCGACCTCCGAGTCTTCGATGAAGGGGGTAAAGATGCCGATCGAATTGGAGCCGCCGCCGACGCAGGCGACTACGCGGGTGGGCAGGGCGTTCTCGGCGACAAGCGCCTGCTCGCGTGCCTCCTCGCCAATCACCCGCTGCAGGTCGCGGACCAGCGCCGGGTAGGGCGCCGGACCGACCGCGGAGCCGATCACATAGTGGGTCGTCTCGACATTGGCGACCCAATCGCGGATTGCCGCGCTGACCGCCTCCTTCAGGGTCCGCGCGCCCGCCTCGACCGGGACCACCTCGGCCCCGAGCAGCGCCATCCGCTCGACGTTGGGCCGCTGGCGGCGGATGTCCTCCGAGCCCATGTAGACGACGCATTCGAGGCCGAGCAGGGCGCAGGCGGTAGCGGTGGCGACGCCGTGCTGGCCGGCGCCGGTCTCGGCGATCACCCGCGGCTTGCCCATCCGCTCGGCCAGCAGCGCCTGGCCGAGCGCGTTGTTGATCTTGTGGGCACCGGTGTGAGCGAGGTCCTCGCGCTTGAGGTAAACGCGGCGGCCGGCACGAGCCGAGAGCCGGTCGGCGAGGTAGAGCGGCGTCGGGCGACCAATGAAGTCGCGGTGCAGCAGGCGCAGTCGCTCGTTGAAGGCGTCGTCCTCGCGAGCTTCAGCCCAGGCAGCGCTCAGCTCGTCGAGCGCGGCGATCAGCGTCTCCGGCACATAGCGCCCCCCGTAGGGGCCGAACCGCTCCTCGACCGCGCTCATGCGGAGGGGACGCTAGCGCCCTTGGCTGCCTCGAAGAAGGCAGCCATCGCGGCGTGATCCTTACGGCCCGGCTCGGCCTCTACCCCGCTCGCCACATCGACCGCATAGGGATGCGTTACCGCGATCGCCTTGGCGACGTTGTCCGACCGCAGGCCCCCGGCGACAATCGAAGGAATCTCGGAGCGATGCTCGCGCAGCAGCTCCCAGTCAAAGCTTTCTCCAGTCCCCCCCCAGAGCCCCTTGCCACGCCGATCGAAGAGATGGAAGTCGGTCCGGAACGCCTCCGCCCCATGCACCTCCGCCCCACTGGCCACATGAATCGCCTTGATCACCTTCACCCCAGTCCGCCGCGCCACCTCCGCACAAAACTGCGGCCCCTCGGCTCCGTTCAACTGCACCATCGTCAACCCAGCCCCCTCCACAGCCTTCGCCACTTCCTCCAGCTCCGGATTGACAAAGACACCGACGACCTCGCACTTCCTGCGATACGCAGCGCAAATAGCCGCCGCTTCATCAGGCGGACAGGCCCGAGGACTCTTCTCGTAGTGAATGAGCCCAATAGCCCAAGCTCCCAACAAGACCGCCTCAGCGGCATCGTCGAGATTCGTGATCCCACAAATCTTTACGCGCATAAGCCCAGGGTACGGGAGCGCCTCCGTGAAGCGGGAGCCGGACCCCCTCCGAACGGCTTGTACTTTTTCGGCAGTCATCCGCTCACGGCAAGCCGACCACCCTCCACCGAAAAAGTTGAGAGAGGAGGGGGTCGGCTCCCACTTACCCGGCGGACTGGGGCCGAACCCCGAGCGTGACCGTGACGTGCTTGGTTTCGTTGTCCCCCCGCAGCAGCGTCAATTCCATCTTGTCGCCTGGCTGCGCCGAGTTGACCGCGTTGATCACGTCTTCCATCGAGCCGATCGGCTTGCCGTCGACTTCGGTGATGATGTCGCCGCCGAGGTTGATCTTGGCGCCTTCGATGGTTGCTTCGGTGTTGCCGCCTTCGACGCCCGCCTTGTCCGCCGGGCTGTCTTTGACGACTTCGTTGACGAGGACGCCCTTTTCGACCGGCAGTTTCAGCGCTTTTGCCAAGGCGGGCGTGACGCTGCCGCCGCTGATGCCGATGTAGGCGTGCTTGACTTCGCCGTGATCTTCGAGCTGTTCGACGACTTCGCGAGCGGTGTTGATCGGCACCGCGAAGCCGATGCCGACGTTGCCGCCGCTGCCACCGCCAGTCTGAATCTGCGAGTTGATCCCGATCACGCTGCCGTGGGCATCGATCAGCGGACCGCCGGAGTTGCCAGGGTTGATCGCGGCATCGGTCTGGATCACGTGCGAGATCGAAAAGCCGTTGGGCGCCTGGATCTGGCGCTGCAGGGCAGAGACGATTCCGGCGGTCACGGTGCGATCGAGCCCAAACGGGTTGCCGATCGCGACGACTGGATCGCCGACATGGACTTTGGACGAATCGCCCAACGAAAGCGGGTGCTGCTGGTCGGCGGGGACGTCGATTTTGAGCAGGGCGACGTCGGTCGCCGGATCGGTGCCGACGACTTCGGCCTCATGGCTGACATCCGAGGAGCCGAGCTTGACCTCGACCTTGGTCGCACCTTCGACCACGTGGTTGTTGGTGACGATATGTCCTTCGGTGTCGATCAGGAAGCCCGAGCCAGTGGCAATGCCACCGCCCTGCGATTCTTCTTCGCCGAACGGGTTGAACGGAGAGGACGATTCTTCGGCGGGCTCGGTCGCTTCGATGAAGGCGACACCCTGGCCGTCGTGACGGTAGATCTGGTTGACCGTGTTGGTGTTAGCGCTGCTTTCCGTGTTGTCAATTGGCGCGCTGCTAAGCGGCGCCGTGATCGTGGTGGTGGTGCTATCGCCGGCATCGAGCCAACCGGCGGCAATAGCAATCCAACCAAACGCCGCGACCACGGCGCCGCCAAGTAGCGCGGAGCCAAACGATGAGCGAAAGAAGCGACGCATTGGGAGCACTGTAGGTCGGTTCCTTCAGCGCTTCTTAAACGACCCGCAAACCGGACCTAAATCTTGCCGCGCTCAGGGCAGATGGTGCTCGCGGGTGCCTTCGTCGGCCCCGGTCAGTTCGCGCGTCTTCGCCTCCGGGTCGGCGGCGCACATCAGCGCGCCGCCGATCAGCACCGCATCGACGCCGACCCGGTCCAACTCTTCGAGCTCCTCGCGGGATGAGATGCCGCTCTCGGCGACGACTGTCTTGCCAGCAGGCACGTCTGGCATCAGCTCGTACGTCGTCGTCACATCGACGGTGCCGGCGTCGAGGTCGCGGTTGTTGATCCCGATCACGTCGGCGTCGAGCTCCAGCGCGCGCTGCAGCTCCTCGGCATCGTGGACCTCCACCAGGCAGTCGAGGTCGAGTCCGCGCGCCTGCTCATACATCTCGCACAGCTTGCTGTCGTCGAGCGCGCGGACAATCAGTAGCACTGCATCGGCGCCATTCACCGCCGCCTCATAGAGCTGGTAGGGATCGACGATGAAGTCCTTGCGCAGGATCGGCAGGTCGCAGGCAGCGCGGGCGGAGCGCAGGTCCTCAAGCGAGCCGCCGAAGTGGCGCTCGTCGGTGAGCACCGAGAGCGCCGCCGCGCCGCCGCGCTCATACGCACCGACCTGGTCGGGCACGACGGCCGTACCGGAGATCTCCCCGGCACTTGGCGAGCGCCGCTTGAACTCCGCGATCAGCGACAGCCCCGGGCGCACCAGCGCCTCGCTGAAGGGCCTGTCCTCTCCGCGCGCGGACAGGTTCGACTCGAGGTCCGCTTGCGGGACCTTGCCACGGCGTTCCTCCACCCCTTCTCGCGCCACCGAGATCAGCTGCTCGATCATTGTCACTTGACTGTCGAAGCCTAGACGGCCGACGCGGTGGTCGCCGCAATCAGCCGCCCGAGCAGCTTGTCTGCCGCGCCGGAGTCGACAGTCGCGCCCGCCTTCTCGACGCCCTCGGCAAGGCTTCCGGCCACTCCGCCAACGTAGATCGCGGCGCCGGCGTTGAGCAGAACCAGGTCGCGGCGTGCACCAGGCTCACCGGCAAGCACCGCCCGCGATGCGGCGGCGTTCTCCTCGGGGCTGCCCCCCGCCACCTCCTCCAACTCGGCGTTCGCGAAGCCGAAATCGGCAGGTTCGACATAGTGCTCCTCGGTGTGTCCGTCGATCACCTCGATCACCCGCGTACGGGCCGAGATCGAGATCTCATCGACACCATCCTCGGCGGCGACGACCATCGCCTTGGTACTGCCCAGCCCGACCAGCGCCTCGGCGATCGTCTCCTGGTAATGGCGGTCGGAGACGCCGAGCAGCTGCCGCTCTGCCCCCGCGGGATTGGTCAATGGCCCAAGGAAATTGAAGATCGTCCGCACGCCAAGATCCTTGCGCACCGGCACCACGTGGGCCATCGCCTTATGGTGGCGCGGCGCGAACATGAAGCCGAAACCGACCTCGTCGATGCAGCGGCCCACCTGCCCGGGCTCGAGCTCGATGTTGACGCCGAGCGCCTCGAGCAGGTCGGCTGAGCCGCACCTGCTTGTGTTGGAGCGGTTGCCATGCTTGGCAACGGCGCAGCCGGCCGCCGCCGCGACCAGCGCCGCGGTGGTCGAGACGTTGAAGGTCGAGGGGCCGCCACCCGTGCCTGCAGTATCGACAAGGTCAGTCCGCGACGTGGCGACCGGCGTGGCAAGCGAGCGCATCGTGCGGGCGAGGCCGACGAGCTCAGGCACCGTCTCACCCTTTGCCCGCAAGGCGATCAGGAAAGCACCGGTCTGCACCTCGCCGGATCGTCCCGCCATGATCTCAGCGAGCACGGTGGCGGCGTGATCAGCGGTGAGGTGATCGCCGGCGCAAACCGCATCGATTGCCCTGGCGACGACGTCGTTGCTCACTAGACGACGTTCCCGAGAAAGTTTGCGAGCAGGTGCTTTCCCTGAGGGGTCAGCACCGACTCGGGATGGAACTGCACGCCCTCGGCGGGCAGTTCGCGGTGGCGCACGCCCATCACGACATCGCCGAGACGGGCACTCAATTCAAGCTCCTCCGGCAATTCCGGATCGGCGATGAGCGAGTGGTAGCGGCCGGCGACGAGCGGGTTGGGCAGCTCCGAGTAGACGGTTCGGCCGTCGTGCGTGATCTCCGCCTCCTTGCCGTGGATCGGTTCTCCCTGCACCGTGCGACCGCCAAAGGCCTCAACCAGCGACTGATGACCAAGGCAGACGCCGAGCACCGGGGTGCCAACCTCGGCGAAGCGACGGATCGCTTCTTTCGAGATCCCCGCCTCGGCGGGAGTGCAGGGCCCTGGCGAGACGACAAGACGCTCGACGTCACGCTCAAGCAGCTCATCGACCGTCGCCTTGTCGTTGCGCACCACCTCGATCTCAGCCCCCAGCTCGCCCAGGTACTGGACCAGGTTGTAGGTGAAGGAGTCGTAGTTGTCGATGACGAGGACGCGCATCGCTAGGCCCAATCCGGCTGTTCGCAGGCCAGCTCTACGGCGCGGAAGACCGCTCTGGCCTTGTTGACGGACTCGTTGTACTCGTAGGCGGGCTTGGCGTCGGCGACCGTGCCGCCGCCAGCCTGCACATGCACCTGGCCGTCCTTGGCGACGACGGTGCGAATGTGGATCGCGGTGTCGAGATCGCCGTTCCAGGAGAGGTAGCCGATCGCGCCACCGTAAGAGCAGCGCTTCACCGACTCGAGCTCGTCGATGATCTGCATCGCCCGCACCTTGGGGGCGCCCGAGAGGGTGCCGGCCGGCAGGGCCGAGCGCAGCACGTCCATCGCGCCGACGCCCTCGCGCAGGGTGCCGGAGACCTGGCTGACGATGTGCAGGACGTGCGAGTAGGTCTCGACCACCATCAGCTCGTCGACCGCGACCGAGCCGTACTCGCAGACGCGGCCGAGGTCGTTGCGGCCGAGGTCGACCAGCATCACGTGCTCGGCACGCTCCTTCGGATCGTTGATCAGGCGCTCGGCGAGGCGCCGGTCCTCCTCCTCGTCGGAGCCGCGCGGATAGGTGCCCGCGATCGGCCGCGTCTCGACCCGCCGGCCACTGACTTTGACCAGCGGCTCGGGCGAGGCGCCGGCGATCTGGAAGTCGCCGAATTCAAGGAAGTACATGTAGGGAGAGGGATTGACCGCGCGCAGGCCGCGGTAGACCGAGAAAGCCTCGACCGGCGCCGGCGCCGAAAAGCGCTGCGAGGGGACGACCTGGAAAGCGTCGCCGGCGCGGACGTACTCGACGATCCGCGCCACCGCGGTTTCGAACTCCTCGCGCTCCATGTTCGATGTGAAGCTCGGCGGTTCGGTGAGCATCGCGCGCTCGGGCGTCGGCACGGCTCCACGCAGGCGCTGGCGTGCGTCGGCGATTGCCGCGGCGGCGCGCTCGTAGGCAGCGTCGATGCCGCCTACGTCGTCGGCAAAGGCACAGGCCAAGATCGTCAGCTCATGCCGCAGGTGGTCGAAGACAAGCAGCAGATCGGTGATCATCAAGGCCATGTCAGGCAGGCCGAGCGGATCCGGGTTGGGCTCGGCGAGCGGCTCCACCGTGCGAACCAGGTCGTAGCCGAAGAAGCCGACCGCGCCGCCACTGAAGGGCGGTAGGCCCTCGACCGGGGCGGGCTGGTACCGGTCGAGGTACTCGGCAACGGCCGCGTAGGGATCCGGCGCGTCGCGCTCCTCTCCGCCGGTGTCCGAGAGCGCCCCGTCGCTCCAGCGCAGCACCGCCCGGGGCCGGAAGCCAACGAAGGAGTAGCGGCCGACCTGACCCTGCTCGGCTGACTCAAGCAGGAAGCAAGGTGCTCCCACGGGCTCACCAGCGCGCAGCTTGAGGAAGGCAGATACCGGTGTCTCGCAGTCGTCGAGGAAGCGGGCGCAGATCGGCACGACGTTGCCCTGCTCGGCCAGCGCGCGCGCTTCTTCCAAGCTCGGCTCGAGCCGCAGCTCCGAATCAGCGGCGACGGCCATTGAGCACTTCCATCGCGGCGGACTGCGGAACCTCGCGCGAGGCAAGCAAGACGGCGAGGTGGTAAAGCAGGTCAGCCGCCTCTTCGGCGACGCGATCATCGGACTCCTCACGGGCCGCGCGCACAACCTCCTCGGCCTCCTCCTCGACCTTCTCGCCGATCAGCTTCGGGTTGTCGAGCAGCTCCACCGTGTAGCTGCCCTCGGGCCGCTCGGCGACCCGACTGCGCAACGTCCGCTCCAGCGTCGCCAGCGCCTCGTGCACTACCGGAGCGGGCTCGCCGGGGGCGGCGGGCGCATCGATCCCAGTTGAGGCCGAGCCGCCGACGGTGCGATAGAAGCAGCTGCGCTCGCCTGTGTGACAGGCGGGTCCGCTCGGCTCGACCAGGGCGACGATCGCGTCGCCGTCGCAGTCATAGCGGAGCTGTCGCAGCTTCAGCACGTTGCCCGAGGTTTCTCCCTTGCGCCAGATCTCCTCCCGCGAGCGGCTGTAGAAGTGCAGCTCCCCGGTCTCCACGGTTAGCCGCAGAGACTCCTCATTCGCATAGGCGAGCGTCAGCACCTCGCCGCTGGCGTGATCTTGCGCTACGCACGGAACTAGACCGCGCTCGTCGAATTTCAGTTCACTGAACATCGGGCTCAATCGTATGCGAGGTGATGGGGATGCCCCCGAACGGGCGGATACTCAAAGTGCCGAGCTAATTAGCTCGGCACTTGGACGGGCGGGGGTGTCCCCATTGCCTCATTCGATTCCAAGCCGATCCAGAAGATCCTCGTCACGGCGCCAGTGGCTGCGGACTCGGATCTTGAGGTCTAGGTGGACCTTGGCTCCCAACTCAGCTTCGAGCGAACGGCGGGCGCCACTACCGATCTCGCCCACCTTGGCACCGCTTTTGCCGATCAGGATGCGCTTCTGCGACTCGGTCTCGGCCCAGACCTCAGCGACAACGGTGACGAGACCGTCCTCGCGCTCGTCCACCTCCTTCACCGCGACCTCGACCGAGTGGGGGATCTCCTCGCGGGTGCGGTTGAGCACCTGCTCGCGGATCAGCTCGGCGAGCAGCACCTCGCTCGACTGGTCGCTGTGGTCCTGCGGCGGGTACATGTAGGGCCCCTCGGGCATCAGCTCACCCAACCTCTCGACCAGGGCTTCGAGCCCCTCGCCACTGCGGGCGCTGATCGGGAAGACCTCGTCGACGCCGTCGAGCTCGGCGGCCTCGGCGAGAACCGGAACCAGCTCGTTCGGGCCCAAACGGTCGACCTTGTTGACGGCGCAGATCGTCGGCAGCTTGGCGCCGGTGCCGAGCAGGGCGCGGGCGATGAAACGGTCTCCCGGCCCCACCCCCTCCTCGCCGTTGATCACGATCAAGGCCAGGTCGGAGTCCGCCAACTCGCGCTCGACCCGCTTCTGCATGCGCTCGGTGAGAACGTCGCGGGGACGTTGTACGCCGGGCAGGTCGACGAGAACGAGTTGGCGCTCGGCCTCGACGTCGGTGTGGATGCCGCGGATCGCCCGCCGCGTCGTCTGCGGTCGCATCGAGACGATCGCCACCCGGCTGCCGACGATCGCGTTGACCAGCGTCGACTTGCCGACGTTGGGACGTCCAGCGAGACCAATGAAGCCAGAACGGCTCAAGCCAGTTCCTCGAGCACCCTTGCCTGCAAGGCGAGCATCTCGCCACCATCGGTTTCATGGTCATAGCCACAAAGGTGGAGAACACCGTGAACAGCTGCCTCGGTGACGTCGGAGCAGTGCGGCGGGCAGATCGCCACGTCGCCCAGCTCACGCGGGCCGGCGATGGACTCCACTCCGTCAATTGGGAAGGCGAGCACGTCGGTAGGAGAGTCCTCGCCGCGATGCTCGCGGTTCAGCTCGCGGATGCGCGTCCCATCGACCAGCTCGACGGCCAGGTGGCCGTCATCAACTCCTGCCGCTGAAAGCGCGGCGGCCACCGGCTTACGCATCTCGGGGGGGACGTCGGAAAGGTCGAGGCTCAAGAGCCCGGCGTCGGCCCGTGTTCGGCCCTGGCCGCTCGCTCGCGATTTCCGTGCTCGTCGTAAGCGGCGACGATGCGCTGGACCAGCTTGTGGCGGACGACGTCCTCGCCGCCGAAGCGGACGAAGGAGATGTCCTGGACCGATTCGAGGATGTCGCGCACGACGACGAGGCCGGAGCGCTGGTCTGACGGCAGGTCGATCTGGGTGACGTCGCCGGTGACGACCATGCGCGAGTTGAAGCCGAGCCGGGTGAGGAACATCTTCATCTGCTCGGGGCTGGTGTTCTGCGCCTCGTCGAGGATGACAAAGGAGTCGTTGAGCGTTCGGCCGCGCATGAAGGCAAGCGGAGCCACCTCGATCACGCCGCGCTCGAAGTAGCCGTTGACACGATCGGGGTCGAGCATGTCGAAGAGGGCGTCGAAAAGCGGCCGCAGGTAAGGATCGACCTTGGCTTGAATGTCGCCGGGCAGGAAGCCGAGTCGCTCACCCGCCTCGACCGCCGGGCGGGTGAGGATGATTCGCTGCACCTGCCGTTCGGCCAGCGCCGCGGCAGCCATCGCCACGGCGAGGAAGGTCTTGCCAGTACCGGCCGGGCCGATGCCGAAGGTGATCGTGTGATCGCGGATCGAATCGACATAGCGCTTCTGGTTGAGCGTCTTCGGCGCCACTTTGGTGTTGCGGTGGCGCCAGACGACGTCCTCGAGGATCTCCGCCGGGCTCTCGTCAGCATCGAGTGCACCCGTGACCGCTTCGATCGTTCCCGGCGCCACTTCGTGTCCCTGCTCGATTAGCTCGACGAGCTCATCGACCACGGTCGCCGCGCTCTGCACGTCGGCCGGTTCGCCGTCGAGCGTGAGCACGTTGCCGCGCAGGTGGAAATCACAGTCGAGATGGCCCCGCAATGCCCGCAGCACAGCGTCCTCGCTGCCCGCCAGCTCGGCGGCGACCGTATTGTCGAGAGTCAGCTGCCTACGCGCCAAGCCGCTCACGCACCGCCGCGCTGACCCGCTTGCCGTCGGCGCGTCCGCCGAGCTTCGGCATCAACACCGACATCACCTGGCCCATCTGCTTCTGCTCGCTGGCGCCGGTCTCGCTGACCGCGGCGTCGACCAGTTCGGCCAGTTCCTCCTCGGAGAGTTGCTGGGGCAGGTAGTCCTCGATCAGCTCCGCCTCGAAGTGCTCGTCCTTGGCCTGCTCGGTGCGGCCCGCCTCGTGGTAGGCCTCAGCCGCTTCCAGCCGCTTCTTGCGCTCCCGCTGAAGGACCGCCACCTCATCGCCATCGCCCAGCTTGGCGTCCTTCTGCAGAGCGTCGACGACCATTCGCAGCGCGCCCGCGCGCTCGCGGTCGCCCGCCTTCATCGCGGTCCGCACGTCCGCCTGCACCTGCTCGAGAACGCTCATCCGCTCTAAGGGTAGTCGGCGGCGTCCACGGTGACCTGCTGGATCTCGCCCAAGGGCATCTGCAGAAAGCGGGTTCCCAGTTCGCGGAAGGAGGCGATGTCGCCAGTGCAGAGGAAGCGGTAGTCGCCTTCTCCGTCGGGCTCCCGCGCCAGGTCCTGTCCGACCAGGGTGCGCTGGACTGCCGCAGCCACTGCGTGGCCGCCGCTGACCAAGCGCACGTCGCGGCCGAGGATGCGCTGCAGCATCGGTGCCACCAGCGGGTAGTGGGTGCAGCCGAGGATCAGCGTGTCGACCTCGGCGCGGTTGAGCGGCGCACAGTAGGCGCGGGCCATCTCGAGCACGTTCTCGTCGAAGGGCGAGCCGTCCTGAATGAACGGCGCCAGGTCCGGCGCCTCGACTTCGGTCACCTCAAGCGCACGCCCCTGCCCTTCGAGCGCACGGCGGTAGGACCCGCTCTCAACCGTGTTCGGCGTGGCCAGCACGCCGACCTTGCCGCTGTCGGTGATCGCAGCGGCAATCTCCGCCTGTGGCTCGACCACGGGCACGACCTCCACCCCGTACTCGCCCGCTACCGCTGTCGCCACATCCTCGCCGATCGCCGTCGCCGTATTGCAGGCGATCACCAGCAGCTTGGCGCGGCCGCCAAGCAGCATCTCCGCCACTGACCGAATCCGGGTCCGCAACTCGCCGGTGTCCTTCGTCCCGTAGGGAAACCAGGCCGTGTCGCCGAGGTAGACGAAGTCCTCCTCGGGCAACGAGACAAGGCACTCGTGCAGAACGGTGAGCCCGCCGACGCCCGAGTCGAACATCGCGATCGGGAGCGAGGCGTCGAGCAGGCCGCGGGTTGCAGGCTGGTTCGTCAGCGCTCTAGAGGAAGGGCTTATAGGCCATGAAGAAGATCGTCACGACGACGATCAGCCCGGCGAGCGTGCCGACTTTGCCGATCCGATCGCCGAGCGCAGTGAACTCGTCGCTGAGCGTGTCGCCTGCTTTCAGGTCCCGTTCAGCAAGCGCACGCGCCTGCTTCACCTTCGGCTGGAAGAACCCGTGCTGGAGGCCAAAGAGAACGATGATCGCGAGGAAGCCAACGCTGATGAAAGCGTCGCTCGTCTCCCAGGGGCCGTCAGTCAGTAGGTAGATACCGGCCAGCAGCAACACGACCATGCCCGGATTGACCAGGTAGCGATCCGTCTTCTGAATCCCAGCCAGGATCGCCGGCGTCGCCCGTGGAAACTGCGGCACCACCGAGAAGAAGAGCGCGTAACCAAAGGTCGGCCCGAACGCAAGCACGACCGCGAGGATGTGCAGGAAGAGCGCGAACTTGTAGCCGGGGTCGACGATCGTCGCCAGCATCGCCGCGAAACATATCGGTGCATTCGGCGGGCGTGGCAACTTACCCGTCTATATGACGGGTAAGTCGCCAATCAACTTCGCAAGAGGAGGGCAGCCCAGTCTCCGTCCCGACGTCGATCGGCCTCGGCGAGGCCAGCCGGCGCGAAGGCAGCGCCGATCTCGTCTAGCTCGGTTGGAAGTAGGCCGGAGCAGATCAGGGTTTGGGGCGCAGGGGGAGGGTTCCCCGGAGCAACAGCGAGGAGGCTCCGGGGAACCCTCCCCCGGCTCCCTCCGCCATCGAGCTGCTCGGCAACCGCCTTAAGGATCGGGGCGGTCATGTTGGCGACTACGGTCGGGGCGAGAGCAGGGAGGCCCTCGCGGAGGTTGATTCGCTCGAGCTCCAGTTCCACGCCGTTCGCTTCAGAGTTCATGGCTGCCGCTTCGATCGCTGGCTTCTCATGGTCATAGCCGTGCACTGGGGACCAGCCAAGCTTTGCCGCGGCAATTGCTAGGACGCCGGAGCCGGTGCCTAGATCGGTGAGGGGTCCTTGAGCTTCTCCCGCCTTCGCTAGCTCAAGAAGCAACTCCAGACAGAGCCGCGTGGTTGGGTGGGCGCCGGTGCCGAAGGCTTGGCCTGGATCGACGACGAGGTCGATCGTGCCCTCGCGGGGCGCCTCCCAGGAAGGTCGTAGCCAGAGCCGCTCGCCGACCAGGAGCGGTTTGTGGAAGTCCTGCCAGCGGTCGGCCCAGTCATCGGGCACCTCGGTCGCGACCACCTCGACCAGGCCGTCGCCGGCGGCAACTTCGATTTCACCGAGCTCGGGTAGCTCGCCCTCGCCGCCGTAGATCGCGTACTCGACGTAGTCGGGCCCACGCTCCTCCTCGACGCCGTTGGGCGCCAGGACGGTCAGCTCGGCGAGGACGATCTCGGCCTGCTCTGGCGAGCAGCGGACAGCCAGCCGGATCAACCGAAAGCTCTGCGCATGCGGGAGATAAAGCTCTCGTCACCCTGCTGGGAGCGTAGGTTGCGCGGTCCCAACGTCTCCTCGAGTTTCTCGGCTAGCTCGCGTTGCTCATCGGAAAGATCGCTGGGCACGATCACGTGGACGACGATGCGCAGGTCGCCAGGTGGGCCTCCGTTTGCTCCGGGCAGCCCATGGCCGCGCAGGGCGAACTGGGTGCCGTGCTGAACTCCCGAGGGCAGCTCGATCTCGCGCTCGCCCTCGTGGCTGGGGATTTTCACGCCGGCGCCGAGCATCGCCTGCACCGCCGAGATCTCCACCGCGTGGACGAGATCCTGGCCACGCATCGGCCCGCGCCGCACCTCGAAGCCGAAGGTGCCGCCGAAGACCGCCTGGAAGATGTCCTCTACCGTGCCAAAGCCGGCGGCACCGCCGGGGGGGAAGCCACCCGAGCGCAGGCCCTCCTGGCCGAAGCGATCGTAGATCTGGCGCTGCTCAGGATCGGAGAGGACCTCATAAGCCTCAGCCGCTGCCTTGAACTTCTCCTCGGCCTCTGGGTCGTGGGCGTTGACATCGGGATGGAGCTCGCGGGCGAGTTTGCGAAAAGACCGCTTCACCTCCGCGTCGGAGGCGCCGCGCTCGACCCCGAGCAGTTCGTAATAGTCGCGCGGCATCGGCTAACTGTCGTAGACCGTCTCGCAGTAGCGCGATAGCTCTCGTGCGGCGCCCCGTACCGAGGCGATCGCCGTCGCGTAGTCCATGCGCAGCGGACCGACCACGCCGACCGCACCGAGATTGCGGTGAGCGAGGCCATAGTTGGCGCCGACGACACTGACCGAGCGCAGCTCCGGCCGCGGATTCTCACCGCCGATCCAGAGGAAGACGGAGCGTTGGTCAAGGGTCGAGCGCAACATGGTGAGCAGCGTCGCCCGCTCCTCCAGCGCCGTCATCAGCATGTCGGCGCGCGGCAGGTCCGCCGAGTGGGCTTCGGAGAGCAGGCGCGAGGCGCCCTCGGTGTAGAGGGTGTCGGCCGATTCCTTGTGCTCGAGCTCGGTGAAGGTGGCGCTAAGCGTGGCGATGAACTCCGCCTCGGCCGGTCCCAGTTCGGGATCGGCAAGCCGGCTGGCGATCATGCGGGCACCCAGGCCCATTCCCGGCAGAGACTCGTTGAGGTAGCTCGAGGCCCACTCGACCAGGCCAGGATCGACCGGGCCGGGGAAGTCGAAGACCCGCTTGGCGACGGCGCCGTTAGAGGCAATCGCGACCGCCATCACGCGCTGTGGTTGCAGACGCAGTACCTCGACTCGGTGGATCGTCGCCTCGGCCGTCTCCGGCGGAGCCGTCAC
The DNA here is from genome assembly GCA_033856275.1 of Solirubrobacterales bacterium. Classification (GTDB taxonomy): domain Bacteria; phylum Actinomycetota; class Thermoleophilia; order Solirubrobacterales; family 70-9; genus VRUE01. The sequence continues at coordinate 20,509 of JAWVFJ010000011.1, forward strand.
CAGTGCCATCAGATCGGTCACCTGGGCCAGCACTGCCGTCGTCTCCCTCATCGCCGCGTCGATCTCACGCCGCAACTCGAGCTCGACAGCGCTCTCGGCCGGCGGCCCACCGGCCGCCATCATCGCGTCGACATGACGGCGATAGCCCGTCTCGGTAGGCACTCGTCCAGCGGACGTATGCGGGTGCGTCAGGTAGCCCGCAGCCTCCAGAGCCGCCAACTCCGCTCGGACAGTCGAAGCCCCCCACTCGACCTCAGATGCGATCTCCTTGGAGGGTACGGGCCGACCCGAGGCGAGATACGAATCGACCACCAACTTAAGAATCAGCTCCTGCCGAGAAGAAAGCATGCTGCGAATTCTACGAGGGGCGGCGGGTGGCCCTGCCCGCGGCTTGTACTCAGGAGCTCCGGCCGCCCCTAGACCTGAATTTCCGCCTCGGCGTTGCGAATCGTCTGGTTCTCGCCCTGAGCAGCGACGGTGTCGATCGTCACCGTGTCGCCCTCGGCCGACTTGACGGTGCCACTGACGACGATCTCCGTCTCCGGCGCACCCATGCCGCGAAACTGCACGGAGAGGCGTTTGAGGGCGCGCGGGTCGCCACCGGCGACAGCGGCATTGGCTCGCGCGACCAAGCCCATCATGTAGAGCCCGTGCAGAATCGTGCCGGGCAGGCCCACGGCCTTGGCGAACTCGGGATCGATGTGGATCGGGTTGAAGTCGCCCGAAGCGCCCGCGTAGCGGTGCGTCAGGTACTTGTCGGGCGTGACCTTCAGCTCGGGGATCGGGTCGCCGACGTTCAGATCAGCCATCTCAGACTCCTCTCACGATGCAAGTCCAGGTGCCCTTTACAACCTGGTCCCCGTTCTGGTTGACGGCATTGGTCTCGAAGATGTAGAAGCCCTTGCCGTCTTTCTCGGAGATGTCCAGGCACTTGGCCGTGGTGGTGATCTCGTCGCCCGAGCAGGCGGGCTCCGCCCACTCGAACTCCTGGCCGCCATGCACCATCGCGGCGAAGTTCATCCCCACCTCGGGGTCGAACATCGCCGGGCCAACGGCGGGCGAGCTGTAGACGACGGCGAACATCGGCGGCGCGACGACGTCCCGGAAGCCGGCCGCCTTAGCTGCCTCGCGGTCGAAATGCACCGGGTTCTCGATCCCGAGCACCCGCGCGTACTCCCCGATCTTCTCCTTGCCCACCTCGTAGGTAGTAGCGGGCCATTCCTTGCCTATTGCCTCGGTCTTGACGCTCATAACCGCGGCAGTCTAGAGACGCTCCCAGGTCCTGGTCGGCTGGCCAGTCCAAGCTAGGAAAAGGGCTCGGGTGCCCCCCGCCGGCGGCTTGTACTTTTTCGGCAATTCCTAGCGGCGCCAGCCACCTGACACTCCACCGAAAAAGTTGAGCCGGCAGGGGGCACCCGAGCCCCACCCCTACTCGTCGATCTCCAGCACCGCCAGGAACGCCTCCTGCGGCACTTCCACCCGCCCGACCGACTTCATCCGCTTCTTGCCCGCCTTCTGCTTCTTCAGCAGCTTTTGCTTGCGGGTGACGTCGCCGCCGTAGAGCTTCGCGGTGACGTCCTTGCGCAGCGCCTTGACCGTCTCGCGGGCGAGGATGTTGGAGCCGATCGCGGCCTGCACCGGTACGTCGAAGAGCTGGCGCGGGATCGTCTTGCGCAGCCGCTCGACCAGGCGCTTGCCCTGCTCGTAGGCGAAGTCGCGGTGGACGATGATCGAGAGCGCGTCGACCTTGTCGCCGGCGAGCAGGATGTCGACCTTGACCAGGTCGGAGGCCCGGTTGCCGATCGGCTCGTAGTCGAGCGAGGCGTAGCCGCGGGTCGATGACTTGAGCAGATCGAAGAAGTCGAGGACGATCTCGGCCAGCGGCATGTCGTAGCGGATCTGCACCCGCTGCGGGCTCAGGTAGTGCATGTCGACGTGGGTGCCGCGGCGCCCCTGGCAGAGCTCCATCACAGCGCCGACCTGCTCGGAGGGGCAGATGATCGTGGCGCGGATGAAGGGCTCTTCGATCGTCTCGATCGTGCCGGGGTCGGGCAGGTGGGTCGGGCTGTGGACCTCGACCTCCTCGCCGTTGGTCAGGTGCACCTCGTAGCGCACGTTCGGCGTCGTCGCAAGCAGGTCGAGGCCGTACTCGCGTTCGAGCCGCTCGCGCACGATCTCCATGTGGAGCAGGCCGAGGAAGCCACAGCGGAAACCAAAGCCAAGCGCCTCCGACGTCTCCGGCTCCCAGGAGAGCGCGGCGTCGTTGAGGGCAAGCTTCTCGAGCGCGTCGCGCAGGTCTTCGAAGCGGTCCGTGTCGATCGGGAAGAGCCCGCAGAAGACCATCGGCCGCACCTCGCGGTAGCCCTCCAGCGGCTCGGTCGCCGGGCGATCGAGCGCAGTGACCGTGTCGCCGACACGCAACTTGGCGACGTCCTTGATGCCGGTGATCAGGTAGCCGACGTCGCCCGCCTCCATCCCCTGCACGCCGGTCAGCGTCGGGCGGAAGAAACCGATGTCGTCGATGTCGGCCTCGGTGCCGTTCTGCATCGCCAGGATGCGGCCGTGCTTGCGGAAGGCGCCGTCGACCATCCGCACGTAGGCGATCACGCCGCGGTACTGGTCGAACTCGGAGTCGAAGATCAGCGCCCGCGGCGGCGCGGCGAGGTCGCCCTCGGGCGGCGGCACGCGAGCGACGATCGCCTCCAGTACGTCGACGACCCCCTCACCCGTCTTCGCCGAGATCGGGATCGCGTCGCCAGCGGCGCCGCCGAGCAGGTCGGCGATTTCGCCCGCGACCCGCTCCGGCTCGGCACCTGGTAGGTCGACCTTGTTCATCACCGGGATCAGCTCCAACCCGTTCTCGATTGCCAGATAGGTGTTGGCGACGGTTTGCGCCTCGACGCCCTGGGCGGCATCGACGACGAGCAGAGCGCCCTCACAGGCGGCGAGGCTGCGCGAGACCTCATAGGAGAAGTCGACGTGGCCCGGCGTGTCGATCAGGTGCAGGTGGTAGGTCTTGCCGTCGGCAGCGGTGTACTCGACCCGCACCGCCTGCGCCTTGATCGTGATTCCGCGCTCGCGCTCGAGGTCCATCGAGTCGAGCACCTGGGCGCGCATTTTCTTCGGGTCGATGGCACCGGTGATCTCGAGGATGCGATCGGCCAGGGTCGACTTGCCGTGGTCGATGTGGGCAATTATCGAGAAGTTGCGGATGTGGTCCATGGGCGGGGCGGAGTATGGCGATTGGCCGGCGGGTCCTGTCGTTCTCGGCCGGCGGGTCCTGTCACGGCGGCATGCTCAGACGCCGCTTCGCGGCGCCTTCCGCTGCGGGGACCCCCGCCACCGCGCCACCCGCCGGAGAAGCGGAGGATTCAGCGACAAATTCCACAACCCAACCCGATCAGCGACACGCCGATGGATCCAGCTTGCTCCTTAGCTTGTAGATAACCGTAGGCGGCTGACGCAAGACCACGGCTGCTCCCTGAGCTTGTGTCCAGCGAACCGTGGCTGGATAAGTTGGCTCGCCGGTTTCGATGCGGTCGCGGGAGGCGACCACGTAATCGTAATCCCCCGCGTCGAGGAGGCGGCGCCAGGATCGGCAGGTGGCGGGGGCGGTGAAGCCGCCGTGGGCCTGCTCTTCGCCGATGTAGTCGACTTCGTTGCTGAGGTCACGGCCGTAGAGGGGGTACTGGCGGGTGCTGGTGGTGGCGATGCGGGCGTCGGTGATGCCCTGGGCCCATTTGAAGGCGGCGTTGAGGCCGGGGGTGGTGAAGCCAGGGTCGGCGTAACGGCGCTCCAGGTAGTGGCGCTGGAGCGGGTAGCCGGTGACCACCACCAACACGCATGCCACGCCAGTCGCCAGAGCGACCCGTCGCCCAAACCACTGGCTGACTTCGCCTTTTGTTTCGCTATTCAGAACTAAACGCGAACTCAGCTCGAGTTGGGCGAGGCGGTCCCGCAGCAGGGGCATTGCGGGCAGGAGCGTGAAACCGAGGACTAGGGCCGGGGTCAGGTAACGGAGGCCAGATTCGAAGCCGCGAGGCATGCCATCGGGACCAGAGGCCGAGGTGGGAGCGATCAGCCAGGTGAAGACCGCGGCGAGACCGACGATGCCAGCTACTCGGAGCATCGGGTCGGCGCGGCGACTTAGGCAGAGGACCAGACCGCCGATGGCGAAGATCACGGCAAGAGGCCAGAGAACGGTGAGACCATGGTGCAGGCCCGGCAGGAACCAGTCCGACCAGACCGAGCCGTCGGTCAGGTAGCCAAGGACGCTGTGGTCTTCGCGGCCACCGAGCGCTTGTTCGGGGGCCGGCAGCGCGATCGGCCCCAAGTGCTTGATCCACGGCAGCGGGTTGCCGGTGTGGGCAAGGTTGCGCAGGTACCAGTAGCCGCCACCCGCAAGTGCAGCGAGCCCTGCTGCGGCAAGCGCCCGCAGCCTGGACCCACCCGATGCAATGAAGACCAACCCCGCCACGAGCACCCCCGCCGGCAACAGGAAATTGAGCTTTGTCCCAGCGGCAAGGCCAGCCCCTAGACCGATGGCCACGAGAGCTCCTGCCCCAAAGCTTCTCTCACCCTCAGCCCGAGAACTCCACGCGTTGAGAGCAACAGCAACAGCAGCAAGTAGGAAAAAGATTCCGACGATGTCGTTGCGCGCCTCGCCCGCCTGGTCGTGGAGGGCGGGCACGCTTAGCGCAATCGCGGCAAGTGCAAGTGACCACGGCGCAACTCGGTACGGACGCCCAATGCACCAAGCGGCCACCAAGCACCCGACGAACCAACCGAGGTTCAAGAGCGGCGACAGGATGTCCCGCCCGAAGGCAATCATCCCAACGGCGTGGACAATTTCTGAATTCGCCGGGTAGAACCAAGCCAGGAACTGGGGAGCGATGAAGTGCAGTCCCCACGTGTCACCGCTCTGAAAGAAGCCCGCGGCGAATGGCCCGTGGTACCACGTCGAATCGAACCCAGTCATGCCCGTCGACAACCGCAACTTCACGCCGGCGACGAAATGGACGGTCGCTGCCGCGGCTATCGCCAGTGCGACCAGGGCGGCTGGTGAAGGGCCGTGGGGGCGTCCCTCCGGCGCAGCGGCGTCCTCTTTCTCGCCCAACCTCCGTTCGCGGACAGCCGCAGACTCATCAGGCGAAAAACCCAGCAAGACGGAGGGACGCCCCCACGGCCCTCCCACCAACAGCCGGAGTCCCAGCCCTACGACAGCCACGGCAACGAGATACGGCCCGGCCTTGAACCAGCCGACGGTCCCAAGCACCTCGGCAATCCACAGCAACCCCGCGATGGCGAGCACCGCGGTGGCCAGCTGACCCGGCGCACCGTTTAGCTCCGGCACCAACCGCCGGCGTAGCGCTGTCGCCCCCAGCCAGGCGAAACCGACGATCAGTCCGATCTCGACGACGCCCAGTAGATAGCGCCCCACCCCGAGCATCTAACGCCGCCGCAGGAGCCTGGTGATCTGCTCGAGCTCGGCGATCCTCATCAGCTTCGCCGCCACTAGGTAGGTCAGCCCACCCAAGCCCAAGCCGGCGCCGAGCGAAATGATCTGGCCAGCGAGGCCACGGCCAAGGGCATTGTCGAGCACGTCCCAAACGCCGAAGGAAACAGCTGCGAGAGCCGCTGCCGCGATCGTGATCTTGGTTGCCGTCCCCATCAGCCGACGCAACTCGAGCCCACCGAACTCATTGCGCAGGACCACCGCCTGGGCCACAACGGCAGCGGTGGTGCCGATTCCCGTGCCGGCAACGATGCCGCCCGTGCCAAACGGCTTGTAGAGGGCCAGCGCGGCCAGGGCCGAGACGACAAGGTCGAGAGCGGCCAAGCCGGTCGCCATCCAGGGACGCTGCAGGCTGAAGAAGGTCCGGGTCTGCAACAGGTAAAGGCCGTTGGTGGGCAGCGAGAAGGCAAACCAAAAAAGGGCGGTGGCGACCAGGACCGTCTGCTCGGGGGTGAATTCGCCGCGCTGGTAGACGAGGCGAATCATCGGCTCGGAGAGGACCAGCACGGCGGCCGCTGCCGGCACCAGGACGAAAAGGATCTGGCGCATGCCGTTGGCCATCGTCGCCCTCAGGTTCTCGAGCTCGCCGCGGGAGGCGAAGCGGGCGAGGGTCGGGAAGAGGACCGTCGCGATCGCCACCGAGAAGATCCCCTGCGGCAGCTGGTAGATGCGGAACGCCTTGTCGATCGCCGCCGGCGACTGCTCGCTGACGAGGCTGCCGAAGAAGCTGTTGATCAGCAGGTTGAAATTGATCAGGCCGAGGCTGATCGTCACCGGCAACATCAGCAGTAGCACCCGCCGCACGTCGGGATTGCGCCACTCGAAGCTCCATTCGAACTTGAACGGCGTGTTGCGCAGGTCGAAGGTCGGGATCAGCAACTGAACGAGGGTGCCGATCAGGATGCCGATCGCGTAGGCATAGATCCGATCCTGGCCGTGGAAGGCGGGTGCCAGCAGGACAACCACGAGAATGATCGTCAGGTTCCAGAAGAGCGGCGAGATCGCGAAGGCGCCGAAGCGGTCGTAGCTGTTGAGGATGCCGACGACGACGCCACTGATCCCGAGCAGGATCAGGATCGGGAAGAGGACCTGCGAAAGGGTGATCGTGAGGTCGAGGATCTCGCCTTCGAAGCCGGGAGCGAAGAGTGGCATGACGAACGATGCCGTGAGCACAAACAGCGCCGTGATCGCACCGAGCACAAGGGTTACGAGCAGGAGCAGAGTCGAAGCGAGGCGGAAGGCCTCGCGGTAGTTCTTGCGCTCCAGCTGCTCGCTGAAGATCGGCACGAAAGCGGGCTGCAACGCCGCGTCGGCGAAGAGCGCGCGAACCAGGTTGGGCACTTGAAAGGCGATCGTGAAGGCCGACATCGGGCCGTAGACCCCGTAGTAAGAGGCGGCGACGACCTCCCGCACCAAACCGGCGATGCGCGAGGCCGCGGTGGCGACCGAGAAGAACGCAGTCGAGCGGGCGATGCGCCCGGCCTGGCGACCTGGAGACGGGCTAGCGCCCGGTTCCTCTCCCGGCGCAAAGGCCTCCGCCTCGCGCACGGCAGCATCACTGGCGAGCGCCTCCTCGTCGTGTCCGGGACTGTCGGGTGCTTCAGAGTCCATCCGAAAGCCCCTCGCGCACGCCTGGCGGCGGCGGACACGGTGCGGTGCGGCGTCCTCGGTCGGCCAAATGGCGCTGCCATTGGCGCCTCCCTGCGTCCTTGCCCCACTTGGTCCGGCGCACGCCAGCCGCACACGCGGAACTTCCGAATGGACTCATGGGCGTCTCCAAGCTTGGTCTCAGTCGCTATAGTCGGCGGCCGCCTGAAGGGGGCTCGGCGCCCGCGCAGGCACACGACTCATGGCCAACATAGCCTCACAGAAGAAGCGGATCCTACGCAGCGAGCGCGAGCGTACGGAGAACCGCCTGCTCACGAGCACGGTGAAGACCTACTTCCGCCGGCTTGAAGCCGCCGTGGAGGCCAGCGATGCGAGCAAGATCGAGGCGGAGCACAAGGCCCTCGTTTCGAAGATCGACAAGGCCATTCAGAAGGGCGCCATGCACAAGAACACCGGCGCTCGCAAGAAGTCCCGAGCCGCCCGCGTCGCCACTGCCGCCGCCAAGTAGCTACGCCGCCGCACCAGCTGCCTTGCGCAAAGCCAGCGTCAGTGCCAGCTCGTCGCCGTAATCGGTCCCGCCACGACACCAGACCTCGAGGTCCGCGATAGCCATCGTTGCGGCGTGAAGTTGATCGAGATTCGTCTTGTTGAGGCGCGCGACGAGTTGCTTGGCGGCGTAGGGATGCATTCCCAAGGCAGACTCGACCTGCTTGGGAGGGATCCCCTCTTCCAGCTGGGCCGCCGCCGAGCAAGCCTTGCGCAAACGCGAGGCGAGGCCGTAGATCAAGCCGGTTACGTTCTCGCCCTGGGAGATGAGCCGCTCGGCAAGGGAAGCGGCCTTGGCGGCATTGCGTTCGAGCAGCGCATCGGAGAGCGCCCACACTGCCGCCTCGGAAGTATCGGAGACCATCGCGTCGAGATCGGCGGCAGACACGCTCCCCCCCTCCCCCGCCCACAGCGCCAGGCGCTCCAGCTCGTTGTGCAGGCGAACGGGGCTGACACCCATGCGATCGACGAGCACGCGGGCCGCGGCGGGCTCGAGGGCGAAACCGAGCCGCTTTGCGTCGCCGACGAGGATGCGGGGAATCTCCCGGGCCTTTGGCGCCTCGAACTCGTGGACCTCGCCTTTCGCCCCCTTCACCGCCTTGGCCAGCTTCGCCGGTGCCTTGGCACGCGCAATCAGCACTACGGTCAGGTCCGGAGGCAGCGCACCGACGGCAGCAGCGACGGCCTCCAGCTGACGATCGCGCCAACGGTCGATGCCATCGGCGAGCAGGTAGCGCCGCGTCGCGGTCAGCGACATCGCCGGGATCGCGGCCAGCAGAGCCTCGTGGTCGGGACCTCCCCTGCCCTCAGTGGGCTCGAAGACCTCCAGCGCGCCGGCTCCGCCCTCCCCTTCGGCACGAGCGCGCAGGCGTGCGCGCGTAGCGTCGATCTTCGCCTGGTCAGTGCCAGCGATCAAGTAGAGCGATGCCAAGCCCTCGGCCACAGGGCCGAGTCTAGTGGCGGCCCTGGCTCGCTTTTGCGGCGTCGGCAGCTTCCTTGGCCGCGGCGGGGCTCGAGGGCGCCGGTGTACCACTTGTGGGTGCGACGGGCGTGGCAGCGCTTTCGTCCTTATGCGCCTTGGCGCTAGCCAGTTCTGTCGACTTCGAGGTCGAGGTCGAGGAGTCCTTGCCGGCAGCGGATTGTTGCCCGTGCGGTTTTGCCGCGGCAAGGCCCGCCGCCCTACCGCTGTCGTTCGAGGCCTTGGACGCCCCGGTGGTCGGCGCGCTTTCCACGCTGGCCGTGGTCGGGCTAGGTGGCGTTGGCGTCGAAGCGACGGGCACCGGTTCGCTTGTGGGCGACGGAGAGGGCGGCGATTGACCAACGCCTGTACTCGGTGGTGCCGCGGGCGCACTGGCCAGTTGGTGGGAGTGGCCAAGGCTTGACTTACCCGAGGCGCGCGAGGCGCGCCGCTTGGTGCCCCGAGCAACCTGGGCTGCGGCAGCGACGCCATTCTGCCCAGCGGCGGTGGAGCGTCCTCGCAACGACGGTCGCGTCAGCGCAACCGCATCGTGAACCGTGCCGACCTTGGCCGGACCATTGGGGAGTGGCGCGTTCAGCGCCCCCGGCCAACCGAGCTGAGAGATGAAAATGACCAAGCCGAGGCCGACCGCGCCGACCAAGCCAAGCAGGGCGAGCGAGGCACGCCGCAGCCTCAGCAGCATGCTGTCCTGCGCCAAGCTCAAACCGCCGAGCAAGTGGGAAAAGGCCTGTCCGATTCTGGAGAGCACCTTTACGACCATCGGTCCTTGCTGCTGAGAGCAAGAGAGGATCGGCTGAGAAACCCCAATTTTAATTCGGTGATTCGTTTAGGCGACATCAACCATCCCCGGCAACCACGAAAGAATTCTTACGCACATCGATGACTATGGTGCCAGCTTGGTCCGTGCGAAGGGTTGGCACGTGGTGCGCTGCAAGCTGAGCAAGCGTACTCGGGGTCGGATGTCCGTACGAATTCCCCTCTCCGACGGAGATCACCGCCAGTCGCGGCGACGTTCGGTCAAGCAGCGTGTCGAGGCCTGCATCTTCGCTGCCGTGATGAGCAACCTTGAGCACATCGACTGGGCCTGGATCGATTGGCACTTCGCCTGCCTCGGCGTCAGCCGTAAGCAGCATTGAGAAATGCTTCCAGCGAGCAAGCAGGACGAGGGCCTGGGTGTTCGGATCAGCGCCTGAAAGCGGCTCCTCGAGCAGTGCGGCCGGCGGCCAGAGGATTTCGAGCCGCAGTCGGCCGGATCCAAAGCCGTCTCCTGCGGCAATTCGCCCTGGATCGGCATTGGCCACCACTGCCTCTTCGCGCAGCGGTCGACCAAGCCGGGCATAAAGCAGGCGTTCGATTGGAAAGCCGCCCAACAGTTCCTCGATCCCACCAACATGGTCGGACTGTTCGTGGGTGACGATGGCGGCGCCAAGCGAATCCACCCCGGCGTCCCGCAACTTGGTCGCAAGCCCGTCCCCGGGCGGTCCGCCATCGACAAGGATCGGTGGGGCTGTGGAGGGCTGCAAGAGAATCGCGTCTCCCTGACCAACGTCGAGCACGGATACGCGGAGGCTGCCAGGGGGCGTGGTGACGGCCTTGCTGCGCACGTCCGAGCGCGAGGCCAACAAGAGCGCAGCTGTTGCGAGTACGACGACAGCCAACGCGCGCCACGGGGGGCGGCGCTGCGGTCGCCGACGCCGCAGCAAGGTCAGCCGGCGACGCCGCAGGAACACGGGGACCCCGACGATGGCGGCAACCAGGGCCAAATAGGACGCAACCAGCCCGGTGATCCCCAGCTCCACGTTTAGGTAGGCCCAATGCGGACGGCCGCACCAGGCGGCGACTTGGGCGATGTAGGCGCACAGGAGCGCTACAACCGCGTTCGGAGCCGCGGCCGGGAAACCGGGGACCTGACCCCCAATCGAAACGAGCATGCCCAGCCACATCGCCGGCGCCACCGCGGGAAGGGCCAGCAGGTTGGCGAACAGGGTCGTCGTCGAAAGCGCGCCGAAATGAAAGGCGATCAGCGGCGCCGTGAATAGTGTGGCCGCAATCGTCACCGCCGCTCCCTCGGCCAGGGCGCCGCGCCAGCCACGGCGACCAGTCCAAACCGTGATCGCCCCCCGCAGCGGACGGGCGAGCGCCAGGATGCCGAGGACCGCAGCGAAGCTGAGCTGCCAGCCGACGTCCGAGCTGATGCGGGGATCGATCGCCAGGGTGACGATTGCGGCCAGAGCAAGCGCATAGAGCCGCGAGGTGCGGCGCCCGGCCAGGGTCGCCAGCACGCCGAGGGCGCCCATCACGCCGGCGCGAACGATCGACGGGCCGCCGCCGGCGAGTGGCACGTAGACGGCGATCGCGGCGAGGATCCAGACCAGCCGCGCCTGCAGTGACATGCCAAGCGTGGCCAGAACGGGCATCGCCAGCAAGGCGAGCAGGGCGATGTTCTGGCCCGAAACGGCGAGCAGATGACTGAGCCCGGCGCGGCGGAAGTCTTCGACCGTGGCGGCATCGATGCGATCGTCCTCGCCGAGGACGAAGCCGCGCGCCAGTGCCGCCTCGCGAGCCGGCATACCGCGACCGAGTGCCGCCTCAGCTCTTCGCCGGATCTCATCGCGGTGGCCGAGTGTCAGAACTACGAGGGCGGCGATGCCGAGCACCAGAAGCCACGGTGGCCGACTACTGCGCGCCACGCTACGGCTGCAAGCGCGAGCGCAGCGACTCCATCGTCGCCGGTCCAATTCCGCTCACCTGGTCGAGCTGATCGACCGACGAGAGGCCGCCGTGTTCGTCGCGGAAGTCGATGATGTCTTGCGCCGTGACCGGGCCGATCCCATCGATTGTGTCGAGCTGCTCGACCGTGGCAGTGCCGAGACCGATCGGACCTTCTTCACCGCCGGCTGCCGCGGTTGCCAGCGGCGCTCCCGTGGGACCTCGCTTCGGCACCACAACCTGTTGCCCATCGGCAAGCCGCGCCGCCAGGTTGATCGCTTCCAGCAGCGCCCCGCCACTGGCCCCACCGGCCCGCTCCACCGCGTCCGTTACCCGCGCCCCGGCCGGCAACCGGTAGACCCCCGGCCGCGCCACAGCCCCGGTGACGTCGACGACAACATCACCGCCCGTGCCGCTGCTGTCGAGGGTGAACGCCTTGCTGCCGCCTGAGGAGAACGACGAATCGACCTGCCCGCTATTCCCCTCTGCCCGAATCGCACGGGCACCAAGCAGCAAAAGCGCTACGGCGACCGCACCGTAGACAGCCAGCTGAGAGCGAGATAGGTCAGGCACGCACAGAACTCTGGCGCGGCCCAACGCACCTGTGGCGCGCTATCTCAAAAGAAATCCAAACGCGAATGCGCCGTGAGAAGCAGCAGTTCGGCGGACGCAGGGCGCGTGGCGTACTTCTGCACGCGAGCGATCGAGGACGCCGAGATGCGCCGCTTATCGCGGCGCATTCTCATTCCTCGTCGTCGTAGCCGGCTACCTCTGCCAATTGGTCGCTGTACAGCTCCGCCGCCGCGACGGGCGGAGACTGCACTGAGACGCAGGCAAGCTCGGCATCGCCGTCATTGGCAATCGAGTGCTCGGTCGCCGGCGGGACGAGAATCAGGTCGCCCTCGGCGACCTGCTGTGTGTCTCCGGCAACCGACATCGTGCCGCTGCCACGCACGACCACGTAGGCCTGCTCAGCCTGCTCATCGGAGCGCAGCGTCTGCTCGGCGCCAGAAGGAAGCTCTATCCAAGTCACGGAAAGATTGCGAGAGCCGAGTTCGCCGGCGTCCATGAGGACGCGCGTACGCAAACGGTGCCATTCCTCTACCGAAGCCTCTGAGTGTCTCCTTACCAGCACGCGCGCTTTGTACCAGATCGGTAGGGACGATAACCGGCGCATATCTGCGTCCTCGCTCGCTCACGTGCAAAAGCACGCTTCGCTCACTGCGTCCTTGATCTGCTTGGTTCTCGTCCCTACCGGACGACCAGATTTACCAACTTGCCGGGCACGACGACTTCCTTGACAACCTCTTTGCCGTCGAGGAAGCGGCCCACCTTCTCGCTCTCACGCGCCAGGCGCAGGAGCTCCTCCTTGGGGGCGTCGGCAGCGGCCTCGATGCGGTCGCGGAGCTTGCCGTTGACCTGCACCACAAGCGTCACCGTCTCGCTGGTGAGCAGTGCCGGATCGGCCTCCGGCCAGGCTTGCTCCCAGACGCGGCCGCCCCGCAGGCGCTCCCAGATCTCGGCGCCGAGGTGCGGTGCAAAGGGAAAGACCAGCGACGCTGCCGTTGCCGCTGCGAAGCGCACGGCCGCGGTACCGCCCGGCTGCCCGTAGAGGTCGTCCTTGAAGCGGTAGGCATCGTTGATCAGCTCCATCACGGCGGCGATCGCCGTGTTGAATTGAAAACCGCGCTGGAAGTCACGGGTCACCTTGTCGATCGCCCAGTGGGCCTTGACCAGCAGCGCCCGCGCCTCACCGTCGCTGGCCGCGGTTAGATCGTCCTCGCGCTCCCCCTCGACCTCCTCGGAGAGCCGCCAGAGGCGTGAGAGGAAGCGGTTGACTCCCTCCACCCCCTCGTCCGCCCAATCGGCGTCGCGCTCGGGCGGCCCCATGAAGCAGATGTATGTTCGGGCCGTGTCGGCGCCGTAGCGCTCGACGTAGTCGGCAGGGCTGACCGTGTTGCCGCGCGACTTCGACATCTTTGCCCCGTCGCGGGTGATCATTCCCTGCGCAAAGAGATTGGCGAAGGGCTCCTGGATCTCGAGCTGGCCGATGTCCGCCAACGCCTTGGTGAAGAAGCGCGCGTACATCAGGTGCAGGATCGCGTGCTCGACGCCGCCGATGTACTGGTCGACCGGCAGCCAGTACTGGGCCGCGGATGGATCCCAGGCGGCCGCCTCGTTGTGGGGATCCAGATAGCGAATGAAGTACCAGGAGGAGTCGACGAAGGTGTCCATCGTGTCGGTCTCGCGGCGGGCCGGCTTGCCGCAGCGCGGGCACTCGGTAGCGACCCAATCCTCCGCCGCCCCCAGCGGGCTCTTGCCCTGCGGTGCGTAATCGTCGACCTCCGGCAGCTCGATCGGGAGTTGCTCGTCGGGAACCGGAACGATTCCGCAGTCCTCGCAATAGACAATTGGAATCGGCGCGCCCCAGTAGCGCTGCCGCGAGACCAACCAGTCCCGTAGGCGGTAGTTGACCGCCGCTTTGCCACGGCCCTCTTCTTCGAGCCAGGCGACGATCTCTTCGTAGGCATCGCGGTTTCCCTTGCCGTCGAAGCGCCCGGAGTTGGCCATCGGGCCGTCGCCGGGATAGGGCAGGCCCCGATCGTCACGGGCTATCTCGGGATCCTCTCCTTCGATCACGCGGCGGATCGGCAGATCGAATGCCCGGGCGAACTCGTAGTCGCGTTCATCGTGCGCCGGCACCGCCATGATCGCGCCGGTGCCGTACTCCATCAGCACGTAGTCGGCGACGAACATCGGGATCTCCTCGCCATTGACCGGGTTGACGACGCTGCGACCCAGCGGCACACCGGTCTTCTCGCGGTCCTCAGCGCCGCGGTCCTCGGCCGACTCGCGGGCGGCGTGATCGACGTACTCGCGTACGGCTGCCTCCGCCGGCGTGCCGGCAACGAGCCGCTCTAGCTCGGGGTGCTCGGGGGCGAGGACGAAGAAGGTGGCGCCGAAAAGGGTGTCGGGGCGAGTGGTGAAGACGGGGAAGTCGATGCCGAGCTCCTCGCAGCGGAAGCTGACTTCGGCGCCCTCGGAGCGGCCGATCCAGTTGCGCTGCATCGTGATCACGTGCTCGGGCCAGGACTCGAGCAGCTCGAAGTCGGCGAGCAGGCGCTCGGCGTAGTCGGTGATCTTGAAGAACCACTGCTCGAGCTTGCGCTGCACGACCGGGGTCCCGCAGCGCTCGCAGCGGCCATCGACGACCTGCTCGTTGGCGAGCACGGTGGCGTCCTTGGGGCACCACTGCACAGGCGCCTCGGCCCGGTAGGCGAGGCCGCGCTTGAACAGCTGCAGGAAGATCCACTGGGTCCAGCCGTAGTACTCGGGCGTGTGTGTCGCCAGTTCGCGCGACCAGTCGATCGAGATTCCCCACTCTCGGAACTGGCGCCGGAAGGAGTCGATCGAGCGCTCGGTCGCCGCGCGCGGCGGCTCGCCAGTCTTGATTGCGTTGTTCTCCGCCGGCAGGCCGAAGGAGTCATAGCCCATCGGGTGGATCACCTGGAAGCCGTTGCGGCGGCGGAAGTGGGCAATCGCGTCGCCGACCGCGTAGGTCTTCAGGTGGCCGACGTGCGGTTCGCCGGAGGGGTAGGGCAGCATCTCCAACACGTAGGACTTCGGCTTCGAATCGTCGAAGCCAGGCTGACCGGGATTGGCTACCTCCCAGGTCTTCTCCTCGGCCCATATCCGCTGCCACTTGCGCTCGATCGCCTTCGGGTCATAGCCACTCACGCGGCGATCTTGTCAGACGACTGGCGAGAGGGCTTCGAGGATGTGAGGCCAAATGTAGACCTCGATTGTCGCTGCAACCACGAGAGATGGAATCGCGATCAGCACGGTGACGACGGTTGCGGCGAGGAGCTGGTTCCACTCACCGCGGCGGCTGGCGATCAGCCAGGCCGCAAGCGGCAGGAAGAGCGCCGTCAGCTCGAGCAGCGCGTGTGGGAGGACGCTGAGCAGCAGGGTCACGATCGAGATGTGCAGCTGGTAGGCGATCGTCGATCCCTGGAAGCCGAGGTAGAGAGCCTGGGTCGAAAGCGAGAAGAGCGTGACCGCGCAGACGAAGAGGATCGCCAGCTCGCCGGCCTTGACGTGGATCCAGCGCGAGACGCCGCTCCGCTGAGCGGCGGCGATCGGCATCGAAGCACCGGCGATGAAGCCGGCGACGCAGGCCGTCGCGTGCAGTGCAAGGACCAGCGAGTTACGCCAGAGAATCGGCAGCAGATCGCCGGGTTCGGACGGTTCCGCCAGGCCCGGCAAGTGGATCGGCGTGATGTCCGGTGTGAGCAGCCCGGCGACTACCCAGACAGCGCCTAGCAGCGCCAACGCGATCGCCAGGCTGAGCGCCAGCCAACCCCACAAGACGGACCAGCGCTGATCGCTCCACCCCTCAAGCGCCAACCGCGTGTCCCGCATCCCGTGCGAGAGGACGTGCTCGTTGGCGGTATTCATCGCCCTAGCATCGGCAGCGGTGGGCGACAAATTAAGGAGTGGAGCTAATGGGGCAACTCTCGAACCCCAGGTTCATCGACAAGCTACGCCGCATTCTCAAAGATATGCAGCTTCCCGATTCGGACGAGCTAGGGGGTCTCGCGTCCGGGTAGGCATCGGCGGGACGGAGAGAAATCCTGAACCCGCGAGGCGGTGACTCGCACTTTGAGAACGCCTGGGTCTCTTTCTTATGGTCGATGGCTCCCGAGTCAGAGTCAAGGAGCCTTGATGGACCACCCTGGAGACCATCCGAAGGAAGACCGACTGCGCGAACAGATCGCCGCTCTTGAGAGTGATCGGGCCTCGCTCATGTCCGCAATCCGACGCATGAGGAAGGGGCTACTCGACGTTTCCCGCCTCACGGATTCCGTGCGCGAGCGACTAGCCAACGCGCCGTCGTACGGCGTCCTCCTCGACCAGATCGAGACCGAAATTCGCCACCGCCGCGCCCAGCTAAAGGACGAGCAGATCGTCGGAGAGGCGGCGGCGGGTCCGGGGCTGACCTGGTCGGAGTTCAAGAGCCGCTGGCATGAGATCGACCGGCGCGTGGCGGCTGGGGAATACACGCCCGAGGAAGCAGTCGCCGCCGCTCGCGCCTGCGGCATCATCGCCCCTCAGCGCATGATCCACCTACCGCATGAGGTGCGGGACGTGATGGCCTTTGCGCCTAAGCGCTGGTTCGCCATCGCGCCCTGGCTCATGGTCAGCTTCGAGGGCGATTCAGCGCCCCTTATATATGAGCCGTACATCCCGCTCGACTGGCTCTAGCTGCACCAAGCCATAGCTACCGTCGCAGCCCGGCGATTCAGCCTGAGCGTCAAAGCGCTAGTTGCGCCCGCTTCCAGTCTCGCTCTACGGTGGCCGCCATCTAAAAATTCAATGCCCCGGGCGGCGGTGGAACGCCCCCGGGGCTGGCACAGGAAGGAACCTTCCCATGCACGACGAGCCTAGCCGCTCAACCGATAGCGCCTGGACGACCGATCACCAGGATCGGCAGGTCGAACAGAGCGTTCTCTTGACCGTGATCGACCTGCACCCCGCTCACGTCACCGTCTCCGAACTGGTCCGCCGTCTGACCCGCTCGCCCCGCGCCTTCATCGAGCGCGACGGCGTCGAACGAGCGGTGACGGAACTGGCCGGGAAAGGGTTGATGCACAAGCACGATTTCCGCAACCGGCCCGATGCCTTCGTGACGCCGACCCAGGCGGCGCTATGGGCACATGAACTGCTGCTCGACGAAGCGGACGAGGCCGCCTAGCAGCGGCGACGGGCGGGGGAGGTTTCGGTGAGTCGGAGCGCAGGCCACAGGGAGGAGTCCCCGCAAGGGGTTCCTGCTCCGGCTCACCGGAACCTCTCACTCCCAAGCGACGGGAAGGTTTCGGCGGGCCAGGTGGCTCCGGGTCTCCATGCAAAGAAGCGGGGTCGCCCAGGCCCGCCGGAATCCTCCATCGCTCACTTCAACGCTGCTGGGGAGAGTTCGGCGGGTCGGGGTCGTAGGTCGTGTCACCTGGCAGGTAAACACAGGCCAGTGCAGCGACCTTGGCCCGCCGGAGTCTCCCAGCCAACCGCAAACAGATCGAGCCACCGATGAAAAGCAAAGTAACGACCCTCCGGCTCTCCGAGGATCAGGCAGCCGAACTAGCCGCTGTCTGCCGCGCTGACGGCGTAAAAATGTCCGAGGCGGTCCGCGTAGCCATCGACAAGCACATCGCCGAACGCCGCGAAGACCAAGAGTTCAAAGAGCGTCTCAGGAAACGCATGGAGGAAGACCGCGAGGTTCTAGAACGCCTGGCGGAATAGCTGCTGGCTGTATTCAGCCTTTGCCGTCCAACCGCTCGGTGCGGGCCAGTAGCTCGGATGGCGTGGTATCGAGACCGTCCGCGATCCGGAAAATCGTGTCGAGCGTCGGACTCTTCTCGCCGCGCTCGATCTTGCCGAAGAAGCTGCGATCCAGGCCGCAGGTGAGCGCGGCTTTTTCCTGAGAGAAGCCAAGTGCTTTGCGGGTCTCTCTCACCGCGCTACCGAAGGATTTGGAACGTGAGCGGGCCACCGGAGCGGCAGGCTCGCGTGTTGCGGCCTCTTGCTCCACGGTCTAAAGTACCCCGGCCTATAAGACCCAGGACGTACCGAATGACAGGGGGACAGGGATGGGACGAGTGACGCTGGCGAGCGCGGCGGCGATGGTGGCCTTGATGATCGCGGCGATGGGAGTGGCAGCGGCAAAGCCCCCGCCTCCCACGCCGGTCACGGCGACGATCCAGGCCAAGCCGCACCCGCAGGTCTACTGCGAAGAGTGCATTCGCCTCTCGGGCCGGGTGTCGTCACCGAAGGCGGTATGCCGGGCCAACCGGATGCTGGAAAGCGCCACCGCCTACAAGGCCGGATCACCAGCTGCGGGGAAGGTCTACCGCGATCCTCACTTTCTCGATACCGACAGCCAGGGCAAGTGGAGCGTCGTCACCAGTTCAGGCGAACCGCTGGCGTGGTTTGAAGTGATCGTGCCGAAGAAGCGGATTGGCGGGGGCGTGATCTGCCAGGCCGCCCACGCCAAAGTAACGCTCTAGCTATTCGCCGGGGCTGCCGGTGAAGCTGGCCCACAGCCAGCGGATCACCACGGCGGTTAGCAGCAGGCCGAGGATGTAGAGCGCCACCGTGCCAAGCTGGCGGGCGAGGTCGTGGAAGCCGAGCGACCCCGCGACCCAGCCCGCCCCGTACACAACCACGATCACCGCCACCATCTTTCCGGTGAGGCTCAGCCACCAGAACCGCGCCAGCATGGCTACCCCGGCCGGGCGACGACTCGCTCGAATCGCCGTCCGGCCCAATACCCGAAGCCCAGCGTCAGGCTCGCGGCCATGATCCCGACAACCTCCCCGCCGCTGAGGGCAGAGAAGACCACCAGCACGAACAACTCGAGGAGATAGAGCGACCAGGCCAGCCGCCGGGGCACCTCCCAGGAGGGGCGGTCGCGGCGGCGCTGTTCCTGGCGCTGGCGCATCGCTCGCCGGCGAGTCATGACCGGCTCTCGCCGCCCGCCGCAGCCGGGGCAGTTCTGCCGCCACGGAACCTCGGTTGCGCCAGAGTCGGCGTGGGCGAGCTCGGGCGATCCCGGCGGCCATGCCCGGAACAACTGCGGCACCGGCCCGCCCTCACGGAGCGGGGTCAGCAACTCGGCCTCGCGTGAGTTCGGATCGAGGACCGCCAGCGTTAGCGAGAACCCCAGGTGGACCGCTGGCGCGGCATCGAGCGCGACCGCTGCCGCACCGCGCACCGGAGCGTCGGCGGGGCGGAAGCCGTCGAAGCACGAGAAGCACGGTTGGTCTTCGCTGAACGAAATGAACGCCTCGCCTCGGCCGCTGCCATCGGCGGCGATGCCGGGGATGATGGCCGGGACCTCGGCCGAGCGGGCGAGGTCGGCGACCCGCCGCTGCACTTCCAGTTTGTCGGTAGCAACCACCACGACCGCGGCCGGTTCGATCACGTCTTCGTAGATCGTGTCGTCCTCTATGCCCTCGTCGACGTAGTAGGGAATAGCCGTAATCTCGATGCCGGGGACTTCCTGCTCCAACCAGTCGGCCATCGCGACCGCCTTGTTCATGCCGACGTACTCGGCCGGAAGCGGGTGGCCGCTGACGTTCCTCTCCTCGTAATTGTCGCCGTCGATCAAGACCAAGCGGTGCGGCACCAGCCTCGCCAGCTCCAAGGCGAGCCAGCCGCCGACCCGGCCGACGCCGACGACGGCGATCGTCACCGGCGCGATATGGCGGCGGTCAATCCGGCCGCGAAAACTCCGCATGTATTCGTCCATGTCGAATCCCTCATGGAGTCGCCGGGGCGTGGACTGGGCCACCCCGGCGACTGTCTCCCGTCAGTCGAAGACGCGCAGCGGGCTGCGGTCAACGACGCGGGCGGCGGGCTGCTCGCCCTGATCCCAGCCGTCCTCGACGACCGTGATCCCACCGTCCGCCTGCGTGCGGCGTGCGCCGCTCCGCAGGGCATCCGGCGAAGGCGTAGGGCGCGGCTCGCGTCCCTGGGCCTTGGCGATTAGTTCCTTTGCCCGTCCCATGCGGTTCCTCCTTTCCCGTACTCGGGTCCGAGGAGCCGTTGCAGGGAGGCGCATGGTCCGCGCTGGCAGGCAGCCGTCGCTACCATGCCCCGCCAAGCGCCACTGGCGCTTATGTCGTACATCGGAAATCCCCTCAGATCGGATTTGTGTTTGTACGGCGCCCCGGGTTTGAGGTTGCACCCTCTTTCCCGCTTTGCCGCCCCTGCGCGGCCGGAGAACCCGGTCGAACGGGGGTCGGCAAAGTACACCCATTTTTGGATTTGGCAAGGCGAGAGTTGCGCGAATGGAGTCTCCCCTTCACGCGGGTTGCACCATTGGCGGCGCTGCTATTGACACAAAAACCGCCACGTAGAAAATGAATTTACGTCGCAGGCGAAGTCTTGGTGACCTCGCTGGAGTCGCTTTCGAAGCGAGCGTGACGGCTGCGTGGGGGTTCCTCGGATCGGCCCACGTACTCTCGCCACTCCGCTTGGGGACAGGCGTTGCACCGCCTCTCCCGAGAGCAGATGTTGTGACCATCGGCTCTCCGCCGTACGAGAAGTAGATGTGCTCCAAGACGCAGTCGTGCAATTCCTAACCGTGTTGTGCGCCTTCTCGCCTCGACATGACCCGGACCCTTCTCAAAGTGCATTCCAGCGCGCTATGCGAAGGACCGGGTCTTTTTTTCCGCGATTATCGGTAGCCGATAGACGAGGCTAGGGTCGCTTCGTCCGCGTCGCCCAAATATTCCGGCGGCTCGGGCTGGAACGCCGACGGCGGCCGCTCTCCGATCCGGCGGAAGGCAGCCGTCAGGCCCGACGCCGAGCGGTAGCCGACCGCCCGCGCGGCTGCCTTCACCGTCTTTGACTGACCGAGCAGACGCCGGGCTGCTTCAACGCGGACGCCGAGCAGGACCGCGCGATATTCGGTGTCGGCCTCCTCCCGAAACGCTCGCTGAATCTGCCGGGGCGAGGACCCCACCGCCTCGGCCACGTCGGTAAGGCTCAGGTCGAACTCAACGTGGCGCTTCTTGATAATCCTCTTGGCATCGCGCACGAGGGCTTTCCGCTGTCGAGTCGTCGTCCGCCGCGTCACCGTTCAATTGTCCCGAACCGTGCTTGAACCTGGCGGGTTTATGGCTGCCTTCTTGCTGGTGGTTGTTTCGTGTAAGGCATGGACCGCCTCATTGGCATCACCGCCGTCCTCCTACTCCTGGCCGTGGCTCTGCCCGCGATCACGGCCGCCGCCCACACCCTGATCCCGGCCTTGCTGGTGGTCCTGGTTGGCCTCGTCCTTATCCGGGTGATCGCGTGAGGCGTCCCGTTCTGCAAAACGGCGGCTGGTTGCTGGACTCGTTTAGCGACCTAAACGAAACTGGAAACAGACGTTTAGAGAGCTAAACAATGACGAAGCCCCGACCACAGCAACCCTCCCCCACGACCAAGCCCGCCTACGACACGACGCGCTTGGTGGTTTGGGGTGAGCGCCGGAAGGAACCGGACTGGGACACGTTCGTTGCCGCGCTGCTGGCCTATGCCATTGCCCAGGTCGAAGGCGACAAGAGCGAGGACGAATCGTGACCCCCTTCCTCCTCGCCCTGGTGGCGGTCATGATCCTCGCAGTAGCCGCCCGCCGGTTCGCACCGTCCGGCGAGACCGTCGCCCTGCGGCTGACCTTCCCCCGAAGCGTCACGACGGATCAGGTCGTGGCGGCGGCGCGATCGCTGGCGGGGATGCTGCCGCCGTGGTGGCGGCGACTGTTCGGCTCGCCGTCCGTGACCCTCGACGTGCAGGCAACCGCCGAGGGGATCGCCCACGTCCTGACGGTGCCCGTCGGTCGGGTCGAGTACGTCACCGGGTCGCTCCGGGCGGCGGTGCCGGGCCTCCGGGTGGCCGACGCGGAAACCACGCCGCCACGTTTCAGCCTGGCCCGCGAACTTCGGGTCAGCGGCGCGGGCGACCTCCGCACCGACGCCACCGACAGCTCCAACGCCGGACTCCTTGCCGCCCTGCAACCGCTGGCCGCCGACGAGCGGGCGGTGATCCAGACCGTCATCACGCCGACCGGGCGAAACACGGTGGCGGCGCTCTTGGATCGCGCCTTCAACGACGACGAGCCGGAGCCGCCGACCGAGCCGCAGTTTGCCGTCGCCGTCCGAGTCGGGGTGGCCGCCGCCAACCCCTCCCGCTCGCGCCAGTTGGTCGCGCGGCTGCTCGGGCCCTTTCATGTCGTCGCCGGTCCAGAGGCCCGGCTGATCCGGCGGCTGCTGCCGAGCCGCGCCGTGGCAGCCCGAATCCGGCAGGCCGTGCCCGGCCGCTCGATCATCGGGGCGGACGAGCTGGCCGCCCTGTGGGCGGTGCCGGTGGACGCGCCCGAACTGCCGGGGCTGACCCTCGGCCGAAGCCGCGAGCTACCGCCCGCCGCCAGCGTTCCGCGCCGGGGGCTGGTGCTGGGCGATGCCATCGCGCCCGGTGCCAGCCGACCCGTCGCCGTCACCCAGGCCGAGGCCCGGCGCGGGGTCCACGTCTGCGCCCCGACCGGCGCGGGCAAGAGCACGATCTTGACCGGCCTGGCGGTGCAGCTGATGCAGGCGAAGTCCCGCCCCGGCCTGGTCCTAATCGACAGCAAGGGCGACACGGTCGCGGACGTTCTCGACCGCATCCCGGCAGAGCGCCGCCGCGACGTGATCCTGTTCGACCCGAGCGACCGCGAAGCGGTCGTTGGCTTCAACCTGATTGGCGGCTCGGGCGAGTCGGACCTGATCGTTGACCACCTCGTTTCCGAGCTTCGCCACCGCTACGGCGCGGCCGGATTGGGACCGAGGAGCGAGGACATTTTGAGGAGCTGCTTGACGACGCTCACCACGGAGCCGGGCCGCTTCACGCTTTGCGAGGTCGAGCCGTTGCTGACGAATCCCGGCTTCCGTCAAAAGCTCGTTGGCCGTTTGGACGAACCAACGCTTGAGGGGTTCTGGGCCTGGTTCAGCAGCTTGTCACCGGCCGCCCAGGCGGAGGCGATCGCGCCGTTGTCGAACAAGCTCAGGAGCTACACGATGCGCCGCCGCGTCCGCGCCGTGATCGGGCAGGCCGACGGCCTCGACCTGGGCGCGGCCCTCGACGGCGGGAAGATCGTCCTCGTCAATCTCGCCAAGGGCTTGCTCGGCAAGGACGCCGCCGCCCTGATCGGCGCGGCGATGGTCTCCCGGCTGTGGACCGCGATCCAGGCCCGCGCGGGCATCCCCGCCACGGATCGCCACCCGGCGACGGTGATCTGCGACGAGTTCCAAGACCTCGCCGCACTCTCGCCCGTCTTCTCCGAAGCGGTCGCGCAGAGCCGGGGCTACAAGGTCGGCTGGGTGCTGGCGCATCAGCATCTCGGGCAGCTTGACCCCGATACTCGCCAGGCCGTCCTCGCCAACTGCCGCAGCCGCCTGGTCATGCAGACGAGCGCCGCCGACGCTGCAACCTTTGCCCGCGAGTTCCGCCCCTATCTGAGCGCCGACGACTTCCAGGGACTCCCGGCGTTCGAGGGCTACGCCGCCCTCTCCGTCGGTGCCGCTGTCGCCCCGCCCGCGAGCATCCAGACCCGCCCCGCTCCCGACTCGCTCGGCTCGGCCGAGAAGGTCCGCGCTGCCTCCCGTAAGCGATATGGCATGACCCCGGCCGCCGTCGATGCCGCGATCCGCGCCCGCGTCACGGCCCGCCGCCCGGCGGCTCCCGTCGGAGAAACCCGGAGGGCCGCGTGATTCGGCTCGGTCTTCACTTCGCGTCGGCGAGCACACCGCGCATCGCCAGCCCCAGCGCCACGCCTGCCCCGGTAGCCGCAACGACTAGACCCCCCGTATCGGTAGGTGTTCTATGAGGCGTCGTGTTACCCCGCAGCGCCTAGCGCACCTCGAGGAAACCCTGACGCCCAGGGACCGGGCCATCATCGGGATGCTGGACCGGCTCAGGGTCGCCACCACGGAGCAGCTCCGGCGGGTCTGCTTCGCTGACCTGACGGAAGGCTCTGCCGCTCGCCAGGCGCCCGCTCTGCTGGCCTCCCTAGTCGAGCGCCAGGTCGTCGTCAAGCTCGCCCGCCAGGTCGGCGGCGTCCGGGCTGGCTCGCGGGCGGCGGTCTGGTCCCTGGACGTCGCCGGGCAGCGGCTTGCCTCCGTCTGCGGGCCTGCCGGCGGCCGTGCCCTGCGGCAGCCCTGGACGCCTTCGCTCTCGTTCCTCGCCCACCGGCTCGCCGTGTCCGAGTGCTTCGCGGCTCTGTCCGAGCGGGCGCAGGCCGGGGACGCGGACTTGCTCGACTTCGACGCCGAGCCGTTGGCGTGGCGGCGCTACGCCAGCCCCTTCGGCGGCACCCGGACCCTCAAGCCCGACGCCTTCGTTCGCCTCGGCGTCGGCCGGATCGAGCGGGGCGCGTTCGTGGAGATCGACCGCGATACCGAGTCGCGGCCGACGCTGGCGAAGAAGCTCCGCGCCTACCGCCACTATTGGGAGACCGGCCGCGAGCAGGAGCGCCGAGGCTACTTCCCCCGCGTCGTCTTCGCCGTGCCAAGCGAGGAACGAAAGGCGGTCCTGATTGATCTGTTCGACGCCGAGCCGGAAGACACCCGGCCGCTCTGGCACGTCGTCCTCGCGGCCGACCTCACCGACGCGCTGATCGGGGGTGGATCGTGAAGCGGCTCCCGCGCAACACGATCCTGACCGGCGACGCCCGCCGCGTCCTCGTGGACCTGCTGCCGGAATCGGTGGACTGCTGCATCACCAGCCCGCCCTACGTCGGTGCGCTCCGCGACTACGGCCGCGCCGATCAACTCGGGCAGGAGCCGACCGTGACCGAGTACGTCGCCAACCTGCGGGCAGTCCTGCGCCAGGTCCGGCGGCTCCTGAAACCGACCGGCGCGCTCTGGCTCAACTTGGGCGATGCGACCTCGCGGCATGAACGGCAGGGCGCACCGGCCAAGGGAATGCTCCTCGCCCCCCAGCGGGTCGTGCTGGCGCTAGCCGAAGACGGCTGGGTGATCCGCAACGTCCTGATCTGGCACAAGACCAACCCGATGCCGCAGTCCGCCCGCGACCGACTCAGCCCGGTCTACGAAACCGTGATCCTCGCCACCAAGGAGCCGCATTACTTCTTCGACCTCGACGCGATCCGCGTCCCGCACCGCTCGGTCCATCGGCTCGGCCGGATTACACCGGCCGCGCTCGGGCGGCTCTACCAGGGCCACAACAACGGTCTCGGCAAGCTCCGCGCCATCGGGCAGATCGGGAACCCCAACGGCAAGAACCCCGGCGACGTATGGACGATGGGCACCGCCGTCGACCGACTCGGCCACCAGGCCACCTTCCCCGAAGCGCTGATCGAGCGGCCGGTCCTGGCGACCTGCCCGGAGCGGATCTGCGTCCAATGCGACCGGCCTTGGACGCGGCCGACGCGGATCGTCCGCCGCCGCACCAGTGAGGGCGTGATCCAGCTTCGCCGGGTCGGCCAGCTTCGCCGCTGCGACTGCTTCGCGCCGAGTCGGCCCGGCGTCGTCCTCGATCCCTTCTTCGGCACCGGCACCGTTGGGGCGGTGGCCGCACGGCACCGCCGCGACTGGCTCGGCGTCGAACTGAACCCCGCCTACGTCCGCGCGGCCCGGCGGCGGCTCGGGGGCGACCCATGACGGGGCGGTGGATGGCTCCACGGTGGGCGGAAGGGCGCGCGCCTTTCTGCTCACCGCCAGAACCATTCACAACCCAAAGGAGGTCCGGGGCGATGAGCGAGAAGACCAAAGCCCAGGAAATCTACGAGCGCGTCGAATCGGTCGTTGCCGAGAAAGGCATCACCAAGAAGGACGCCCAGGTGATCGTCGGCAAAGAGTTCGGGATGCAGCCAAGCTCGATCCGCGGCGCGGAATACCAGGCTCGTAAGGAGCTTGGCCTGACCCGAAACCGGGTGCAGGAGACGACGCCGGACAACGCGGTGGAAAGCGCCATTGCCACGTTGGAGAAAGCCCGCGATGCCATCGACGACGAGGTGGAGGCCGCCAAAGAGCGAGCCGAGGAGGCCACGCGAGAGCACAAAGCGCTCAAAGACAGCGCCGCTGACCGCAAGGCCGAGATCGAGTCGAAGATCGAGGCGCTGAAGGCGTAGCTATGCGGGCGATCTGGACACCACTAACCACGTTCAGGTCGCCCGCTTTTCATTACCGCAACGCGGCGCTTGGCTGCTTGCGACCGTTTCGAAACGGCGAGACAATGTTTAGGACACTAAACCCTGCCCATGACTCCCAAGCACGCACAGTTCGGCAAGTTCCTCGCCCAGCGCCGCAAGGCCGCTGGCCTGACCCTTCAAGCCGTTGCCGACGCGATCGGCGTCACCAAGGCCAACGTCTATCAATGGGAGGCGGGAAACTGGCTCCCCGAACCCGCCTTGCTCGAACCGCTCGCCCAGGCCATCGACAGCAGCTACGAGGAACTATTTACGCGGGCCGGGTACGACCCAAAGTCGCTGCCGAAACCGGAGCCGTACTTGCGGACGCTGTATCCCAATGCGTCGGCCCGCGATATGAACGAGGCGAAGCGTCTGTTCGAGCGTATGGACCGCAAGAAAGGCAAGCGATCATGAGCGTGATCGCTGAGTGCCGGCGACTCGCCCCGCGCCGGGCGCTGGCTCCGTGGGAGGCGCGATCCATCGCCGAGCGCCAGGCGCACCGGCTGCTCTTGCAGCTGCGGATCACCGAGCCGCCCTTCCCGGTCGAAGCCGTCGCCGCCCTCCCGCGTGTCGAAGTCCACTACCTCCCTGCCCGGCACCTGTCCGGCGCGATCAGTTGGCAGCGCGGCAAGTGGCGCATCCTCATCAACAGCAACGACAGCCGAGGGCGGCAGGTCTTTTCCCTCGCGCACGAACTCAAACACTTGATCGACCACCCGACGCGGGACGTGATCTACAAGGACTCCCGCTACGGCTCCGCCCACCAGGCCGCCGAGCGGGCCGCCGACTACTTCGCCGCCTGCCTGACGATGCCCCGCGCCTGGCTCAAACGCTGCTTCTACGACGAAGGGTTCCGCGATCCCCAAGTCCTGGCTCGACGCTTCCGCGTCAGCCGCCCGGCCATGCGCTACCGCTTCGATCAGCTTGGCCTCCTCGAACCAGAGGCGATGCGATGAGCGACGGCACCAAAAAGGCGTTCGTCCTACTCCGCGTTTCGTCCTCGGGCCAGACCCGCCGCGCAGGTTCCGAGGAGGGATATTCGATCGAGGGGCAGCGTGACGCCTGCCAGCGCAAGGCTGCGGAGCTTGGAGCGGAGGTCGCGAAGGAGTGGCTAGCCCCAGCGGAGTCGGCCAGTCGCGGGCTGTATCGGACGCTTGAAGAACTGATCGAGGCGTTGAAGGTCCGCCGGGACATTGACTACGTGATCGTCTACAAGCTAGAGCGCTTCGCCCGCGACGAGTTGACCGACTTCGCCGCCTACGCCGAAATCAAGAAAGCGGGCGCGGAGCTGGTGTCCGTCACGGAGAGCATCGACAGCAGCCCCGGCGGGATGTTGATGCACGGCGTCCTTACCGCGATCAACGCCTACTACTCTCGCGATCTGGCGGTGAAGATCACCAGCGGCCGGGTCACGAAGGCCAAACTCGGCGGCTCCCCTGGCCGCGTCCCGCTCGGCTATCTCAACAAGCGGAAATGGGACGGAGCCAACGACATTCGCTACGTCGAGGTAGACCCCGAGCGAGCGCCACACGTCCAATGGGCCTTCCAGGCGTACGCGACCGGCGAGTGGTCAATCAAGGCGCTCGCCGATGAGCTTTATAAGCGTGGCCTCAGAACTCGCCCGACTCCGAAACGCCCACCGCGAAAGGTTGAGCCTGCGCGCCTACACAAGCTCCTCAAAAACGAATACTTCGTCGGCGTCGTTGAATTCAAGGGCGTGAAGTACGAAGGCAAGCACCCGAGAATCGTCCCCGAGGACCTATTTTGGGACGTGCAAGCGGTTCTGTCGGCCCACAAACTCGCGGGCGACCGCTCCCGCAAGAACCCCGGCCACTACCTCAGCGGCTCGGTCTTCTGCGGCTTTTGCGGTAGTCGGCTCATGTACACGAAATGCACCGGCCGCCACGGAGGGAGGTTCGAGTATCTGGTTTGCAGCGGGCGGCATAAGGAAAAGAACTGCGACCTCCCCTATCTCCCCGTTGGGCGAGCCGAGGAGTTCGTCACCGCCTATTACGAAGATCAGGTCGGGAGTCAGGCCGACCGAATCGCAGCAATAGAGCCCCACCTCTCCAAGCAGTTCGAGCGGCTACTCGGCTATCGACAGCGCGAGGCGATGCGGAGTCAAAAAAAGATCGACGACGTACTTGTGCAACGGACGCAGCTAGTGGAGAGCCACCTTGCTAACCCGAAAGCGATCCCGCTAGACCTGCTTGAGAAGAAGCAGGCGGACCTTGAGCAAGAACTTAAAGCAGCCGAGGAAAGGCTGGCCCGCGCAAGGGGCGACATCGAAAGCGCGAACAAGGTACTCGCATTTGCGCGGCGGGTCCTCCTGGAATCGTCGGGTATCTATCGGGCCGTTGATCCGACGACGCGGCGACGCTGGAACCAATCGTTCTTCACGAAAATCTTTCTCGGGCCGGGCGGCGTCACCGGGGCAGAGCTAACGGACGAATACGCAGCGCTGCTCCGCGAAGACCTCGCGCAACGGCTTCAAGATATGGCGGGTCGCTCTCAGCTTCGTTTTGGCCGGGGTTCGACTGAGAGCTTCCTAGTGGAGCTGAGGGGGCTCGAACCCCTGACCTTCGCGCTGCCAGCGCGACGCTCTTCCAGCTGAGCTACAGCCCCGAGGAACTTCGACCGTCAGTTTAGCGCCGAGCGGCGCGCCTTAAGCCTGGCCGGACTCAAGCACGCGGAAGCTGATTCCGGCGTTTTGCAGGCGGGAGAGGAGGGCATCGCCCATCGCCTCGGCAGTCGTCACCTGACCGGAAGTCTCCGGTAGATCATCGAAGGCGAGGCAGAGACCCGACTCGGCCAGCATCTTCGAGGTCTCGCCATAGCCCGGGTCACCGCCGGCCACCTCAGTGACCACGCGCTTGCCGTCGCCCTCGCCGACGAAGGTCACTTTGAACCAGCTCTTGGCGCGGACCTCCTCGCTCGGGCCCTCGCCGGGAGATCGCGACGCCTTGAGCAGGAGCTTGCGGGTGGGAGAAAGCTGGGCCAGCACTAGAGCCGTCCCGACGCCACCGGCGGTCAGGGCAACCGAGTGGAGGTGCTTGGCGACGACGTTGTGGCCGTAGCTGAAGTCGGGACCGTAGCGCTCGAGAGCCGCCGCCGAGCGGCGCACGATCGACCCGTCGATTGTCGGCAGCGGCACGACCCAACCACCCAGGTCCGGGTCGCGTCGCGGGCGTGCTGGCGCGGAATGGACCTTCCGCCCGGCTGGACGCTTCTCGGCCTGGCGGCGCTGGCGGGCTGCGCTCACGGTCTGCCGCGCCCGGCCGAACCCGTTGATCGCCGACTGGAAGGTCCCGCCCGAGAACTCCGCCCCCATCCGCACGTAGCCGTTGATCGTGAGCGGCACACCATCGGGCAGTTGCTCGACCGTGAAGTAGGCGCCGAGGTCGTGCGGGATCGAATCGAAGCCACAACAGTGCACCAGCCGCGCGCCGCTGCGCTTGGCCTGCTCGTGGTAGCCGAGCCACATACGGTCGACGAACTCGGGCTCGCCGGTGAGATCGACATAGTCGGTGCCGGCCGCAGCGCAGGCGGCAACCAGCGGCTCGCCGAAGAGCGCGTATGGACCGACTGTCGTCACAACCACTTTCGCCGCCTCGGCGACTCTGGCGAGAGCAGCCGAGTCAGCGGCGTCGGCGATCAGCAGGTCAGGAGCCGGTACACCAGGTGCGGATATCGCCGCCAGCGAAGAACGAACTGCGTCGAGCTTGCCGCGATTGCGCCCAACCAGAGCCCAGCGCAGTCCCTCGGGGCTGTTCTCGGCGAGATAGCGAGTAGTCAGCCCGCCGGTGAATCCCGTCGCCCCGAAGAGCGCCAGGTCGTATTGCCGGTCGGTCACTCCGCGACCCAGCTCTTCGCTTCTATCCATCTGCAATGTCCGGGTCGTCGCGAGTGCGGGATGAAAGGTCCTCGATACCAGAGAGGTCGAAGACCACCCACTCGTGACCATCGGCGTCCCAGTAGTAGGAGGTGTTCTCTTGATCGGAGATCCCGAGGGCCGAGAGCTTCTCATACGCCTCCTCGGGTAGATCGGTCCGAAGTGTCAATTGAATCCGATGCTCTACGTCCTTGATCGTAATCTGGCCCTCCGCGGTCGGCGACTCGGAGGGATAACGTCGGAGATGGTCCTCCTTAAGCTTGCGGAGGAGGGCTTTCGACTTCTCCCAAGCGTCCTTTCCTGCCGCACCGAAATAACCGTTGATGAAGGCACCCACTGACATTCCGAAAAGGGCCACAAGAATCGTAAAACCCGCTCCGTTGCCTATCGGCGGGTAGGCATCCTCCCTGCGGACTTCGACGGGAATTCCCTCCCCTTCGAAGAGGGCACTAACTTCCTTGCCCTGCTCCTCGCTAGCGCCGTAGCCGAGCCAGACCTCGATCTTCTCCTTAGCCACGGTCAAGATGCTAAGTGACCCTCACGCCAGCGGTCGCGCTGCCGCAAGCTCGCCGTCGCGCACTCGGGCTGGCGCGGCGATGCCTGAGCGAGCAGTCCCGACGACGGTTCGAGCCCGGCACGGTGGGTACCTTCGGTCTTGATACTGAGCAGGGGGAAACGACTCTGCTCAAACCGAAGGAGATGAGATGCCTGAGCACAAGATCGGGACCCGTGAGAATTGGCAGGCCGCTCGGGAGGAGCTCGCGAAGCTCGAGAAAGAGCAGGCTGAGCGGAACGAGGAGGTCAGGAAGAAGCGGCTCGAACTCCCCTGGGTAGCGGTGGAGAAGGATTATGAGTTCGAGACCGAGGAAGGCACGAAGACGCTCGCCGAGCTATTCGACGGACGGTCACAGCTCCTCGCCTACAACATCATGTTCGGGCCGGACTACGAGCTCGGCGCTTGCCCCGGCTGCACCAGCCTTGCCGACGGCCTCGACGGCACGCTCATCCATATGCAGCACCGAGACGTGACGCTGATCTGCTTCTCGCGGGCGCCGATCGACCGGCTCGTCGCCTACAAGCAGCGGATGGGCTGGCAGTTCCCCTACGTCTCGACCTACGGGAGCGAGTTCCCCTTCGACCTCGGGCTGGCGATGACCCCCGAGCAGGCCGAGGAGGTCCCCGAGGTGAGGGAGATGATCGACAACCCGCCGGGTTGGCTCGTCGAGTGGTCGGGGCAGATCGGGGCCGAGCTGAAGGACGGCCTCCGCGAGGCCCCGAGCTGGATCAGCTTCGCGCGCGAGAACGGGACCGTCTACCACACCTACACGGTGAGGGCGCCCGACCCGTTCGTCGCCCCCTACTTCAACTTCCTGCTCGAGCGGACGCCGAAGCCGGGGCCGGAGGAGCCGCGGACCTGGCGCAAGGACGAATATCCCGACTAGCTCGTCTCGTATTCGTCGTGGCGCTGCACCCACAGCGGCTCGGAGGCGCTCTCGTCGCGACCCTTCGGCGTCCGGTCCAGCAGGCCGTAGTAGGCCATTGCCGGCTCGAGGCCGCGGGCGGTCGACACGTAGGTCCGATAAACGACCTCGTCCGACAGCGCGTACACGCTCAGACCCGGACCCTCGGCGACGTACCCGACGACGTCCGTGCCGCACGAGCGCGCGTTCTCCTCGACCGTGGCCGGTATCTCGCCTTCCAGGAACGGCTTCAGCTCATCCTCGGTGTGCAGGAAGCCGAGATCGCGGTTGAAGTCGCTGCCATCGCTCGAGACCCAGTCGATGCCCCAGCCCATCCGCTCCCTGTAGGCGAGGAGCTTCTCGAGGGGCGCGCGGGAGGCGAGCAGCAGCGTGGCGTCCCTGGCCTTCAGGTGGGCGACCTGGGGATCGAGGGTGTCGGCGATCGAGGAGCAGACCGGGCAGCCTGCCTCGTAGGGCGGCCCGAACATGAAGTGGTAGACGAGCAGCTGGGAGCGGCCGTCGAAGAGATCGGCGAGCGTCCTCGTGCCGTCCTCGGTCTCGAACCGGTAGTCCTTCTCGACCGGGACCCAGGGCAGCTCGCGCCTCTTCCGGGCCAGTTCGTCGCCGCGGCGGGTGAGCTCCTTCTCTTCCTTCAGCAACTCGTCGCGCTCAGCCTGCCACTCCTCCTGCGTGCCGATCCTGTGGTCAGTCATCGATTGCCTCCTTTCCGTCTGGGGGACCCCACGTGGCTTCCCTGCATTCAGGGACCGTCTTGCATCCTCATCCCGTCACTCGCCGAAGTCGGCACAGTGAGCCCCGGCACCTGCTCGGGGACGATCACCACGGCCAGTCCGAGAACCACCAGCGTCACCGCGATCGCGCGATTCGCGGCGCTCTTCCATGGCGCCAGCTTCTCGATCGCGATCAGCGCCGCAACGAAGGCCATCCAGCCAACGCTCATTACACCGAGGGCGAAGAGGGCGGCCATCAAAGCCCAACAGCAGCCGACGCACCAGGCGGCGTGCCTGGCGCCCATCTCCAGGGCGCCTCGCGGCCCGTCGCGCCAGCTTCCGAGCAGGAATCCCAAAGGGCTTCGGCACTTCGCCAGGCAAACGTCCTTCAGCGGCGTGAGCTCGTAGATCGCGGCGAGGGCCAGGATGCCTCCGACCAGCCACCGACCGCCGGCGTGCCAAGCAAGGTCGACCCCGAACAGGCTCCTGCCGAGCTCAAACAGGCCATAGGCGACCGCCCCCACCGCGCCCCAGATAAGCAAGTAGCCGTTCGCAAACAGCAACGGGCGGCTGAGGCCGTGCTGAGAGGTCATCTGCGCGTAGAGCGCCACCGTCGGGGAGACCGACGGGAACATCATCGCCGCCATCATCACGATCCATACCCCCAGGAACCAGCCGAAGGTCCCGAGGTCGGTTCCGGGCCCGGCGTCCATTCCGGCCATCTGATTGGCCGTGCCCCACCAGGCGAGGCCCGCCAACCCGAACAGCAGCGCGACGAGCCCTAGCCGCGTACGCATCGCGGCAATGGCAGCGGCGAACTCGCCGCGTCCCGCGGGCCGGTCGAGGGGTGCGGGAGACTCCGCTGCGCTCAGGCTGCCCACGAGAACTGCGAGGAGGAGAAGGCAGCCTTCCCCTCATATTGGATGCCGAAGGCGTCGATCTTCGAGCGCGTCGCGTGTGCCACCGTCAGCTCGGAACCGGCGGGATGGAAGATGCCGGTGAGCTTCGCGGGTTCGCCGCTCTCAACGCCGAAGGGCACGACGTCCTCGATCTCGAAGTCCACGGCCTCGCCGATGCGGATCGAGTGCTTGAGGCCATCCTCGTGTACCTCGATCGGCAGGCGCTCTACGCCCAGGTTCTCACCCACCAGCGGCCCCAAGGCCTCCATCGGCCCGCCCAGCGCCCCCGAGAACACGGCGCCGAGCTTCTCGGCCTGCTCGTCAGAGGCAGCAGCATCGATGAGAACGCCGAGGCGCCAGTTGCCCTCGCTCATCACCTTCGGCGTATCGGCGATGGCGGCGACCGTCTGGCCGCTCACGTCGGTGCCGTCCACCTCGCCACTTTGGACATTGAACACCAGCATGGCCTTGCAGCGGTCGTTCGTCGCTCCTAGCGCCAGCGATGCCGTGCAAGGGCAGATCACGTCACACGAGCACGTCTCAAAATACGAGCCTTCCAGCTTCCAAGACATTTTCGCCTCCAAGTGTGAGGATGACTGCGAGTATCTTCGACGGGAGCCTGGCCTGTCAACCGTCCGGGGGACATCTCCCCGGCATGACGACGCTCAGGGCGTGATCAAGACCCGGCCGAAGGCCTCGCGGCTCTCGACGTATTCGTGGGCTCTCGCAGCTTCGGCGAGAGGGAAGCTGCGGTCGATCTGGATCTCGAGCTCGCCGCTCGCGACGCGCCCCAGAAGGTCGTTGATCATCGGGTGGACGCGGTTGTACTCGGCAATGAGGGCGGCGGCAAGGTAGACGCCGCGCAAGGTGTTGTTGCGCCCCCACAGCGACTGCGCCTCGATCGTCGACCCCGCCCGGGCCGCCACCCCGACGCTGACCAGCGTCCCCCGGTAGGCGAGCACGCCGACGCTGTCGACGAGGTTCTGGCCACCGATCGGGTCGAGGACGACGTTCACCCCGTTCGAGTCGGTCAGCTCGTTGATGCGCCCGACAAAGCTCTCGGTCGCGTAGTTGACGCCGTGGTCGAGGCCGAGGGTCTTCAGCCGCTCGAGCTTCTCGTCGCTGGACGCGGTCGCGATCACGGTTGCGCCGGCTTGCTTCGCGAGCTGGATCGCGGCCACGCCGACGCCGCCTGCACCCGCGTGGATGAGAACGGTCTGGCCCTCGGCGAGGTCTCCGGCGGTGAACAGGCACTCCTGCGCGGTCCCGAACGCGACCGGCACGCAGGCGGCCCGGGCGGCGTCGAGCCCGCCGGGGATCGGCCAGGTCATCGCCGCGGGAACCGCTCGCCTGGCGGCGTGGGAGCCGGCGGCATTGAGGGCGACCACCCGGTCGCCGATGGCGCGTCCGTCAACGTCGGCGGCAACCTCGCTCACGGTGCCGGCGCTCAGATAGCCGACGATGTGCGGCACCACGGGCAACTGCCCAGCCGCGCGGGCAAGCAGATCCCCTCCCTCGACGCTGATCGCCTCGGCGTCGACGACCACACAGCCGGCGGGGCACTCGGGATCCGGTACGTCCTCGTAGCGGAGCACGTCCGGCCCACCGTTCTCGTAGATCACTGCCGCCTTCATCGTCATACCCGGGTTCCCAGCCAGGCACGGTAGCGCCCGAGCGCGCGACGCTGGGCACGCTGGTCGCACACGAACGCGTGCAGCGGGTGGGTCCTGCCAGTGGGGTGCTTGCCGCGCGTGATGCGGCGCATCTGGTGGCGCACCAGCGACATACTCGCGGCGGACGCGAGCGCCCTGTCCGACCAGTTGATCGGCTTCAGCCGATGGGTTGCCTCACGCCCGGCCCGCCAGCGGTTCGGGAGGTCCGGCGTGACTGCGATCGCGGTGCCCATGCCGACCATCGCGATGCCGCTCTCCAGGACCGCTTCGGCGGTCTCGCGGCGAGTGATCCCGCCGGTCAGCATCAGCGGCAGCGGGCTGGTCTCGGCGAGCGCGGCGGCGAGCTCCAGAAAGTAAGCCTCGCGCGCCACCGTGCGAGCGTCCGCCGGGCGCCCCGACATTGCCGGGCTCTCGTAGCTACCGCCGGATAGCTCGACCAGGTCGACCCCGAGCGGCTCGAGCATCGCGATCACCCTGGCGGCGTCCTCAGCGTCGAACCCGCCGCGCTGGAAGTCGGCCGAGTTCAGCTTGACGGCAACGGCGAAGGACGAGGACACGACCGTTCGAATCGAGCGGATCACGTCGAGAAGAAACCTGGCGCGGTTCTCCAGCGGCCCGCCCCAGCGGTCGCGTCGCTTGTTGACCAGCGGCGAGAGGAACTGCGAGAGCAGATAGCCATGCGCGGCGTGGACCTCCACCCCGTCGAATCCGGCCCGCTCGGCGAGAGCTGCCGCGGTCGCGAACCGCTTTGTCGTCTCGTGGATCTGCTCCTCGGTCATCGCCATCGGCCGACCGAAGCGCTTGCTCTGCCTCCCGAGCTCGACGGCGACCGCCGAGGGCGCCCAGGCCACCCCGGGCATCCGCGCCTGCACCTGCCGGCCGGGGTGGCTGATCTGCATCCACAGCGAGGCGCCGCCGGCCTTCCCGGCATGCGCCCAATGAGCGAACGGCTCCAGTGGCGCGCGATCGTCGAGCACGACCCCACCGGGCCCGGTCAAGGCCTCGGCGTGCACCATCACGTTTCCGGTGATGAGAAGGCCCGCTCCTCCCTCACCCCAATGGCGATACAGCGAAATCAGCCTCTCGTCGGGAAGCTGGGCGCTGCCTGCCATGCCCTCCTCCATCGCCGCCTTCGCGATCCGGTTGCGCAGGGTCGTCCCCGACCGCAGCGCCAATGGAGAGAACAGCCCTGTCGACATCGAAAGCACCCCCGCGGCTCGATTATGATGTTAGCGGCGTTCACACTACCCGCTCTCCGTAAGCGCTGTCAACATCGATCCGCACGATGCCCCAAGCCAACGCGACCTACCACCACGGTGACCTGCGCGCCGCCTGCCTCAGTGCGGCGCTGGAGCTGCTCGAGGAGGAGGGTGAGGCGGCGCTGTCGCTGCGCGCGGTCGCGCGTCGCGCCGGGGTCTCACCAGCCGCCCCCTACCGTCACTACGAGGACCGCGAAGCGCTCGTTTCGGCCGTCGCGGCGGTCGGCTATCGCGAGCTCGCCGAACGCCTGGCAGCGGCACACCCGGCGCCGTCGACCCCGGAGCAGCTGGCCAGCGTGGCGGTTGCCTACGTCCAGTTCGCGTTGAAGCGACCCGCGTTGTTCCGGATCATGTTTGGAGAACCGTGCGACCGGGACAACGAGGAGCGTGTCGCCGCGACCGCGGCGGTATCGCTCTACCTGCACGAAATCGTCGCGCGGTGCTTTCCGCAATCCGATCCCGAGGCGCTGGCGCCGGCAATCTGGGCGCTCGTCCACGGTCTCGCGTTCTTGTACCTCGACGGCAAGCTCGATGCCACCACGCCGGCGGCGTTGGTCGATCGCGTCACCGCTTCGATCCATTCGCTGCTAGGACTGTGACGGTTGACGTCGCAGTCGCCCACGCGAATTGGTGTGGCCAATAGCCTTTCTGGCGATGAGGGGACTCCTTGCGCGCCGTCAGGGTCACAGCCACAACGCGTTACCAATCCCGATGGCTCAAGCCACAGCGACACGCAAGCCTTCCGCCACCCGGTAGTAGGACCGCAATGAGCCGGCGTCACGGCCCGGCAGACCCCGGCGATCAGGCGAGTCTTCAGAGACTGCGCAGTCAGCGCGACCGGCGACTGGGAAGTCTCAGCCGATCCGCTCGGCGAGCATCACGATGATCCCCTCCGGGCCACGGACGTAGCAGAGCCGGTAGATGTCCTCGTAGCGCACTACCTCGCCGAGGAGCTCCAACCCCCGGTCCCGCAACTTGGCGACGGCGGCGTCGATGTCGTCGACCGAGAACGCGATGCGGCGGATGCCGAGCGTGTTCGGCGGTGCGTTCGTATCCCCCTCGCGCGCCGCCGGGCTGTTGAACCGCATCAGCTCCAACCGCCCGTGGCCGTCGGGGGTCTGCAGCATGGAGAGCTCGCATCGGACATCCTCGAGTCCCACGACACGGTCCACCCACTCACCCACCACCTCTGCTTCGCCCACCTGCTCCAGCCCGAGCTCGACGAAGAACGCCTTGGCCGCCGCGAGGTCGTCAACGACGATGCCCACGTTCTCCAGGGATTGGATCGAGCCGCTCATCTCCGTGCGAGCGTACCTGTCGCGGCAGTGGTCGCTCTGCCCGTAGACCGCGCCCTCGTAGTAGATCCGCACGTCCTCTCGCCTCGCGGGGGTGGTTTGATTTTCCCTCGGGAGGGCCAACCTGCCGAAGTGCAGGGGAATCGAAGCGAAGCGGCTGATGGGATTCGAACCCACGACCTTCTGCATGGCGACTTCGGAGCGCTCGTGGCGGCCGCCGCCTACGTGTTCGAAGAGCAGCTCGGTTCATGCGGATCACCTGGCAGTCGGTGGCGAACGGTCCGCGACGGTCACGCCCACACCCATTCCCACTAGCCTCCCCGCCGCGATCATGGCCGCGACCGACGCCAGCGCCATCGAGCCGCCGACCGCTTCGGGCTCGGTTGACTCGCCCGGCGCGATCTTCATTCGTTTCCTTAAGTTCGGCCTGCTCGCCTGGGGTGGACCGGCCGCACAGATCGCGATGATCAAGCACGAGTGCGTCGATGAGGAGGGTTGGATCAGCGAGGCGAGCTTCAAGAAGCTGCTCGCCGTTTACCAAATCCTTCCTGGCCCTGAGGCCCACGAGCTTTGTGTCTACTTCGGCCGCCTGCGCGGCGGCAAGCTCGGCGGCTTCCTCGCTGGCCTCGGGTTCATGTTGCCGGGCTTCATCCTCATGCTCGGCCTCTCGATCCTCTACGTCGAGGCCAGCTTGGCAGGCCATCTCGGCGACCTCTTTTACGGGCTGACGGCGGCTGTCGGGGCGCTAGTCGCCCGCGCCCTGGTCCGACTCAGCAAATCGTTTATCTCAGACGTACCGCTGGCGATCATCGCCCTGGCCGGTTTCGCCCTGACCCTCTGGCTGGGGATCACCTTCGTCTTGGTCTTGTTCGGCGGCGGCGTTGCCTACGAGCTATGGACGAACGGGCGACGCTGGACGCACCGCGCCAACAGCCTCGCGATCACTCCCCTCGGGGTCCTGGCCGTCGCCGCCGGGGCGATCACCGTCTCGCTGACGGCGACGATCTTCTTCGAGGGATTGAAGGCGGGCCTGCTCACCTTCGGCGGTGCCTACACCGTGATCCCCTTCCTGCGTGAGGCCGCTGTCGAAAACCACCACTGGCTGACCGCGAGCCAGTTCAACGACGGCCTGGCGATGGGCGGCATCCTGCCAGCGCCGCTGATCATCTTCTCGACCTTCGTCGGCTACATCGCCGGAGGACTCGGCGGTGCCCTGGTAATGACGCTCGGCATCTTCCTTCCCGCCTTCGTCTTCCCGATCTTCCTGCACCGCCAGCTCGTCGCAGTCTCCGAGAACGAGCGCTTGCACCCCTTCCTGCTCGGAGTCGCGGCGGCGGTGATCGGGCTGATCGCGGCGGTCACGGTGACGATCCTCGAAACCGGCGTCACCGATGCCTACACCGCCCTGATCGCGCTCGGAGCCTTCGCCGCGCTCAACCGCTGGCATTCGAAGCTGACCGTCGTCTACGTGATGGCCGTTGCCGGCATCGTCGGCGTCATCCTGCAGCACACGGTGGTCTAGATGACGCAGCGGTGTCGCTCTGATTCGTATGGTCTAGAGGGTGACGCTGGATCCGCGAATCATCGAGTCGCTGAAGACCTCTGCCGAAGGCGCAAGTTCATGGGAGGACGTCCGGGCGCAACTGCGAAGCCTCGACCCAGAGGGAGAAGACGAAGGTCTGCGGCCCTTCTACTTCGCCTTCTCCTTCTGCCTGCTTGAGCGAACGAGCAAGCGCCGGGATCGGGCCGGTGGTCCCTTCGGCTCGATGGTCGCCGGAGAGGGCTGGCGGTTTCCGCCAGCTTTGCCGGATATGTGAGCTGATCGAAGCCGAGGTTGCCGAGCGCATGGCGCGGGCTCTTGAGCTCTACTGGGACGAACAGCCTGATGAGAGCGGCTCTCCGACCCGTGGGGTCTCAACCTGCGCAACGTGATCTCCCACGGTCTCACTCCGCAGGTTGGGCGACCGGCGGCGGCGCTCCTGCTTCAGGCTACCTGCCTCCTGAGCAGCTTTGGCCTGACCCAGCCTGGGCAGGAACCGATACCGCCTACGGGTGCCGGGCCGGCACCGTCACCTGGAAGCCCGCTGGCAGATGAGCCCGCCTAGCTCCTCTAATACGCAGTCGAACCGGCCAACCTCGGTCGTGCTTATCCATCCGACCCGGACGCGCCCGCATGGACCCTGACGCCTCACCTAGTTCTTCCCCTCGGAGTCAAGGGGCGAACGGCGGCAGCGTAAGACCGATGTTGCCATCGCTGATGTCCAGCGCTAGGAGCGACTTCTCGCGGGCAGCGTTTGCATGGGGTGCTGCTCGCCTGACGCTCGCAACTGAGTACCTGCGATTGCGCACGAGAACTCGGGCTCAGGCTTCGCCTCAGGCTCCAGAACCTCGGAGCTGATCGTCAACCACGCCAAAACCCCACCCGCGGCTGCAAGCACCGCACAGGCGACCATCGCCATGTGGAAGCCATCGTTCATCTTCGCCGGGTCATAGAAGCTGTCGCCGGTGAGGCCGGCGATCGCCGGAAGGACAGCGACAGCGAGCAGGCCGCCGACCCGCGAGACGGCATTGTTGATGCCGGAGGCGACGCCCGCGTGCCTGGCGTCCGCGGCCGCGAGAACAGTGGAGGTAACCGGGGCAACCACGAGCGTCAGCCCCAACCCAAAGACGATCACGCCCGGCAGAACACCTGATAGGTAGTCGTCGCCGGGCTCGATGCGGGTCAACATCAGTAGCCCGAAGGCGATCACCAGCGGGCCGACGGTCAGTGGAATACGGGCGCCGATCCGCTGGGCGAGCGCTCCGGAGCGAGCCGAGAGCGCGAGCATCAGCGCCGTCACCGGAAGCGACGCCGCACCCGCCGCGATCG
Organism: Solirubrobacterales bacterium; assembly: GCA_033856275.1. Taxonomy (GTDB): domain Bacteria; phylum Actinomycetota; class Thermoleophilia; order Solirubrobacterales; family 70-9; genus VRUE01. The sequence continues at coordinate 60,672 of JAWVFJ010000011.1, forward strand.
GCGAGTAGCCCATCGAGATCTGAAGGAAGGAGACGAAGAGGAAGAAGAAGCCGCCGAGAGCCGCGTAGACGACGAAGGTGACCAGGTTTGCACCCGAGAACTGGCGCGAGGAGAACATCCCCAGGGGCATCATCGGGTTCGGGCTGCGGCTCTCCGCGAACAGGAATGCGACGAGGGCGAGAACCCCGCCAATCCCGGCAAGCAGGACCAGCGCGGAGGCGCCCTGGCCGGGTGCTTCGATCAGCGCGTAGGTCGTTCCGGCAAGGCCCAGCGCGGCAAGGGCCACACCGCCAAAGTCAAGACGGCCGCTGGCAGAGGGGTCGCGGACCTCAGGAACGTGCCGGCTTGCCATCGCTATCACGAAGACGCCCAGCGGCAGATTGATCAGGAAGATCGCCCGCCAAGATACGGCTTGGACCAGGTAGCCCCCGAGCAACGGCCCGAGTGCGGTGGCCACGCCTCCGAGCCCCGACCAGGCGCCAATCGCCCGTGACCGATCAGATGGCCGAAAGCTGGACTCGATGATCGCCAGGCTGCCGGGGGTGAGCAGGGCACCACCGACTCCCTGCAACATCCTTGCCCCGATCAGCAGCTCCACGGTTGGCGCTACAGCGCAGAGCAGCGAGGAGAGCGTGAACAGGCCGACTCCGAGGACGAAGACTCGTCGCCGTCCGTATCGGTCACCGAGAGATCCTCCGAGCAGTATCAACGACGCGAGCGTCAGCAGATAGCCGTTGAGGATCCACTGCAGCGAGGAGGTCGAGGCGTTGAGATCGCGGCCGATGTCGGGAAGCGCGATGTTGACTACGGTGCCGTCGAGAAACGCCATCCCCGAGCCGAGCACCGTCACGGCCAGAATCCAGCGCCCCGCGCTGCTGCCGAAGCTCACCCCCTCCGCGGAGACCGGCGGCGAACGGTCCACGTGGCCCTACGTGAACCTCTTGACGAAATCCAGCGCGGTATCGCAAACCTCGCGCCCCTCGTGATCGGTGATCGTCGCCACCTGAGTCCTCCATTGCGCCGCCATGCACCTTGCGTCTCGAGGTCGATCTTCGCACCTTCTGTCAAGCGCAGCCGACGCCTAGGCTTGGTCGGAGTGACTTCTTGCGTCCATCTCGATCACGTCCGGATCACCCGGCTGCCCGAGTCGGTTGAGGGCTGCGAGGAGTGCCTGGCCACCGGAGGCTCGCCGTGTGCCGCTTAGCGGACTCGGGCCTCTGTAGGAACACAGAAGACGAACTGGGCGTCGGGGCGGGCAAGTCGTCGTCGTAGCGAGGCCAGCGCAGGCAGCCCCGTTCCCCGCAGGCACGATCAAGTAGATCGCCCTGTAAGCGAGTACCGCGACGGTCGCGTCGGCGGCGGTCGAGCCATACAGGACGAGGGCGCCGATCAGCCCGAGGTCGAGGCCGCCTGCGCCCCCGGGAAGCGGGATCAGACCGCCGAGCTGTCCGATGATGTACGCCAACGCCAGCGCGTCGAGAGGCGGGGTCGGCAACCCAAATGCGCGGAAGCAGATCGCCAGCACGGCGATGTCGAAGAGCATGTAGCCGGTCGAGCCAGCCAGAGCTGGCGGCGAGCGCAGCTGTTCAATCGCCCCGCCGACCCCCTCATCGATGGCAGCCAGCCCGGCCTTGACGGACGCGCGGTCGGTGGCCGTGGTGAGTCGACCCGCGAACGCCCCGATGGCCAGGGCGAGGACGATTGCGACCATGCCGGCCGCGGCCGGGATACCGCCCAGTAAAAGCCGATCGTCAGGACCCGAGGCGAGGCCGCTGGCAAGGGCGATCCCACAGATCGAGAGGAAGCCGACGTTGGCGAGGCTCGTGATCAGAAAGAAGGTCACGGTGAGGCGCCCGATCTGCTCTTTCGGAACGCTTTGTTGGCGCAGAATCCAGGCGCCGAGTGCGAGGCCGCCCGCTCCGCCGACCGAGAGAAGCGAGTTGGCCGCCTGCTCGGCCAGGCCAAGTTCGGTGGCGGTACGCCAGTCCATCCGGTGGCAAAAGACACTGCGGAAGACCAGCACGTAGGAGAGGCAGGAGAGCAGCTCCGCACAGATGGCGAGGGCGATCCAGTCTGGCTCGGCGCCGGAGAAGCTGGTGCGTAGAGCGCTCAGGCTCGGCAGCAGTACGACGAGCGCACCAAGTAGAGCCGCGATCGCGACGGCGAACAGGGCAGCGCGCCTAAACCTTGTCGCCGAGAGTTGGCTGGGAAGCGGTTCGGGGAGGCGATCTGCCCGCGCTGTGCGAGCGATCACGCAGACCGTTCGCCTCGCTGGAACTCCCACTGCTGACACGGGCCGCTGTGGTCGCAATAGGGCTGGTTCGCCGACTTGCCGCAACGGCAGAGCGCCGCGGCGTGGAGGCACCGCGCCGCGTCGTAGGTCACCTCGATGCGCTCGCCGTCGTAGCGCTTCACAAGCCGAACTGCTCCCTGTATTTGTCCGGGACCAGCGCCTCGAATTCCCGATGGCGCTCGATGAATGCCTTGACGAACGGGCAGAACGGCAGCACGACTAGCCCTCGCTTCCGGGCGTCTTCTAGGGCGAATCGAATCAGCCGGTCTGCGAGCCCGCGACCTTGGAAGCGCTCGTCAATCTCGGTGTGGGTGAATGCGATCAGCCCGGGGCGCGCACGGTAGGCGGTGAAGCCGACGGCCTCGCCGTCGATTGAGAGCTCGAACCGGTCGCGGTCGGGAGCATCGGCGACCTCGATGTGCTCTGCCGCGGACATTCGCAGAACATTAGAACGCCCAAGGGCCGGGGCCTTCGGATCGGTCGTCAGGGAGCCGGTTCCGCCGAAGGAGTCCCGCCCCTCGCGGACCGAACGTCAGCGAGGAGCATCACCACGACCTCGTGCAGCTCCTTCTCGAGGTTGGGCTCATTCAGGCCGCCGTTCTCGTCGAAGCGCTCTGCCGCCTCGCTTACCGCAACCTCCCCTTCTGTTACTCGCGCGCCGATCGTGCCGAGAACTTTGCGCAGCTCGGCTTGCCCCCAGATGGCACCGAACATGCCGGAGCTCGCGCTGGCCACGGCGACGGGCTTGTTGCGCAGGACGTTGTCGGCGAATGGACGCGATAGCCAGTCGAGTGCGTTCTTCAGGGCCCCGGGGATCGAGGAGTTGTACTCGGGGCTAACGAAGAAGACCGCGTCTGCCTCCCGAACCGCCTCGCGGATTCGCGAGACGGTCTCGGGGGCGTCCTCGGTATCGCAATCCTCATCGTAGGCCGGGATGTGGCGCAGCCCACGGTACATCTCGAAGTCGGCTCCCTCGGCCTTGAACAGATCCCCGGCATGGCACAGGAGCGCCGTGTTGTAGGACTCGTGGCGCAGGCTGCCGCTGATGCCAAGGACCCGCATGGTTGCTACCCCTGCTTTGCCAGCTGCAACTCGGCGACGATCTTTACCTCGTTGGAGAGGGCCGGTTCGCCGTTCGGGAGCGGGTTGTTCCAGCTGATGCCGAACTTGTCGCGGTCGACCACGGTCTCCAGCGTCAGCCCAAAGCGCTCGCCACCGTGGGGGTCGGCGATCGGATCGGAGATCTCGCCGGTGATCTCGGCGGTCTCGGTGTGGCCCTTGATGGTGATCTCGCCGTCGATCGTGACGCGATTTCCATCGCGCTTGACAGCCTTGGACGTGAAGGTCAGCTCCGGGTGGGCCTGGGCATCGAAGAATTCCGGGCTTTGCAGATGCCCTGCGAGGTTGTCGTCCTTGACTTGGACGGAGGCGACCTTCGCGGAGCCGGTCAGCACGCCATCGGTGGCGGCGGCGTCAAAGTCGCCGAACGTCCCGTGGAAAGTGCCCACCATGTAGTCGACGGAGAACCCGATGCTCGAGTGGATCTTGTCGACCTGCCACGTGCCGGCAGGAAGTGCCTGAACGTCGGTGGTGCTCATTGTCTGTCGCCTCCATGAATTTTGGATTTTGGTTTGGTGGGAAGTCGTCTCTGTCTGAGCTGCCGGACTCGCGGCGAGGTGGAGATCAAGTTGTCGATGTGGTGAGACGCGCCGATAGGAACTCCCCGGCTCTGTCAAGCGCAAGCACCGCTTCGTCGAGGAGGGCGGAGTAGGCCTGAAATACGTGGGGCACCCCGGGGATTACGTCTAGCGCGACCTCGACATCGGCGCTCGCGGCCTGCTGGGCCAAGCGGACGGCGTCGTCGAGGAGAACCTCGTGAGAACCGGCCTGGATGATCAACGGCGGCAGGCCGGAGAGGTCGGCGAATACGGGGCTGATCAGACCGAGTGCTGCGTCTTGCCCCGACACATAGTCGGTGACCCGGGGCACGAGGAGCTCCCGGCTGAGAAGCGGGTCGGTCTCACTCTTGGTCTCCATGGTCGCCCCGGCCAGGGTGAGGTCGGCATACGGCGACATGAGATAGGCCGCGGCCGGCAATGCCAGCCCGTGGTCGCGGGCGTTGACCATGGTGGCTACGGCGAGTCCGCCCCCGGCCGACTCTCCCGCGAAGGCGATGTCCGAAGGGGATATGCCGCTGTCCAAGAGGACTTCATAGGCCGCGAGAGCGTCGTCGATTGCCGCCGGATACGGGTGCTCGGGGGCGAGCCGGTAGTCGACGGAGATGACCTTGGCATCCGTTCGGCGACCCACCTGCGAAGCCAGGTCAGCGGCGAGAAAAGCGTCCCCCATCACGTACACCCCGCCGTGGAAGTAGAGAACGACGTGGCGAGACTCGACTCCGTCGACTGTGATCTCGGCGGTCTTGACGCTGCCCAGCGCGCCCTCGGTCACAGTCACCTCGGGGGGCAATGGCTGTGCCGACAGCAGCTCTCGAAGCAATTGCCGTTGTTCGTTGACATCGCTGTCGACGGGGAAGGCTGACTGCCGCAGGATTGCGTCGAGGGTCGCTTGTTGCTCGGTGCTCACGATGGATCTCCCTTTGGTTTGGGTCGGTTTGGCAGCGCTCCAGGGCTCACCGCCTCTGCTTGGGATTTCAGGTCACTCTTTGAGGAGCCTCTCGTTGAGCACGATCTCGACGATCTGCGGACCGTCTCGGTGCGGTCCCAGTCGCGCTGCAGCTCACAGGCGAGCGAGACCCAGCCGATCGGCTGGCTACCGGCCTGGACGGCCCGCTCGATGCCGGCGCGGTGGGCCTCCGGGGAGGTGCCGCCAATCGCGTCGACGACGGGATAGACCTCGTAGCCCTCGCGGAGCGCGTCCAGGGACGGGAAGGCCATACAGACCTCGGTCCAAAGCGCGCACATCAGGAGCTTGCGCCGCCCGGTGGCTTTCACGGCGTCCACGAAGTCGACGTCCTCCCACGAGTTGATCGCGGTGCGGTCGATCGGCTCATAGTCCTCGAGCTCAGCCGCCAGCTCCGGCAGGGTCGGCCCCTGCCCGTTGGCGACCTGGATCGTGGAATGGACAATTGGGACTCCGAAGAGCTTCGCCACTTTGACCGTGGAGATGACGTTCTTCAGCAGCAGGTCGTGGTCCATCGAGCGGACCGTTCCGATCTGACTCGGCTGGTAGTCGATCAGCAGGAGCGCCGAGTTCTGCGGCGTGATCAGGTGGTCGCCGGCCTGATCGCGGATCGGGGTACTGGTCATCGGTATCTCCTTCGGGTGTATTGGGCAGATGGGTGTGGTCTAAGCACGGTGTGGGTCGCCTTTCAGGACGTGGCCGAGCAGGGCCCCAGCGCCGAGGACGCCCAGGCCGACGAAGATGGCGAAGCCGAGGACCGTGTCGGGCGGACTCACCCCTCCGTTGAGCGCGATTCCGGCGCCAATCACCGGGATCGAGAGACCGACGAAGAGGGAGATGAGCAGGTCCGAGGTCATCTCCACCCGACCCTCCGGCGGCGTCGCTTCGAGCACGAGGCCGGTCGTGCCTTTGAAACCGGCGCCGGCACCCGCTCCGATCAGCGTGCCTGCGAGGAGGAACAACGCGAGGCTCGGCGCCGAGAGCTGCACGGAGGTGACGAGAAGCGCGAGGCCGGTGAGCATCGAGAGCGTGCCGAAGGTGAAAACGCGCGAGGCGGGCAGTCGGCTCGTCCCCAACTGGGCCGCGACGCCCGCCGCGAAGACCAGGAACAGGGTCGCCCCCGCTAGCGCGTGCGATGGGTGGCCGAAGGTGACCGACAGGAGGAGGCCGGAGAGCCCGGCGAAGAGACCGTTGGCGGCGAAAGCGGCAAGAGTCACGACGGCGGCCGGGATGAGCAGTCTGATCGGCCGTGGTGAGCTCGTCTTCGGATCCGACGGCCCCGCTGGATCTGGCGGGGCCGTCTCGGGGACACCGACCAGGCCAATCAGGCCAATCGCCCCAACGGCCAAGACGAACAGGTAGGGCACGAGCAACGGCGACCTCACCCACTCGGCGAGACAGCCGGCGACCAGAGGGCCGATTCCGAGCGCTCCGACATTCACCGCCGTACCGACGTTGCGGGCGGTGACCGGGGATCCGCCCGGGTCTTCGAGGATCCGCAACTCGATCAGATAAGCGATCGCGGTTCCGGCGGCCAGGCCGACCGCGATCCCAGTGAGGAGGCGCCCGACCAGGAGACCCGGCAGCGCCTTCCACGCGGCGAGCACCCCGGCGGCGACCATCATCGTCGCTACCGCGCCGATCATCACCCTGTGGCGCCCGACCCGGGAGACGATGGCCTGCACCGCCAGCAGGGTGGCGATGGTGCCCCCGGCGAAGATCGCGTAGACGATGGTCACGGTCAGCGTTGAGAGACCGTCCCGTTCGCGGTAGAGCCCGTAGAGGGGACTCGGCAGCGTGGCAAAGGACATGACGACGAGGAAGGCGAAGGCGACGGCCCAGAAACCGGGGACGAGCCATCTTCTCACCGCAGGCGGAGCAGGGGCCTGGTCGGCCGGCTCCGGTTCCTGAGGCCGGACACTCACCCTCCGATCACCAGACCCTCATCCCGCCGTCGATCACGAGATCGATGCCGGTCACATACGCGCTCTCCTCGGAGGCTAGGAAGAGGGCCGCGTTGGCCACATCCTCCGGTGCCCCAAAGCGGCCGAGGAGCGTCCTGCCCAGCATCTCCTTGGCCCAGTCACCGTCCTCGAGCTCGCCTCTGGTCGCGTTGCTTTCGATCAGGCCTGGTGAGATCGAGTTGACGCGAATCCCATGCTCGCTGCCTTCCATCGCGAGCTGGCGAGTCATGCCGATGATCGCCGCCTTGTTGGTGGTGTGGGCCAGCGAAGGCAGGAGCTTGAAGCTCAGCGACCCGTTCAGCGAGGCCATGTTGACGACGGCCCCGCGACTGGCCTTCAGGTGGGGCCACGCGGCCCGGGTCAGGTAGAAGACGAGGTCGATCTCGTCGCGCTGAGCGGCGGCCCACTCCTCGTCGGTGAAGTCCTCGAGCCGGTGGAAGTGGGACCTGGCGGCGAGGTTGTAGAGCACGTCGATCCCGCCGCACTGCCTCACCGCGAGCTCGACGAGCCGGGTGCATTCGGCAGGATCACTGAGGACGCACGGCTGCAGCGACACCATCTGCCCGCCGGCCGCGCGTACGGCCTCAAGCGTCTCCTCCGCGCGCTCGACCTCCACGTCACAGCCGACGAGCCGCGCTCCTTCCCTAGCGAAAGCCAGGGCGGCGGCGCGCCCCATGCTTCCGCCGGTGCCGGTGATGACGCAGACCTTCTCGTCCAACCGCCCGGGCACCTCTATCCCGCCCCCTGGAGAAAGGCGGCGGCCGCCTGCTTCTCCGCCTCGGCGACGCCGACCTCCTCGGTCAGCGCCGGGGCTTCGCGGAAGTACCAGTAGATGACCTCCTGGGCGGCGGCCGCGGCAGGCGAGGCCCAGTCGCGGAAGAGCTCGGTGGTGACGGCGAGCGCGCTGGTCGGCACCGCCCCCGCGTGCGCGAGCCTCTCGATGGCCGTGCGGTGCGCGACCTGCGAGCGACCGCCGACGGCGTCGGTGACGTAGAGCACCTCATAGCCGTCCTTCAGCGCCGCGACGGTGGCAAAGGTCTGGCAGATCTCGGTGTGGAGGCCGGCGATGATCAGCCGCTTACGCCCCGTCGCCTCGACCGCGGCGCGGAAGGCGTCGTCCTCGAAGGCGTTCATCGAGGTGCGGTCGATCGGCTCGACGCCGTCCAGATCGGAGACGATCGACGGCAGCGTCGGGCCGTTGAACCCGAGCTCGACCCCCACGGTCGACAGCACGATCGGCATGCCGAACCCTTTGGCGGTCCTGGCCAGAAGCCTCACGTTCAACTCGACCAGCGCGGCGTCGGTCTCGGAGCGGATGACCTCGAACATCTCCTTCTGGAAGTCGATCAGCACGAGCGCACAGTCCTCGTGGGTCCAGACCCCTAGCTCCTTGTTCATGCCCCATCTCCTCCTTGTGGTCCGTTTTCAGAAATCCGGCTCGCCGTGGCGACGCCATCCCGCGCTTCACCCTCTGCCTGGCCTCCCTGTAGGGCGGCTGCCGTGGCCGTCTCAGACGAGGACGAGCAGGCCTCTGCGGCTGCTGCCGACGAAGAGGAACAGGCCCCGGCCGCGGCCCCGGAGCTGAGCTCGACCTGCGCCGTGCTGTCGGAGCCGCGCATCAGCAGCAAGGTGGCGATCAAGCCGAGGACGGCGAAGGCGGCGCCGACGAGGAAGGCCGACTGGAAGCCTTCGGTCAGCACAACCGGGTCGTGCGAGCCGTTGATGATGCCGTTGGCGACCGCCGCGAGGATCGCCAATCCGAGCGCCCCGCCCACCTGCTCTGAGGTATTGATCAGGCCGCTCGCCAACCCCTGTTCGCGGTCCTCGATCCCTGAGACCGCCGCGATCGTCAACGGCACGAAGGCGAGGCCGAGCCCGACCGCCGCGAGCAGCGAGGGGCCGAGGATGTCGCTGACGAAGCTGCCGTGGACCGAGATCTGGGAGAACCAGGCAAGTCCAGCGGCGATCAGCGCCATGCCGATCGCGAGGATCGGCTTGAAGCCGACTTTCGTCACCAGTTGTGAGGCGACTCCGGCCGAGATGATGATCGAGACCGCCAGCGGCAGATAGGAAAGGCCGGCGTGGATCGGGCTGTAGCCGAGCACCTGCTGCATGTAGAGGGAGATCAGGAAGAACATCGAGAGCAGCGCGGCGCCGACCAGGATGCCGACGACGTTGGCGCCGGTGACCGTGCGACTGCGGAAGATCGAGAAGGGCACGAGCGGAGCTCGCGAGCTCCGCTCGATCGCGACGAATGCGGCCAGGAGCACTACCGAGGCGACCAGAGTGCCGATCGTCTGGAAGGATCCCCAGCCCGCGGTTTCGCCGTCGAGCAGGGCGAAGACGAGCGCCGAGATACCCAAGGTGATCGTCAAGGACCCGGCGATGTCGAACTGGCGGACCCCCTCCTCATCGCGGCTTTCGGCGATCAGAGTCGGCGCGATCAACACCGCCGCGATTCCGATCGGGACGTTCACCCAGAGCACCCATTCCCAGCCCAGGCTTTCGGTGAGGATGCCCCCGAGAAGGACGCCGGCAGCAGCCCCCGAGCCCGCGACCCCTCCCCAGATCCCCAGCGCTTTGTTGCGCTCGGCGCCGTCTTTGAAGGTGGTCGTGACGATCGAGAGCGCCGCCGGAGAGAGGATCGCCGCACCTAGTCCCTGGACGGCGCGAGCCGCGATTAGCTGCCCCGAGTTCGTCGCGAGCCCGCCCGCGAGCGAGGCCAGCGAGAAGAGGACGAGGCCGAAGAGCAGGACGCGTCGGCGACCAAGCAGGTCGGCGAGACGGCCGCCGAGCAGGAGGAAGCCACCGAAGGTGAGGACGTAGGCGTTGACGACCCAGGGCAGGCTCGACTCGCTGAAGTCGAGTGCCGAGCCGATCGTCGGCAGCGCCACGTTGACGATCGCCGAGTCGAGAACGACCATGAACTGTGCAACGCAGAGCAGGATCAGGGCGATCCATCGCTTGTCGCGGGCCGCGCTCGGATCGGTCATCGGGGCTCCTTCATCTCGTTTGCCAGTCGACTCAGGGATGGACCTGGGAGGCGTAGCCGAGGTCGAGTCGGATCGACTGCATGACGTGGAACGTCGTGCTGGCGGTAAAGACGTCAGCCGCGGCGAGCACGTCGACGTACTTCTCGATCACTGGTTCCGCGGCGGCGGCGGCAACCGCGTCGAGGTAGCCGCGCACAGCCGCCCAGGTGTTCTCGCCGTATTTGACGAAGAACGGCGTTGGGTCGACGGTGTCGAGAGCCTGGCGCGACGCCGCTTCGATGTCGGACATGTAGCGCTGGTGCAGAGCGATGTCCTCGCGGTCGCCGAGCCGCCCCATGTGTCCGCCGATGAAGTGCTTCCACGGGTAGGCGAGCGCGGTCTCGGGAGCCTTCACGTACCCCTGCACGTCCTCGGTGAGATTGCTCTGGTAGACCGGCGCCCACCCCGGGTTGACGATGTCGACCAGCATCAGCGTGTCGTGAGCGGGCAGGTGGATGAAGATGTTGTCCGGCGAGTGGTTGGCGTAGTGCCAGTAGAGGTCGATCCGCTCCCCGCCGATCTCCAGGCTGCGACTGTCCCCGAAGGTCTCCTCGGGCGCGGGCCGCGCCGGATCGTCGTCGCGGATCAGGAGGTTCCGCGTCTCCTCGTGGCCGATCAGGGCGACGTCTCCGTTTGCGGTGAAGAGCGAGGCCGCGCCAGCGTGGTCGGCGTGGTGGTGGGAGTAGATCAGGTGCGTGACCTTGTTGCTGACGCCATTTGCGGAGGCGATCTCGTCGATCGCCCGCTGGATGTTGTGGCCGATGGTCGGCGGCGCGTCGAGGACGACGACGCCGTCGGAGGTCGTCAGGAACGCCGACTGGTATGTCCCGTCGGTGATCCAGTAGAGGTTCCGCTCGACGCGGCCGACGTAGTAGCCCTGCTCGTTGAGCGCGGGGCCGAGTGCGGAGCGAGGGATTGGTGCGTAGTCCGGCAGGACGGATGTGTCTGTTGCGCTCATCGGCTTCCTTGCCTCGAGGTGACAGGAGGAGGATCGATCGTGGCCGCGAGGCGGGGTGGTCGCATCCCGGAAATCCGTAGTCCTTCTCTGGTGACATGCTGCAGCGATGGTCGTCAGCGCGGAGGCGGGACGGTTGCTCGGAAGAGAACGTGAGCGTGCGGTGCTCGATCGGTTGCTCGAGACCGCGCGGGACGGTCACGGCGCCGTACTCGTGGTGCATGGAGACCCGGGCGTCGGCAAGACCGCGTTGCTCGACTATGCGGTCGAGTCGGGCGACGACCTTCGCGTCATTCGGGCTGCGGGCGTCGAAGGCGAGATGGAGCTCGACTACGCCGCGCTGCAACAGCTCTGTGCGCCGGTCATCGACCTCAGCGAGCGTCTCCCCGATCCGCAACGCGGCGCGCTTGGCGTCGCTTTCGGGCTGGGCGCCGGCGCCGCGCCGAGTCCGTTTCTCGTGGGGCTCGCGGTTCTCGGCCTGCTCTCCGATGCTTCCGAGCAGCAGCCGCTGCTGTGCGTCGTCGACGATGCGCAGTGGCTCGACGGCGCCTCGGCCCGAGCGCTCGCGTTCGTCGCGCGACGACTCCTGGCCGAACGGATCGCCCTGGTGTTCGCGATCCGCGATGCGGATGGCGACCTTGCGCGCCTTCCCGAGCTACGGGTTCAGCCTCTCGGTCACCGGGATGCCCGCGCGTTGCTGGAGTCCGTCCTCGCGGCGCGTCTCGACGAACCTGTGCTCGAACGGAT
>JAWVFJ010000012.1:0-31650 GCA_033856275.1 Solirubrobacterales bacterium
GCAGGTTAGCTACGCACGGAACGGATAACCGCTGAAGGCATCTAAGCGGGAAGCCGTCCTCGAGATGAGCTCTCCCATCCCCTTGAGGGAGTAAGACCCCTGGTAGACCACCAGGTTGATAGGCCGGCGGTGCAAGCGCAGCGATGTGCTCAGCCGACCGGTACTAATGGGTCGAGGGCTTGACGGATGTTTATTACTTACCTTGCGGTCTTGTGCGGTTTTCAAGCTCCACCGGGGCGGTTGTCTCGCAAAATTCCGGTGGTGCATAGCGAAAGGGAAACACCTCTTCCCATTCCGAACAGAGCAGTTAAGCCTTTCAGCGCCGATGGTACTTGGGGGGCAACCCCCTGGGAGAGTAGGTCGCCGCCGGTTCTTATTCGTTCGAGCCCGACCGATGCGGTCGGGCTCGTTCTGTTTCTAGGTGTGCCTGTCGTTTCGCAAATGGCGCCAATTGCAGGAGAAAATGGCTTAGCCGCCGGTCGTACTGCTGCGGGTCAACGTTCCACTCCTGAGTGTGATCGGCGTCGGGCACGCGGTAATAGGTGGCCCATTTGCCGAGCTTTTCAGCGAACACGTCGCTGGCGCCAATCGGCACGATACTGTCATCGATGCCGTGGAAAAGCAGGACCGGTAGCTGAAAGCTACCGGGGTGCCGAAGGGCGTCGAGGCTGCTCCAATCTGGATCGATGCGCGCATCGATCGTCCACTCGACTGGCAGTGCGAAAAAGTCCGGCAAACCCATCTGTTCGGCGTTGAATTCAAAGATCGATTTCCAGTCCAAGGCCGGTGCGTCGAGCACCAAGCCGGTGACGCGATCCACCAGCGAAGAGCGCTGCATGAACTGGCCGATCAGCGCACCGCCCATCGAGTAACCGACCAGGATCAGGTGCCCCGCTCCATGACGGACCGCGTAACGAGCGGCAGCGGCGAGGTCTTGCCACTCCGTTTCGCCCAGGTGGCCAAGGCCATCCGGGCTGTCAGGGGCGCCGAGGTCGTTGCGGTAGGAGATCAGCAGTGAGGGAAGTCCGGCATGGTGGAGGGTGGGAGCGATCCGCAGGCCAACCTCGCGGCTGTCGTTGTGGCCGTGCACGACGATCGCCCAGGTGTGGGAGATGGAGCTGCGGGCGTGGGTGCTCGGGATCAACCAGGCGGGCATCGGACCGAGGGGGTCCGGCACGTCGAGCGATTGATACGGCAGACCACGCGCTTCGTATGGGTTGCCGGTGTAAACGTTGCTTTCGAAACCTGCCTCTGTCCCGGGCACGAGGTAACCGCGCACGCTAGTAAGCCTGCGGGTGACGGTCTCGGCATCGACTCTCTCTATCGGCCCGATGATCGCGTGTCCCGCCTGCCAGACGAGTCCGTAGTAGCCAGGTCGCTCACTCGTTTCCGAGCGAGACAGGGTGATCCGTCCCTGGGAGACCGCCTCGATAGCGACCTTTTCCGAGTACGACGAATGATCCGGCACCAAGACGGAAGAGGAGAAATGCCAACTCAGAGCGACCGCGAGGGCTAGCAGGGCGAGTAGCAGCCCCAGGCTGGCCGCGACGGCACGAATATGCCGGCGCAACCAGGCCCGAGTTGTCACTGCTAGTGGCGCGTCACGAGGCTGCGGTCGACTGTGCGCCGGGCGACTGGACGAGCCGGATGCTGGCGCTGGCGAGACTCGCAGGGGGGAACTGGCCTTCCGGCCGGCTCCAGCCCGTACTCGCCCAGCGTGGCGAAATCGATCAACAGGTCGACGGCGTCACTAAGCCGTGCTGCAAGGTTTGTCTTAGAATCGAACATAGGTTCGACTCTACGGTCGCTTGCGGACGGCATCTGGTTTTTGCAGGGGCTTTTGCAATTCGTGCCTGGCGGCCCGCTTTCTCGCGGTCCTTTCAGTGGGATGGAAGCTCAGTATGAGGGCTGCGGTCTCGGCCGGCTTCTCGACATTGGGCGAATGCCCCGAGCCGGCGATCAGCTTTGTGCGCGCGCCGGGCACGGTCCGCCGGTATTCAGCCAGGCGCTCCGCCGGTTCATTGATGATCTGCTCTTCGGCGCCCATCATCACCAGCAGCGGCTTACCGGTTTCCATCATCCGCTGGTCGAGGGGCTCTTCCTTGCTGTAGTCCTCGGATTCGCTGGCGGACTTGTCATAAGAGCTGAAGGTCATCGCGTCGACGTCTTCGACGAATTCATCCGGAACGTCAAAGCCTGGCGCGAAGGCCACCTCGAGCCCCTTCTTGACGGCGAAGTCCGGCTTCACGCGCCAGAAGAACTCGCCGATCAGGGGTGAGAAGCCGAGCTTGGCCACCAGGCCGAGGTCGCCCTCTTCGTGGGTCGGACCAGTGTCGATGATCACGACGCGGTCGACGAGTTGCGGCGATTGCTGGGCGAGCGCGACGGCGACCCCGCCGCCGAGGGAGTGGCCGACCACCTCCGCATCTCGGACACCGAGCCGGCCGAGCGCTTGGGCGATGAGGTCGGCTTGGTTGGGGATCGCGTAGCCCGAACGTGGCTTCTCGGAGCCGCCGTGGCCCAACAAGTCGATCGCGACGACTCGATGTTCGCGGTCGATCAGGGGCATGACCCGGCTCCACCAATTGATCGCGCAGGTGAAGCAGTGGATGAGCACGATCGGGCTGGCATCCCGGGGTCCACTTTCGGCCACCTCGAGATCGGCACCGGCAAGGTGGAGGATCCTGTCACCCGGTTCGGTGACGCTTGCCGCCTTGGTTTCGTGATCGACGCTCAGTGCGTTGAGCAGGAGCAGCACGATGAGCGCCGCCACCACGCCTATCGCGATCTTCCAGCCTCTCCGCATCGCGCGTTACCCTAGCCGCTAGTTATGGAGAAATTCGTCATCCACGGTGGTGTGCCGCTCTCCGGAGAGCTCACCGTTGCCGGCAACAAGAACGCTGCGCTGCCGATCCTTGCCGCCTGCCTGCTCACCGAGGAGGAGCTGCTGCTGCACCGGGTGCCGCGGATCCGCGACACCGAAGCCCAGATCGCCCTGCTGGAGCGCCTCGGCGTCGAGGTCTCCTGGGTGGCCGACAACAGCGTGCGACTTTGCGCCGCCGCCGTCTCCGACGTCACGGTCGACGAGGAGCTCTCCAATCAGATTCGGGCCTCCTTCCTGCTCGCCGGGCCACTGCTGGCGCGCTTCGGCGAGGCTCGGATGCCGCCCCCGGGCGGCGACTTCATCGGCCGCCGCCGACTCGACGCCCACCTCGACGCCTTCAAGGACCTCGGAGCGCGTGTCGACGGCGATCGCTGGATCGAGCTCAGCGCCCCCGCGGACGGGCTCTGCGCATGCCACATCTTCATGGACGAGCCCTCCGTGATGGGCACCGAGAATGCGCTGATGGCAGCGGCGCTCACCGCCGGGCCGACGACGATCTCCAATGCGGCTTGCGAGCCGCACGTTCAGGACCTCGCCCGCCTGCTCAGCGCGATGGGCGCCCAGGTCGACGGGATCGGCTCCAACGTGATGACCGTGCACGGGCGCGACGGCCTCGCCGGAGCCGAGCACACGATCTCCGCCGATCACATTGAGGTCGGCAGCTTCATGGCGCTCGCCGCGGCAACTGGGGGAGAGCTGCGCATCCGCGACGTGGAGCCGAACGACCTGCTGATGGTGCGGCGGCAGTTCGGCCGCCTCGGCCTGCACTCGGAGATCGAGGGCAACGACATGATCGTCCCGCCGGGCCAACAGCTCAGGATCCGGGCCGATCTCGGCGACGCGATCCCGAAGATCGAGGATGGGCCGTGGCCAGCTTTCCCGGCCGATCTCACCTCGATCGCACTCGCCCTGGCGACGCAGGCCGACGGCGAGATCCTGATCTTCGAGAAGATGTTCGAGAACCGCCTCTTCTTCGTCGACAAGCTTGTTGCGATGGGCGCTCGGATCACGCTATGCGATCCCCACAGGGCGATCGTCAGCGGTCCGAGCCGGCTTCACGGCGAACGCGTCGAGAGCCCTGACATCCGTGCCGGCATGGCGATGCTTATCGCCGCCCTTGCAGCTGAGGGCGTCTCGGAGATCGGCAACATCCGCCAGATCGATCGTGGTTACGAGCAGATCGACGAGCGCCTGCGCGGCCTCGGCGCTCAGATTGAACGCGTGTCCTCGGAGGTCCCTGCATAGGGTGTCCCAGCGAGGCCCCGCCGCCCCCGGACACGGGAGCGAGCGAGCAAGATCGCCGGCAATGATGAGTGCGAGGGAGCAAAATATTTGGGCGTGGCGCCTAAGGCGCCGCGAGCAGCAGGTGGAAGCAAGGGCCAGGAGGCGGCGGGCATTGTGATTCACCCCATACCCCCCGGAACGCGCGACGTGCTCCCCGATGAGATGCGGGAGCTGCGGCGCCTGCACCTGGCGCTGATCGACGTCTTCGAAGCCCGTGGCTACGGCGAGGTGGCGACGCCGGCGATCGAGTACGACGAGGTGCTCGCCCGCGGTGACGGCCGCACCGCCGACACCGCTTACCGCTTCTTCGATGGCAGCGGTGACTTGCTAGCGCTGCGCTCCGACATGACCGTGCCGATCGCACGCCTGATCGCCAGTCGCTATGAGGGCGCCGAGATGCCACTGCGTCTCTGCTACCTGGCGAACGCCTACCGTGCCGTGCGGCCGCAGCGCGGCCAGATGCGCGAGTTCGCCCAGGCTGGAGTGGAGCTGATCGGCGCTCCCGCGCCGCAAGGAACGGCCGAGGTGATCGACGTGCTCGAGGCGGCGCTTGACGCCGCCGGCCTCAACCGAGCGATCATCGGCCTTGGCGACGCCGATCTCTACCGCCAACTGCTCGCCGAGTTCGGGGTCGAAGACGAGGCTCGCGACTCGATCCTCAGCCGTCTCGCCGCGCACGATCTGGTCGGCCTCGAGGTCGAGCTCTCGAGCCTGCGGGGCATCAAGGATGAGCAAGTGGCGACCTGCATCGCCCTTTCGCAGCTACGCGGGGGCAAAGAGGTGCTCGAGGAGGCGCGCTCGCTGGGCGGAGCCGCGGTTGAGCGCGCTACCGCCCGCCTGGGCGAGACGCTCGAGGCGCTCGAGGCGCGCGGCGTGGCTCAGCGCGTGCAGATCGACCTCGGTCTCCTGCGCGACCTCGGCTACTACAGTGGCGCCATCCTCGAGGTCTATGACCCGGCGCTCGGGCACGTACTCGGGGGCGGTGGGCGCTACGACGGCCTGCTGAAGCGTTTCGGTGTCGACCTGCCGGCGGCAGGCTTCGCCCTGTACATGGAGCGCGTCCACGTCGCCCAGATCGAGGAGGAGTCGCGCGGGGGTGAGGGTTCTTGAGCGCCGAAGTCGCGGGCATGGGCCAGGCGAAGACAGAGGGACCGCTGAAGCTTGCGGTCCCGCGCGGCGCCCTGCTCGGTGAGACGCTCGACGCTCTCGACGCGGTTGGCATCGACACCAGCGAGGTGCGCGGCGAGTCACGCTCGCTGATCTTCCCGGGCCAGCGGATAACCCTGGTGACGATGCGGCCGTCCGATGTACCTACCTACGTTGAGGCCGGCGCGGCCGACGTCGGCATCACCGGCAAGGACGTGCTGCTCGAGCAGGCCGATCGGGTCGTCTACGAGCTGCTCGATCTCGGCTTCGGCCGCTGCCGCATGGTCCTCGCCGGCCGCAAGGGCGATGAGCGCCTCGGCGAGTCGCAGCGCCGGCTCGGGATGATGCGGATCGCGACCAAGTACCCGCGCATCGCCGAGCGCCACTTCGAGCGGACCGGCCGCCAGGTCGAGGTGATCGAGGTCAAGGGCTCAATCGAGCTGGCGCCGCTGATTGGCCTGGCCGACGGCATCGTCGACCTGGTCGCCACCGGCCGCACCCTGGAAGAGAACGACCTCGAGGTGCGCGAGGAGATCGTCGAGTGCACCGCCCGCTTCGTCGCCAACCGCGTTGCCCACAAGCTGCGCACCCGTGAGGTCGACGGGCTGACGGCGAAACTGCGGGAGACGATCAAATGAGACTAGAGCGCTTCGAGTGGAGTGGTGCAGTCGATACCGCCGCCACGACCCGTGGGTGGGCTGAAGGGGAGACTGGCGAAGAAGTCACCAGCCGGGTGATTGAGATCGAAAAGGAAGTCCGCGAACGGGGCGACGAGGCTGTGCTTGCTCTGACCGCGGAACTCGATGCCACGGAAAGCCTCCCCGATTCGCTCCGGGTGAGTCAGGGGGAGGTTGCCGAGGCACTTGCCGCGTTGGACGGTAGCTTGCGGAAATCCCTGGAGCTTGCGGCCGAGAACATTCGCGCCGTCGCCGAGGCCCAGGTCGATCGGGTGCAACGCCTTGTCCCCCTGCCGGGGGGGCAAAACGTTACGGTCCGGGAGGTTCCTGTTTCTTCGGCTGGTCTCTATGCCCCCGGCGGTCGTGCCGCCTATCCGTCGAGCGTTTTGATGTGCGCAATCCCCGCGCGGGTTGCAGGCGTGGAGCGATTGGCGCTGGCATCTCCGCCGGGATCCGATGGCAAGCTGAACTCGCTGGTTCTTGCGGCGGCGGCCTTGTGCGAGGTGGACGAGGTTTACGCCATGGGTGGTGCCCAGGCAATCTACGCGCTCGCACTGGGCACTGAGACGGTAGACCGCGTAGACGTGATCGCTGGGCCGGGAAATGCTTGGGTCCAAGAGGCAAAGCGCCGGATGTATGGGTTCGTTGGGCTCGATTCTTACGCTGGGCCGTCGGAGCTAATGGTCGTTGCAGGCCCTGATACCGATCCGGAATGGGCTGCGCTCGATCTCTGTGCTCAGGCTGAGCATGGCGGAGGGGGGCCGTTGCTGGCGGCCGCGGTCGAGGTCGAGGTGCTCGAGGCGATTGAAGCTGCGACGGAGAGAGTGGCCGAGCGTTCCGATGCGGGCGATGCGACTCTCGCGCTGGTGTGTGTGCCGAGCATCGACGACGCAATCGAGCTAGCCAATGCGTTCGCCCCCGAGCACTTGGAGCTGTTGGCGGAGGCTGCGGCACCGTTCGCGGAGCGGGTCACCACCGCTGGTTGTGTCTTCGCCGGTAGTTACAGCGCTACCGCGTTCGGGGACTATGTAGCGGGTTCGAATCACGTTCTACCCACTGCTGGTGCCGGTCGTTTTACGGGACCGCTGGGTCCGAGCACGTTCCGTCGCAAGATCTCAACCGTGCAGGTTTCAGCCGCAGCCGCGGCGAAGCTTGCCCCGCACGTCGACACCCTCGCGCGCGCTGAGGGGTTTCCCGTCCACGGCGAGTCGGCGATGATTAGACGATGAGCCGCACAGCGAAAAGGGAGCGCAGCACGGCCGAGACGCAGATCCGCCTCTCCCTCGACCTCGACGGGGGAGAGGCGAGCGCGGCCACCGGTGTCGGCTTCCTCGATCACATGCTCGACCTGTTGGCGCGCCATGGCCGGCTTGGCCTGCGGGTGGAGGCAAGCGGAGATCTAGAGACCGGTGCGCACCACACCGTGGAGGACGTCGGCATCGTGCTTGGGCAGGCGCTTGACGAGGCGTTGGGCGATCGCGCCGGGATCAGGCGCTACGGCTCGGCGGTCGTGCCAATGGACGAGTCGCTTGCCGAGTGCGCGATCGACATCTCGGGACGGCCACTCTGCGTCTTCGACGCGGAGCTTCCCGTGGCCACGATTGCCGGTTTCGACACCGAGCTCGCCGAGGAGTTCTTCCGTGCCGTCGCCAACAGCGCCAAACTGACCCTGCACGTCTCCGTCCGCTACGGGACCAACGCGCACCACATGATCGAGGCTTGCTTCAAGGCTTTCGCGCGCGCGCTGCGGGTCGCGGTTTCGGTCGATCCGGAGGAGAGCGGTGTGCCTTCGACCAAGGGAACGCTGAATGAATAAATGCCGCCTTCTCTGCTCTCACGCCGCTGCGCTAATAACACCCGGCGATCTCGCGCCGGCGCTTCCGCGTCCGGGGGCGGCATGAGCACTCGTATCTGCATCCTCGACTACGGCATGGGCAACCTGCGCTCGGTCGAGAAGGCGCTCGAGCACGTCGGTGCCACGGCGACGATCGCCAACGACGCGGCAACGATCCGTGCCGCCGATGGACTGATCCTGCCCGGGGTCGGCGCCTTCCCCAAGGCGATGCAGGGGATCCGCTCGCTCGGCCTCGACGACTTGGTCGAGGAGCGCCGTGCCGCAGATGTGCCGATCCTCGGCATCTGTCTCGGGCTGCAGCTTCTCTTCGACTCGACGACAGAGTTGGGCGGGGCTGAGGGACTCGGCCTGCTGCCCGGCGAAGTCAACGAACTCGATGCCCCCGGCCTCAAGATCCCGCACATCGGATGGTCGCCGGTGCGCTGGGAGCGCAAGTCGCGGCTCATCGAGGGGATCGAGTCGGAGACGCCTTTCTATCTCGTCCATTCCTTCGCGCCAGCGCCGGAGCCAGCCGACCTGCTTGGCACGGCGGACTACGGCAACCGATTTGCCTGTGCGGTGGAGCACGACAACGTCTTTGGCGTTCAGTTCCACCCGGAGAAGTCGAGCGCGGCCGGCCTGCGCTTGCTCTCCAACTTCGCCGGCATCTGCGCCTCCGTACCGGCCTCGGCCGGCTGACGGCCGTGATCCTCTATCCCGCGATCGACATCCGCGGCGGCAAGGCGGTGCGGCTGCTGCGGGGTGACTACGAGCGTGAGACGACCTACGACGCCGATCCGGTGGACGCGGCGACCCGCTGGGCTGGCGAAGGAACCGAGTTCCTGCACGTCGTCGACCTCGACGGGGCGAAGGCAGGCGAGCCGCGCAACCTCGGCCAGGTGCGACGGATTGCCGCCGCAGTAGAATGCCCAATCCAGGTCGGGGGTGGCCTGCGCGACGCCGCATCCGTGGGGGCGGTCCTCGGCGCAGGTGTCGAGCGAGTCGTGATCGGCACCGCCGCATTGCGGGACCCGGCCTTTCTCGCGCAGGTGCTGGAGGATCACGGCGACCGCGTGGTCGTCTCGGTGGACGCCCGCGACGGCAAAGTCGCGCTCTCGGGCTGGACAGAAGCAGGTGAGGAGGGAGTTGTCGAGGCCGTCGCGGAACTGAGCTCCCTGGGCGTAGCGAGATTCCTTTGCACGGCAATCGAGGTCGACGGGACGATGGAGGGCCCTGCCCTCGATGAGCTCAACCAGATCGCAGCGGCCACGGATGCTCAGGTGATCGCCTCGGGCGGTGTCGGCACCCTGTCCCATCTCGAAGCGCTGGCCCAAGAGGCCGCGCCGAACATCGAGGGCGCCATCGTCGGCCGTGCCCTCTACGAGCGTAAGTTCACGGTCGCCGCAGCGATCACCGCTCTCAAACGCGGCTGACTTCGCCTTTTGTTGCCAATAGCGAAACAAAACGCGAAGTCACCGCGGCTCTAGGCTGTGGTGATGGTGCTCAAGCGGGTCATTCCTTGCCTTGATGTCGATTCGGGGCGTGTCGTCAAGGGGACGAACTTCGTCGGGCTGCGCGATGCGGGGGATCCGGTCGAGCTGGCCGAGCGCTATGACGCTGAGGGCGCCGACGAGCTGGTCTTCCTCGACATCACGGCCTCGCACGAGAAGCGCGAGACGATCGTCGAGCTGGCGCGGCGCACGGCCGACAATGTCTTCATTCCCTTCACAATTGGCGGCGGGATCCGCTCGGTCGAGGACGCGCAGGCGGTGCTCGACGCCGGCGCCGACAAGGTCTCGGTCAACTCCTCGGCGTTGGCGCGGCCGGAGCTGCTGACCGAGCTGGCCGATCATTTCGGCGCCCAGTGCGTGGTGATCGCGATCGACGCCAAACGCGAGAGCGATGGCTGGGGCGTCTACGTCAACGGAGGGCGCAAGAGGGTCGAGGGACGCGACGCGGTCTCTTGGGCCAGGGAAGCAGTCGAGCGCGGCGCCGGCGAGGTGCTGCTGACCAGCATGGACCGCGACGGGACCAATGACGGTTACGACATCGAGTTGACGCGCGCCGTGGCCGACGCAGTATCCGTGCCGGTGATCGCCTCGGGCGGCGCCGGCAACCTCGAGCATCTCAGCGAGGCGATTTCAGAGGGCAAGGCTGACGCGGTTCTTTGTGCCTCGATATTCCACTACGGCTCCTACCGTGTCCGCGAGGCCAAGAAGCAGCTCGCCGCCGACGGGATCCCCGTCCGTCTCTAGCCTGCGGTCAGGTCTTCGGCGACGCCGGAGACCCCACTGGATCCGAGGATCTCGAAGCGGGCGAGTTCGTAGGGCGCGTCGCTGGTGGCATAGCCGGGAATCTCGGTGGTGGCGCCGCTGTAGCCAGCCGCTTTGACAGCGGCGATTACGGTCTCCTCGAAGCGGCCCGCCGGGTAACAGAAGTTCGCCACAGGGACGCCGTATTCGTGGCGCAGAATCGCCCGCGACCCAGCGACTTCTTCCTTCAACTGAGCCGCGTCGAGAGTGGTCAGATCTTGGTGGTTGATCGTGTGGGCGGCGAGCTCCCAGCCGGCGTCGATCATCGCTTCGACATTGCTCGTGTAGAGGTCGGAGCCCCTCGCCTTGAGATTGAGCAGGCCGGGCCAGCCGTGACGGCGCAGCTCTGGCAGCGCGTAGGTGAACTGCGGCCTGTAGCCATCGTCGAAGGAGATGACCACCGGCTTGGCGGGTAGGGCGCCGCCGCGATACCAGGCGTCCTCGACCTCTTCCAGGGTCACCCCCTGGAAGCCGTGGTCTTCCAACCAGTTCATCTGGCGGTGGAAATCGGGCCTGGTCACGTAGAGCTCTGGATAGGGAGCATCGGCGGGCGCCGCGCCGAGGACGTGGTACTCGAGGATCGGCACCGGCCCGGTATACGGCTTCCACCCGGGTTGAGGCGTCGCGTTGCGGACGGGGCCGGAAGGGTTGTCCTGCCTTGCGCTGTGCTTCGCGGGCGGCGTCGCCCTGGCCGCGTGCCCTGTGCCGCCGCCTCCGTTGATCGACAGGCCGAGGACCGACGCACATGCTGCCGCGATCGCTCCCGCGCAGACCAAAGCGGCGGCCGCTCCCAGACGGCGACGTCTCAGGCGCCGCCGCTGCGCCTCGCGCCGGTCAAGGCGCGCGGACTGGCCGTGTGGGGGCCACTGGCTTTTGGGCTGATCGGCCATCCGGAGAGGCGATCATGGTAGGCAACAAGGACATGGGGCCTTCGCCTGACCACACCGAGAGCATCGCCGAGGCGCTGGAGCACATGCATCCGGAGTTGTCCCGCGTGCGCGAGGCCGGGGGAGATCCCGTTTACCTGGTTGGCGGTGCGGTGCGTGACCTTCTCCTCGGCCGCGGCCGAGCTGACATCGATCTCGTCGTCGAGGGCGATGCCGCGGCACTCGCCACCCGACTGGGAGCCGATGTCGTCTCGCACGAGCGCTTCGGCACGGCAAAGGTCGTCCTCGACGGTCACCAAGTCGATATCGCCGCGACTCGCTCGGAGAGCTATCCGCGGCCCGGGGCCCTACCGGTAGTCGAGGTCGGCGCTGATCTCGCGGCTGACCTGCGCCGTCGCGATTTCACTATCAACGCGATGGCGATCCCCCTCCACGGCGAGCCCCGCCTGATCGATCCTTATGAAGGCCAAGCGGACCTTGCGACCAAGCGGCTGCGCGTGCTGCACGAGGGCTCCTTTGCCGACGATCCAACTCGCGCGATCCGCGCCGCCCGCTACGCCGCCCGCTTCGGCTTCGCGCTCGAGCCTCACACGGCCGAGTTGCTGCGCGGGGCGGACCCGGGCACGGTTTCAGCCGACCGCCGCGAGGGTGAGCTGCTCCGCCTGGCCGGCGAACACGCCGCCGTGCGCGGGTTTGAGCTGCTCGCCGAGTGGGGGTTGCTCGATCTCCGCCAGCAGGGGAGTGGACTCCTAGTCAACGTGGCAGAGCTGCTCGAAGCCGAGCTCTGGACCGGCGAGGTGGCGCGCGAGCGCGCTCTGTTCGCGGCGGCGCTGGGCCCGCCGCGTGGAGAGGAGGTGCTGGCAGGAGAGCGGCCCAAGTGTCCCTCTGAGGCGGTTGATTTGGCAGCTGGTCGCGACGGAGTCGAACTCGTCCTCGCCCGCGCTCTCGGTGCGGAGTGGCTGGACCGCTACGTCGCCGAGTGGCGCGACGTCAGCCTCGAGATCGATGGCTCCGACCTGCTCCAGGCGGGTCTGGAGCAGGGCCCCGCCCTGGGTCGGGGCCTCGAGGAGGCGCTGCGGCGCAAGCTCGACGGCGAGATTGCCGGGCGGGATGAGGAGTTGGCGGTCGCCCTCGAGGCGGCGAGGAGCGACGATGGAGTGGCGTGAGGCAAACGGCCTGCGCTGGCTGGAGACGCGGATGCCGGGCGCCACCGCCGCCTTCACGACGCGCGCCGGTGGCGTCAGCGACCCACCGTTTGACGAGCTCAACCTCGGCGTATTCACCGATGACGACCGCGATGCGGTGATCGAGAACCGCCGCCGGCTGGCCGCGGCGCTTGGCTTTGCCCCGGACCGCATCGCGATCGCTCATCAGATTCACGGTGCAGGGCTCATCGCTCACTCCAGCCCAACCTCCCTCCGCTGCTCCTTTGCCTCATACGAAGGGGGCGAGGCACGGCGCAAGCTAAACGACGAAGGTATTCCCGACGCCGACGGACATCTGGTTGCCGAGCCGGAAATGGCGGCACTCGTCTTCGTCGCCGATTGCGTGCCGGTCGCACTCGCAGGGCCCGAAAGCGCGGCGATGTTGCACTGTGGCTGGCGTGGACTGGCGGCGGGCATCATCTCCCAGGGCGTCAAGGCGACCGGGGCCACAGATGCGGCAATCGGACCCTCGATCGGGCGGTGTTGCTATGAGGTCGGCAAGGAGGTGCTCGACGCTTTTGGCGCACTAGGCGATGGCATTGCGACCGACCGAATGCTCGATCTACCCGAGGTGGCTCTGCGGCTGCTGCGCGAGCAGGGCGTCGAGCGGATTGAGGCCAGCGGGCTCTGCACGTGCTGCGAGCCGGACCTCTTCTTCTCGCACCGGCGCGACGCCGGACGCAGCGGCCGTCAGGCGGGCTTGGTCTGGCTCGATCGGGAGAGTGGCTGAGCGTGCCGGGGCTGATCCACGGGCTCGATTCGGTGAAGATCGCAAACAACTTCGCCGCGGCGCGCGAGCTCGCCGGCCCCGGCGTCGAGATCCTCGCCGCCACCAAGTACGTGCCAATCGAGGAAATGGGCGCCCTCGCTGAGGCCGGCGTGCGCCTGGTCGGCGAGAACCGCCAGCAAGAGCTCGCCGCCAAGCACGCGCGCTGGGGCGATGCGTTCGATTGGGACTTCATCGGCAACCTGCAGAGCCGCAAGGTGAAGCAGCTGCTGCCGCTCTGCCGGCTGATCCACTCGGTCGCCAGCGAGTCGGCCTTGGAGCAGCTTGGTCGACACGGTGATTCGGACACCGAGATCCTCGTCGAGGTCAACGTCGCCGGCGAGGAGGGCAAGGGGGGAGTGGCGCCGGCCGACCTCGGTTCGTTCCTGGAGCGCTGCTCCGTTCCGGTCGGCGGGCTGATGACTATGCCCCCCTTCAGCCAGGATCCGGAGGACTCGCGGCCGCACTTCGCCCGCCTTGCCGAGCTCGCCGCCGAGTATCGCCTGGCACGCCTTTCGATGGGAACTTCTCAGGACTGGCGGGTCGCGGTCGAGGAGGGAGCGACGATCGTCCGTCTCGGCACGGCCCTGTACGTGTAAATCGGCGTCTCGATGGTCATAATTCCATAAAGGAGTCGGCCCACCCAGGCCGAAACACGCCATATCCATGGCCCTACGCGATACATGGCATAGAGCGCTGGTCTACTTCGGTCTCGCCGAGGACCACGACTACGGTCCCGAGTACGAGGAAGATTTCGAGCCCGAAACCAGCTCTGAAGAAGCCTACGAGGGACGCCGCGAGTCCGCTCAGGTGCGCCGCCTGCCGAGCGCTCGCCGCTCCCGCCGTGACGAGATCGACGACATCTTCGCCGACGACGAGCCGATCTCCGCTTCGCGCACGCGCACGCTTCGCCCGGTCGGCAACGGCGATTCCGACGTCCAGGTCCATCTCGTCATTCCACGCAACTTCAACGATGCCCAGCAGGTCGCCGACCAGTTCAAGCGCTCGGTTCCGGTCATCCTCAACCTGCAGACGACCGACCACGAGCTCTCCAAGCGAATGATCGACTTCTGCTCCGGATTGACCTACTCGCTCGATGGCGGCATGCAGCGGATCGCCGAGAAGATCTTCCTCTTGACGCCGCGCAACGTCGAGGTCTCAGCCGAGGAGAAGGCTCGGCTGCTCGACAAAGGCTTCTTCAACCAGTCCTAGCTGCGACTAGTCTCCCGTCGATGATCGTCGGATTCGTCGGCTCAGGGAACATGGCGGCCGCGATGGCGCGTGGGCTGGCCGGCACGGCCGACGGCATGCTCTTCACCGATTCGGGCTCGGGCCGCGCGGAGCAGCTCGCTGCCGAGCTTGGTGGTGAGGCCCTTGGGTCGAACGCCGAGCTGGCCAGTAGGGCCGATGTCGCGGTGCTGGCCGTAAAGCCGGCGATGCTCGGCGAAGCGGCGGCAGAGATGCAGAACGCCAGGGTCATCGTTTCGCTGCTAGGCGCAACTCCCCTGGAGGAGGTTCGGGCTGCGTTCCCGCTCTCTGAGGTCGTGCGGGTGATGCCGAACGTGGGGGTGGAGGTACGCAAGGGGGTGCTCTGCGTGGCTGGAGAGCCCAATCCTTCCCTGCGCGCGATGCTGGATACGCTCGGGCACGTGGTCGAACTGGCGGATGCTGAATTCGATGCGGCGACTGCGGTGATGGGGTGCGCGCCGGCTTATTTGGCGCTGGCGGTTGAGGCGATCGCCGCAGCTGGGGCCGCCGATGGTCTGGATGAAGAGCTGGCGCGCGAGCTGGTGGTGGAGACGACGGCCGGCACGGCGGAGTTGCTGCGAATTCGGCATCCGGCTGACGTGAGAAAAGCTGTCGCTTCGCCCGGGGGAAGCACCGAGGCTGGCTTGGAGGCGCTTGACCGCGAGGGCGCTCGTGAGGCGTTCGGCGCGGCGGTGCGGGCCTCGCTGGAGAGAATGCGGGGATGATCGTGCTCGCCCTTACCCGCTTCGATGTCGCTGAATACGTCAGCGCGCTCTTCCTCGTCTACATCATCCTGATCTTCCTCAACGTGCTCAGTTCCTGGATCCCGCGCATGCCTTACAACCGGGCCGTGCGGGCAACGCTCGACTTCATCAAAGAGACCACCGATCCCTACCTCAACTTCTTCCGGCGCTTCCTGCCGCCGATCGGTGGCGGTGGCTTCGCGCTCGACCTCAGCCCGATCCTCGGCGTGATCCTGCTCTTCATAGTGCGGTCCATCGTCGTCGGCCTGATCGAAGGGTGAGCGGAGCCCGCGCCCGGGCCTGGCGCCTTGCCGGCGCCCTGGCTGGGATCGTCGTCGTTCTAGACCAGGCGGCAAAGGCCCTGGTCGAAGCGAACCTGGTTCCTGGAGAGGAGGTCGACGTTCTCGGTCCGATCGGACTGACGCTCTCGCACAACAGCGGCGTCGCCTTCGGCCTGGCGGCGGGAGGCGGCACGCGCTTGGTGCTGGTCACCGCGCTTGCGCTCGGCGTCGTCGGCTACCTCTTCTCTCGCGATCCAACCCGGCCCGGCATGTGGGCGGCGGCGGGACTGCTGGCTGGCGGAGCGCTGGGCAATCTCGCCGACCGGATACGCGTCGACGCCGTCACCGACTACATCGCGATCGGCAACTGGCCGGCCTTCAACCTTGCCGACGTCGCAGTGACCGCCGGCGTGCTGTTGCTCGCCTTCGCCTACGTGCGCGAGCCTTCCCGATGAGTGAGGCATTGCGCATCGTCCATCTCGACGATGCGTTGGCAGTCGTCGACAAGCCGGCCGGTCTGGTCGTTCATCCGGCGCCGTCGCACACAGGTCCGACCCTGGTCAGCGCGCTGGGAGAGCTGCTGGGCGGCGGTGCCGACGCAGAGCGCCCCGGCATCGTCCATCGCCTCGACAAAGGCACCAGTGGGTTGCTCGTCGTCGCCCGCACCGACGATGCTCACGCCGCCCTGCAGGCGCAGGTCCAGCGCCACGAGGTGGAGCGGATCTACCTCGCCCTGGCTCGGGGGCGCCTCGCCTCCCGCACCGGCACGATCGATGCGCCGATTGGTCGCGCCTCGCGGCAGCGGCACCGTATGGCGGTGTCAGGCGCCGCCTCCCGCCAGGCTCGCACCCACTTCGAGGTGCTTGAGCTGCTGGTGGCCGAGACCTACCTTGAGGCTCGCCTGGAGACCGGCCGCACACACCAAATCCGCGCTCATTTCGCTGCGATTGGCCACCCCTTGGTCGGCGACGCTACCTACGGGGGCGAGAAGAAGTACGACCTGGAGCGCCAGTTCCTCCACGCTCACAGGCTTGCCTTCGCCCATCCGGTCAGCGGCGAGCGCATGAGCTTCATCTCGGCGCTTCCCACCGAACTGGGTGACGCCCTGCAGGCAGCGCGAGGTTAGGGCTGGCCTATTGCCGCGCGGGAGCGGAGCGCCGGCGCATACGGAGCGCTGCCATGTGACTGGCGAGTCGCGCGCGAACTTCCCGCTCCAGCCGTTCCAGGCTCGGGTCGGGCCGTTTCCACGATGGGCGCTCAATCAAAAAGCGGAACTCGTCGGGCTCGTAGCGCGGGAGGTCTACCGTCGACCTCAAGCTCGTGGACCAATCGGCGGCTGAGGTTCCTACGGGCTCGGCAGCAACCGGTTGGTCGATTGGCATCGAGGGATAGGGGTCATCCGCGGTTGGGGTGTCCTCCGCAGGCTCTGGATCGGGCTTCTCATCGGGCCGCAGCCGGTGCAGCTCGCGGATGCGACGACCTTCAAACAGGGCCTCCGCCACCGCCGGTGCAACGTGGACCTCTCCGTCTCGCTCGTGGAAAGGAGCGGTTGCAGTGGCCAGCGTCGGGCCTGTCGCCGGCGCGATGAAGAGGAGGACGAGCGCCAGTTCCTCGGCGACTTCGTGGAACTGCGCGTGGGAGTCGAAGGCGGCCCTCAGCTCCACGCAGCCAAGCAGCAGGCAAACGAGCGCGGCGAGGAAGGCGCTTAGCGAGAGGAAGTCACGCTTTTCGTCCATCGGAACAGCTAGGCGATTGCTTGCGACCAGGATCATCGGCACGGTCATTGCCAGCAGGAACCCTGCGATTGAGGCACGGAGGACGTCATGGCTCCCCCCGAGGTGCTGGAGCACGACGACCGAGGCAAGCGCCAACAGCACTTGGCCGAGCAGGACGCAGTTCTGCTTGCGCGTCGTGTTCAACCTTTTGAGGCGGGGCCAGATCAGGCGGAGGGAAAGCAACCAACTCGTCGCGAGAGGCACCGTAGCCGCCGTCGTCAAGGCGGCATAGATCGTCCACTGGGACCGTGGCGAGAGGCCGAGCGGCTCGCGGCCGAGGAGGACCGTCGCGGCAAGGGCCGAAGCGAGGCCGCTTACCAACAGCAAGATCCTCGCTCCGCCGATCAGCCTCGTGATCGTCGGCCCCTGCTCAGCCCCGACCACGATTGCTCCCAGCAGCGCCGGGACAATCAGCAGGATCCCGGCTGCGATCTCATTGGAGCTGTCTTGGGCGCCGATCAGGTCGACCGGGTTGGAGGCGGCGAAGGTCCAGAGCATCCCTGCTGTGATCGCTCCCATCAGGAACCAGAGCACCGGGAAGGCGCCCCGTCCAATGCCGACCGTCGCCCGGATCAATAGGTCGCCGATCATCCGGCCGCCGGGAAGATAGATCTCTGCGGCACGGGTGCCGACCGTTTCGCCGCCCTCCACCTCGATCCGCTCGCCGGGATGATCCTGCCGGTCGATTGCCACCTTGATGCCGTGGGGGCTGAGTCCGTTGGGGCAGACCAGCTCGAAATGGTAAGAGGAGCATCGCCGGGTGTAGATCGTCGGAAAGTCCATTTCAATTGGCATCCAGGCGAGAGGCTGCGCAAGTCGCTCACCGAGCACCGAGAAGCTCATCCGCCGGGCGAGACAGGCATAGCGGGTGTCACCGGTGTCGAGGTAGGAGTTCGGGTCTCCGGACAGCTTGCGCCGGCGCCGGCGCGACCGCGCCTTCTCCGCGGGGCCGATCTTCCAGTTCAGCAGGGACTTGGGCAGCAGCTCCCAGTCCTGGCTCACCTTGATCACCCTCCGTTCCCCGGGCTGTCCTTCGAGGGGGACCCACACCAGCGAATGCTCGACGAGCATCTTGAGATCTCCGGTCAGGCCCTCTGCAGTCCACCGTTTCACCGAGTCGGGCCCGATGCAGTCCAGCAACTCGTTGAGGATGACGGCCGAGTCGTAAGGCCTGCGGGAAGCAATGCACTGCAAGACGTAGCGGAGGTCGTCAGTCTCTCCACCAAGGCCATCTGACTTGGTCCAAATCGCGGGCCGTTTCCTGCCCTCGAGTCGGTGCACGGCTTCAGTGGCCGCGATCCCGGAGATCCAATCGCAGCTTTCACGGCTCATCAAAGACAGGATCGCGCCGTCGGCGCCCTCCGCACCCAATCCAGTGCGACCTTCGGACTTCTTCAAGAACATCAACGGGAAGAGGAACTGATAGGCGCCGTTGCGTTTTCCGCACCTTGCCCGTGGCTCGGTCGGAAGCGAGAGATCGATGGAGAGCTCCCAACGGGCGGTTTGCTCGGGACTCACGGATACTCGCTCCCGATGCCGGTGGATTAGGGCGTGGTTCCGCCCAAGGTAGTAGCTGCCGATCTTCGCGTGAAGTTCCAGAAGGTCAGACAAGCTCTGCCCACGCGCACGGGCACGCTGCAGCGCCAAGATGTCCCAGAGCGACCCCATCCCCACCTAACGGGGGTTTTACAACAATCTTCCACTCCAGAGCGGTGTGGGTGCGGCGCTAGGGCGGCTGGCGTACGGCAACAGTCTCTACAATCCACGGGCTCGGAAACCGACCCTCGTTAGTACCGACCCGGATCCTGACCGGCATTGCGCCGGATCCCGGCTAGGGCGGCGAGAACACAGTCAAAAACAAGGAGTTTCACCCATGCCTGAGGCAGGTCTCAAGGAGTTGCTGGAGGCCGGAGTCCACTTCGGCCACCAGACCCGTCGCTGGAATCCGAACATGCGCCGCTACATCTTCGGCGAGCTGGACGGGATCCACATCATCGACCTGGTCCAAACCGAGGCGCTGCTGGAGAACGCGCGCCGCTTTGCCGGCGAGCTGGCCAGCGGCGGTGGCATGGTGCTCTTCGTCGGCACCAAGAAGCAAGCACGGGGGCCGGTCGAAGAATGGGCCGGCCGCTGCAAGATGCCCTACGTCAACCAGCGCTGGCTGGGCGGCCTGCTGACCAACTTCAACACGATGTCGGCGCGGATCGCCCGCCTCCACGAGCTGACCGCCTGGCGAGACGAGGGCAAGCTGGAGCTGCTGCCGACCAAGGAGCGCATGGGGATGCAGGCCGAACTCGCCAAGCTCGAGTTCAACCTCGGTGGCGTCCGTGACATGGACCGGCTGCCCGATGCGGTTTTCGTCACCGATCTGAAAACCGAGGAGATCGCCGTGCGCGAGGCGGCCCGCCTGCGCATCCCGATCATCGGCTTGGTCGACACCAACTGCGACCCGACGCCAATCGACTACGTGATCCCCGGCAACGACGACGCGATCCGCTCCTGCCAGCTGGTGATTGGCACGATCGGCGGCGCTGCCGAGGAGGGATCCAGTGCCTGGCGCGTCCAGGAGGAGAAGCGCATCGCTGCCGAAATGGAGCGACGCAAAGTGGAAGAAGAAGAGCGCAAGAAGCGCGAGGAGGAAGAGAAAGAGCGGGTTGCGGCTGAGGAAGCTGCCAAGAAGGCTGCCGCGGAGGCGGAGGTTGCGAAACAGGCCCAGGCGGCTCAGGCCCAGGCGCAACAGGCAGCTCCGGCTCAGGGTCCAGGCGGCCAGGCCGCGGGGCCTGTCGCCGTAGGGGACCCACCGCCCCCTGCGGTCGCTAAAGCGTCCTCGGGGGCGGTACCCCCTACGGCGCCACCCGCGGACGAGGCGCCTAAAGCCCCAGCGGCCCCGAAGGCCCCCGAGGTGAAAGCAGCAGAGCCCGCTGCCGCGGAGAAAGCACCGGCCGCACCAGCCGCCGAGAAAGCCCCGGCGGAGCCCGTCGCGGCCGAGAAGGCACCTGAGCAGCCTGCCGCAGAGGAGAAAGCTTCTGAGGATGTGAAAGAGGGGGAGGGGAAATGAGCGTTACGGCTTCCGATGTAAAGGCGCTGCGGGATCGGACCGGAGCAGCGATGATGGATTGCAAGGCTGCTCTGAGCGAGTCCGAGGGGGATGTGGATCGGGCGATTGAGATCCTGCGGGTCAAGGGGCAGGCGTCTGCTGCCAAGCGCGAAGGGCGAGGCACTAACGAGGGGGTTGTTGCCTCTTATATCCACGCCAATGACAAGGTTGGGGCGATGGTGGAAGTGCAGTGCGAGACCGACTTCGTCGCCCGCAACGAGGACTTCAAGGCGTTTGCCTATGAGGTTGCGCTGCACGTTGCTGCGAGCGCGCCTCAGTACGTGACGATCGAGGAGATTCCAGAAGAGGAGCGAGAGGCCGAGAAGCGGGTCTTCGAGGAGAAGGCGCGCGAAGAAGGCAAGCCCGACGACGTGGTCGAGAAGATCGTCGAGGGGCAGCTGGCCAAGTGGGGCAAGGAAGTCGCCCTGCTCGACCAGTCGCACGTCAACGCCGACAAGCACGACTCGAAGTCGATCGAGGAGCTGCGCCAGGCGCTGGCGGCCAAGACCGGCGAGAACATCCGCATCTCCCGCTTCGCCTATTTCCGCGTCGGCGAATAGGCTCGCGGCCTAGATGGCCAACGACCCCCAGTTCAAACGCATCCTGCTCAAGCTCTCGGGCGAGGCGTTGATGGGCGATCTCTCCTACGGCACCGATGCCGCCGAGGTGAAGCGCATTGCCGAGCAGGTGGCGGCGATCCGGGCCCGCGGGGTCGAAGTGGCGATCGTCGTCGGCGCCGGCAACATCTACCGGGGCCTGGCCGCCGCGGCTGACGGCATGGACCGGGCGACCGGCGACTACATGGGCATGCTGGCGACGGTGCTCAATGCGCTCACCCTCCAGGACGCCTTGGAGAGCGCCGGCGAGCACACCCGAGTGCTCTCGGCGATCGACGTCAAGGAGGTCGCCGAGCCCTACATCCGTCGCCGCGCCATGCGCCACCTCGAGAAGGCCCGCGTGGTGATCTTCGCCGCCGGCACCGGCAACCCGTTCTTCACCACCGACACGGCAGCGGCGCTGCGCGCCTTGGAGATCCACGCCGAAGCCATCCTGATGGCCAAGAACGGGGTGGAGGGGGTCTACGACTCCGACCCGGCGACCAACCCAGATGCCAAGTTCATCGCCGCTATCGGCCACCGCGAGGCGATCGAGCGTGGGC
Organism: Solirubrobacterales bacterium; assembly: GCA_033856275.1. GTDB lineage: Bacteria > Actinomycetota > Thermoleophilia > Solirubrobacterales > 70-9 > VRUE01. The sequence continues at coordinate 21,299 of JAWVFJ010000012.1, forward strand.
TCAAGGTGATGGATTCCACCGCGCTCTCACTCTGCATGGACAACGACCTGCCCATCTACGTCTTCAACATGGGGGACGCCAGCAACATAGATAGGATCGTCAGCGGCGAGAGGGTGGGAACGCTGGTCTCCAGCGCACCCGCCGAGTGACGAGAACGGGGGCCCAGTGGAGCTGATCGACGAACTGCTCGAAGACGCCAAAGGCCGTATGACCAAGTCGGTCGATTCGAGCCGTGGCGAACTGGCGACCGTACGCACCGGCCGCGCCTCCCCGCACCTGCTCGACCGCATCGTCGTCGACTATTACGGTGCCCAGACCCCGCTCAAGCAGCTCGCCAACATCGCGACCTCCGACGCGCGGCTGCTGACCGTGACGCCATTCGACAAGTCTTCGATCGGGGCGATCGAGAAAGCGATCCAGGAGTCCGACATCGGTCTCACCCCGAGCAACGACGGCAACGTCGTCCGCCTACAGGTCCCCGAGCTGACCGAGGAGCGACGCCGCGAGATGGTCAAGGTCGTCCACGGCGTCGCCGAGGAGGGGCGGGTCGCGATCCGCAACATCCGCCGCGACGTGATGGGAGACCTGCGCGAGCTGAAGAAAGAAGGCGAAGCGGGTGAGGACGACGAGCGCCGCGCCGAGAGCGCCCTGCAGAAGCAAACCGATGAGGCGATCGCCGAGATCGACTCTCTCCTCAAGGGGAAGGAAGAGGAGATCCTGGAGGTGTGAGTGCCTCCGCGCGGTACGTGGCGATTATCACCGACGGCAACGGGCGCTGGGCTCAGAACCAGGGCCTGCCAGTCGTAGAGGGACACCGGGCCGGGGCCGACGCGGTCAAGGCGCGGCTCCGCGATGCGGTCGAGCTGGGGATCGAGGAGCTGACGGTCTACTCCTTTTCGACCGAGAACTGGTCGCGCCCGGCCGCGGAGGTTGCCGGACTGATGGCGATGTTCGGTGAGCGGATCTCTTCCGAGACGCCGGAGCTGAACGAGGAGGGCGTGCGGATGCGCTTCATCGGCAGGCGCGAGGAGGTCTCCGACGAACTGGTCGAGCGAATGGCATGGGCCGAAGAGACGACGGCCGGCAACGAGCGGATCACCCTCTTCGTTGCCTTCAACTACGGAGGGCGAGCGGAGATCGTCGATGCCGCGAGCAGCTTCGAGGGGGGCAGCGAGGAGGACTTCCGCCGCCACCTTTACGCGCCGGAGATGCACGATCCGGATCTGCTCATTCGCACCAGCGGCGAGCAGCGCGTTTCCAACTACCTGCTCTGGCAGTGCGCCTACTCGGAGCTAGTCTTTCGCGACGAGCTCTGGCCGGAGTTTGGCCGCACCGCGCTGGAAGAGTGCCTGCGTGAGTTCGAGGCGCGCCAACGCCGCTTCGGGGCGAGGGCATGATGCAGGACCTCTTCGACGACGACCTGCTGGACGAAGAGCCGAAACCCAAACGCGCGCCGCGTCCGCCTCGCCAGCGTCGACGGCGGAGGAGCCGGGCACGCGGGGAGACCGCGAAGCGCATCCTCTTCGCGATCCCCGCGATCATCTTCACGATCGGGATCACGGTCGCCGGCGGGCTCGTCTTCACCATCGCGATCGTCGGCGTCAGCGTGCTTTGCCTGCGCGAGTATTTGGCGATGACCGGCGCGATGCGTCCGATCCAACGCGCCGCTTATGTCGCCGTCCCGGCGCTGATCATCGCCGCCCACTTCGGCACCGCCTTCAACGTCCTGCTGGTTCTCGCCGCCGCCTTCCCCGTGCTCTTTTTCTTCGGCGCCGACCACCACCACCGCGATGGGATCACGATGTCGATGGGGGTCACCCTGCTCGGCGTCGTCTGGATCGGCATCCCATTGGTGCACGCGGTGCTGTTGCGCGACCTGCCCCACCACGGCGCCGCGCTGCTGATCGACGTCCTCGTCGGCACCTTCGCCGCCGATACCGGCGCCTACGCGACAGGGCGCATGTTCGGCTCGCACAAAATCGCGCCGAGCCTTTCACCCAACAAGACCCTCGAGGGACTGCTCGGCGGCTTTCTGATCGGCACGATGGCCTTCTGGTTCGCCGGCCTCTACCAGGACTGGCTCTCGGGAGTGGACGCGCTGATCATCGGCGCCGCGGTCGCTGCGATCGCCCCGGTTGGCGACCTCTTCGAGTCGATGCTGAAGCGCGACCTCGGCACTAAGGACACCGGCACCCTCTTCGGTCCCCACGGCGGCATCCTCGATCGCCTCGACGCCGTTTTCTTCACCGTAGTCATCGGCTATTACCTCGCCATCCAGCTGGTCTACTGACGCCGAAACCGTCCTAACCCGCGATATAGGCGGGCTGAGACGGTTTCGCGAGCCGGCGGCTCGTCTCCGTATCCTCTGGACGAGATGAAGAGACTGGTGATTCTCGGCTCGACCGGGTCAATCGGGAGGCAGGCGCTTGAGATCGTGGCGGCCTCGGACGAGCTTGAGGTCGTCGGGCTCGCAGCTGGCTCGAGCTGGGAGCGAGTGCTGGCGCAGGCAAAGGCCCACGGGGTGGGCACCGTGGCCTTCGCCGGGGCCGAGGCCGCCGAGGCGGCTGACCGGGCCTGGGACGGAGAGGTCCTAGCGGGGGAGGATGGGGTTCGCGAGCTGATCGTCTCCGCCGAGGCCGATCTGGTCCTTAACGGCATCGTCGGCGCCGCCGGCCTGGCACCGACGATCGTCGCCCTCGGCGAGGGCATCGACGTCGCCCTCGCCAACAAGGAGAGCCTCGTGATCGGCGGCGAGCTGACGATGGCGCTGGCCGAGGCGACCGGCGCGCGCCTGCTGCCGGTCGACTCCGAGCACTCGGCGCTCTTCCAGCTGATCGCCGCCGAGCGCGCGCCGGGGACGATCGACCGCCTCGTCCTTACCGCCTCCGGCGGCCCCTTCCGCGGTCGCGCCGACCTCGATGGAGTCAGCGTCGAGGAGGCGCTCGCCCACCCGACCTGGAGCATGGGCGGGCGGATCACGATCGATTCGGCGACGCTGATGAACAAGGGCTTCGAGGCGATCGAGGCGCACCACCTCTTCGGCGTCCCCTTCGAGCGGATCGAGGTCGTCGTGCACCCGCAGTCGATCGTCCACTCGCTGATCGATCTCAACGACGGTGCCACCCTGGCCCACCTCGGCCACCCGGACATGCGCGTGCCGATCTCCTACGCCCTGCATTACCCGGAACGCACTGACGTCGAGGTGCCGCGCCTCGACCTCGCGGCGATCGGCCAGCTCAGCTTCGAGCCGCCCGATCTGGACACCTTCGCCTGCCTGCGGATCGCTCTCGATGCGGGCAGGGCAGGGGGGACCGCGCCGTGCGTCCTCAACGCTGCCGACGAGGTCGCTGTAGCTGCCTTTCTCGACGGCAAGATCGGCTTCACCTCGATTGCAGCGGTGATCGAGAGCGTCCTCGCCGCGATGCCGGCGGTCATTCCGACGCACTTCGACGACCTCTTCGCCGTCGACGCCGAGGCCCGGCGCCGCACCGAGGAGGAAGTAGGCGGGTTGGCACGGGTATGAGTTGGTTGCTGGTCTTCCTCGGCTTCTCCCTGCTGATCATCCTCCACGAGGCCGGTCACTTCTTTGCTGCCAAGGCGACCGGGATGAGGGTCGAAAAGTTCTTTCTCTTCTTCGGGCCGAAGCTGGTCTCGATCAAACGTGGCGAGACCGAGTACGGGATCGCGACCATCCCGATTGGTGGTTTCGTGAAAATCAGCGGTATGAGCTCCGAGGAGGAACTTCCTCCGGAGGTCGAGCCCCGCGCCTACTACCGCCAGTCGGTCTGGAAGCGGATCGTGGTGATCGGAGCCGGCCCGGCCGTGAACATCCTGCTTGCCTTCGCGATCCTGGTCTTCATCTACTTTGCCGACGCTCAGCAGGCCACCCAGTCGGTGGGCGAAGTCCGCAGCGGCACTCCAGCCTCGAAGGTGCTCAAGATAGGCGACAAGATCCTCGCCGTCAACGGCAGGTCCTACGCAAACCTCAGCTCGGTGGAACGGCAAGAAAAGCTGGGCGAAGCAATTGCGTCTCACGGCTGCCAGCAGAAGGAAGACGGCTGTCTGGCGCCTTCCCCCGCGCCCGTTCGGCTGACGATCGGTCGCAAAGGCGCAGTGCAGACGATCGCCATACGACCGGAATACAGGAGGGAATACGGCACCTCTCTGATCGGAGTCAGCTACAAGACGGTGCCCGAAAGCATCAGCGTCGGAACCGCCGCCACCAGGGCCCTGGACACGATTTCCCTGGTCGCCCGCAAAACGGGCTCAGTCTTCGCCCGTGTCTTCGAATCCAAGCAGCGCAAGGAAATCTCCGGCGTGGTGGGTATTAGCGATGCCGCGCACCAGACGATCGACGTCGGCGTCTATCCCTCACTGTTCCTCCTCGCCATCGTCAGCCTCTCTCTGGGCCTGATCAACCTGCTGCCGATCCTGCCCCTCGACGGCGGCCACATCTTCTGGAGCCTGATCGAGAAGCTTCGTGGGACACCGGTATCGCTGCGGACGATGGAGCGCGCCAGCGCCGTTGGCATCGTCCTCGTGGCGATGCTCTTCTTCATCGGCCTCACCAACGACATCGGTCGCATAACAGGCGAAGGCATCCACGTCCGCTGAGCGCGGGCGCCAGCTTACGTCTTCGCGATGACCTTGAAGCCGTAGGAGGCCGGGCTCGGGTCGAGCCTGCCCGAGTCGTCGCGGGCGCGGACCTTGAAGCTGTGATGGCCGAGCGCCAGGGGCTTGGTAGTGAAGGGTGAGCGGCAGGAGCGAAACGACTTGCCGTCGAGCTTGCACTGGAAGACGGAGCCGGACTCGCTCGAGCCGAAGCGAAAGGTCGGGGTGCGATCGCTGATCTTCTTCCCAGGCTTACGTCGCAGCCTGGTCTGCGGCGCGCCTTTCTGAGCAGACCCCCCTGAGCCTCCTCCAAACCCACCTTCGCTACTGCCGGGGCAGCGGCGCTCGCTCGGCGCCACGGAGTTTGGCCGCGGCGCCGGGAAAACGGCGGAGAAATCGGCGGCGCTGTTGTCGTGATCATCGGTTGGCTCGAGCAGGGTGGCGCAGCCGGGGGCGATCGTCCGGCGCAGGGCCATACCGGCCGGGATCGCCGCCGCCGGCGACCCGACGGGGCTCGGCGCCGTGCCGGCGAAGCCGCTGAAACCGCCCCAGGAGACGCAGTCGAGGTTTTCCCAGCAGACCGCTCCGCCAGTGGGGTCGAGCCTCCCCACTGCCAGGGCCGTGTCGGCAGTGACTTCGAATTCCGTTTCCACTGCGGGAGTGGCGAGCAAGATGGTGCTCTGGTTCGCCCCGTTGGGTACGTCGCTGGCGAAAGTATTCGTGCTGGTCAGGCCACCACCCGCGTTGTAGGTCTTCAGCACGTGACCTTCGACGAGGTTCTGTCCCGCTGCCCACATCTGCAGCTCGACGTATTGGGATTCAGGCGACCCGGCGTAGACCTCGCGGATTGACATCTCGTGGAAGGTGGCAAGCGACGAGGCGGGCCATGCCAGGGCGGCCAGGGACATCAGCGCCGCGAGCAGTGGCCCGAGCTTGCGCATCGAGTCGATTCAGCCTTTCACGATCTTGAAGCTGAACTTAGCTGGAGTCGGGTCCGTTGCCCCCTTGACCGCCGCACGCACCTGCAGCGCGTGTGATCCGAAGGAGAGTTTCTTGGTTGTGAAGGGCGAGCGGCAACTGCGGAAGGCGCCGTAGTCGAGCTTGCACTGGAAGCTGGCGCCGGGCTTGCTCGAGCCGAAGCGGAAAGTCGGGGTACGGTCGCGGATCTGGGTCCCCTGTTTGGCGATCGTCGTATTCGGCGCCCCGCTCGCGGTTCGCTTGCCGGGGGCGGACCCGGTTCCGGTGCTTGCCGGCGCCGCGCCCGCGAGGACGACGGTGAAGCTATAGCCGGCTGGCGTTGGGTCGGTGTTATGGCTTGCATCGACTGCCTTCACCTGGAAGCTGTGGGGGCCATCGGCGAGGCCGCTGTAGGTGATGCCGCCGGCCGGACAACCGCTGAAGCCGCCGCTGTCGAGCTTGCACTGGAAGGTCGAGCCGGGCTCGTTGGAGCTGTAGGTGAAGGTCGCGACTGGGCTCGTGCTCGGATCCATTGGCCTGGAAAGGATCGTCGTCTCCGGCGGCGTTTCGTCGAGTAGGGAGTTGTCAACCGTCCAGGGAAAGACGGTTGGCACTGGCTGGACGTTGCCGGCGTTATCGATCGTGCGCACTTCGAATTCGTAGTCGCCGTTCGCCAGGTTGGAGTAGACCTTGGGCTGGGTATCGCAGGGTGCAAACGAGCTCTCGATCGGGCTCAGCCTGCATTCGAATTTCGAGCCGCCGTCGCTGGAGCCATACCTGAAGGAGGCTGAGTTACCCGGACTGGGGTCGGCTGGGTGGTTGGTGATTTTCGCGGTCGGAGCGGTGAGGTCGACCGTCCAGGTGTAGCTGGCGGAGCTGCCGACTCCGTTGGCGTTCGAGGCTCGGACGCGAAAGTTATGCGAGCCCTCGGCTAGCGGTCCCGGGTAGGCGATTTTCGAGCCGGACGTGCAGTCTTTGTATGAGCCCTGGTCGAGCCTGCATTGGAAGCCGGCCGCTTCGGAGCTGGCGTGGAAGCTGAATTTGGCTTCGGTCGAGTTGGTGAAGCTCGGCGGCTTTTCGTCGAGCAGCGTGGACGGAGTCGGCGGCGGCAGCGTACAGGTCACCGGTGCGGGAACCGTCGCGTAGCTCAGCGGGCTCGGGGTGCCGTCGACGAACTCGCTATCGCTGTCATCGCTGTCATCGGCGGGGTCGAGCAGGTTGCCGCAGGTGCCCCCGGATATGCGCCGCTCGATCGCCTTGCCGTCGGGGATTCCCCCGGCATCGGCGGGAATCCCGCTCGACGGGGCAGTCTGGCCAGTGAAGTTGCCCCAGGACACACAGTCGAGCCCGTCCCAGCAGGCCGCGCCTCCGGCAGCCGGGATTTCGAAGCCGGCGTCGAGGAGGTCGGGGGCAACACCGAAGGCTTCCTGGACGCCGCTGTCGCCAATCAGCATCGTCTGCTGGTTGCTCCCGTCGCCAGGCAGGTCAGCGGGAAATGCAAAGGTGCCGATCGAGCTGCCATCCGAGTGGTAGAGGGTGACGGTGTGGCTACCAACGAAATTCTGGCCCGAGGAGTACATCTGCAGCTCGAGGAAACTTGACTGCGGCCCCGCCGCGGAGCCGGGGTAGAGCTCGCTGATCAACACTTCGTGGAAGGTGGCGTGGGCGGGCTGCGCCGGGACCATCACGGCAAGGGAGGAAAGCAGCACTCCGAGCATGAGCCGGACTCGAGCTGATACTCGAAACCCTTCGATTGCTCTAGAGATACAGTGCATTCTCTTATATATACGCGAAGCTCGGGCCCCGTGCGGTTTCCTTTCGTGGCGGGTGCCCTCGTCACGCCACGACCTTGAAGGAGGCGATCGCCGGGGTCAGGTCGGCGGAGCCCGCGACGACGGCGCGCACCTTCAGTGTGTGCCGCCCCAGGGTCAGGGGGCTGGTGGGAGTGAAGGGCGAGCGACACGGCTTGTAGCGGGCGCGGTCGAGCTGGCACTGGAAGGTCGCCCCACGCATGCTCGAGCGGAAGCGGAAGGTCGGCGTGCGATCGTGTGTCCTGGCCTGTGGCTTGGCGGCGACCGTCGTATCGGGCGCGACCGGCCGGGCCTTGGGGGACGGGGCGAGCGCCAGGGGGATCGCTGGGGACGGCAGGCTCGGTAGCGCCTCTGTGGGAAGAACGACGTCGAAGCTATAGCCAGCGGGGGTCTGATCGGTGTTGTTGCTCGGATCAGTCGCGCGCACCTGGAAGGAATGGGAGCCGTTGCCGAGGCCGCTGTAGGAGGTGCCGGTCGCGGCGCAGGCGGAGAACGAAGCACCGTCAAGCGAGCACTCAAAGGTTGAGTCGGGCTCGTTTGAGGCGTAGGTGAAGCTGACGGTCGAGCTCTCGCTCGGGTTCGGCGGCTTTGACTCGATCGTGGTCTGGGGGGGCGTCGTGTCGAGCAGCGAGTTGTCGACGGTCCAGCTGAATTCGGTCGGCGCCAGCTGCTGGTTGCCGGCGGCGTCGGTTGCTTCGACGGCAAAAGTATGGCTGCCGTCGGCGAGGCTGTGGTAGGTCATCCCGCTCGTTGGACAGGTCGAGGGCAGCACGCCGTCGAGGGAACATTTGAAGCTCGATCCGGGCTCATTCGGGGCGTGGTAGGTGAACTGGGCGGTGGTGCCGGGGCTCGGGTCGGCCGGATGGGTATCGATCGCGGCGACGGGGGGAACGGTGTCAACCGTCCACGTGTAGCTCGCTGGCGTCGGGTCCGGGCCAGAAGTGTTGACGCCCCTCACCTGGAAGGTGTGGCTGCCCTCGGAGAGGCCACTGTATTCCTGCGGGCCGCCGAGCGGGCAGGCGCTGAAGACCGCCGCGTCGAGCTTGCATTCGTAGCTGGTGGCAGTGGGGGCTTCGTAGGTGAATTCGGCGCTGTCGCTGCTGGAGCGCGATGGGGGCTTGTCGTCGATCGCGGTGTTGGGGGCGCCAGCGCAGGTGTGCTCGCTGATTGGGCTGGCGTCGTTGCGGGGCACCGGGGCGACCTCGGAGAAGTCGGCGGCGCTGCTGTCGCTGTCGTCGCTTTCTTCCAGCAAGGTCGGGCAGCCCGGTTCGATCGTGCGCCGAATCGCCTTGCCAGTGGTGATACCGCTCGGCGAAACAGGTGTGCCGGCACTTGTCCCGGTAGCCGCCTGCAGCGCCGCGCCGCCGCTGAAGTTGCCCCAGGCAACGCAATCGGCGGGCAGGCCGCCAGCGTTCCAGCAAGCCGCACCGCCCGCGGCGCTCACAGCGAGCCCGCTGTCGACGAGGTCAGGGGCGACACCGAAGGCTTCCTGCACGCGCGTGTCGCCGATCAGCACCGTCTGCTGGTTGGCGGCGTTGGGGACCGAAGACGAAAAGGTCGAGCTGTGCACAAGGGCGCCGCTGGAGTCATAGACCTTCAAGGCGTGGCCGCTGAGCAGGCTCTGGCTCGCGGCGTACATCTGCAACTCGGCGTAGCTGTCGTCGTTGGCGCCGGGGTAGACCTCGCGCACCTTGATCAGATGGAAGGTCGCCTGCGCGGGCGAGGCAACGAGCAGGGTGAAGGCAATGGCGAGCGGGGGCAGGCCGAGGCGTGCCCGCCACCGGACCGCAACCGCTCTCCCTGAATCGCGGCTCCGCGTACCCATCTGTTTCTGCATACGCGCTGGCCGCCGCGCGGGTTCAATCCGCTTGGCGAAGCCCTCTCGCTAGGCTCTGCTCATGGCTTCCAAGCGGCAGATATTCGTCGGTGGCGTGCCGATCGGTGGCGGCGCGCCGGTCGTCGTGCAGACGATGACCAAGACCGAGACGGCCAACCTGGCGGCGACGATGGAGCAGATCCGCAAAGTTGCCGACGCGGGCGCCGACATCGTGCGGGTCGCGGTGCCGCGCGACGACGACGTCGAGGCGCTGAAGACGATCGTTCGGGACTCGCCGATCCCGGTGATCGCCGACATTCACTTCAATCACACGCTGGCGCTGAAGGCGATCGACGCCGGCGCCCACTGCATCCGGCTCAACCCGGGCAACATCGGCGGCCGCGAGAAGGTCGCCGAGGTGGCCGAGAGGGCGACCGCCGCCGGGGTGCCGATGCGGATCGGCGTCAACTCGGGCTCGCTGCCCAAGCACCTGCACGCGCTCGAGCGCGAGAGCCCGGTGGAGGCGCTGGTCGCCGCGGCGGTCGAGTTCGTCGAGCTGATGGAGGGCCTCGACTTCGAGAACTTCAAGGTCTCGATCAAGTCGACCAACGTGCCCAACACGATCGCCGCCAACCGCCTGCTCGCCGAGAAGGTCCCCTATCCGCTGCACCTGGGGATCACCGAGGCGGGCACGAAGTGGTCGGGCTCGCTCAAGTCCTCGGTCGGCCTGGGCACGCTGCTCGCCGACGGGATCGGCGACACGATCCGGATCAGCCTCTCGACCTTCCACGCCGAGGAGGAGGTCAAGGTCGCCTGGGAGATCCTCAAGGCCCTCCAGCTCCGCGAGCGCGGGCCCGTCCTGATCGCCTGCCCGACCTGCGGGCGCCTCCAGTTCGACATGGACACCGTCGTCGCGGAGATCGAGCAGCGCCTCGAGGCCTACGCCGACCCGATCGAGGTCGCGGTCCTGGGCTGCGCCGTCAACGGCATCGGCGAGGCCCGCCATGCCGACTTCGGCATCACGGGGGCCAAGGACATGGGGATGATCTACTCCAAGGGCGAGCCCCTGAAAAAGGTCCCCACGGACCAGCTCGTCGACGAGCTCTTCAAGGAGATCGACCGCTACTACGCCTCGGGGCGCACGGTGGTGCGCGACG